>DATGXS010000084.1:0-168231 GCA_035298745.1 Lentimicrobium sp. | reverse complement strand
CAAGTAATATTGCTACTATTGCAGCAGCTCCACCGACAAATTTTGCCTGTGGTTTCACCTATTCGTTCACCTTAACAGCAAGTAATGGTGCCGGTTATTGCGCTGATAATGCCTCATGCACTTCAACATTCACCGTTGCAGCAGCTCCTGATCTGGTAGCTAACTGCCCAGGTAATGTTAATCTTCCTGCATGTACATCTGCAGCCGATATTGTGAGTGCATACAATACATGGAAAGCAGGATTCAGTGTGACAGGTGGTTGCAGTCCTACAAGTAATATTGCTACTATTGCAGCAGCACCTCCAACAAATTTTGCCTGCGGGTTCACCTATTCATTCACCCTCACAGCAACTAATGGTGCCGGCTATTGTGCTGATAATGCATCATGCACTTCAACATTTACCGTTGCAGCAGCTCCTGATCTGGTTGCTAACTGCCCGGGTAATGTTAATTTGCCTGCATGTACTTCAGCAGCCGATATAGTTAGTGCATACAATACATGGAAAGCAGGATTCAGTGTAACCGGTGGTTGCAGTCCTACAAGTAATATTGCTACTATTGCAGCAGCTCCACCGACAAATTTTGCCTGTGGTTTCACCTATTCGTTCACCTTAACAGCAAGTAATGGTGCCGGTTATTGCGCTGACAATGCTTCATGCACTTCTACATTCACCGTTGCAACAGCTCCTGACCTGGTAGCAAACTGCCCGGGTAATGTTAATTTGCCTGCATGTACCTCAGCAACTGCTATTGTTACTGCATACAATACATGGAAAGCCGGATTCAGTGTAACCGGTGGTTGTAGTCCGACAAGTAACATTGCTAGTATTGCAGCAGCACCTCCATCAAATTATGCCTGTGGATTCACTTATTCATTCACCCTCACAGCAACTAATGGTGCCGGCTATTGTGCTGACAATGCATCATGCACTTCAACATTCACCATTGCAGCTGCTCCTGATCTGGTTGCTAACTGCCCGGGTAATGTTAATTTGCCTGCATGCACTTCATCTGCCGACATCGTAAGTGCATATAACACATGGAAAGCCGGATTTAGCGTAACCGGTGGTTGCAGTCCAACAAGTAATATTGCAAGTATTGCAGCAGCTCCACCGACAAATTATGCCTGTGGATTCACTTATTCGTTCACACTAACAGCAAGTAATGGAGCCGGCTATTGCGCTGATAATGCTTCATGCACTTCTACATTCACCGTTGCAGCAGCTCCTGATCTGGTTGCTAACTGCCCGGGTAATGTTAATTTGCCTGCATGTACCTCAGCAACTGCTATTGTTACTGCATACAATACATGGAAAGCGGGATTCAGTGTAACAGGGGGTTGCAGTCCAACAAGTAACATTGCTTCTATTGCAGCAGCACCTCCAACAAATTTTGCCTGTGGGTTTACTTATTCGTTCACCCTAACAGCAAGTAATGGTGCCGGTTATTGCGCTGATAATGCTTCATGCACTTCAACATTCACCGTTGCAGCAGCTCCTGATCTGGTAGCTAACTGCCCGGGTAATGTTAATCTTCCTGCATGTACATCAGCAGCCGATATTGTGAGTGCATACAATACATGGAAAGCCGGATTCAGCGTGACCGGTGGTTGCAGTCCAACAAGTAACATTGCTTCTATTACAGCTGCACCTCCAACAAATTTTGCCTGTGGGTTTACTTATTCGTTCACCCTAACAGCAAGTAATGGTGCCGGTTATTGTGCTGACAATGCATCATGCACTTCAACATTTACCGTTGCAGCAGCTCCTGATCTGGTTGCTAACTGCCCGGGGAATGTTAATCTTCCTGCATGTACCTCATCAGCCGATATAATTAGTGCATACAATACATGGAAAGCCGGATTCAGTGTAACCGGTGGGTGCAGCCCAACAAGTAACATTGCTAGCATTGAAGCAGCACCTCCGACAAATTATGCCTGCGGGTTTACCTATTCGTTCACCCTTTCTGCAAATAATGGTGCCGGCTATTGTGCTGATAATGCATCATGCACTTCCACATTCACTGTTGAACCGGATGTTATTGATCCTGTTCTCACTAATTTACCTGAAGGCGGTGACCTGGGTTGTGATCCTGAATTCTTACCAGCATGCGATGAAGGTGTAGGTGCAACAGACAATTGCGGGTATGCAACTGTTGAATGCACTCCAGGATACATTATCGAGGATGGTAATAACAGAAGTCAATCATTTACCTACGTCGCAACAGATGCTTGTGGGAATGATTCAGAGGAAGTTGTGACTTATACATGGACAACTTCATGCGGGTTGAATTTGTGTACTCTTACACAAGGCTTTTATGGCAACCTCGGTGGAGCATATTGTGATGGTACTACAACTATGGATCTGTTGAACATGTTATTATCAACAGATCTTACAATAGGGACAGGCACAAGATCAATTATAACACATCCTGTAACAGGACCTAATTGTGTAATTAATACATTACCTGCAGGTGGCCAGTCATCCGCAATTGCTCCGGGCGGTCCATATGACCTATGTTCATTGCCAGCAACCATGTTACGTCCTGACGGAAGTTTGAAAAACAATCTTATTGCTCAAACATTGACCATGGGACTGAATTTGAGGTTAGACACTGAATTGGGTGATCTTGAATTAGAGTCCAGGTATTTCTTCACCCGTGCTTCATCTGATTGTTATGATCCTGATGCATATCCGTTAATTGGTACAGAACTCTACTATACTTTACCGGTAACGGTAATGACTGTTCTGGGTGCAAACAATTCAATCACTGATCTGTATATGCTTGCAAACAGAGCACTGGGAGGAGAAATCATTTCAGGTTGTTCCTTAGGAGACATCACATCAGCTCTTGGAATCATCAACACCGGATTAGATAAATGCCGTTTCATCTACTTCTGTGCTGTACCATGTGTCCCTGTAACTTCACCTCAACCAGGTGGCAGTACAACATTTACGGAATTACCTAATAAAAATGAAGCTACTATGTCGATTGTACCAAATCCATTCAGTGAATCAACTGAAATCAGGTACAACTTAACAACAAATTCAAGAATTTCTCTTGAAATATATAGCCTCTATGGCATGAAAGTAGCCACTCTCTTTGAAGGGGAAGCCAAAGCGGGGTTTGATTACACATACCGGTTCGATCCTGTTGGCGACAACAGCGAACAAGTATTCCTTGTAGTATTGAGGACTGAATTTGGTACTGTTACCAAACGAATAATCAATACCTACTAATTGGGATTTGGTTCCTTTTCATGAAAGCCGGCAGGGGGATGCCGGCTTTCTCATTTTATTACTTATTTTTGTTATTATTTGGAATCTATAAAATCTATCAAGTGCTTTTACAGTTTATCTACTCCGTTCCGTCAGTTATTAGATGGTTTATTTGGTTTGTCTATCTGATAGCTATTGCATTTGCCTCTTTAATGCCCTCAGATGAATTACCCCATATTTTTTATTTTCAAAATATTGATAAAGTTGTGCACTTTACAATGTATTTTGGATTTAGTTTACTCGGGCTATGGACATTTGATAAGGCCAAGGTTATAAATGGCAAATTGCAAAATACAAGGAATAAGCACTTTAAGATTTACTTTATTGTCTTTTTAATGGCAGTTGTTCTTGGATTTTCGATAGAAGTTTTCCAGCGATTGATGCCTTTTGGAAGGATGTATTCATTGTACGATATGTATGCAAATATAACCGGCGCCCTTATTGGCGCCGGATTATACTTCTTTTTATTCTCGTTGAGAAGGTCACATTAATGTGACACTTTGCTTAAATAAATCTTATTGCTTAATCACCAAAAGATATTCCAATTCCTCTTGCCGTTTTCATTAATGCCGTATCAGCGTCAACAAGATTAGGTTGCTGAATGGCTTCTTTTAAAGTTACTGAAGTAATATATGGGTGTCTATATGAAACCATACGTCCATATTCCCCGGCAAGAACCAATTCCATGGCTTTAACACCATATTGTGTAGCGAGAACTCTGTCGTAAGCGATTGGAATACCTCCCCTTTGCAAGTGACCAAGTACGGTTGTACGTATGCTGTGTTCACAACCGGCATTCTTAAGCTCCTCTTCAAGTCTGAATCCTACCCCACCCAGTCGGACATTTTCATAACCAACTTCAGAACTTTTGGTAGAAACAGTTTCACCTTTAATGTTCCTGGCACCTTCTGAAATTACGATATTTAAAAATCCTCTTCCTTTTTGGAATCTGCTTTCAACCTTTTCCATTACCTTATTAATATCATAAGGAAATTCCGGGAGCAGGCATATTTCTGCTCCACCAGCAACTGCAGCATTTAATGCAATCCAACCTGCATTACGTCCCATAACTTCCAGTATCTGTACCCTATTATGGCTAGCAGCAGTTGTAACAAGTTTATCAACAGCTTCTGTAGCAATTTGTATGGCTGTTTGAAAACCAAATGTTGCATCTGTTGCAGAGAGATCGTTATCTATGGTTTTAGGCACTCCAATGATGTTCAATCCTTGCTCATACAATTTTTGTGAAATACGCTGAGAACCATCCCCTCCAATATTAATAACAGCATCAATTCCCAGATACTGTATTTTGCGTATCATTTCATCTGAACGGTCAACTGCTATATAGCTACCATCCTTTTGCCTTACCGGCCATGCAAATGGACCCCCTTTATTGGTTGTCTGGAGAATTGTTCCTCCCTGGTAATGAATGCCTGAAACGGCCTTTTCATCAAGTATAACGATTTCTGTAGGTTCACGAAGGATACCATTAAATGCTTCAATACTGCCAACGACTTCCCAGTCTTTTTCTTTTGATGCTCTTTTTACAATAGCTCGTATTACTGCATTTAAACCCGGACAATCTCCTCCGCCATTTAGGACTAATACCCTATTCATTCGAATGGTTTTTAGTTAATAATGAGTTAATTAATTAGTCAATCTGTTAATTCAAAAAAACGGTGCAAAATTACTCAATAATTTGCTATTTGATACCTGTGATTAAAATCATTCATTAAACTGTATGTGTGTTGCTATTTCACGTATCTTAAATTACTACTTTTGAAGCTTTATTTCTACATAATGAGAAAGAAAAAAACCATCGCTATTGTAGCGCACGACAACAGGAAACTCGACCTCATGGAATGGGTTGAATATAATGCTGTCAAAATTAGCCGACATAGGATTGTCTGTACCGGAACCACAGGCCGTTTGATTGAAGAAAGATTTCAGAAATGCCTCTCGGATGATCAATTTGAAGAACTTCAACTTGTAAAATTAAAATCAGGTCCTCTGGGTGGTGACCAGCAGTTGGGAAGTCTCATTGTTGATGGATCTATCGATCTGATGATTTTCTTTTGGGATCCCATGATGCCACAACCTCATGATGTTGATGTTAAAGCACTTCTTCGAATAACTGTTCTCTATAATATCCCCACTGCATGTAATCGTTCTACTGCTGACTTTATCATCTCTTCGAACCTTTTCAATGATGAGTACACTCCAAGGATTGATGACTTTTCAGGTTATATTAACAGAGAGCTCCAATAAAAAAATTGAAATCAGAATAATAACTAAACATTAACCACCTTTAAGCTCAAATGTATGAAGTTCAATTTATCACGAATGCTGTTTATCGTTATTGGAGTATTTTGCTTCAGTGCGGTAAATGCTCAGAACAAGATTGACTTTATAGAGTATGACCTGGACAACGGGCTCCATGTAATACTTCATAAAGACAATAGCACACCTATAGTTGCGGTTACCACATCCTATCATGTCGGATCAAAAAATGAAGATCCGGCACGAACAGGTTTTGCTCATTTCTTTGAACACCTGATGTTTGAAGGTAGTCAGTACATTGAAAGAGGCGAATTTGATAAAATTGCTATGGGCGCTGGTGCCCAGTTAAATGCGAATACATGGTTCGACCGTACTTTTTATTATTTACTACTCCCATCAAACCAACTTGAATTAGGTCTTTGGATGGAATCTGAAAGAATGTTGCATCTTAAAATTGACAGCATTGGCGTTGAAACTCAAAGAAGTGTTGTTAAGGAAGAACGCAAACAATCTTACGATAATCGTCCCTATGGAACATTAATGGAAAAGATTTTCAGCACCGCATATTCAGTTCATCCTTATCGTTGGACTGCAATAGGATCAGCTGAGTCAATCAACAAGGCTACTTTAAAAGAATTTATGGATTTCCATTCTGTTTATTACGTTCCAAATAATGCAACACTCACAATAGCTGGTGATATCGATATTGACCAGGCTAAAGCTATGATTGCAAAATACTTTACAGGTATTCCTAAAGGAACTAAAGAACTCTGGAGACCAACAGTTGTAGAGCCCGAAATGACTGCCGAAAAACGTGACACTGTTTTCGACAATGTCCAACTTCCTTTGGTTGCGCTGGCATACCATATTCCTGCAATGGGTACTCCCGATTACTATGCAATGAATATGCTCAGCACTCTTTTATCAGAAGGTGAAAGCTCAAGATTAAATAAAGCAATTGTTGATAAGCAGCAAAAAGCTATGTATGTCGGAGCTTACCCAATGTCACTCGAAGATCCTGGATTGTTTATGATTTTCGGCATCACTAACATGGGTGTAAAAGCTAATGAATTGGAAGAAGCTATGAACATTGAAATTGACCGTGTAAAGAAAGAAGATCTGACTGATAAAGAATTTGAAAAACTTCGTAACCAGACTGAAGTAAGTTTTGTAACAAGAAATTCAACAATGGCAGGTATTGCTGAGAATCTTTCTGACTATTATATGTATTTCAAAAATACCAATCTGATTAATACTGAAATGCAAAAATTCATGGCTGTGACCAAAGATGACATCAAGCGAGTAGCCAACAAGTACCTTACCAGGGAAAACAGGGTTGTACTTTATTATTTACCAAAAGAAACCAAGTAAACTTTACCAGCTATGAAAAAACATATTTTAAAAAGCCTACTCGTATTATTGCTGGTACTGCCTACCTTTATTAATGTAGAAGCTCAGCAATCAAAAGGTAAAAATACTACTCAAAAAGATCAGTTAGATCGCAGTATAAGACCTAAACCAGGACCAGCACCTGTAATCAATATCGGAAAGTATGAAACTTTCAAACTAGCAAACGGACTTCAAGTGTTTGTAGTTGAAAACAATAAAATTCCACGGGTTACTTATTCACTCCTAATAGATTATACTCCGGTTCAGGAAGGAGATGTGGCTGGTTTATCAGAATTAACAGGTCAAATGCTAAGAACAGGTACAACTAATCTTACTAAAGACCAATTGGATGAAGAGATTGATTTCATTGGTGCTAATATTAGTACAAGTTCTACCGGCATCTATGCTTCAGGACTTAAAAAGCACAATGATAAGATCCTCCAACTGATGAGTGATATCTTGTTAAATCCGTCCTTCAACCCTGAAGAAATGGAAAAGATTAAAACAAGAACCATTTCAGAACTTGAAACTGCCAAGAATGAACCAGCTACAATCAGCGACAGAGTTTCAAAGAAACTTATGTATGGTGAAGCCCATCCTTATGGCGAATCAATGTTAGAAAAGACCGTTAAGAACATTAATACTGACATGTGCAAAGCTTTTTATAGCTCTTACTTTCGTCCACAAATCTCTTATTTGGCAGTAGTTGGTGACATTACCCTTGCTGAAGCTAAAGCCGCAGTTGAAAAGTATTTTGGTGGATGGCAGCAAAGTGAGGTAAAAAAAGAAGAACTTCCTACAACTGCTCAGCCTCAACATGATGTTGTTGCGATCTCTGACAGACCAGACGCTGTTCAGACAACTTTAAATGTTTGTTATCCAGTTCTGCTCAGACCAGGATCAGATGATGCAATCAAAGCAAGAGTTACAAACACAATATTAGGGGGCGGAAGTTTCAGGTTATTTAACAACCTACGTGAAAAACACGGCTTTACCTACGGAGCTTATTCATCACTGGTAGCTGATAAATATATTGGAAGATTTGAAGCAGGTGCTGAAGTCAGAAATTCAGTAACTGATAGCGCAGTAAATGAAATTCTTTTTGAAATGAAGAGAATCAGGGATGAAGAAGTTCCCCAGGATGAACTTTCATTGGTTAAGAACTACATGTCAGGTGGATTTGCACTAAGTCTTGAAAATCCTCAAACTGTTGCCAATTTTGCCATCAATACGGCACGATACAATCTTCCTTCAGATTATTATGTGAACTATCTTAAAAACCTTGCTTCAGTTTCAGCACAAGATGTTAAAGCAATGGCGCAGAAATATATCCAACCTGAAAATGCTTACATAGTAGCAGTTGGAAAAGCCTCTGAAATAGCAGACAGACTCAAACCTTTTGCAGGACAGAGTAGTATCAGATATTTTGATTTTGAAGGAAAAGAATATGACCCTAATAAAAAGGTGAAAGCTGCCCCGACTGGAATGACAGCTGAAGATGTTAATAATGCATACATTAATGCAATAGGTGGTAGCAAAGTCCTTGCAAAAGTGAAAGACATTACTATGAATGCCACTACCAGTATGCAGGGTATGACTATTGGATTTGATATCTACAGGAAAGCACCCAATAAATACATGATGAAAATCGGTGCAGGTGACATGGTCTTCCAGAAAATTATTTTTAATGGCACTGAGGGAGTTATGATTTCACCTATGGGAGGTGAGAACAAGAAAATGGAAGGTGCAGAACTTGAGGATATGAAACTTGAATCAATGTTATTCCCTGAATTGAACTACGCTTTCAATGGAGTTAAATTAAAACTCGATGGTATAGAAACGCTTGAAAGTGGTGATGCTTATAAAGTTGTTCTCACAATGCCTTCAGGTAAAGAATCTACCCGTTATTTTGACGTTAACTCTAGCTTATTGGTGAAAGAATTAAGTGAACAAGGCACTTCGGAATTCAGTGATTACAGGGAAATAAATAAAATAAAATTCCCGTTTAAACTCAAACAATCGATGGGTCCTCAAAGTATTGACCTTACTGTCTTAACTATTAAAGTTAATGACAAGATCAACGACGACCTCTTTGAAATTAAGTAAAGCGATTTAATAATTCTTATTGAAGAGGCTGTCTTGATTCGGACAGCCTCTTTTGTCATATTCATAATTTTTGTTTCCGCAAACAACTTCATATCAGATATGTTAGTTTCTTATTTGGGGGGAAGGTGGTATAACATTTAAAATTAACCATTTAAGCAAACAGATTATGAAACTTTCAAATTGTTGTGGATTAGAGCAAAATGTTGGACCAACTGATAGAATAATGTCAATCACTGCTGGAACAGTGATGTTGGTAAGTGCATTAACTCGTAAAAGAGTGAGTAAAATCAATTTATTATTGTCAGGATATTTCCTATTTCGTGGTGTAACAGGTCATTGTGCAGCTTATAAGTATTTGCTCCATACAGATACTCTTGAGGAACCATCTGAACATATTACTATAAGAGCATCGGTAAATATTAATCGTTCGACTTCTGAAGTATACACATTCTGGAGAAGGCTTGAAAATTTACCTCTTTTCATGGAACATTTGGAAAATGTAAATCAAATTGACAACAAATTATCTGAATGGAGAGCTAAAATACCCGGTGGTATTGGAACCATCAGCTGGAGAGCCAATATACTTAAGGAAATTCCCGACAGACACATCAGCTGGCACTCATTACCAAATTCAGATGTTGAAAATTATGGCACCGTCAACTTTAGAGAATCCGGAGCCGACATGACCCAGGTAGATGCAGAGATATCTTACCGTGCACCCGGTGGAGTACTTGGTGAAAATGTTGCCAAATTATTAACACCTGTTTTTAAGAATATGGTAAAAAAGGATATTAAAAACTTAAAGGAATACATGGAGACCGGTAATAATCCAACAACTAATGGAGGATAATAAGGCAAATTTTCGTGTCTCAGTTCAAATGCTATTTTCAATTGAAAACCACCGCTTGAGGTGGTTTTCATGTTTTTACGGGGTACAATACGGCTATTTGCTGATACACAATAAATTTGATGTATGATATTTTAATAAATTTGCTGTATCTTAACACAGATTATACTATTAAACTTGATCCTATGAAATCTCAAAAATCTTACTTTTTCCTTCTGATTTCAGTGCTGATATTTAGTTCTGTCGCATGTAAGCAAGAGGCTAAACAAACAGATTCCACCTCTGGTGTTCAACAAGTTACACATCCTAAATGGAGTGTTAATTCAAGTATTTATGAAGTTAATGTCAGACAGTATACACCAGAAGGAACTTTTGAAGCATTAGAAGGCCATTTACCCAGAATTAAGCAATTAGGAACTGATATAATCTGGCTCATGCCTATCCAACCAATTGGAGTGGTTAACCGCAAAGGTACATTAGGCAGTTATTACTCAGTGAAAGACTATAAAGCAGTAAATCCGGAATTTGGTGATTCATTTACTTTTAAACGTTTCGTTAAAACAGCTCATCTGGAAGGGTTAAAAGTGATAATCGATTGGGTCCCTAATCATTCATCATGGGACAATTCACTGGTAAAAGAGCATCCTGAATATTATGCAAAGGATTCTACGGGAAAAATGTTCTCACCATTTGACTGGACTGATGTTGTTAAGTTTGATTATTCAAACCGGGAAATGAGAAAATACATGATTGATGCAATGAAATATTGGATTGAAAATTATGATATTGACGGATTCAGATGCGATGTAGCAGGAGAAGTGCCAATGGAATTCTGGGATTCTGCAAGATTTGAACTTGATAAATTAAAACCTGTATTCATGTTGGCAGAAGCTGAGGGACCACAATTCCACACTGCATTTGATATGACTTATGGGTGGGAATTTCATCATCTTATGAATAAGATTTATAAAGGTGAAGCTACACCTAATGATATTGAAAAGTACTTAATGAAGAATGACTCCATTTATCCCAAAGATGCTTATCGCATGTATTTTATTACGAACCATGACGAAAATTCATGGAATGGTACTGAGTTTGAAAGACTGGGAAATGCTGTTGAAACATTCTTTGCACTTACTACCCTCGTACCTGGAATGCCACTTGTTTATACTGGACAGGAAGCCGGAATGAATAAACGATTACAATTTTTTGAAAAAGATCCTGTTGAATGGGGCGACTTTCAGAAGGCAGAATTTTATAAAACAATGCTTGACTTGAAAAAAGCACACAAAGCGCTTTTCAATGGAAAAGAGGGCGGTTCATGGACACGTATTAAAACTGATATGGATGATAAGGTATTCGTTATTCTTCGTGAAAAAGATAATAACCAGGTACTGGGTATCTTTAATCTTTCACCAAAAGAAGTCACTTTAACAATGGATACCGAAAATATCGACTTTAAATTCAATACTCTTTTTTCAAAGGAAGCCATTACAATTGATAAGGATACACGCGTAAAGCTTCCAGGGTGGTCATACAAAGTACTGTATAGATAAACAATTCATTTAAAATATCATCCCGACAGTTTTTCTGTCGGGTTTTTAATTTAACAGCGATGAAAACCATTCGTGAAATAATAATTACTGTAGCTACATTTCTTATATTTATGAATTATTCCTATTCCCAGCGATCTGCAAATAATAGTCTGGGTAATTTAACTTCACACAAACTCAGCGATCATTCAATTCAATTGCAAACCGATAATGGAAATGCAATAGTAACCGTATACGACAAGGGCATAATAAGGGTTAGAATTGTAAAAGATGCTCTTATTGAAAATTTCTCATATGCTGTAACTGGTAAACCGGTAACTACATCTATTAAGTTCTCTGATGATATTAGCAAACTGGTTGTAAAAACAGATCTTATTACCCTGGAAATTAGCAAGAAACCGGTTCGTTTCAATTTTTATGCCTCTGATGGAACTTTATTAAATGAGGATGATCCTTCGTTTGGTACATCCTGGATTGGTACTGAAGTGACTACATATAAAACACTTCAAAAAGGAGAGCGGTTTCTTGGCCTGGGTGAAAAAACAGGCAACCTTGATCGCATAGGTAGTGCTTACGATAACTGGAACACCGACAATCCAAGATACATGCCTCAGGATGATCCTCTTTATGTAACCATTCCATTTTACATAGGGGTAGTTAATCAAAAAGCATATGGAATTTTCTTAGATAATACCCACCGTTCACGATTTAATTTTGGAGCCAGCAATGACCGCTTTAGTTCTTTTGGTGCCGATGATGGTGAAATGGATTATTATTTCATGCATGATATAAATATTGCCGGTATCATTAAAGAATATACTGATCTTACAGGCAGAATGCAACTGCCTCCTATATGGTCACTTGGGTTTCAACAATGCCGTTGGAGTTATTTTCCAGACAGTGAAGTACTGAACATTGCTAAGACTTTCAGAGATAAGAAAATTCCTCTTGACGTAATGTACCTTGATATTCACTACATGGATGCTTATAAGATTTTTACATGGCATCCGGTGCGCTTTAGCCAGCCTCAAAAGCTTTTGAATGATTTAAAGGAACTGGGAATCCATACAACTGTAATCGTTGACCCTGGTATCAAAGTTGAAAAAGGTTATGAAGCTTATGAAGAAGGTATTGATAAAGACCTGTTTGTAAAATTTCCTGATGGAAAAGTGTATACTGCTCAGGTATGGCCAGGTTGGTGTCATTTCCCAGATTTTACAAAACCGGCATCACGAATTTGGTGGGGACAAAAATTCCAAGGCCTTGTTAATATGGGTGTAGATGGGTTTTGGAATGATATGAACGAAATTGCTTCATGGGGAGGAGGTTATACTCCGCATTTGATTGATTTTGATTGGGAAGGTCAACATGCAACCTATCGTCAGGCAAAGAATGTTTACGGAATGCAAATGGCCAGAAGCACTTTTGAAGGTACCAGAAAGCTGTTGAATGGTAAACGTCCATTCATTCTAACAAGAGCGGGTTATGCAGGACTGCAAAGATATTCAGCACTTTGGACTGGTGATAATCAATCTTCAGAAGAACACATGATGCTTGGAACAAGACTTATAAATAGTTTGGGTATTAGCGGAGTATCTTTTGCAGGGGTTGATGTAGGGGGTTTTAGCAAAGATGCAACACCTTCCCTATTTGCACGATGGACCGCTATTGGAACATTCACCCCATTCTTCAGAAGCCATAGTCATTATGATACAAAATCAGCTGAACCCTGGACTTTCGGAGAGACAGTAGAAACAATCACCCGCAATTATATACAATTCCGTTACAGGATGTTGCCTTATCTCTATTCAGTATTCCACCAGTCAACAATAGATGGAATGCCCGTTGCCAGAACTCTTGCTATTGATTACACTAATGATGAAAAAGTCTACTGGTTTTCATATCAACAACAATATTTATTTGGTCCTTCGTTCTTAATTGCACCGGTTGAAAGCACAAAGGAACTTGTTAAAGTATATCTGCCTGCCGGTGATTGGTACGATTTTCATACGGATCAATATATTGAAGGAAATTCAGAGATTGTAGCTGACTGTCCATTGGCTAAGTTGCCTGTATATATTAAAGCCGGATCTATTATTCCACTTCAGAAGCCAGTTCAGAGCACAACAGAATCTGCGGGTGATACTTTATATTTACACGTTTATATGGGCAAAGCACCCTTTACCTTTAATTATTACGAAGATGATGGAAGCTCTTACAATTATGAGAATGGCGAATATCTGAACAGAGCAATGTCATTTAATCCACAGCGTAAGGAAATTTTGCTCGACGCAACAACGGGAGACTATAATAGCAAATTCAAGACGATCGAAGTGCTGTTACATGGTTTTAATAATGAGCAATTCACTGTGAATGGAAAATCAATTAAATTAGAACCAGGAACCGTTGATTTATTGAATGCACTAGATACAAGGGATCCATTATTTATAGAATCTTATAATAAACCAGTTACGGTTAAAACCTTTACAGTTGCTAATTCAAAAAATAAAATATCAATAGTTTGGAAATAGCCGTTCAAAGGCTAACAGACAATGCAAAAGTAAAAGAGGCTGTCATTAAAGAACAGCCTCTTTTATTTTTGAGGAATATCAAAATGATTGGTAGTTTTTTTTATTTCTTATGGTTAACAACTGTTCCCCATTTAATCAGCATATTTTGCAATATAGTGAGATTAATAGGTTTAGACATGTAATCCACCATTCCACTCTTAAAACAAGTTTCCCGGTCTTCGGTCATTGCATTTGCGGTAAGAGCAATAATCAGAGGTTGCTTTTCAACAGGTATT
Organism: Lentimicrobium sp.; assembly: GCA_035298745.1. Classification (GTDB taxonomy): domain Bacteria; phylum Bacteroidota; class Bacteroidia; order Bacteroidales; family Lentimicrobiaceae; genus Lentimicrobium. The sequence goes on along the minus strand of DATGXS010000084.1, from coordinate 153,972 downwards.
TCTTCTCTTATTTTAATTGTAGCTTCTATACCAGTCATTTCTGGCATTTGAATATCCATCAGAACAAGATCAAATTCCATTTTCTTGACCATGTCAACTGCTTCACGTCCATTGATTACGGAATTAACTTTAAAACCCATCTTTGAGAGCAGCGAAATAACAAGTTTTTGGTTTACCAGATTATCTTCTGCTACCAGTATCCGTAATGGATATTTCTGATACAAAGATTCATCAATTGAGTGAGCAACCGCTGCCTTATTATCATGTTGGAAATGGTCAGATCTTAATCGAACTACTTCTTTAAACATTTCTTTATGTCTTACTGGTTTTGATAATTGAGATTCAAATAGGTATGAATATGAGGGTTTAGCCTGGCCTGAAGATGACAATAACATCAAAGGAAAGCTATGTTTCTTTTTTATCTCCTGAGCTAATTCCTCACCATCCATTATAGGCATTTGAAGATCTATAACACCTATTGTAAAATTGGTCTTATGTTCGAGTATTGCAAGTGCATGAGAAGCTGATTCTGCAAGGGTTGGTATCATTCCCCATGATTCAAATTGCAATTTAAGTATCTGTCTGTTAATTTCATTATCATCCACTATGAGGACATCATAACCTTTTAATTCAGGCACATAACCTCTTACATGTAATTTTGGAGTGCATGTAATTGAATGCTTTAACTTCAGAGTAAAATAAAACGTTGAGCCGTTTCTTTCTTCACTAACAGCCCACACATCACCTCCCATTAGGTTTACCAATCTTTTCGAAATAGGTAATCCAAGACCTGTTCCACCGTATTTGCGTGTTGTGGAAGTATCAGCCTGAGTAAATGCTTCAAAAATGGTTGGCAATTTTTCAGGAGGAATACCGATACCTGAATCCTTTATTGCAACCTTTAGCTCAATAAATTCTACTGATTCAGACAAAACCTCGACTGAAGTAAATATTTCACCTTTGTCGGTAAATTTGATTGCATTACTTACAAGATTTGAAATTACCTGCTTAATTCTGGTAACATCACCTACTAAAAATGGCGGCACATTATTATCAATCAGGTATAACAAGTCAAGACCTTTGCCAATTGCCTGCATTGCAAATAAATCGTAAACATCTTCAATGCAGGTTCTAAGATCAAAGTTCACATCTTCAAGAATAATCTTATGTGATTCAATTTTCGAGAAGTCAAGTATGTCGTTAATAATTTTAATCAAACTTTCACCCGAAACATGAATAGTTTCAGCATAATCACGTTGTTCGGATGTAAGTGAAGTATTAAGTAGCAAACTTGTCATTCCAATAACTCCATTCATAGGAGTACGGATTTCATGACTCATCATAGCCAGAAAATCAGATTTAATTTTATTGGCCGATTCAGCTTCTTGTTTTGCTTTTGTCAATTCTTCCAGTGCGTTCCGGTATTCAGTGATATCCTGGGCAATAACCAGAACAACAGGTTGATTTTTGTATTTTATGAGTCTTAAAGTAACTTCACAAAAAAGCTTGTCACCATTTTTCGCAATCAGCCAGGTCTGAAAATTAATCTTATTCTGACTATTTTCCCTTATTTGCAAACCTAGTTCTTCAATTCTTTCACGATCGTCATCTGCAATGAGTTTATAATAATCCATTGCATTTAATTCCAATAGTGAATACTTCAAACTGTTAAGTGATTTCTTGTTGGCATAAATGATCGACTGTTCATCACACAACAAAACCAAATCGCTTGTATTATCTGAAACAATCCTTAATCGCTCATTATATTCAATGAGCGAATTCATATAGTTAACTTCACCAGATTGATCGTAGATATTTAATTCCCAACCTTTTAGCTTATCCTTAGTCCTTGGAATAATTGTTATATCGGCAAACAAATATTTACCATCCTGGCGGATGAGCCTCAGGTTAATACGTTCTTCATTTTCCTTTAAGGCTTCGCTAAATTTAGCTTTATCTTCATCAGTGATATAATCCAAAAAACTTGTTCCAATAAAATCCTCATACTTTGACGACAAAAAGCTGATCAATTCAGTAGGTGCGTATTCCACCTGAATCTGATCATTGATCAGCACAATGAAATTTTTAAGAATTTTTCTGGTTTTAATTATATGCTCGCTACTCCCATTCATTACATTAATCTTTACTATACCACCTGATATAATAATCCTCTTACCTATTGCAATTATTCAGCCACTGTTTTATTTTGCTGTATTTCTGTTACTTATGACCTTTATGCGTAAATTAATGTCCACAAAAGGGACTTTTTTCACTTATTAGGGACAAACTACATAACGTTCAATCCATTAATTGAAAGAATATGGTTCTTGAACATTTCTTAATCTCTTGGTTACTATCTTTTTAATACTTTAGCGCTTTATAAAAGAATGTTCTACTTTAAACCTATATAAACAGTGAAATCAAAATTCATTTTAATGGTATCCTTAGTCGTGAGTATGACTGCAACTGCCCAACAGCGATTTACAGCTGAAACCTTATGGAAATTGGGTCGTGTTAGTGAAATGCAGCTTTCACCTGCTGGTGATAAGATTTTGTACGGTGTTACTTTTTATGATGTTGCCACAAATAAAGGCAACCGCGACTTATACATTCTTGATGTGAATGCTGAGTCTCCAAGAAAGATAACGGAAACGAAAGCCAATGAACTTAACGCAATCTGGAGGCCTGATGGGAAAAGAATAGGATTTCTTTCAGCAGAATCAGGTTCAATGCAGATTTGGGAAATAGGTATAAACGGTGAAGATAAACGTCAGGTTTCCAACATTGAAGGTGGTATTAATGGTTTCAAGTACTCACCTGATATGTCACATATAGTTTTCACTAAAGATGTGAAATTGGAACAGGACGCACAAGATATGTATCCTGACCTCCCACTTGCAAATGCCCTCATATATGACGATCTTATGTATAGACATTGGGATAACTGGCATGACTATAAATACAGCCATCCTTTTGTTGCCACATACAGTGATGGAACTATTGGTGAAGGTGAAGATATCATGAAAGGTGAACCCTTTGACAGCCCACTAATGCCTGACGGTGGTATGGAACAAATAGTATGGACACCTGACAGCAGATCATTAGCTTATGTGTGTAAAAAATTAAAGGGAAAAGAATTCGCATTGAGCACAAACAGTGAGATTTACCTTTATAATCTGGATTCAAAATTAACAGAAAACCTCACTAAAGGAAATGAAGGTTACGACCATGATCCTGTATTTTCACCTGATGGATCACTCATGGTATACAGAAGCATGAAAACTCCAGGATTCGAAGCAGATAAGGATCGTATTATGCTTCTTCAACTTAAAAGTAATACTCCGGTTTCAAAGAAAGATAAGACTAAACAATCAATAACAATTGACAGGAAACTTACTGATCTGTCAGAAGGCTTTGATCAAAGTTCAAACCACTTTGTATTCAGCAAAGACGGCAAATCCATATATTTTATTTCAGGTATTCAAGCTACTTATCAAGTATATAAAATTGATATTGCGAGTAAGAAAATAACCCAGCTTACTAAAGGTGACCATGATATCCAGGATTTCGCTCTTTCAGGAAATGACCTGATTATTACTAAAATGAGAATGGATCTTCCTTCTGAAATTTTTAAAATTAAAGCCGACGGAACTGAGGAACAATTGACTTTCACAAATAGAGAGATTTTAAAGGGAATAGAGCTTGGTAAAACAACAAAAAGGTGGATTACTACAACTGATGGTAAGAAAATGCTTGTATGGGTGATTTTACCTCCAAATTTTAATCCCAATAAAAAGTATCCGGCACTGTTATATTGCCAGGGTGGACCACAAAGTGCTGTCAGCCAGTTCTTCTCATACAGGTGGAACTTTCAGATGATGGCTGCTAACGATTACGTTATAGTGGCGCCTAACAGAAGGGGACTTCCCACTTTCGGACAAGAATGGAATGATCAGATCAGTGGTGACTATGGTGGTCAAAACATGAAAGATTATCTGACAGCCATTGATTCAGTTTCTGCAGAACCCTGGGTTGATGAGAACAGGTTAGGTGCTGTTGGCGCCAGTTATGGTGGCTATTCAGTGTACTGGCTTGCCGGCAACCACAACAAACGTTTTAAAACTTTTATAGCACATTGCGGCATTTTCAACTTTGAAAGCATGTATGGTTCAACCGAAGAAATGTTCTTTGTAAATTATGATTACAAAGGAGCATACTGGGATAAACCCAAACCTAAAAGCTATGATTTTTCACCTCATCTTTTTGTGGGAAATTGGGACACTCCAATACTTGTAATCCATGGTGGTTATGATTTCAGGATTCCATACACTGAAGGTATGCAAGCTTTTAATGTTGCCCAATTAAGGGGTATTCCAAGTCGTTTTCTTTTCTTCCCTGAAGAAACGCACTTCGTCACTAAACCACAAGATGCAATACTCTGGCAAAGAGAATTCTTTAAATGGTTGGATAAATATCTCAAATAACTAAACCAAAAACAGGCTGTCTTATAAAAGGCAGCCTGTTTTGTTACAGATGGAGCAAGGATCCATTTTAGGTCACCATGTACCTGCCAAGTATCCACTCTATATCCACTCTATTAAAATAACAGAGTGGATATAGAGTGGATACAGACAGGGTAGTTGGATGGTACAAAGAGGAGTAAGCCGGATCTCAGGCCGATTAGCTCTATTTATAACTGACTCTCGATGTATGAGATTATAACTTTACTGTCGGGAACAAACCAATGATATTCTTTATCTCTTTTAATCCAGGTAATTTGTCTTCTTGCGTATCGTCTGGTATTGGTTTTAATTTTTTCAATTGCTTCTTCTTTTGTTGATAACCCATCGAAATAATCAAACAATTCCCTATAACCAACAGTATTAAGAGAATTGAAGTTACGTTTGGGATAAAATGACCTGACTTCCTCTTCCAGTCCACTGTTTATCATCGCATCAACCCGTGAGTTTATCCGGTTATGCAGTTCGTTTCTTGGAATGTTAAGCGCTATTTTTAAAATATTGAAAGGTCTCTTAGGTTTGGAATTAATCAATAATGAAGAATATGGAACTCCCATTTGTAATGAAACTTCAAGAGCCCGCATTATTCTGACCGGGTTTGCCATATCGACCTTTTCAGCGTATACGGGGTCATATTTTAACAACATACGTCTTAATTCTGTAAGACCACCTTCATTATAGATTTCCTGTACATGGGCTCTTATCTGGTCATCAGCATCTGGCAATTCATCGATGCCGTTAGTCACCGCATGGATATAAAAACCTGAACCACCAGTTAAAACAACCACTCTATGCTTGATGAAGAGTTGATCAAGAATCTGAAGTACATCATGCTCATACTTTGCAACATTAAAGTAATTTTCAATTTCCAGATGCCCGACAAAATAATGTTTTACCAGTTCCAGGTCTTCAATTGCGGGTGCTGCAGTACCAATTACCATACCTTTATAAAACTGCCTTGAATCAGCGGATATGATCTCGGTATTGAAATGCTTTGCAACCTCAATCGCCACTGATGTTTTGCCAACAGCTGTAGGACCAGTAATTATAATAAGAAATTTTGACCTTTCAGAAGTGCCTGAGGCTACCATTCTTTGTCTAAATCAGGAGGAGAATCGATGATGATATCATCGTCATCATCATTTTGAGTTATTTCATCAAATTCACCAGGTAAAGGAATTTCTTCTTCCAAGGCTTCATCAGAAATAAATGGTAAGCTGGAAATTGCAGTTGGTATAATTTTCCCAACACTTTTAACGCATTTGGGATAGCCTTCAATATTATCAGCGTTGATAATTTTTGTAAGCTCAATAAAAAAGGTCTTTGGATTCAAAAAGTCGTATTCATAAAGCAAACGCTGATGCGGATCATCAATTACTTCTTTTATTTTAACCTTTGCCATTTCCATGGTAGGTATTTTATTAGTCCTTGCTGACTTTCCATCATCGTCATCATCGTCAAAATGTTGATCCTCATCCGTGGGCTGCATATCAATAAGTGTAATCTCTTTTTTCTTTCTCCAATTGCGATCGCAAATAAAAAAAGAAGCAAGTTCATTACCTTTGAGTTCAACTGTTTCAACAATCAATTTATGCAAATCGAAGAAAGTCTGGGAAGCGAAAATATCATAGTCACGCAGAAAATCTTCCTGCTCATCTGATAATAATCTAAATCTGTACAAATGCATGCCTTGAAAAATTAGTTATCCAATTTATAAGAGTAAAAATAGCTGTTTTTATAGAAAAAAACAAATCCCTAAAATGTTCAATATCACCAAATGACTTTATTTTAACTTATTAACAGGCGTTAATCCAAGTTTAATACCTTCGTTGATCATCAGTTCAAATGCGGCATTATGCTCATTGGGAACGTTCCCTTCAAGGATTGCCTCCCTGATTGCTGTTTTTATGATTCCTACTTCTTTACATGGACGTAAGTTAAAAGTTGACATTATTTCATCACCAGTGATTGGGGGTTGCCAATTTCTTAAATTATCTTTTTCTTCTATTTCTTTAAGTTTATTCCTGACATTACGGAAATTCTCAAGATACCGTTCAACCTTCTGTTGGTCTTTTGAAGTAATATCTGCTTCGCATAACGTCATTAAATCATCAATATCATCACCTGCCTCAAAAAGAAGACGCCTGATAGCGGAATCGGTTACAACTTCTTCAGCCAGAACAATTGGTCGAAGATGAAGTGACACTAATTTCTGTACGTACCTCATTTTTTCATTTAGTGGCAGTTTTAGATGCCTGAATATTTGAGCCACCATTTTTGCCCCTTTAACTTCGTGACTATGAAAAGTCCATCCAACTTCAGGAATAAATTTCTTGGTTACAGGTTTTGCAATATCATGTAGAATTGCGGCCCATCTTAACCATAAATTATTAGTATTGCACGAAATCCTGTCAAGTACTTCCAGTGTATGATAGAAGTTATCCTTATGGGCTTTACCTTCAATTTTTTCAATTCCTTTCAATGCCAAAAGCTGCGGAAAAATTATTGAAAGTAAACCTGACTTATCAAGTAGTTTGAAACCTACCGATGGTTTTTCAGAAAGGATGATTTTGTTTAATTCTTCACTGATACGTTCAAAAGAAATTATGTTTATTCTTTCTTTGTTTTGTGAAATTGCATTAAGTGTTTTGGGTAATATTTCAAAATTAAGTTGTGCCGCAAACCTGATTGCCCTCATCATTCTAAGAGGATCATCAGAAAAAGTCATTTCAGGATCTAAAGGAGTCCTGATTAACTTTTTATTTAAATCTATCAGTCCCCCAAAAGGATCAATTAACTCACCGTAATTATTCTTATTCAGACTGATGGCCATTGCATTTATAGTAAAGTCCCTCCTATTTTGATCGTCAGCTAATGTACCTGAATGTACAACAGGTTTTCTTGAATCGAATTGGTATGATTCTTTACGCGCACCCACAAATTCTATCTGCAAGTCCTTATAATGAATCATTGCCGTTCCAAAGTTTTTAAAAACACTAACCTTATGTACACCCTCCATTTCTGAAGCAACTTTTTCGGCCAGTTCAATGCCGTTACCTAAAACTACAAAATCAATATCCTTTGATTGCCTGTGCAGTATAAGATCGCGCACGTATCCTCCAATAACATAAACCTCAGTATTTGTTGCTGTGGCTGCATCAAATACTTTTTTAAAAACCGGATGAATTAGTTCCTCTCTGAAATTCATGTCTGCTGCTAAAGGGCTGCAAAAATACAACTTTTGAGTGAAGCAGGAAAGGGTGGATAACTGAACCAGTAACAATTGAGCTTGAAGTTTTAAGCTTATAAATGACAAGGTTGGGAAACATCATTAAATTTGCACATAAGTAAAGACTTAATAATGCGATATACACACTTGCTTTTTGATCTTGATGGCACTTTAATTGATTCAAAACGAGGAATATTCAATGCTGTTAGATATACCTTGGATAAATTAGAAATACCAGTTTCATCAAGACCTTCTGATTTTAATCCATTTATTGGACCTCCTTTAAGAGATTCATTCAGGGAAGTTTTCAATTTCAGTCCAGATAAAGCAGAACTGGCTACTCACATTTATCGCGAGTATTATGGAGAACAGGGACTTTTTGAGTTTGATATTTATGAGGGTATTTTAGAAACCATACCCAGGCTTAAAGAAGCTGGATTTGAATTGTGCCTTGTTACTTCAAAGGCCCAGACTTATGCGCGGAGAATTATTGAATCAACCCCTATTTACAGGCATTTCACCTCTATAACAGGGTGTGAGATAGATGGCACAAGAAGTTTGAAAAACGAATTGATAACTTATGCACTTCAAAATATCAATATACCGGCTTCTAAACGAATTATTATGATCGGTGACAGGTATCATGATATCAGAGGGGCAAAGCTTGTAAATATATCTTCAGCAGCGGTGCTATATGGTTATGGATCAGAACAGGAATTAAAAGAAGAGTCACCTGATATATTTATAAAACATCCGTATGATCTGATAGACATCGGAAAGTGATTTTTTGCGCTATTTTTCCGAAATATTTTCTTAAAAATTTGAATGGTAAAATGTTAAACGTTTCAATATCTTCTTATTTTTGCTGCCAAGCATAAAAAACCCTATTTAATTAAATTCATAAAACCAATCGCGGATGAAAAAAATCATTACACTGGTACTTTCTCTACTTACTATAGCCATCATGGCTAATCCTGTAGATAAGAAGGTAGCAGAGCAGGTTGCTATCAACCAGTATGCTCTTAATGCACCCTCTAACATTACCGATTATTCGGTAACATCCATTCTGGAAAATACTTACAACGGAATGGTTACTTTTTACACCTTCAGTTTCAAGTCAGGTGGATTTGTACTCATAGCTGCTGACGACGCTTCTATTCCAGTATTAGGATACTCCTATGAAAGCAACGTTGATGCTAACACATACAATCCAGCAGCTAAATCATGGTTTGATGATTACAGTCGTGCAATTGCTGAAATTAGTAATAGCAAAATGAGTAATTCAGAAACCCGTCCTTTATGGGATAACATTCTGAATAAACAAGCAACCCGTTCTATTCTTGATGTTGCCCCTCTTGTAGTTACCAACTGGGATCAGGGTTGTTATTATAATGCACTTTGTCCGAATGAACCTGGTGCAGGTTACGGCTCATGCAGCCATGCATGGACAGGTTGTGTTGCTACTACTATGTCGGTATTGATGAAATACCACCAATGGCCAACAACGGGTATAGGATATCATTCATATACTCATCCTGATTATGGTCTTCAATCAGCTGATTTTGGTTCAACAACTTACAATTTTGCTGCAATGCCAAATACAGTTAACTCAGCTAATACAGCTGTTGCAACATTGATGTATCATGCCGGTGTTTCAGTTAACATGCAGTATGGCGCTGATGGATCAGGAGCTTACAGTGAAGATGTGCCTTTTGCACTTTGCAACTATTTTAACTATGCAAGTACTACCAGACTTGAGGCTAAAACAAACTATCCTGTAATGGCAGACTGGCAAGCTCTTATCAGGAGTGAACTTGATGCATCCAGACCAGTTTACTATGCCGGTTCAAGTACAGCTAGTGGTGGTCATGCCTGGATTTGCGACGGTTATAGGTCAAGTGACAGTAAATTCCATATGAACTGGGGATGGTCTGGTTCATATAACGGTTATTTCGCTATTGGAAGTTTAAATCCGGGTGGTAACAATTTTAACGACGAAAACCGTGTTATTGTTGGTGCTGTGCCAGGAAACAATACTACTTCATGGATTGTGCAGAATACTCACTTCACTGCTGCTTCAAGAGGTATAAGTTATATGCATGCTGTTGACGAAAACGTAGCATGGGCTGTTGCATATGATGGTGCCGGTACCGGTGCAACTATCAACGAATTTGCCCGTACAACTGACGGTGGTGAAACATGGACTACTGGTCAGATACTTGGTGGAACAACCTATGGTATTGGTAATATCTGCGGTTTAGATGCAAATACAGCTTATGCTGCAGTTTATAATGGTGTTGGCAACCAGAATACCACCTGTGGTATTTACAAAACAACAAACGGTGGTACAACCTGGACTCAATTACCGGGTGCTTTGCAAGGATCTGCTTCTTTTGCCAATAATGTTCATTTCTGGAACACCCAGGAAGGTATGTGCCATGGCGACGTTAGAGATGGATACTTCGAAATTTATACTACCATAAATGGTGGAATGACATGGCAAAGGGTGCCTCAAGCAAACATTACAGGTGGTACTGCAGCATCAGGCGAAGGCGGATGGACTTCTGTAATTGAAGCTGTTGGTGATAATACAATTATGTTTGGCACCAACAAAGGCAAGGTTTATATTTCTGATGACCGTGGATTCCATTGGAGAGTCACAAATGCTAATATTACACCGGCAACAAATGGTGGTATTAATAACATAGCTTTTACTGATCCAATGAATGGAATTGTTGCCCAAACCTTAGCTCCAATTTCTTATCGTAAAACTTCAAATGGAGGACAAACCTGGGAAACAATTACTCCGACTGGACCACTTTATACCAACAGTTTATCAGCGATTCCAGGAAGTAATGGTATTTATGTCAGTACTGGTGCCGCAACCAATGAAACTGGTGTTTCTTATTCTCTTGACGGTGGATTAACATGGACATTATTTGCAGGGACTGGTTCAAAACAATTCCTTGCCTCTGATTTCTTCAGCAATTCAGTTGGTTATGCCGGTGGATTTAATGAAGACCAGAACAACGGAGGTATGTTCCGTATGGTTGGTACTTTAGGTTATGCTCCTGGTGCACAAATTGTAACTAACCCTATTGCAGTTAATGATACAGTACGTGCAGAAGAATCTGATACAGTTGCTCTGGCAATTCAGAATAACGGTGATGCTGACCTTGAGTGGACCATTACTATAGATCCTGCTGCAACATGGTTATCAGTAAACACTTTAACGGGAACAACACCAGTAGGTGAATCATCACAAATTGATGTAATTATGAATGCCGTGGGATTAACCCCATCAACACTGAGTTCTGTTATTGTTATTAATAATAATAGTGTTAACAGTCCGGTTATGAATGTTCCTGTTACCATGATCGTTTCAAGTGGTGTAAAGGTTAAGGATCTTGGCATTGAGAAGCATTTCATGATTTATCCTAACCCAGCAAATGACGTACTTAACATTAAAGGTGACCTGCAAATGACTTCAGTTTCTTTAATCGGTACTTCAGGGAATGTTGTTATGGAGAATCAGGTAAATGGTACACACAGTGCAATTAATATCTCGAATATTCCTGCAGGTCTGTATATGCTTCGTATTACAACCAGCGAAGGTGTTCTTACCAGCAAGGTTAACATCAAATAATTAGTCAAATCTCAAAAAAAAAGAGACTGTCTGAAAAGACGGTCTTTTTTTTTATAAAAAATACTCAAAATTGTTTAGGGTAAAACACAAATAAATTGTCAATACTATATATGAAAGAATTTGATTTCATATACCCCTCTGTAACCTGATTAAATTGACTGCTCCCTCCCCCGGGAGCAGTCTTTTTTTTATCTATTCAAGGCAAGAAATTAAATTACATTCTTTCAGGAACTTCAATCCCTAATAAGTTCATCCCGTTCTTTAAAGTAATAGAGGTTAATTTTGATAAAGCTAATCTCAAGCTCCTTTTATCATCATTTTCTTCTTTTAGAATAGTCAGGTCATGATAGAATTGGTTGTATTCTTTAGCCAATTCAAACAAAAAGTTTGCTACAACAGAAGGTGCATGTTCCTGTGCAGCCTGAGCAACAATTTGAGGATATGAGTAATTGAGTATTGCGAGACTCAGTTCCCTTTGATGCATTTCATCAGTTTTTCCAAAGTCAATTTGCAGACCTTCAGCTTTACGCAATACCGATTTTATACGTGCGTATGTATATTGAATAAAGGGGCCAGTATTGCCGTTAAAATCAATGCTTTCGGCCGGATTAAAAACCATATTCTTTTTTGGATCAACCTTAAGAATAAAGTATTTCAATGCACCCAGCCCTACCGTCTTATATAAGTTTAGTGCTTCGTTACTGTTAAAGTCTTCTATTTTACCCAATTCAATAGTTGTTTGTTTAGCGGTGTTGATCATCTCATCAATAAGATCGTCGGCATCAACTACGGTGCCCTCTCTTGATTTCATCTTACCTTCAGGAAGTTCAACCATGCCATACGATAAGTGAAAGATACTATCAGCCCACTCATTACCCATTTTCTTGAGCACTAATTTAAGTACATCAAAATGGTAATTCTGCTCATTGCCAACCACATACATCAATGCAGAAGGCTTAAATTCATCATACCGCAGTTGAGCTGTGCCCAAGTCCTGAGTCATATATACAGAAGTGCCATCAGCTCTTAAAAGCAACTTCTCATCTAATCCGTCAGAGGTAAGATCAATCCAAACCGAATTATCATTTTTTTTATAAAGAACCCCTTTCTTAAGACCTTCTTCTACCAGTTCTTTTCCTAACAGGTATGTTTCTGATTCATAATAAGTTTTATCAAACTCTATTCCCAATCTTTTATAAGTTTGATCAAATCCATTGTACACCCACGAATTCATTTTAGTCCATAAATCACGCGTTTCCGGATCCTTGTGTTCCCAACTGATCAGCATTTGACGAGCTTCTGCCATAAGATTTGAATGGTTGGCAGCTTCATCTTCTGTGTATCCATTTTGTTGAAGGTGAGCAACTTCCTGTTTAAACTTCTTATCAAATAATACATAGAAATCGCCTACAAACTTATCTCCTTTCATTCCGGTTGATTCGGGGGTTGCGTTATTTCCGAATAGTTTCCATGCCAACATTGACTTGCAGATATGGATTCCCCTATCATTAACCAGGTTTACTTTTATTACTTTTTGTCCGTTTGCTTCAAGAATTCGTGACACTGACCAACCAAGAAGGTTATTCCTTATATGGCCCAGGTGAAGGGGTTTATTTGTATTTGGGGAAGAAAATTCAACAACAACAGGCACATCACTCTTTTTCTCATGCTGACCGAAATTTTCAACACTGAAGTTGTTACGCAGAAAATTGATCCAATATGAGGGCTTAACCCTTAGGTTCAAAAACCCCTTGATTACTGAATATGATTCAACCTCTTGAGCTATTTCAAGTAATTTTTCACCAATGAGCTTCGCAGTTTCCTCCGGTGATTTTCTTGATAATTTTAATAACGGAAAAACAACCAGCGAAAAATCCCCCTGATTACGGAAATTAATAATGGTTCTTTGAAGTGTTAACTGTTCAGCTGCAGGTTTTACACCAAATAACAATTCAATTGCCTTGGCTGATTTTTCAGTGAGTAATTGTTGAATCATACAGAAAAATTAATGAGCTGCAAAGTTATTAACAATCAGATACCATTTTCAAATGGAATTCTGTTACGGATAGATTTTCCAAGTGTAACTTCATCAGCATATTCAAGGTCATCACCAATAGCAACTCCCCTGGATATAACAGAAATTACCGGTACATTTTCCTTTATCTTCCTGAAAATGTAGAATGCCGTTGTATCACCTTCAGTAGTCGAAGGCAGTGCCATAATAACTTCCCTGATCTCACCTGTATTGGTTTTAGAAAGTAATGAATCAATGTTAATATCCTGAGGACCTATTCCTTCCATAGGTGAGATTATGCCTCCCAGAATATGATAAACTCCCTTAAACTGATTCGTATTTTCAACAGCCATAAAATCTCTTATATCCTCAACAACACAAATTATTTTATTGTCTCGCGCCGGATTGGAACAAATATTGCAGAGTTCAGTATCAGCTATGTTGTGACATGATTTACAATAAGTTATATTATCACGTAAATTGATTATTGATTTCCCGAGTGCATGTGATTTTGATGAATCCTGTTTTAGTAACCACAAAGCTAAACGCAAAGCTGTACGCCTGCCAATTCCTGGTAGTTTAACAAATTCAGATATTGCTTCCTCGAGAAGTTTGGAAGGATAGGTATTCATATTATTTGAAATAGAGGGCTAAGATTTTTTACTTTTGCAAATTACAATTAACAAATATACGAACTGTTTATCATACTGTAAGTTGCATATAGCTGTTACTGTATACAAGTAATTAACAAATGAGAATAATAAAATTCAAATTACCACTCCTAATACTCACAGTTTCACTCATTACGAGTGTAGTTGCGCAAAACACTAATACAACTGATTCTAAGGGTCTTAAACAAGGCGTTTGGGAGAAGAAAGATGCGAAAGGCAATCTTGTTTATCAGGGAGTATTTGAAAATAATAAGCCGGTGGGAAAATTTACATACTATGATTCGACCGGCAAAGTAAAAGCAATAACCACGTTTTCAGAAAACGGCACTAAAGCCTATACTATCATCTTTGAAAAAGGATTTAAGGTTTCAGAAGGTAACTACATCAATGAAAAGAAGGATGGCGTATGGAAATACTACAACAACGATTCCATTGTAATTGCAGAGGAAAACTATGTAAATGGCGTTCCTAATGGAGTATGGAAAACTTTTTATGCCAATGGTGCAATTTATGAAGAAATGCCCTATGTTAATGGCATTAAAGAAGGTACCTGGATGCAGTATTTTTATGATGGTCCCATAAAAACAAAAGCGACCTACAAAAATGGATTGCTTGAAGGTTTGGCAACTTTTTACTATCCAAATGGAAGGGTTTTCATTTCAGGACCTTATATCAGAAATCTAAAAGATGGAGTGTGGATGCATCTTAATGACAAGGGAATTGCTGAAAAACGCGAAATTTGGCAGGCTGGATTTCTGGTGGCTGAAGAGTATTACGACAAGGAAAAAGAAAGAATGCTTAAGGAAGAAAAGTAATTCATTTGCTTTCTCAAATAAAGAAGCTTTAATTTCTATCCTTCCTAAGAAACACATAACCATTTTCTCTTCCAAGAACCTTGAAGCCTTTTTGCCTGAAGATATCATCGGTCACCGATGTTAATCCATATTTCATTATATATTCTTCTGATATCATCATGGCATCGATTTTCAAAGTATCAATTGTAGCAAAAAAAGTCTGAGATGAGATGTCTTTATAATTATTCATCTCAATAATACTCAGATCACTCTGAATTCTCCTATATTTTGGAAGTTCATTAAACACCATTCCCAGAGGTGCTAAAATACTAAGCTCTTGTGTGTCTTGATTAAAGTATTTTGTTGTAATGGCTGCATTCAATTTTGTGTCATACTTGTTCACTGCCAAAATAACGTTGAAGACGGTATGTATTAATACAAAGCCTGTTAACAAAACAATGCCTGTATTTAAGATAAACTTCTTACTGAAATATCTTGAAGCAACAATTTCTTTATCAAATAACCGCATAACAGCCGGTAAAATAATTAGTGTTATTAATGGCACATGTAGCAACAAATATTTACTTGTTGTGTGAGCAGTAATAAATGACAAAATAACAACAATTAAAAAGAGATAGTGCAGGTAGATAGTTTTGGTTTTGAGTGCTTTGAAATTGAGGATTATTGAAAAAATTAACAGGAGTGACATTATAATCTCCTTTGGACTATGGAAGAAACGCAAATGCTCACTTAAAATTTTTAAAAAATATTGTATTGAAGTAGGCATTACTTCTGATGCATGAAATGAAGGAGCTTCACTTACCTGATAAAACCAGAATTTAAAATTAAACTCCCGGGTAAAATCATAAAAATATACAGCAAATCCCGGAATTGTAAATAAACCAAATAACATGGATGCTTTGAATCTACGCTGCCAAACAAGAGTTAAAAAACCTGCACCGATAAAGATCAACCCATTCAAATGCGCAGCAGCCGCTAGTCCTGCTGCAATACCTGAAATTGTTAATAGCCAGAGTCTTTTATCGTTTAAATATTTTTCAAGGAACATGAAGGAAACAAACCCTAAAGTCATTACCATAATTTCAGGACGATAAACAAAACTGTACTGAAAAACCAGAGCATTTACAGTAAACAATAATATAGCCAGCCACGCAGCTTTAGATCCCAGTTTTCGTCTAACGTAATTGAAAAAAATGGCAACAAAAACCAGTGCCCACATCAGGCTTACGCTTTTAAGTGTGTACAATGAAAAACCAAAGAGTTTGATAAAAGCAGCGCCATTGATTGTAAATAGCTTATGATGTGCAATGTGTCGAATTTCTTGTTTAGTGATGCCATGCATTAGTTCGGACTTAACATAACCAAGTTCTGACAACCAATAAGCATGTTCTCCAATCCAACCATCATCAATGTCGGGCATGCGGTATAATAAGCTAAAGATGAACAAGATAATAATTCCGGCAATGATTGGTTTAACAAGTTTATAAAAATCCATGATGCTTGATTGGAGAGTGCAAAAATATGATTTTTACGGTTGTAAGACGAAAGCGCTTAATCGGTGTTTAATTAGCTTTGGTTTATTATCTTTGCATAAACAAAATATATCACTATGTTACAACGCATCCAATCAGTTTACCTGGCTATTGCATCATTGGCACTAATTACTGTTTATTTTTTCCCTTTAGCTTCGTTTCTTTCTGATATATCCTATGCTCAGTTCTTTATCACACATATTGTATCATTGACACCAGGTGCTGAAATTCCGGTCAAGAATTCCACAATTATGCCTTTGGGTGTTTTTAACGGCATTATAGCTGCTATCTTGCTACTTACAATTTTTCTTTACAAAAGAAGACTATACCAGTCACGAATGGTGAAATTATGCATTTTAATGACCATTATATTGGTTGCGCTTGTATTCTTTGTGTACTCACCACTTTTAACCAGAGCACTGGCTACTGAAGCTGATTATACTGATAATTTTGGTTTGTACCTGATACTAATTTCATTGGTGATGCAGATATTAGCTAACAGGGGTATCATGAAGGATGAAAGGCTGGTAAGATCAGCTGACCGGCTTAGATAATTAAAACACCTTATTTTCTCGTTCAATTTCAAGGATTTCCATATCACGGATATCAGAGCCATCAATGACGAATTTCATTGCGGTTATCACTTTATGGAAACCACTTTTACCAGCTGCACCCGGATTAAGATGCAAGAGATCGTACTTTTTATCAGGAATTACTTTTAAGATATGCGAATGTCCGGCAATAAACAGCTTGGGACGTATTTGATTAATTAACTCTTTCGCTTCTTTTGAATATCTGCCGGGATAGCCACCGATATGTATCATCAGAACCTTTACATCCTCACACATAAAATCCTGATATAGCGGATAAAAGCTCCGTATTGCCTGACCATCAATATTTCCATACACAGCTTTCAATGGCTTTATGGAAGCGATTGCTTTAGCGGTCTCAACATCACCGATATCACCGGCATGCCAAATCTCATTGCATTGTGCTAAAAAACTTGCGACAGAAGGATGGAGAGATGAATGAGTGTCAGATATTAATCCTATAGTTTTCATAATAATCAATCAAATTGTGAATAAAGAGCACTACTTAAAGCCTTTAAAATATAAGTCTTTACTATCCTCAGGCTGGTTCATCATTCAGGCGAAATTCAGGATCAAGTGTATAATAGACTCCCGTTTCAGAATAATTGATCTTAAGAATATTGAGAACAATAAAATCAGCCAGAATATGCTCACATTTTTTGACATTCAGTCCTGATAATTTTTTAAATGTGTTGATAGAAATGCGCCCGTTTTTTTCAAGATAGTTAATTAAAGCCCTCTCAGTTTCAGTAAATTTAATCTTAACACCATTAATATTCTTTCTTTTCTGCCAAACTTTAAGCATTACGCCATTGGCCATATAATTCTGGTCACCAATCCTGATGAACACTTTGTAATTGCCATCCTTATCAGGGGCTGAATGCACTTCATTGCTTTTAGGTACAATTATTTCAAGCACATTCTTTCCTCCTTCTTCCCATTCATGCATTTCAAAAGTTACCGGAGGTTTACAATAAAGTTGTGCACCCGCCTCCATCATGTAGTATTCTTCATCAGAACGAACACCAGCAACAGCACCATTGTCCTTCACTCCAAGTAAAAGCCTGCCCCCATCAGTATTTGCAAAAGCAGCAAGTGTACGGGCTATTTTCCTGGAATCATTAACTCCGAACTTAAAATCAAGTTGCTGATGTTCTCCTTCATTTATTAAAGTCCTGATATAAGATGGCATATAGAAGGATTTAGTGACAAAAAATAATCTGCACTTGTAATATAACGCAAGTGCAGATCATTAAGCCGGTGCCTGAACTATAGAATTTCTATATTATTCTTAGCGGTAATCTTTTCACAATAATGACATTGTAATTTTAAATCCAGCTTATCTATTACAACAAATTTTGTTGTAATGTGCTGATGATTAGTAATGCAATTAGGGTTCACGCACTTGACGAACTGTTCAATGGTATCAGGTATTTCAACTTGTTGCTTGCTGACAACTGCATAATTTTTAATAGTAATTAAGGTTGCCGTTGGTGCAATTAGGGCGATTTTGTCAGCATCACGTTTCTCAAAAAATTGATTACTGGCTTTAATGATTCCTTTACGGCCATATTTTTTGCTTTCAAGGTTGAAACCAATAGTCACCTGACCCTCAGTTTGATCAAGTTTAAGCATTTTGACTACCCTGAAAACGCTTTTTGCCGGAATATGGTCTATAACAGTTCCATTTTCGATTGCTGAGACAACTAACTCTTTTCTGATATTATTTTCCATGTTTCTTTCCTTCCTTAAAATTTATTTAACTCCAAGAATTGATGCCAGCAAAGCCTGTCGAACAAAGACACCATTAAGTGCCTGTGTGAAATAATAAGCCTGAGGAGTACTGTCAACATCTTCAGTAATCTCATTCACTCTTGGAAGTGGATGAAGAACACGCATATTAGGCTTGCAATTAGCCAGCATATCAGCAGTTAAGATATAGGCATTTTTAACTTTCTCATACTCTATAGGATCAGAAAATCGTTCACGCTGAATACGGGTCATATAGATAATATCAGCAGTTTCAATTACATCATTAAGTTCAGTGTATTGAAAGTAGTTGTGATTGTTGTTCTTAATATGCATTTTCACATAACTCGGCAACTTAAGCTCAGCTGGTGAGACAAGGTGGAATGTGGTATTAAAATTACACAATGCCATCACCAATGAATGAACTGTTCGGCCATACTTAAGGTCGCCCACAAAAGCAATGTTAAGGCCATCAAGCTTACCTTGAGTTTTCCTTATTGAATACAAGTCAAGCAAACATTGAGTTGGATGTTGATTACCACCATCACCTGCATTGATTACCGGTACTTTTGACACTTCACTTGCAAATCTTGCACTACCTTCTTTTGGATGTCGCATAACAATAATATCACTGTAGTTAGCCACAGTCAGAATGGTATCTTTCAGTGATTCACCCTTTGAAACACTTGAGCTGTTGGCATCAGAGAATCCTATTACTTTTGCCCCCAATTGTGATGCTGCACTTTCAAAACTTAATCTTGTTCGTGTTGAAGGCTCAAAAAACAAAGTTGCCACAACAAATTTTTGAAGAAGGTCTTGTTTTGGTTTTTTCTCAAATTCTTCCGCAAGATCAAGTATTTTCAGATACTCTTCCTTGGTGTAATCAGTAATTGATACCAGGCTTCGGTTTTTCATGTCTGTCTTTTTTGTGATCTAATTATTACAAATTTAACCAAAAAAAAAGCTGCCGGTGAAGGCAGCTTTTGTAAATTATTTCAAATTGTGTTTTTTAACGAAATCATTTATGACCATTGTTAGATTTGGAGTACCAATTTCCTGAAGGTCATAACCAATTTTAACCGTAGGTTTGTTAATCTTGATAATTCTGCTGAGGTCAATTGGAGTAGCAATAACAACTGAGTCACAAACAGTATTTTCAATAGTTTTTTCAAGATCCCTGATCTGTTCTTCACCATATCCCATTGCTGGTAATAAAGTTCCGATTTCCTTATAGATCTCAAAAGTTTGAGAAAGTTTACCGGTTGTATATGGGCGAGGATCAACTAGTTCTGCAGCACCGAATTTAAGAGCGGCAACAACACCTGCGCCTATCTTCATTTCGCCATGGGTTAATGTTGGACCATCTTCAACAACAAGTACCCTTTTACCACGGATAAGTTCTGGTTTATCTACTGTGAGTGGGGATGCACCGTCAATGATTATAGCATTTGGGTTAATCTTGAGCAGATTTGCGCGAACTTTATTAATGTTATCCAATGATGCACTGTCAATTTTGTTTATAACAATTACGTCAGACATACGTGCTACAACTTCACCAGGATAATAACTAACCTCAGCACCCGGGCGTAAAGGATCGGCAACACCAACTAATAAATCGGGTTTATAGAATGGGAAGTCATTATTTCCACCATCCCAAAGAATAACATCGCACCCACTTGGATCATTTTCAGCTGCACGAACGATTGCTTCATAATCAACACCAGCATAAATAACATTACCACGAACAACATGTGGTTCGTATTCTTCCATTTCTTCAATGGTGCATTTATGTTTTTTAAGATCTTCAACAGTAGCAAAACGTTGTACTTTTTGTTCATTCAAATCTCCATAAGGCATTGGATGACGAATAGCAACAACCTTTAATCCAAGCTCCATTAAAATTTCAATAATCCTGCGACTGGTCTGGCTTTTACCACAACCGGTGCGGGTTGCACCAACAGCAATAACAGGTTTAGTGCTCTTGATCATTGTATCACGTGGGCCGAGTAGCATAAAATTAGCGCCTGCAGCATTAACAATTGCACTAATATTCATTACGCGTGGGTATGGAACATCACTGTATGCAAATACGCAATCATCAACCTTTAGGTCAACAATAAGCTTTGCAAGGTCCTGCTCCGCATAGATTGGAATTCCACTTGGATAAAGATCTTCTCCAGCTAACTCTTTCGGATATTTTCGTCCGTCGATGTCAGGAATCTGGGCTGCTGTAAATGCTACCACATTATAGTTCGCGTTTCCGCGGAAGTAAGTGTTGAAGTTGTGGAAATCTCTTCCGGCAGCTCCGATGATAAGAACATTTTTTTTCATTGGTTTTTGAGAATAATTTAACAATTAGTGAAATAGAACTTTATTTAAGCTCTTTCACGGGCCCGGGCAGATGGGGAATCTGCTATGAACCTAATGACCGGCAACCTGCCGTAAAAAAACCGATGCAAATATATGAGAATAGGTTGCATTCACAAGATGATTTCACGTTTTTTTTATCAACAACCAATTGTTACCATCAGGTTGGGAAAAATACTAATTTTACCGTGATGGTCGTTTCTATCTTTAAAAACTGCATTCTTGACCTATGTACAAATCCGTCAATAAACCAACATTACTACTTCTTTTCTTAAGTGTTTTGTTGTTAACAAGTTGCCTTGATGAAGATCCTTGTCCTGGCGAACCTGATGTCATCCATTATGATGAACCATTTATTTTAAGGTTCAGAACAATTGATGAAGGAAATCCTTTCGATACTACAATTTATAAGATAGATAGCCTTATCATTGTCGAAAATGATGACACTGTTAAATTTCGCTACACTACAGCAGGAAATGACAGTATTCTTAAATTTAGATTAAGAACATTCAATGCTCCCAATATTTGGTCACATTTCGATTCAGTTATGATATCCCAGGTTATCTTCATTTTTGATTCAATAACAAGGGATACACTCGTTGTCAAAGCAACCCCTAAAGAAAGAAAGGAACCATGTAACAGCACCTGGTATTCGTCAAATGAGATTTTCTTCAATTCTCTTTTAATCAGAGAGAATGGACAATCGCCTTGTTATTTATGCGGTGATACATTGACGCTCTATATTAACCATTGATGTTTTATGAGAGTCAATATTCATAAATCAGGTCAAAGAGGATTTCGTGATCAGAACTGGCTTCAAAGTTGGCACAGTTTTTCTTTTGCGGATTATTTTAATCCATTGAGAGAAAAATTCGGCGTAATTAGGGTATTGAATGATGAGAGGCTGGCCCCGGGAAGTGGGTTTCAAATGCACGAATACAAAAACCTTGAGATTATATTGATCCCTTTGAAAGGTAGTTTTAAGTTCGAGTGGATCAATCGTTCAAACGTATCAAAACCTGAAATTTCAGCTGGAGATATGACTTCAAAAGAAGAGGATCTCAATTTTATAACTGAAAATAGGTTCGTCTCATGTGGCGAATTTTTACTTATTTCAACAGGCTCAGGTTTATCTTATTCTATTACTAATAACGATGTTGATTCGCTGGAACTTATACAAATATGGATCTTTCCTGAAAAGAAAAACTTACGACCAAATGTTCAATTAGGCGAGTTTAAAAATAAAAGGAAAAATATTGTTCAAAAGCTGTTATCAACTGAAAAAGATGCAAATGTTATGCATATCAATCAAAAAGTGCAGTTGAGCATTTGTAAGCTAGAATCAAATAACCTATTTGACTATACATTGACTGATACTTCAAATTACCTGTTTGTCTTCATAATTGAAGGTCAAGTACAACTGCTTGATTCAGGTAATGCAAACAGTAATGATTATATTGCAGAATATCGTGACAGCATTGAAGTGAGCATGATTGAGTACCCTATACAATTTAAAGCATTACAAAGCAGTAAGCTCCTGATTATTGAGACTCAACCTGATTGAGCAGATCAAATATTGTCATCTGATTTTTTGCAGGTTCGTGCTGCAAATGATAATCATCTCCAAAACCGTTATTAGCCAGATAATGCATGATTGCTTTCTTATAAAGTCTTATAGGAGTAGTTCCATGCCTGTTGCAATAAGCATCCACCCTTCTTTTCTGTTGGACAGTGAATTTAAATGTAATATTCCTGAACCTTACGCGCCTTCTTTTAGTCATGAGCGGTTATTAGAATGAATATTATTTCCTGATGATATCTTTTATATCATCAATGATCTTACGAGCAATAGATTCTGCTTTATTCTGTGAGTCACTTTCAGAATAAATCCTTATAATTGGTTCGGTATTTGATTTTCGCAACTGCACCCATTCCTTGTCAAAATCTATTTTCACGCCATCCTCTCTATTTACCTGGTGCTTTTTATACTTATCGGCAATAGTGTTAAGAATAAAATCAACATCCATTTCAGGCATTAGCTGAATCTTATTTTTTGAAATAAAATAATCGGGATACATTGACCTTAAGGCACTACACCTCTTACCAGATTTTGCCAAATGTGTTAAAAATAATGCTATTCCAACCAATGCATCCCTTCCATAATGCAATTCAGGAAGTATAACACCACCATTTCCTTCACCTCCAATAACTGCATTAACTTCTTTCATTTTCTTAACCACATTAACTTCCCCCACTGCAGAAGCAAAATATTGAGTTCCTGCCTTCTCAGTTACATCCTTTAAAGCTCTGGTGGATGACATGTTAGAAACCGTATTACCGGTTTTATTAGAAAGAATGTAATCTGCCACTGCAACCAGTGTATATTCTTCACCAAACATTTCACCATCTTCACAAACAATAGCCAAACGATCAACATCAGGGTCTACAACAAACCCAACATGTGCTCTTTTCTTGACTACCAGTTTTGATATTTCCTCAAGGTTCTCAGGCAAAGGTTCAGGATTATGCGGAAAACGACCAGTGGGTTCACAATATAATTCTTCAATCTGTTCAACTCCCAATGATCGCAACAGTAAAGGAATGGCAATACCACCAGTTGAATTAACAGCATCAATAGCAACTTTGAACTTTGCGGAACGTATTGCAAAGGTGTCAATATATGGTAAAGCAAGTACCTTTTCTATATGTTTTCTAATCTGACTATCATCGTATGTGATTTTACCAATAGAATCAATCTCAGCAAAAGAAAAATCTCCTGCTTCTGCAATGTCTAACAGTTCTTTTCCTTTAGCATCATCAATAAATTCACCTGTACTATTCAGAAGTTTCAAAGCATTCCAATGCCATGGGTTATGGCTGGCTGTAAGTATAATACCCCCATTACAATTTAAATCTATGACTGCCATTTCAACAGTAGGTGTTGTAGATAATCCAATATCAACAACATCAATACCCATACTCATAAGAGTTCCTGTGACCAGGTTATTGACCATTGTACCAGAGACCCTGGCATCGCGACCAATCACAACCCTGTATGGTCCATTACTTTCTTTTTTAATCAATTCCGCATAAGCACAGGTATACTTAGCAATATCAATTGGGGTCAGGCTCTCACCAGGTTTTCCACCAATCGTGCCCCTGATACCTGATATACTTTTAATTAATGTCATATTCCAAAGTTAAGAATTGCAAAAATAAATGAAATCTTACTTTGTCAACTTTTATTAACATTGTATTGGTAATAACTTGTCATAATAAAAGCTCTTTCTGGCTATTATAGTATGTAATTTTATAATCAAATACCTGATTATTGAATTTATAACCAAATAGAGTAAAAAAGAGCATATACTCAATAAATGAGGCTGTTTTACAGCTAAAGTTAAATCCGAGGTGTTGAATTAATTAAGCGCAGTCAGAAAAAAAGGTTATTTTTGCATTTGAGAAGGAAAAAGAGATGGACGATTTTTTTGATCACGAAGAAGAAAACGGTAATATACAGGATCTACTTAAACGTTTTGAGCAGATGCTTCATGAAGGAAATCATTTCTTCTTTGATACAGAAGAGTATGAAGACCTGATTGATCACTATCTTCAGCATAATGAAATCAAGCTGGCAACAAAAGCACTTAACCTGGGCATAGAACAATACCCCGGAAGCATTGGTTTGCTTATTAGACAGGCTCAAATATTTGTTTCTTCAAATAAAGTTGAAAAAGCACTCAAGTTACTGGCAAAGGTTGAAACAATCGACCCTACCAACACTGATATATTTATCACAAAAGGTGCCATTTATAGTAAACTTCATAGATACGATGATGCTATCAGGGAATATAATAAAGCTATCAACGATCATGAGGACCTTGCAACAATTTATACCAATATTGCCTTTGAATATGAAAATCTTAATAATTATGACAAGGCAATTGAATACCTGAAAAAGGTTTTGCTTATTGAACCGGAGAATGAAGCTATTTTTAACGAATTGGCCTTCTGTTTTGAGGTTTCACATCAGTTTGAGGAAAGCATCGCATATTTTAACTCTTTCATAGATAAATATCCTTATTCACATATTGCCTGGTTCAATCTTGGTATTGCTTACAATGAAGTTGAGCTCTATGAAAAAGCGGTTGATGCTTATGAATTTTGCATTGCTATAAATCCCACCTTAACATGGGCTTATTATAATAAAGCCACTGCCCTGTCGAATATGGGTTTTTATAAAATGGCCATAGATACCTATAAAGATACTTTCGCCATTGATAAGCCAGAAGGTATCATATACTACTTCATCGGTGAATGTTATGAAAAGCTGGAGGATTTCAATAGTGCAATTGAATATTTCAGAAAAGCAACACAGCTTGATAAAGAAATTGCAGATGCATGGATTGGAATGGGTGTTGCCTATGAAGAGGTTGGTGATATTAAGCTCGCACTTCGTTTTGTAAAAAAGGGACTAACATTAGATCCTCAAAATCCTGAGTATCTGGCTACTTATGCTGTAATCCAACAGCACGCCGGATTATTTGAAGATGCTGCTGAATCATACACTTTGGCAGCCAAATATGGCCCGGATGATCTTAATATATGGCTCGATTTCTCAGCGATGTATGCTGAACTTGATGAGTATAAGACAGCACTCGAGGTTCTTGATCTTGGTATGTCAGTACAACCTGATAATGAACAACTTCAGGTACGCAAAATTGCTTATCTTTATTTAATGGGTAAACCCAAGGAAGCTATTGCTCAATTGCAATTTGTGATGACCATTAACAATGTGAATCTTGATACTTTATTTGAATACGCTCCATTTCTTAAGGATGATGCACTCATTGCTGAAATAATTCACGATAGAAATTAATATCTATAATTCGTCTTTAATGAAATCCAGATACGGACTTATCGGATATCCATTAGGCCACTCTTTTTCAAAAAATTATTTCTCACGGAAATTCAGTGATAGTTCCATTGAAGCTACGTACGATCTTTTTCCGATATCAGATATAAATTTATTGGGTGATATTCTTAAAACTAACGATGGTCTTATAGGTTTGAATGTAACTATCCCCTATAAAAAACTGATCATTCCGTTGCTTGATACAATATCTGATGAGGCCGCTGCAATGAACTCAGTGAATGTGGTAAAAATCAGAAAAGACGATGACCATTATTTTCTTGATGGATATAATACCGATGCACCTGCTTTTGAATCTGAACTTCTTGACTTTATCGGAAATCAAACCGGGAATGCATTAATACTCGGGACTGGAGGTGCTTCATCCTCAGTAGCATATATACTAAAAAAACTGGGTTGGGAAATTCTATTTGCCAGTCGCCATCCAGTTTCAGCAAATGCCGTGAATTATGAGGAAATTGGTAGATCCGTTATACTTCAAACCCAATTGATAGTAAATACAACCCCATTGGGAATGTATCCTGAAATTGATAAATTTCCACCTATACCCTATCAATATATTACATCTGAGCATTATTTATTTGATCTTGTTTATAATCCTCAAAAAACTTTATTTCTTTTAAAAGGTGAAGAAAGCGGTGCTTATATCAAGAACGGACTCGGGATGCTTTATAAACAAGCTGAACTTGCCTGGGAAATTTGGCAACGATAACCAGAAGAATGTATAACTTAGTACCATAAGTTCCATGTCTATGCAAACACAAATTCAACAGGAAACAATTATTAAACCTGGTAATAGCAATATTCAGGTCAACGAATATGAAAACAGCTTTCAGGTAATCATACCTGCAAAAGGCTTAAGAGGTAACGGACTTTTAACACTAATTGTTATAGGTGTCTGGCTTTTCACTATTCTAGTCTGGACAATTTTCCTGCTTTTTATGAAACCGGTTAATGCCTTATACTCCATTCCTTTCTGGGCAATAGGTTTAGTTACCTTGGTAAAATCTATAAATATGCTAAGGATGGAACAGACAATCACACTTAAGAAAGACTCGGTCATTCTTAAAATTAAACGAGGCAATAAGTATGATGAAAGAGCTTTTAACATCAAAGAGTCATCGGTGAACCTTGTTGAAGGCTCTTATTATTCATATACCGGATTAAATAGAAGAGGACAATTTCCTGCAATTATTAATAATAATGAATCTTTTGGCTTTGGGGAAAGATGTTCAAAAGAAGAGAAAACTTGGTTGTTGAATTTTATAACCAATTATTACAAAAACTGATAATGTTTAGAAACGATAAATGGAAAAGAAAGATATTGACCAAATAAAAGAAATCAAGAAGGAGTTTGAATATATAACTAAAACACTCGATCATAACAAGATTAAAGAATTACTTTCCAAACACGATAATCGAGTTATTTTTGAAAAGACAAACTGTATTCCTGATGAAACAGAAATTGAATTTCACCTGAAAGAGTTAATGAATCCTGATGACATTTCGAAAAAATCGGTTCTGGGTCTTGACATCTATCAATACAGTTCCTATGGTGAATTTGAACAAATGCTCATTCCGTTTCTCTTCAAAACTATTTTTGAAACCACAATAGACCTTTGTTTTGAGAATCATCCATACATATTCCAAAAATATACTAAAGAAAAAATCGAAAAGTCATTCATTTCAACTGGAGATGGCGGCTTTCTAATATTCGAAACACCTCTGCACTCGTTGCTTTTTGCCTGTAATTATGCTATTGTTTTAAGGGTTTATAATGCTTTCCACTTCTTTCCAAGATTAAGAAAAATAATTGGAGGGATTAGTACAAGGTATGCAATCACTTATGATAAAGTATACTCGTATAATAATAATTTCTACGGAAGAGCAATTATTAATAATAGCCGAATGCTTTCAAGCGACAGCTTAAACCGATGTTTGATTGATGAGCATACCCATCGATGGTTTACCTTAAACATAGATGGCCTCGAAAATCTGCAAGTGCTTACAATTGAGGATGTTTCACACATATGTGACTTTGATGAAACTTATGACACAACTCCTCTCATAAATAAAGAAGATAAGATTTTCGGCCACGAAGCCAACAGGCATCAGGGGATCATTAACTCAGATATTCTCAAAATTGGCAGAATCAGGGCTAAAGAAACAGATATAAGCATATATAATCTCCATCTTCAGGTTAGTCTTGTACTTGATAATAATGACGACAAGAGTCAAAAGAAAACCGTTACAGTAAGTTTGGGAAATCTGAATACTGCCGGAATTTAATTCCATGCGTGTTCTTGAGTTTAACAACTAAATCTTTTTGTTTATGTGTCCTTTGAAAATACTGCCAATTGAACAGATTAGAGAATTGGATGCTTTTACCATTTTAAATGAACCGGTAAAATCTATTGATCTAATGGAACGCGCTGCCTTTGAGTGCTATTCCTGGATTAATGAGAAAGTACATGATATCAGTTCGTTCAAAATTGTTTGCGGTATGGGTAATAATGGTGGCGATGGATTGGCAATTGCCAGGATGCTTCATAAGGATGGTCATAATGTGGAAGTCTTATATATCAGACATACATCAGAAGCATCTCAGGATAACAAAATAAATTTTAAGAAAGTAGCTGAAATTGAAGGACTTGTTGTAACAGAGATATTTGAAGAAGATTCTGAAATAGAATTCCAGGAAGAAGAGATTATTATTGATGCAATTTTAGGTTCAGGACTTAATAAGCAAGTATCGGGTTTAATTGCAGAAATAATTAAACAAATAAATGAGAGTCGTGGATTTGTAATTTCAATAGATATTCCTTCAGGCTTATTTGCTGACAAACCATTGCCTGATGCTAAGACTACTCCTATTGTAAATGCTGATTACACCCTCACTTTTCAAATGCCAAAGCTAGCTTTTTTCATTCCTGAAAATGATAAGTATGTAGGCAAATGGGAAATATTGCCGATTGGACTTGATGAAGGATTTATAAAGAGTTCACGATCTAATTATTTTGTTACTATTGATGAGGATTGCAGATTCATTTATAATCCACGCAAAAGGTTTTCCCATAAGGGCTCATTTGGCCATGCCCTTCTCATTGCCGGAAGTCTTGGTAAAATCGGGGCTTCAATACTGGCAGCCAAGAGCTGCCTTAAAGCTGGTGCCGGTTTAACAACAGCTCATATTCCCATTTGTGGAATGGAGCCCATGCATATTTCTGTCCCCGAAGTTATGGTTGACATAGATGATTCTGAAACGCACATTTCATCACTACCCGAACTTGATCGATATAATGCAATTGCTATTGGGCCTGGCCTGGGACTTCATGAAGAATCTGTCAATGCATTGAAATTACTGATTCAGGAAGCCAAAAAGCCACTTATTTTGGATGCTGACGCTTTAAACATTTTGTCAGAAAATAAAACTTGGCTTTCCTTTTTGCCACCTGATTCAATTCTTACCCCCCATCCAAAAGAATTTGAGCGACTGACCAGTCCTGTTGCTAATCATTTTAATCGTCTTGATATTCTTCGGGCATTTGCAATAAGATATAAAATCAATGTAATTCTTAAAGGTGCCTATTCAGCAATAGCACTTAGTGATGGAAATATTTACTTTAACCCAACAGGAAATCCGGGAATGGCAACCGGTGGTACAGGAGATGTTTTGACAGGTATCCTTCTGGGATTAAAAGCTTCTGGTTATTCAGCGCGTGAAACTTGTATACTTGGTACATGGTTGCATGGAAAAGCAGCTGATCTTGCGGTAAAGAAAACTTCTGAACCTTCATTGGTAGCCTCTGATATCATAAAATACCTTGGAAAAGCTTTCCTTAAATTACAATAGTGGTAAAGTCTTAAGAACCGGATAATTTGATTCTGTGAATCCCGGTTACTTTTCTGTTTCAATTGGTTCAGTAGTAACCAACTCTTCAATTTTCTCAATTTCTTCAGTAACAAGATCTTCTTCCATACGAAGATTATCAATGATAAATACCTGACGTTCAGGGGTATTACGTCCCATATAAAAAGAAAGGACTTCATTGATTTCTGATGACTTTTTTAGAATAACCGGATCAAGCCTCATTGAACCACCTATAAAGTGTTTGAATTCGTCAGGTGAAATTTCACCCAATCCTTTAAAGCGAGTGATTTCAGGATTTGGCCCGAGTTCCTTAATGGCATCAACCCTCTCCTCATCTGAATAACAGTAGATAGTCTTTTTCTTATTCCTCACCCGAAAAAGTGGAGTTTGAAGAATATACACATGTCCCATCTTTACAACGTCAGGATAAAACTGGAGGAAAAAAGTCAATAGAAGTAATCTTATGTGCATTCCATCAACATCAGCATCGGTGGCAACAACGATATTATTATATCTCAGATTTTCTACACCTTCTTCGATGTTGAGGGCTGATTGCAGCAAGTTAAATTCTTCGTTTTCGTATACAATTCTCTTGCTAAGACCGAACGAGTTTAAAGGTTTGCCTTTAAGACTGAACACTGCCTGTGTATTTACATCACGCGATTTTGTGATTGAACCGCTTGCTGAATCTCCCTCGGTAATAAACAGTGTAGTATCTAAACGCCTTACATCATTACTATTATAGTGAATCCTGCAATCACGGAGTTTTTTGTTGTGCAGGCTAACTTTTTTTACGCTTTCTTTTGCAAGTTTTTTAATATTGGCAAATTCCTTTCGTTCCTTTTCACTTTGTAATATCTTCCGAAGTAATGCTTCAGCTGTATCACCGTTCATGTGCAGGTAATTATCCAACTGTTTTTTCAGGATATCTCCAATATAATTCCTTACACTTTGGCCATCTGGTTCCATTAGAATTGAGCCAAGCTTAGTTTTTGTCTGTGATTCAAAAACCGGTTCCTGGATCTTAATACTTATTGCAGCAACAAGACTCTGCCTTACATCATTAGGGTCAAAATCTTTCTTGTAAAAATCACGTATTGTTTTAACCAACGCTTCCCTGAAAGCAGCCTGATGAGTACCACCCTGAGTTGTATGCTGACCGTTTACAAATGAATAATATTCTTCACCATATTGCTTACTGCTGTGAGTAAAAGCACACTCAAAATCTTCATCTTTTATCTGGATAATCGGGTACATGATTGGATTTCCATTTATGGTCCTTTGCAAAAGGTCCATCAATCCATTCTTGGCCTGCATCCTTATTCCATTAAACCAAATAGTAAGTCCATTATTGAGGAATACATAATTCCAGAGCATCTCCTCAATATATTCAGCTATGAAATGATAATGTCCGAAAAGTGATTCATCAGGAACAAAGCTGATAAGTGTACCACTTCTTAAAGCACAAGGTTGTTCAGGTTGATTACTGATGATTTCTCCTCTTTCAAACTCAACTATTTTAGTTTTTCCTTCACGGATACTTTGTACGCAAAAATAAGATGAAAGAGCATTTACTGCTTTTGAACCAACACCGTTAAGTCCAACAGCTTTCTTGAATATCTTTGAATCGTATTTTGCGCCTGTATTGATCTTTGAAACACAGTCTATGACTTTTCCCAGTGGCATTCCACGGCCGTAATCCCTGATTGTAACTTTCTGTTCTTTAATTGCTACCTCAATAGTTCTGCCGTTACCCATAACAAACTCATCGATAGAGTTGTCAATAATTTCCTTAATGAGTACATAAATACCGTCATCCTGTGATGAACCATCGCCTAATTTGCCTATATACATACCAGGCCTCAACCTGATATGTTCTTTCCAGTCTAATGTCCTGATTGAATCGTCGGAATATTGTCCGGGATTACTTGGAGTATAATCTAGTTCTTCCATAAGGTGCAAATATACTCTAAAGAAAAATTACAGAAGAGCCGAAATTCGGGTGAATGATAATTTATTTATTCACATTCGGCCTCAATATCCAGGCACTGGGATATATTTTTTTTACATTTTCTAATTCTCTAACTGCTTCTGATTCTGTTTTAAACCGGTTAGTTGCAATTCGTATAAATGTAGAGCCGGGAACATACAATGCATTCTTAAATCCCTTGCTTATCAGCTTTCTAACTTCACCCTGAGCCTGATCTATTGATGATACATTACCTGTTATTATGAAATACATCAATTTATCATTGATTCCCGAAGAATCTTGATGGATAGTATCAGAACAATTATATACTTGGCCGCTCGCATCCGGTCCTTCACCAAACCACACACAAGCATATTCAGCATAAATCCCTACTCCAACTGCTTGCCAGTGTTTAGTCCATTTCCCCGTATTAAGCAGGTAATCATTCATTAAAGTAATTTCTTTCCAAAAACTAAATGAATCATCAGCGGTTGCAATTTCAGAAGAGGAATATACCACCTCATAAGCTTTATATTTATAACCTGTGAGTTCTTTAGGTTTCTGGGTCATACAAGCTATTCGATTTTCATCCTTGGCGTAACAACATGCTTTCCATCTACCCTTGTCAGACCAACTATGAAGATTACACCCACCAAAATCAGGCCTGTTTAATGATAAGTCCATTGCATGAACTCGGGCCACATAGGACAATGAACTTGAAAACTCTATTGGAGGAAGTTGACGGTCACTTCTATAACCGGCTATTAAATTGTACAATTTTCTTTCCTCATCGCTTACACAATATTTATCAAAAGTTGGAAATTGAATAGTCTGTGCGGTCAAACATGCGTTGTAGAGCACAAAAACAAAAAACAGTATTCGTCTGTAAAACTTCCTTTTCATTTGAATGTGTACGGAATTTTTGAGAGTAAAGTTAGGCAATTATACTAAAGTCTTAACCTCTTTCATTACCTTGCTTATATCACTTTTTACAGGTATATAGTCTCGACTCTTAATTCCCGTTACTTTTGAAAACATGATTACCTGATATATCATACTTCCCAGATAAGAGATGGAAGCAGTAAACCCGGCACCTATTAAACCCATAATAGGAATAAGCGTAAACCCTGATAAGATCGTAAGAATTAATCCAAGACCAGAAGAGATTGTGTTATAAACAGGTCTACCGGTTCCTGAAAAGAAATGGCTATACATTAGCGAAATTGCCATTGCCATAATTCCTATTGATAAGCTTCCAATTACGGTTGTAATACTGCTGAACTCCTTTTGGAAGATGAGAGCAAAAAACTCTTTTGGCAATACTATAATTACGAGGAGCATGAAAAGTGTAATAAAAGTAGTTGCTTTAATGAAACTGATTGTAAGGTTAACAGCGTATTCGCCATCGCGATTATTAGAAAGCCTTGAGTATAGAAGAACTGCCATGCTTTTTGAAATTATCCATACACTTTCAGCAATTTGAACCCCTAGCGAGAAAATTCCAAGAGTTGCACGGTCAAAAAACTTTTCAATCAAATAATAGCTCAACCTGTAGTTAAATAATTGCATAATACTGGCTGCCTGCAAAAAACCACCAAATTTAAAGGCCTCTCTTATCACAAACCTTTTTGGAATTTTGAAATCTTTCAAACGGGGAATATTCATTATAACACCTATCAGGGAGCATGCTCCCATGCTGACATATTGTGATGCCACATATGCACTGGTATCGATCCAATTTTTAAGTATTACGAAATATAGCATAGGAACTAATACGAGTACTGATTGAAGTACTGCCATAAGGTTAAATAGATTCACCTTTTCTTTTCCAAGAAAAATATTCTGATTTATTGTGATAATACTTCCTAACATGGCCAATATATACACATCAATAGTAAATCCTGCAGGAATAAGATCTAGTAAAACCAATATAGCCCAAACAGGGATACCACCAATTATGATCCAGGCCCACGCAATTATAAGAAGTTCAGCAATGGGATGTCGTGAAACTTGATAGACAAGTGAACTTCCAGCAAGTATAGAAGTAACTAACTGAATAATACTAATTCCTAGAATTATCAAAGAAATAGTACCTAGTATCTCAGCTCCCATAAAGCGGGCTGAAATCCATACAATTCCAAGATTGAAAAATGCAATAATTAACCTCGAAGCAGTAGTAGAAAGCAAATTTTTAAGCATAGCTGCATAGTATTAAGCTAAAATATTATTTAATCAGCCTTGCTTTTCGTTTTAACTGATAAAAGAAGTTGGCTCTTGAAAATCCCATCCTTTTCACATCAAACATCATAGAATCACCAGCAAATGACAGGTTATGAAGTCCTAAAAAACCCTTTGGTGGTTCCAAAACATTCACTGCCATCTCAAGGAATGAATCCTCATTGAGTATCTTGACCTCATTAATAATTATTCTTCCCCCATAAGATCTTGAACAATCCTGTGAAGGTCTGTAAAGTTTTCCATCAAGATAAAAAAATGAACCTGCAGGCCTGGAATTTCCAATATTAGATTTGACCGGATTTAATACATGGGGCATAAATTGATCTTCAAGATTTTCGGCATGCCAGATGTTCAATTCAACATTTGAAGCCCGACCTGATGTAAAAAAAAGATACCAGTGGTTTTGGTGGAAAATTAAAGTTGGATCAACAGCCTCTATATCATCTAGAAGAGTCATATATGGTACCAACTTCAAAGAATTTATATCAAATCTGTACAGTTCAACTTTTTTATGGTCCTTACATTCAGGCATTACAAGAATCTCGCCTTTATAACGTAAAATAAAGGGATACGATAGATGCCATGTTTCCTCCAACAATTTAAAAGGTTGAGTGAATGAATAATCCCTTTCGTTAAACCAAATTCCTGAAATGTGCCCTTTTCTTGAATTATACGTATAGTCTTCATACATTAAAAGTAAACGATCACTATCACGAATTGCAAATCCATCAGCAATATAGAAGTCATTGTTTTTAGCTCTAAGACAATCAACTTCCTCAAGATCAATTTCGTATTGAAGACCACTTAGTATGTCTGCTGTTCTGGCCTTAATTATCCCTGCCTGCCAAATTTCACAACTAAAAAGCTCATTATAATGGAAACTTATCTTGTTCGCTAACAATTTTAGCAGAAAAATTACAAAAGTTGTGTTACCAGGTATCTTATATACAGGAGCAGTCGTTGATACTCCTTCTGTCTGATCAGGAAAAGTTCCTTGGGCTATTATCTCGCGACAAACATCAGCAGGCCAATCAGTTGATAAATATATTGCCTGATCCAGATTTGCCTTCCATGAATGATCAATAGTTTTAAATAATCCCTTTCTTAAAATAACCCCTCCATCTAGCTTTTCAGTCAATCGCTGTAATATAGCAGCGGTTTTAGGGTCATTATGGAATATCTCCCAAAAGCAGGGAGGTACTCCCCTATACTTTTGTTCATCACCATGATGAAATGACCAAATTCCTAATGGAGTAACTGATAGGATATCTCCTTTTAAAATACCAAAGCCAAATTTTATTATGAAATCAACTTCGTACGACTTAATTCTTTCAATCTCTTCGTCAGAAAAGTACTCACTTATCTTTTTCTTTCTGGGGATAACCTTTATAACGGGTACGTTTGGAATCAGGTCCAACAGGTTAACAGCCTTGAAATTATCAGGTTTTAAAAAATAGCGGTAATACAATTTGAAAAGAATATTCTGCCATGGATATCTCAAGAGACGCTTGAATATATTTTGACCCTTTTCATTATCTGATTCTTTCATCACGATAAGCCATGGACTAACATTTTCAACATTCATTAATGACTTAATGACCTCCGCCTGCCATTTTTGAAGTTGCATGGAATTTACCATTATGGCAAATTTCATACCTCCGGTGTAATCAATAGGATTCATTTTTAGTCCTGACTATTGTTATATAATCTGTTAATAATTTAAGATCCTTCTGTCAGCTTAATTACCTATAACATCCTGATAAATAGTGCGTAACTGGTTACTTATTGAACTAATGCTACATGTTTCAATAACCCTTTTTCTAAGATGTTGGGGATCATATTTACTGTGTTGAGTTAACATATTGCGCATTGCCATAGTTAATGACGGTTGACTATTTTCTGAGAGAATAATTCCAGATTGAACATCAACAACTTCCTTAAGATCTGCAACATCTGTTGAAATAACCGGTACTCCTGATGCAAGTGCTTCATAAGCTACAATACCGAATGTTTCATAATTACTTGTAAGCAATAAACAATTTGATGATTTTAGCTGAATTGCTGTTTCCGCCGGTGATAAAGTACCGGTAAAATTAACCCGGACGTTTTTATCAGCAGCATATTTTTCAATCATTTGCTTATCAGTGCCATTCCCTACCATAATAAGTTCGAAATCAAGGCCTGCATTTTGCAGTTCACCAGTTGAATCAATTATAGTTTTTAGGTTTTTCGATTTCTCCTCAAAACAAGTAATACTAATAAAACGGAAATTTCCTGCATCTTTGTCAATAATATGAAACATACTGGTGTCAATCGCGTTTGGCAATATTACCGGCATAAATGATAATCCCTGCTCCTTCATTGCTTTATATAACCGGTTGGAAACAACCGTAACCATTGCGGCGTTCTTTATAACTAAATTGGTAAAAACTTTCAGAAAAAAACCTTTATAGCTTAAGTTTTCCTTGAAGTATCTTGACCAATGCTCTGTAACTATGTAGTTTATCCTGTAACGCCAAGCTACTAACATTGCCAAAAATCCAACCCTGGTCAGTATATGAGCATGCACTAGTGAAGGTCTTCCTTGTATTTTGATTGCAGTGCTGATTGATTTATACCATGCAATTAGTTGATGCAAAAAGCCAAATGAATTGCTGACAGAATAGTAAGTTATAACTTCCGTAACTCCCTCATCTGTAATTACAGTAGTTTTTAATCTTTTTTTCAATTCTAAAGAAGTGGCTGAAGCATATGCAACTGTGACTTTATACCCAGCTGATGCAGCCGCTTTTGCATGATTTTTCACAAACAAGCCCAGCATCGCATCAGTATCTGATGGATACCAGCGTGAAATAAACAAGACATGATTGGCATTTTTTCTCATTGGCAACCGTTATGCTTCAAAGGTAATGATTACCCATGAATAAGTAAACCATATTAGTTATTGATTCCTGACTATACCCCTTGAAGCCAGGAGTTCAATTGCATTATTAAGTCTTGCGATTCCTGTTCCGTCAACAACACTGTAGTTGATGCTTCTGGATTTAAGTTCATGCAAATAGAGTTCAAACAAAAAATCGCGGTCATTGGGATTTTCCCTCAAAGGGTCATATTCCCATGGAAGATCGTTCTTGCATAATAAAGTAAAATCATAGTATTTTTCCTCAAGCATTTGTTCTATCCAGATATGGGATGCACCATATTTCACCTTACACCAAATATGCGTTACCAGAAAGTCAGTATCACAAAAAAGATAATCCTTTGCTTTATTTAGCATTTGTAATTCTCTGTTATATTGACCTTTAGCGATTTTAAGAATGTCATAAAAAGAATACTCACGATCAAGAGTTGCCAAATATTCCCTTGAATACTCAGGTGCCCATGGTTCGCCAAAATATTCAGCAAGTTGCCGGCTTAATATTGATTTTCCTGTCGATTCCGGGCCTGTAATGGCTATGCGTTTAGCTGACTTTCCTGCCATCTTTTTTTCCATTCTATATAACCTAATACGGCAATCACCAGAAAAACAATGTATTGAAATCCTGTAAATACCAGCCCTTTGCTGTAGTACAGCGGAATTGCAATAATATCGCCAACAATCCAGTAAATCCAGTTTTCAACACGCTTAAGAGCCATAAGCCACATACCCACCAGGAAAATTGAAGTTATAAATGAATCAAGAAAGGGCACAAAAGAATTCATGTACACTCTATCGTGATGATTAAAAATCCATATGAGACCTATTATCACAAAAAAACCCAAAACAACTAACCCAACTCCGAGCAATTGTTCTATTCTGGAATTCACTGATATTTCACGATTTTCTGTCTTCCCATTTTTATGAGTCCAATGATACCATCCATAAACACTAACAATGAAATAAAACAGATTGATACCTGCATCAGCATAAAGACGTGAGATATAACAGATATAGACATAAATCAGTACACTAATTATTCCAACAGGGTAAACAAGGATATTTTCCCGTTGAGCATACCAAACACTTCCAATACCTGTTATTACTGCAATAAATTCTAGTAGGCTGGTATTCAGAAGGTTTTCATAAAACTGGTTAAAGAAATCCATCACTTCCTAATCCCGGAGATCAGCATTTATCACTTTTATTACAAAAACCGAATGCGGCAGTTCAAACGCACCTTTAATACAAGCTGATACCGATGACATCACCTCATCAAACTCTCCAAAAACCTGTGTGGCCATTGTATTTGTTCTTACTATCAGCTTCTGATTCTGTTTGAGAGAGTCTATAAAGCTCAATATAGGTTTCTTATACTCTTCATTGAGAGGATAATACGAAATTTCAACAGAGATTAAC
This sequence comes from Lentimicrobium sp., assembly GCA_035298745.1. GTDB lineage: Bacteria > Bacteroidota > Bacteroidia > Bacteroidales > Lentimicrobiaceae > Lentimicrobium. Next base: position 115,492 of record DATGXS010000084.1, on the reverse strand, counting down.
ATAGCTTTAGTTATTAGTTAGGCAAAAGTAACATTTTATCTCTTTAACCAGTTTGCTAGTATCTTTCTGCCATGCATAGTAAGAAACGATTCAGGGTGAAACTGAACCGAATTTACATCGAGATTTTTATGTTGCAGAGCCATTATCAACTGATTTTCACAAATTGCAGTCACATTAAGATTATCAGGTAAATGATCTCCGTCAACATACCATGAATGATAAACACCAATATTTGAATTATTTGGGATATCTTTAAATAACAGGCTTTCAGCTTCAATAATCTTCAAACTTTTAACCCAACCATGATTAACTTCACTTAGATTACAAAGTTTTCCTCCAAAATATTGTGCAATCATTTGATGACCCAGGCAAATTCCCAAAAAACTTTTCGTTTTCCTGTATTCATCAAGAATATCAGACATCAGCGGGAACTCAATTGGCAATCCGGGACCCGGTGAAAACACGATCTTATCAAATTTGCACAATGATGCTATATTTGCATTTTCAGGTTTGGAAATTTTTAGATGAACATTTCCAAATGACCTTAACATAGCTGCAAGGTTATATGTGAAGCTGTCGTGGTTATCTAACAGGAAAACATTCAGGTTTTTTGGCATTGAAGATTAAGATGAAAATCAGCGACAAAGTAATTAAAAAGATTTCTGCTTTTGCAACCCAAAATAAACCATTCTTTTTCATTATTGATTTTGAAGGAACATCCAGCCTGGTCTTAACACCTGAAGAATCATCAAATTTGGGTATATTTTATAATGTAAATGGTTTAACAAACTATAATGAGCTTTCGCACATTTCAAGACCTGAAATCACAGATCAACAAAATGGCAGTGATCTGAATCAACCATTTAAAGAAGATTCCGCTCATTTCTTCAAATCTTACCCTGTTTCTTTTGAAGAATATTATACATCATTTAACAAGGCTCAGAGAGCATTACAAAGAGGCGATACTTACTTGATTAATTTAACATTCAAAACAAAAATAGAGACCAACTTATCATTAGCTGAAATATTTCTCAAAAGTAAAGCGAAATATATGCTTTATTTCCAAGATAAATTTGTGGTATTTTCTCCTGAAATGTTTATAAAGATCAGTGGAAGGTCAATTGAAACAAGACCAATGAAAGGCACCATTTCTGCCAATATTCCAAATGCTGAAAATCTTTTGATGGAAAATTTGAAAGAAATATTTGAACACAATACTATAGTTGACCTGCTCAGAAATGATATGAATATTGTTGCCGAAAATGTTGTGGTTCAAGATTTCAGGTACGTTGAACGAATTCATACTCATAAGGGCGATTTATTACAGGTGAGTTCTTTAATTAAAGGTGAACTTCCTTTTGGCTATGAAAAGAAACTAGGTGATATAATAAATGCAATGCTTCCAGCTGGGTCTGTTACTGGTGCCCCTAAAAAGAAAACCGTCGAGATTATTAGGGAAATTGAGAATTATCAAAGAGGGTATTATACAGGAGTTTTTGGCTTTTTCAACGGATATGAGTTGGAAGTTGCAGTTAGCATCAGATTTATTGAAAAAGACGGTAGAGACCTATATTTTAAAAGCGGTGGGGGAATAACAGCACTGAGCAACCCTATTGATGAATACCATGAACTTATAAATAAAATTTATGTTCCCATTCTTTGAAACTGTAAAAATTCAAAACGGAATCCCGTACAATCTGAAATATCATCAGGATAGAATACGCAAGACACTTGGTCAACACTTTAAATCTTTTGTTTATCAACCCCATTTTCCAGATCTCGAACAAATTTTTAATAAGGTAGGAAAGGAACATAGTTTAGGCCTCTATAAGGGCAAGATTTATTATAACTCTGAAAATTATGAACTTTCTATCGAACCATATCACTTTCGACAAATCAAGAGTCTTAAAGTAATATTTAATGACAATATTGACTACCCATATAAATATACTGACCGTTATTCACTGGATGCTTTGCTAAAACTTAAAGATGGTTGTGATGATATTCTGATAATCAAAAATGGCAATGTAACTGACACAAGTTTTACGAATATTGCATTTTTTGATGGCGACAATTGGTATACTCCTGATACTCCCCTTCTACCTGGCACAGCAAAAACGAGATTGATAGAGAATTTGATGATAAGAGAAAGAAGAATTACATTTGATGAAATTAAAATATTTCGGGGTTTTAAATTGATAAACAGCATGCTGGATGAGGATTTTATGGAGTTTAATGATATAAATGAAATCATCTTTTAATCTTCATAACACTTTGTCAAAATCAAACTTCTGCTTCTAACCAATCATTTTATTCTATAATATTGTGTCAAGAAAAACAAGCCACATGATCAGTACCAAAGTTTCATCAGGAAAGCACATCAAATCATTGAACAATAAGAAATTAAACATAATTTTCATTATTACATTGTGTCTTTTAACATTAACTTCCTGCTTAACTGTTGAAAAAAAAGTATACACTTACGAATTGAATCCTAATCATTCTGGTATACTGACTATTAAATATGTGAACATATACTCCATAATGGATGACGGTCAGGATGTTTCAACAACTGATTTCAATGAACTTGTTGATAAGTATATAAACGGGGACCAACTGCTGCAGGATTTCCCTGCTGCAACCAAGTTAACTAAAAGACTTTTCGAAGAGAATGGTCAATTGTGTGGCGAAGTTACATTGGAGTTTAACGATCTTAATTCAGCCCGCCTATACCAATATGATCTTAATTCACCCATAATGATGAATATTAGTACAGCCTTTGACTCCGAAACTTATTTGAGTTCAAATGGTGATTATGGCAATGATCATATGCCGGTTGTTTTTTGGCCTAAAAATGAAAAAAAGCTTGTTGTGACAACTTCTGTATCTACTCCTGATGAAACCAGCGTTAGTCTTGTTGATGCCTATCGGAATTGGAAAAACAAATAGTCATACCATCTCTCCTTTATTAGTTTAGTCTCAATTTTTTATACATTAAACATATAGTACAATGATACTATAGCATTTCGTGTATAGTTTCATTTTTCCCCTGTTAATAGGCTCTATCTATGCTATAACCATCTGCCAACTACCCACTCTGTTATTTTAACAGTGTGGGTGCTTAGGGGATACAGAGTGGCTATAAAGAGGGCTAAAATGAATCTCAGATTTGCCATAAAAAAAGGTGCTCCTTTCGGATGCACCCTTTTCCCTTCTTCCTTATACTAATTAATTACTTTTCTCTTTAAAAGTAACTTAACAAATATTTAAAATATTGACTTTCTAATAGATTATAATGCAGTCATAATTTAATTCTTATTAGAACCGTTTAATTTAACAATTATTAACCGGTATAAAAAAGTTGAAACTCTATCTTTGTATCAGATTCGATTATATGTTTAGACTCTTAATCAAGGCTCTTACTTTATTACTGCTCCTTACCGGTAATCAGGTTCTGGCTCAGAAGTATGTGATGTTAAAAGGTCAGGTTTGGGATCTAACAGGTGAAAATCTTGTAGGTGCTCATGCGTATAATTCAACACGACATTATGGCACTTTTACCGATATCAATGGGATTTTCCTTTTGGTGATGGTACCTGGCGATTCTCTAAAAATCAGCATGATAGGTTATAAGCCTTACAAGATGAAGATTCCTCGAAATCTTAGTGCTGATTCTTACAAGTTGGATGTTACTCTAATGGGTGATACTATTATTTTAAAGACAGCTGAAATTAAACCGTATCCAGCCACTTATGCTGAATTCAGAAGAGAATTTCTACAACTAAAAGCTCCAGATGAAAAAATACTTGACCGTACCAGGATTCCTCAAATAAATTATGGCAGCAAATATGCTAATCCTAATGGAGGAGGTATAGTACTTCCCGGACCTTTTACTGCCCTTTATAATGTTTTTAGTAAAGAAGCAAAAGAACTTAAAAAGATGAATAAGATTCTTGAAGTTGACAACTTCAGAGAGGAGATAGTAAGCATAATTGGTCGGAATGTTCTTGAGAAAAAACTTGGGATTAAGACAGAAGAACAAATTGATGCCATGATTCAAAAATGTGGTTTAACACCGGAATTTCTCAAAGGGCGAACGCATTATGATATTATCCAGTACATTTTATTGTGCTATAATAGGAAATAGCTTTTCCTAGTTTGATTTTCCTTAAAGAACATATCATGAACCAATATTGACGATATTTGTTAACACGTTCAATCAATTTGAAATGTATATGACTACTAAGGAGGCCAAGAGTAAAAAGAATTTAAATTCAACAGATTTAACTCCAGAAGAAATATTGTTTGATTACAGGATAGCTGTTGAAAGCAGGCAGGCCAGTATTCTTGGACGAAAAGAAGTTCTTACCGGTAAAGGGAAATTTGGAATCTTTGGCGATGGTAAGGAAATTCCACAGTTAGCCATGGCTCGGGCTTTTATGCCTGGTGATTGGAGATCTGGTTATTATAGAGACCAAACATTTATGTTTGCAAGCGGTCTAATGACACTTGAAGAATTCTTTGCTCAAATTTATGGTGATACCGATATAGCTGTAAATCCTGGTACTGCAGGAAGAGTTATGAATAACCATTTTGCCACCCGGACAGTGGATAGTGATGGTAAATGGAAAGATCTTACAAAATTTAAAAACATTTCTGCTGATATTTCACCAACTGCAGGACAAATGCCACGTTTGTTAGGACTTGCACTTGCTTCAAAGCTTTATAGAGAGAGTAATGACCCATCTATTCTTGAAGGGTTTTCAGTTAACGGTAATGAGGTTGCTTTTGGAACAATAGGAGACGCATCTACCTCTGAAGGCCATTTCTTTGAAACAATTAATGCCGCTGCCGTTTTACAAGTGCCTATGGTAATATCAGTTTGGGATGATGGATGGGGAATTTCAGTTCCAACAAATCTTCAAACTGCTAAACAGAATATATCTGAAGCCCTTAAGGGTTTTCAAAGTGATGAAAATGGAGATGGAATAATTATTTATAAAGCTAAAGGTTGGGACTATCCTGAATTGATAAAGATTTATAGTGAGGGAGTTAAGCTTTGTCGTTCCCAACATGTACCTGTTCTTTTCCATATAAATGAACTTACACAACCACAAGGGCATTCTACCAGTGGATCACATGAAAGATATAAATCTCCCGAAAGGCTTCAATGGGAAAAAGAATTTGATGGTATACTAAAAATGCGCAACTGGATTTTAGAAAATTCAATTGCAGATAATGAAACGCTTAACAATATCGAGTCAGAAGCTATTGACAAAGTACGTAAAGCAAGAAATACAGCGTGGGATCATTACCAGGAACCGATAAGAAAAATGCGGGATGAATTTTTGCACATGGCTGATGTTTCTTCATGCAATTGTGCAAAAACAAATAAGATCGAAAACATTAAGGAGGACCTGAAACTGATTGCAGAGCCGATCAGAAAAGACATTATCTCATCGGGCAAAAAAATACTTAGACTTATCTGCAATTCATGCAGTAATCCCATGAATTCTCTAAAATCTAATGTAACAACCTGGCTTAATGAAGTTTATAAAGATAGTGCTGAACGATATAACTCAAACTTATACAGCCAAACAAATAATAGTATTACAAATATTAAAGCTGTTGAACCTGAATACGAAGAAAAAGCTGTATTTGTTCCAGGAAGAGAAATCCTGCGTGATAATTTTGATGCTTTAATGGCAAAATATCAACAGTTGGTTATTTTTGGGGAGGATGTTGGAAAAATTGGCGGGGTAAACCAAAGTTATGAAGGTTTGCAATCAAAGTATGGTGTAGCCAGGATATTTGATACTGGAATCAGGGAAGCTACAATTGTTGGCCAGGGCGTTGGTTTAGCTATGCGTGGCTTACGCCCTATTGCTGAAATACAGTACTTTGATTATCTACTTTATGGACTTCAAGTGGTTAGTGATGATTTGGCAACTTTACAATACAGGACTAAAGGTGGTCAAAGAGCACCTTTAATCATCAGCACTCGGGGGCACCGACTTGAAGGTATTTGGCATTCTGGTTCACCTTTAAGTATGGTTATAAATTCAATCAGAGGTGTACATGTACTGGTTCCAAGAGATATGACACGTGCTGCCGGATTTTATAATACAATGCTCACCAGTGATGAACCAGCACTGATTATTGAACCGCTTAATGCTTATAGACTTCGGGAACGAAAGCCTATCAACTTTGGTGAATTTAAGATTGTACCTGGTTATCCCGAAATCTTAGCTGAAGGAAATGATGTTACCATCGTAACATATGGCTCATGTGTTAGAATTGCCCAGGATGCAGTTAATCAGTTGAGTGCCTTTGGCATTTCATGCGAACTTATCGATGTTCAATCACTTGAACCATTTGACATCAGTCAAACTATCGTAAAATCATTGAAGAAAACCAATAAAATAGTATTTTTTGATGAAGATGTACCAGGAGGAGCTACGGCATATATGATGCAGAAAGTACTTGAGGAACAGGAAGGATACAAGTATCTTGACTCAGCACCAAGGACGATAACTGCTCAGGCCCATCGTGCAGCATATAGTACTGATGGTGATTATTTTTCAAATCCCAATGCAGAAGATGTCTTTGATAATGTTTATAATATAATGCATGACTATAATCCCCAAAAATATCCAAAAATATTTTAGCTTTATCCTTTAATTAGATCACTACCAGAAGAAGAATTTGAGAAAAAAATTGATCAAGAGTGAATAATATTCCCGATTAAAGAGATTGATTATACCATGAAGCAAAAACTCTCTTTCGATCGTTTTTATGATTTTTCGAGAAGCCATAAATGGGTCTTGCCTGTCTTTGTTTATATTATCGTAGGAATTGTAATTTCTTTCTCAGGTTATCTTTATTATCAGGAGACTAAAAGTATTGAACTCGATAAAACAAGCCAACAACTTGAGACTTTGAACAATCTGAAACAAGAGGAACTTATACATTGGATTCTAGAACGTGATAAGGATGTGTCATTCTACAAAAACAATGATGAATTTGTAGATCAAGTATTTTTTTTCATAAAACACCGAAATAAAGATAATTCAAGACTTAAACACTGGTTGAAGCAAACTCAGCAATCACACAATTATGATATTTTCATCGTTTCAAAGGATTCATCAGAGTATTTTATAAGTGGGAGTGATTCAGTGCCCTTATCAAGTAAGATTTTATCTGCTGCATATGAATCAATCAAGTCAGGTCAAAGAAGCTATGTCGATATTTATAGAAAAACCCAAACTCAAAAGCTATATTACACTTCTTTAGCTCCCCTGATTTTACCAAAAGATTCAATCCCATTTGCTGCTCTGATCTTTAGGTCAAATCTTAATGATTATTTTGTCAATGAGCTTTTAAAAGACAGAACCAATGTTCTTAAAGTTGAGTACACATTAGTTAAAAATGAAGGCGACAGTGTCTTTTACATAAATAATGAGACTTATTCATCATTAAATCAGATAATTGATACTCAATCTGAGGAGAGTAGCAATTCCCCTTTCGCAAAAGCCCTTTCTAACAAAGAAGGTGTTTATACTGGTATCGGACTTGAGGATGATAATATAGTCGCATCTGTACAAAAGATACCAGGCAGTGAATGGCGATTAGTCGTTCATAGTGATCTAAAAGAAGTTGAGAAACCTTTGTCAACCAGAAAATGGATTATTGTAAGTTACATATTGCTGTTGATGTTTCTTTTTATTTTATGGTATTACACTTTTGTACAACGAAACAATAATAAAAATCTCAGGGAAAAGCTCAGACTCAATGAAGAATTGTTGCATAATCGGGCCATACTTCAAACAATTACACAATCGTCCCCTCTTCCACTGGTAGTATTCACACAAGATAACAAGATAACGATATGGAATAATGCTGCCACTCAAATTTTTGGTTACAATTTTCTTGAGATCCTTAAAATAGAAAATCCAATCTTTAAAGACATAGCTGAATTTGAAGAAATAAAAAGAAATGTAAATAATTCAGGAAGAGTATATATTCAAGAAATTAAGCGTGAAGTTAAAGATGGTAGAACAATAGACCTGAGATGTTGGGTAAGTAAAATCTCTGATCCAATTACAGAAGAGACTAATCTATTATTCATTTTTGATGACATTACCGAAAGGAAACAAATTGCTCTTGAACTCAGGTCGCTTAACGAAAGTCTTGAACAACGAGTTCAGGAAAGAACACTTGAAGTTGCTGAGCTAAATCAATCACTAATTGACAGGGCAAATCAGCTTGAAGTTGTAAATTCGGAATTGGAATCTTTCACTTATTCTGTTTCTCATGACCTTAAAGCACCATTAAGGTCAATTCAAGGTTTTACTGATATAATTATTCAAGAGCATTCCGAAAAACTTGATGAAGATGTACTTCGTTTGCTTAATGTTGTAAGAAAAAATGCCAGACGGATGGATATGTTAATTCGTGATTTGTTAGACTTGTCAAAAGTTACCAGGTCAACTATTAAAACCCGGAAGCTTAACATGAACGAGATTATTAATGAAATAATAAGCAATGATTTCTCCCAGAGTTTAGAAAATACCGATATTAAAATACATCAATTACCAATTGTAGAAGGCGACCCCGTACTTATTCAGCAAGTGTGGCTTAATCTTATTTCGAATGCAATAAAGTATTCACGGAAGGTTGAAAAGCCTGTTATTGAAATTGGAAGTAATTCTGACTCCAACATGTTTGTTTATTTTATAAAAGACAATGGGGCAGGTTTCAATCCTGAATATGCTGGTAAACTATTTAATACATTTCAAAGATTACATACAAATGACCAGTTTGAAGGAACAGGTGTTGGCCTGGCTATTGTTAAACGCATTATCCTTAAACATGGTGGTGAAGTTTGGGCACATGGAAAAGAAAATGAGGGTGCTACCTTCTTTTTCTCACTACCCGCTAAATAAGAATTTTTCCTGAATCACCTTTATTTAATAACTTTACAGGCTATTAGTAAACCCATTGACTAAAATGAGGCTTTCAATTGTAATTGTTAATTACAACGTAAGGTATTTCCTGGAGCAATGCCTCCATTCTGTTGAAGAAGCAATAGATGATCTTGATGTTGAAGTAATTGTTGTTGACAACAATTCGGTTGACGGATCTAATGAAATGGTAATATCTAAATTTCCATGGGTTAAACTCATTGCAAATAAGGATAATGTAGGTTTTTCAAGAGCTAATAACCAAGCAATAAAAATTTCAAAAGGCGATTACATTCTACTATTAAATCCTGATACAGTAATTGAGCATGATACATTGAATAAATGTATCAGCTTTATGCATGAGCATCCCGATGCTGGTGGACTAGGTATAAAAATGGTTGATGGCAAAGGCAAATTTCTACCTGAATCAAAACGTGGTCTGCCTACCCCTGATGTTGCATTTTATAAAATATTCGGACTTTCGTCAGTTTTTCCCAAATCCAAACTCTTTGGACGATACCATCTTGGATTTCTTGATAATGACAAAACACATCAGGTTGATATACTCTCAGGTGCATTTATGATGTTACGTAAGGAAACTCTTGAAAAAGTGGGGTTATTGGATGAAACATTCTTTATGTATGGTGAGGATATTGATCTTAGTTATCGGATAACAAAAGGTGGTTATAAAAACTACTATTTCCCGGAAGCCAGAATAATTCATTACAAAGGCGAGAGCACCAAAAAGTCGAGTATTAATTATGTCTTTGTATTCTACAATGCCATGATAATATTTGCACGTAAGCATTTCTCACAAAGTAATGCCAGACTCTTTTCGGCACTTATACATATAGCTATTTATCTTCGTGCGGGTCTCGCTATTTTTACAAGGTTAATACGCAAACTTATAATGCCTATTGTTGATGCGCTTCTCATTTTTTTCGGCGCCCTTCTCATTGTCGATTACTGGGAAACAAACGTTATTTACAAGATTGGAGGACATTATCCTGAAACCTTCCTTGGTGTTGTACTACCTATTTATGTGCTCATTTGGCTTTTTGCAATTTTTGTGTCTGGAGGATATGATAAACCACTTAAGATAAGAAAAATCATCACAGGTATAGTTACAGGCACGTTAGCAATCCTTGTATTTTATGCACTTCTACCTGCAGAACTAAGATTCTCAAGAGCTATCATTATCTTATCAGGTATTTGGGCAACCACTTCAACCATCACTATCAGGTTGGTACTTCATTTTATGGGAATTCGTGATTACAGACTGGGCAATAGTATTAATAAACGCTTTGTAATTGCCGGCGAAAGTGAAGAAGCCAACCGGGTTGCTGATCTTTTACATAAAACACTGGCCAATCCGGCGTTTATTGGACTTATCAGCAATGATGATCATGCCAATCATGCAAATGGATTTATTGGATCATTAGGACAACTGAGAGACATTATCAGTATTTATAAAATTGATGAAGTAATATTTTGTGCAAAAGATATACCCGCTCAAAAGATTATTGACATCATGACCCGTTTACAACACGAAGAAGTTGAATTCAAAATTGCACCGCCGGAGAGCTTGTCAATAATTGGATCAAACTCTATCAATACCACAGGAGATCTTTACGTTATTAATATTAACTCAATAGGAAAAGCAAACAATCTTCGGAATAAAAGGCTTTTTGACCTGCTGGTTTGTATACTGCTTATCCCTTTTTTGCCTGTAATTATGTGGTTTGCTCGAAATCCCTTTGGAGTTATATTTAACCTAGCTCGTGTACTAACAGGTTTCCGCACATGGGTCGGCTATAGTAAAACTTACGATTCTTCATTACCCTCAATTAAAAAGGGCATCCTAAATCCGACAGATGTTGTTCAGGCTAAAATACTGGACGATGAAACTGCCCTCCGGCTTAATATGCTTTATGCCCATGACTATAAAATGGGAACTGATCTGAATATTATTTGGAGTGGTTTTAGAAATATTGGCCGATTGCATTAAAAAAACCTTTTCACCACTTCTTTGTTAATACGGCGAACGCAAAAGCGTATGGTAAACAGGCATGAATTGCCTAACAACAGATCATTTATATGGCAAAATTTGAAGTAATAATGCCCAAGTTGGGCGAAAGCATCATCGAAGCAACAATTACCCGCTGGCTTAAAAAGCCAGGTGATATGATTGAAGAAGATGATGCAATTGTTGAAATTGCAACCGATAAAGTGGATTCTGAGATTCCTTCACCCGTTGAAGGTAAGCTTCTTGAATTGAAATACAAAGAGGGAGATGTTGTTGAAGTTGGCAAAATTATTGCCATCATTGATACGGAACCTGGTGAGGCCGGTGAAGTATCTTCTGCTCAAAATCAGGACATAGCGTCGAATGAACAACCGGATGCATCTGAAGCTAAAAATAATAATTCTCAAATCCAGTCAGTTTCATCGAATGAGACTGTTGCTTCATCCAGCAGAATTCAAGAAACAGATCAAATCGGTTCAGGTAGTAAAGAACCTGCAACAGAAAAGACTGAAGTTGACCACGAAAGTGAAAGTGACCGGTTTTATTCTCCTTTGGTGAAAAATATTGCCAAAACAGAAGGCATATCAAATAAAGAATTAGAGTCAATCAAAGGAACCGGCAAAGAAGGTCGTTTGACAAAGAACGACTTACTTTCTTATCTTGAGAACAGAAATCAGATACCTGATGAAGTAATATCAGAAAATAGCAAAGAACAGAAAAGACCATCAGTACAGATACAGGATCAAAAAACAGTTGAACCTTCTGTCAGTGAAACTTCAAGAGTAGCGAATATTGCAAAACAAGCCCCTGCTGTTACTGCAAACCAAGGTGATGAAATTGTTGAAATGGATCGTATGCGCAGGCTCATTGCCGACCATATGGTAATGTCAAAACAAGTATCGCCTCACGTTACTTCATTTATTGAAGTTGATGTGACAAATATGGTTACATGGCGCGAAAAAATTAAAGATGACTTTTTGAAACGTGAGAAAGAAAAAATAACTTTTACACCAATATTTGTCGAGGCTGCTACACAGGCAATTAAGGAATTACCTGGTGTAAATGCATCAGTGGATGGTTATAATGTAATTTTAAGAAAGAATATAAACATTGGAATTGCAGCCGCACTCCCAACCGGTAATCTCATAGTTCCGGTTATTAAAAATGCTGATCAGAAAAGTTTACTGGGCTTGGCAAAAGAGGTAAATAGCCTTGCTGATAAAGCCAGAAAAAATAAGCTTAATCCTGATGATATTCAAGGTGGCACTTTTACTATCACCAATCTCGGAACTTTTGGCAGCATCACCGGCTCGCCTATAATAAATCAACCTCAGGTTGCCATATTGGGATTGGGTGTAATTAAGAAAAAACCTGTTGTACTTGAGACTGAATATGGTGACGTAATTGCTATCAGGCATATGGTTATACTTTCTCTGGCTTACGATCATCGTGTAGTTGATGGCGCATTGGGTGGGATGTTCCTGCAGAAATTGCAGCAAATACTTGAAAGATTCGACATTAACAGGACGATCTAATCGCTTTTTGCATAATTTAGCAGCATCAGGTTCAAAATAGTACCTGATGCTTTTTTTTTAATAAATGGAACTAAATCTAATTAAGCCGCTTGCTGTTTTCGATCTGGAAACAACCGGAACCAATGTTGCTAATGATCGTATTGTAGAAATATGCATCATAAAAATTAATCCAGATGGAAAAGAACAATCGTTGGTTCAACGCCTGAATCCCGGAATACCTATTCCACCTGAAGCAACTGCAGTTCATGGTATTTCAGATATGGATGTTGCACTTGAACCAACATTTGCAGAGTTTGCAACAAAACTGCAACACTTTTTAATTAACTGTGATTTGGCTGGATATAATTCAAATAAATTTGATATCCCTTTATTGGTTGAAGAGTTTTTACGTACAGAAGTACCTTTTGATTTAAAAGGCAGACGGTTTGTTGATGTTCAGAATATTTTCCATAAAATGGAACCAAGGACTTTAAAGGCTGCATATAAGTTTTATTGCCAAAAGGATCTTAACAATGCTCATTCAGCTGAAGCAGATGCCAGAGCGACATATGAGATACTGAAAGTTCAACTGGAGTGTTATAAAGACACTATATATGCCGGTATTGATGGGATTCCATGCAAACCAATTATTAATGATATTAAGTCGTTACACGATTTCTCTTTTCAAACACGCAATGCTGACCTTGCCGGACACATTATATACAATAATAAAGAAAAGGAAGTCTTCAACTTTGGAAAGTATAAAGGCAAAACTGTAGAGGAAATTTTTGCCATTGAACCATCATATTATGATTGGATGATGAAAGCTGATTTTCCACTGTATACAAAAAGGATTATTACTGGTATCAAACTGAGAGGTTTTAACAAAAATTCAGTAAGCGTCTCTTAAAAGTACACATCTGTTTCATATTGCAAAATAGTTTATAAGGTTGTCTAAAAAAGAGATCAACTTTTAATAATAACGCTACCATGAAAATAATTTGTATTGGCAGGAATTATGCAGAGCACGCAAAAGAACTATCAAATCCGCTTCCTGCAACACCTGTTTTTTTTATGAAACCCGAATCAGCCCTGGTTCGTGGAAATTTACCTTTTTTTTATCCCTCTTTCTCCAATGACATACACTACGAGGTTGAACTTGTACTACATATCAACAAAGTAGGTCGTAACATCAACATAAAACACGCGCATTCTTATTATAATGCAATAGGGATTGGAATAGACTTTACTGCACGTGACCTTCAGCAGGAAATGAAGCAAAAAGGACTCCCATGGGAATGTGCAAAGGCATTCGATTATTCAGCCCCTGTAAGTGAATTTTTGCCTGTTGAAAATTTTACTGATTTGAATAATATCGAATTCAGCTTGAATAAAAATGACATACAGGTTCAGACAGGGAATTCAGCCGATATGATCTTCAACTTCAATACGATAATTTCGTATGTTTCAAGATTCATAACATTGAAGATGGGCGATATGGTTTTTACAGGTACTCCGGCTGGGGTTGGTCCAGTTAAAATTGGGGATAAACTTGAAGGCTATATCGGAGGTAACAAAATGCTTCTTTGTAATATCAGATAAAAGATATATCATTGATAATATCTCGTTCAGCTTCCTTATTAATCGATTTAATCAGTTTCTTTTTAGCGAATTCAAGTTCATGCTTTAAAGCAGCTGATTTGAGCTTTACTACAAGTGTTTTATTGCGAATAAAAATATGTTCTGTTTCCCTGGCAATTATAGGCCCAACAATATTATCCCACAAAGCTAAGACCTTACCCTGATAAAACTGGTCCTTGTTTTTCAATTGATTAATCCATGCTTCTATAGCCTCGCGCATAGTTTGATCATTATTCATTCAATCTCATTTTGAAGTGATGCATTACCGTTAAGAACTTTAAAAATAAGGTGATCCTGTTCAGACTGTTTGAATATCATCCTGATTCTTTCTGGTTGGGTATCAGTGATAAAAACTTGTCCAAAACTATTCTCACTCACAAGGTTGATAATCTGGCTAACCCTTTTAAAATCAAGTTTATCAAAGATATCATCAAAAAGTAAAATGGGCTTATAACCTTTAATCTTTTTAGTGTACTCAAACTGAGCAAGCTTTAAAGCAATGAGAAAGGATTTTTGTTGGCCTTGTGATCCGAATTTTTTAACAAGCAAACCATCTATCATAAAGTCCATATCATCTTTATGAATACCGCCGGTTGTATATCGCATTGTAACGTCCCGATCACGGTTTTTATAAAAAATATCAGCAAGTGAAAGTTCCGACAAATGTGAATGATACTCGATATCAACAGTTTCTTTCCTATTGCTGATAAAATCAAAGTAATGTCTAAAAACGGGGATGAATCCTTTAAGGAATTCTATACGCTTTGAAAAAATCCTTTGAGCAGGTTGTTCCATTTGTTGTTGATAAATCTCGATAGCTGCCTCATCAAAGTACTTTTTCTCATTAAAGTGCTTAAGCAATGCGTTGCGTTGAATTAATGCCTTATTATAAATTATCAGGTCATCCAAATAGAATCTGTCAAACTGCGAAATAACACTATCAATGTACTTTCGACGAATATCACTTCCTTCATTAATCAGGTCACGATCATAAGGTGAAACCATAACCAAAGGGAATTCACCTATGTGGTTAGCTAAACGGTCATAATCTTTTCCATTTATTCTGAATTGCTTTTTTGAGTTACGTCGTTGAATACAGCTTACTTCATCAAGAAGATCATTATTTCGGGAGAACTTTCCATGAATGGCAAAAAAGTCTTCGCCATGTCTGATGTTCTGGTTATCCAATAAATTAAAATAGCTCTTTGTAAATGATAAATAATATATTGCATCAAGGACATTTGTCTTCCCTTCGCCGTTATCACCAATAAAGCAGTTAATTCTATCAGAGAAAGTAAAAGCGTTCTCAGCGTAATTTTTAAAATTGTATAGTTGAAGGAATTTAAGGAACATACTATAAGAGCCTAATCTGTTTCAACATTGTTTTCTAACTGATTCTGCTACTCTGTTTAATAACCACTCGGGAGTGGAAGCAGCTCCGGTAATTCCAATTTTTTTAGCGTTTTCAAACCATTGAGGCATCAATTCAGTCTCTGATGATATTTTGTGGGTATTAATGTTTTCCTTAAGGGCAATTGATGAAAGATAGGTGCCGTTTGAACTTTGTTCGCCAGAAACAAAAACAATTACATCATTTTCCCTGGCGAATTCCCTGAGTTTAGGCACTCTCATTTTGATACTTCCACAAATGGTATTGTAAACCTGTAGATTTTCCCTATTAACGCCAACCTCACTGAGCTTATCAGACAAATTTGTTATGAAGGATTCAAAGTCAACAACATTAGCTGTTGTTTGTGCAAAAACACTTATCGGTCTGGAAATCTCAATTTTGGAGAATTCGTCAGGTTTTTCAATTACAATGACCTTGCAGTTAGAATAACCAACCAATCCTTCCACTTCAGGATGTTTTTTTTTGCCAAATATTACTATTTGACCGTTACTTTGCAGCATTTGTTGACTAACTGATCTTACTTTTTGCTGCAACCTACGCACAATGCTACATGTTGAATCAACAATAATATTGTCGGATTTTTCAAGTTCATGTTGAATTTCCGGAGTCACGCCATGTGCCCTAATGAGAATCACCGAATTGCTGAACTTACCAACTTCCTCTGAACCAATTACGGCAAGCCCTTGTTCTGAAAGTCTGTTAAGTTCTTCCGGACAATGAACCAACTCTCCTAAACTATATGCATAATCGTTACTAGCCAAGATTTCACCTGCAAGTGAAATGGTTTTTTTTACTCCGGGACAAAAGCCGGCAAAAGGATCAATTGAAATCTTAACCATCAAGAATTCGCTTTCTACAAAAGTACTAAAATTAAGGGCATACGGGTAAAGGATACCGGATTAAGTATATTAGAAAGGAATAAAGTTAATTGGTTTAAATTTTAAGGATTGATAAATGAGACTTACAGATTTATCCCCAAACTAAAAATATTTGGTGAACCTGAAATGTGATAGGCGGAGCGTGCATAGCTAATATTAAACCTAGACACCCTGAAACCAAAACCCCATGAAAAGCCAACTGCGGCTTTCTTACTTTCTAACTTCATTTCCTGGCGACGCTGGTAGTTATAGCCAAATCTAACACTAAAATGCTTAGTAGGAACAAATTCTCCTCCTACAACAATATGCCTGATTAATTTATCAGCTATATCCGCAGCATTTGATTCTTTCTTAAGCTCTCCGGTAAAAGGGTCAATATTATCCTCTGAAGGATCAGTATATGTTAAGTCCCATTTTTGCAAGTTTGTGAGAAGTATAGAATACCTGAAAGGTAAGTGCAATATTTTTTTTGAGAGGCCAAACTGTACTTCAAGAGGCATTGGATCTTTACTTCCAGGGACATATCCGCTAAGTTGAGCTCCTATATTACGCGCAACAAGTGACATGACAAAGCCTTTTTGAGGATTAAAGTAAGAACCAGATACATCGACGGCAAGTCCAAATGCAGATACAGATTCAAAAGTAGAATATACAGCTTTTAAATTCGCACCAATACTAAATGAAGAATCAAGTCGGCGTCCCCATCCGATTACAGGTGCAAACTCACTACCTGAAAATTCACCACTCTCCTCCCCTGTTTCATCAGTTCTCACGAATAAACCATAATTAATATACTGAATAGTACCTGCAAAATTGCCTAATTTTTCAAAACTTCTGGCATAGCTTGCAAAACCATAACTTATATCAGAGTAATTATCTACAAAATTGAGTGAGATGTCGTTGTTCATCTCAGCATTAATGAGCGAAGGGTTATTCAATCCTATACTGAGATCATTGTCGTCGATTGCAACAAAATTATAACCAAGAGCTGCCACCCGTGCGGAGTTTGGCAGGTTTAAGAAAGTGAAACTTTGGGTTCCGCCCTTTTGAGCATATGAGCAAATAACCTGAAATCCCAAAAAGAAGGGTAAAAGTCTTTTCAACGATCGATTCACAACAATGTTTTGTTAATACAGAAATGCAAATGTAATACACACTTGCCAGTTTTTCTAACAAACGAAGGTTAATTCAATATATTGCAACTTTGAGAATAAATAATCAACTCACTTCTTAAGAGTCAGTTTAGAAATTTTAGTAATTTATTCAGCTAACTGCATCTTAATTAAGTTCAGGGCACTGCCTGCTTTAAACCATTCAATTTGCGAATCGTTATAAGTATGATTTACCAGGAATGATTCACTGGTGCCATCGGCGTGATCTAAATGAATAGTCAAAGGTCTGCCTGGAGCAAAGCCAATCAATCCGATGATGGAAATAAGATCATCTTCCTGAATCTTGTCATAATCTTCTTTATTTGCAAAGGTCAGTGCCAACATTCCTTGTTTCTTGAGATTGGTTTCATGAATACGTGCAAATGATTTTACAAGAACAGCTCTAACTCCCAAGAATCTTGGTTCCATCGCTGCATGTTCACGTGATGAGCCTTCACCATAATTTTCATCGCCAACAACTATAGATCCCATTCCCTTTGCTTTATATGCTCGGGCAACACTAGGGACGGCATCATAGGTCTTGCTGATCTGATTTTTTACAAGGTTTGTTTGATTATTAAAGGCATTGATAGCTCCTATTAATAAGTTATTTGAGATGTTGTCCAAATGTCCTCTAAACCGCAACCAAGGTCCTGCCATTGAAATATGGTCGGTTGTACATTTTCCTTTTGCTTTAATTAGAAGTCTTAGACCTGCCATTTCTTCTCCGTTCCATTCTTCAAATGGAGCAAGTAATTGTAATCTTTCTGAATCCTTCTTTACAAAAACAGGTGCGTCATTGCCTTCTGGAAGTGGAGCAATATAACCTGGATCTTTAACATCAAAGCCAGCTGCAGGCAATTCAAGTCCCTCAGGTAAATCCAATGAAACCCATTCGCCATTCTTATTTTTCAGTTTATCCGTAAGAGGATTGAAAGTGAGATCACCCGCTATTGTAAAAGCAGTTACAATCTCAGGGGAAGCTACAAAACCGTGGGTATTGGGATTGCCATCATTTCTTTTTGCAAAATTCCTATTAAAGGAAGTTATAATTGAGTTTCTTCTGTTTGGGTCATCAGTATGACGTTTCCATTGTCCGATACATGGTCCGCAAGCATTTGCCATTACAACTCCTCCTATGGCTTTGAAATCATCAAGGAGCCCGTCTCTTTGTGTTGTATATCTGACAAGTTCTGAGCCAGGAGTAATTATAAATTCAGCTTGAACTTGTAAGCTCTTTTCATTTGCCTGACGTGCAATAGATGCGGCACGGGTTAGGTCTTCATATGAAGAATTCGTACAAGAGCCTATCAGGCCAACCTCAAGCTTAACAGGATAATCCTTCTCTTTTACAACCTTTACAAACTCCGATATTGGGTATGCGGCATCAGGTGTATAAGGGCCATTAATATATGGTTCAAGATTTGAAAGATTAATTTCAATCACTTCATCATAATATTTTCCCGGATTTTCATAAACATCGGCATCTGATCTCAAGTGATCGATGAGTGTGTCAGCAAGTTGAGCAATTTCCTTCCGCCCTGTTGCCCTAAGGTAATCACTCATTTTTTGATCATAACCAAAAATAGAAGTTGTTGCTCCAATTTCAGCACCCATATTACAAATGGTCCCTTTGCCAGTTGCTGATAAAGAATCTGCACCTTCTCCAAAGTATTCTATTATAGCACCAGTACCACCTTTTACCGTTAGTATTCCAGCTACTTTTAAAATTATATCTTTTGCAGATGTCCAACCATTCAATTTACCTGAAAGTTTAACCCCAATAATTTTTGGCATATTTAATTCCCATGCCATTCCTGCCATTACATCTACTGCATCAGCACCTCCAACTCCAATAGCGATCATCCCCAAACCTCCCGCGTTTACAGTATGCGAATCGGTTCCAATCATCATTCCGCCAGGGAATGCATAGTTTTCAAGTAAAACCTGATGGATAATCCCAGCCCCAGGTTTCCAGAAGCCTATACCATATTTATTTGAAACTGATTGTAAAAAGTCAAAAACTTCTTTATTTTGTCCTAACGCAAAATCAAGATCAGCATCAGCACCAATTTGAGCCTGTATAAGATGATCACAATGAACAGTTGTCGGCACAGCAGTCCTAAGCCTTCCTGCATTCATAAATTGAAGAAGCGCCATTTGGGCTGTAGCATCCTGCATTGCAACCCTGTCGGGAGCAAAGTCTACATAGCTTTTTCCCCTTAAAAATACTTGAATGGTCTGATCTTCAAACAGATGGGAATATAAGATTTTTTCACTTAAGGTAAGAGGCCGATTTAAAACTTTTCTGGCTTTTTCAATCTTACCCGGTAACTCAAAATATACTTTTTTAATTAATTCTAGATCAAATAACATGTCAGGTTGTTTAAAAAATTTGCTTCAATAACGTTCAATATCTCTAATTGTTTGCAGAAGTTTCTTATGTGCTCAAAACGGCATTAAAAGAAGCCATTACCACATTAACTATTTATCACTCTTATCACCAATAAAATAATCGTTTTTATCCCTGAACAGTACGTTAAATGTTGTCAGGCTACCATATATCCTGGTAATATATTGCTCAATGTTTACTTTATCTTCATCAGATAAGGCACTGGCATTAACCCGTTGTTCAAGTACCCTGAGTCGGTCACGCACCATAACAATTTTGTGAAAAAAAGCTTCAATAGGGATTTCTTTTTCCTTTAATGCAGGATCACCTGGATAAAGAATCATCTTCCCTCCAGTCCAACGGCTGCCCATATCGACAGTTTCCTGGAGGTCAGAGAATTTTCTTAAAATCCTTACCATACTCTTTTCTATTTTTTCATAGGTAAGTATTTCATCGGGTGTTTCAACGGCTTCTATTATCTTTAAACCTTCAAAATCCTTTTGTATAATACGTGTTCCGTTCTCGATAAAGGTAATTTCCCATGCATCTGACCGAACCTGAATAATTACACCTTTACCAAACTGAGGGTGCTGAACTCTTGATCCTATGCCAAGAGTCATTTGATTATCTGACATAATTCTCTATTCCTCTATTATTAAATAATCACAAATTATAAATAATCACAAACCAAATTCATACTATCATTATAGATAGATTCTTGCATACAAATATAACCAAGAGATTTTAACTGCCAAAAGCTTTTGTAAATGCATTCTTATTCTGATAAGCTTAACGACATTTTAAGAAAATGATCATGTAACCTGACTACTTGGGGAATAGCAAGTACATGATCGTCATTGACTATTAAAAAATCAGCTTTTTTTATTTTTAATTCTTCAGACCATTGGTTTTCCATCCTTTCAATTATCTGTTCCTGAGTCATATTATCTCTGCCAATAACTCTCTTAATTCGTTCTTCAAGGGGACATGTCACAACTACAATCTTATGAAAGTAGGAACTGAAACCTGTCTCAAGCATTATAGCTGATTCCTGGATAATATAAGGAAAAGCCGTGTGGGAATCAACCCATTCAAGGAAGTGTTTTCTTACTCGTGGATGAATTAGTGAATTTAACCATTGAAGGGCTTCGTGATCATTAAACACTTTAGATGCAAGCTTCTTTCTATCAAGAATACCATTTAAATCCAGAAGATCATTCCCAAAACGATCAGTAACAATAGTACTAATTTCAGGGAGATCTAATATTTTTTTTGCTTCCAGATCAGTGAGATATACTGGCACCCCCAACATTGAGAAAACCCTTGCAATAGTTGATTTACCACTCCCTATACTACCAGTAAGGCCTATTTTAAGCATAAAGAAAATAATTATTGTAAAGATACTTAAAAAAGGTCTCAAAATCTAAATTTGGATGACCTCAATTATAGAGTGCCTTGTGCCTATGTTCAGCCAACGCATCAATCTTTGCAATGTATATACCAAGCATTGAACGCAACACTATTTCAATATACGGGAAATTTACTTTATCTTTTTTGCCATTCCTTTTCATAACCTGTTTATAAACATTGACAATGAAAAAGGGGTAATTGTTTAAGTATGGCCTTAAAAAATTATTGCTGAATAATCAGATGGCTACTTATTTTAATATCAGAAATTCCACTTTAGCTGGTTCAATGTTTATCACTTTAGCAAATGGAGGCTGCCGTGTTATAATGACCTCGGCAATATTTGTTCCCTTCAATATAGCATCACTATAATTGATTGAAACTGAAAATAAGGAAGGATCTAACCTCTCATACTCCCGCATGGCAATACGAATCGTCAAGTTCACTTTATCAGGAAATGTTCTGTAAATTCTTTTTTCATCGATGACATCTGAAACAGGTACTTCAATTTTTGCCTCAGTAAAGCGCTCAACATTAATTTCAGCAGTAATAGTATCTGTAGAAAGCGCAACAGGAATTTTTGCAGCAGGCTTAATTAATTTTAATGTTAACATCCTGCTTGATTTGAGATTTCTTAATGAATACGGCTCAGTATTAATCTTGTAAAAAGTATCTATTACTGAGCGTATACCAAATAGAGTAACCGAGTCGGGGCTTAAAACAATCGAATCTAAAAGTTGATATTGTTCAGCAAATGATAATGACACATCGGCATGAATTGGAACACGTTTCCTATATTCCTGTTCAAAAACAAAACGAATTGTGTCTGGTTCTACACCTGATAAATTATTGTCTTGAGGAATTTGAGAAGATATATCTTTAAGTATTTTGCTTGTACGAAGATAGCCATAATACTTGTGCCCGTCGCGATGTAACTTCAGTCCGGAAAGACTGATATTGATGATATTTTTTCTGGGATTTAGCATGCGTCCATATAATTCAAGTCCACGTGCTTTGATATAAAGCGTCAGCACGGTATCACCCGCACTGACTAGAACTTTATCGGAAGGTAAATTCTGGTAATTTATCCTGTATTTAACAGGAGCTTCATACACTCGGGACAATTTGATAAGTCCCCACATAAAAAAGGAAATCGCTGCACAAAGCAGAAAGATAGAAATCTTGTTTCGGTAATGTTTCCTGCTTGGAACCAATATTCTCCTGATAGGATAAGGGGGATTCTTCATTCTTTCAGGATTAGAATAAGGTGAATTATGCCTGAGGAGTCATTTGATCCGCAGTACTAGATGCAATCGCTGATTTCTCAAATCTCATTTTTGATCCATCTTCAACTTCTATAGTAAATGTGTTCTCCTGCACTTCTACGATCTTACCGTGTAAACCACCGATGGTTATTATTTTATCACCTTTCTTTAGTGATTCTCTGTATTTTTTCAGATCTTTTGCTTTCTTGGCTTGTGGCCTGATAAAGAAAAAATAGAAAACGACCATAATTAAGGCAAGAAAAATGAGTGAACTGTATCCACTTCCAGTTCCGCTTCCACCCTGAGGAGGAGACATTAAAAGAATGTTTGCTAGCATTGTTATTTTATTGTTTATGATGATTATTTAATTTCCTCAGGAAGAATAACTTCTGATTTAATTCTTAGAATTGACGTACTAGGTTGAGCATTACTTAAAACTGTAATTGTCTTACTTTGAAATCCCCTTCTACCCTCGCTATCAAATTTTACTTCAATTTTATTTGATTCGCCTGCTTTTACAGGAACTTTAGGAAAATCTCCTACTGTACAACCACATGATGAACTGACTCTTGAAATTATAAGATCTGATTTACCAACATTCTTAAACTTAAAACTATAAGACACTTTTTCACCCTGAATTATCTTCCCAAAATCGTAAAAATCCTTTTCAAACTCAATCACAGGAAGATCGGTGTTTTGTTTTCCTGATGCTGAATTTGGATTATTGACGATATCAGATGGTAATTGTCCACTGTTATCTGTTGACTGATTACAGGAATTAAAGAAGAAACTGATTAGTAATGCAGGTACTACGAGCAGAAATTGAATTGGTTTCATTGTTTCGAAAAATTGTACATGAAATATTGATGTTACAAAGATAACAAAAATGAGACCTATTTAACAGCTCAGACCTCACGTTTAATAAGCACATCATAATCACCAAGGTACTTAAACCCATAGAGTTCATAAAGTTGCCTTGCTGGAAGATTGTCCTTGTGCACTTCCAATTTGACCTGAAAGCCAATACTTTGCACAATTTCCATTGTATGATTCATTAGTTTTTTTGCCAAACCCTGACGCCGGTATTTTACTTCAATACCAAAATGGTGTATGTAACTGCGTCTCTTATCATTTGTAATCCAACTGGTTCCAATTATGTCCTCATTATTATCAATAATTATAATTAAATGCCCACCAGCTTGAATTGTAGCATCAATAATTTCCCGATTATCACCTCTAAAGCTACCGCCTAATCCATTATGCATCCAAAATTTATTAATTTTATCATAAAGCCCAGGATGATATTCTATAATTTCAAAGTCTTTCATATCTTAGAATCTTATCTGGCAAAATACTTCATCCATTTTGGAATTATTCAATTAGTCCACGGCCCATCTTCTTTAATTTCCCTTCCATTTTCAGGTCAACTGCCATTTTATCAAGAAGTCCGTTAATGAATTGTCTGCTTTTTGGTGTGCTGTACTCCTTTGAAATTTCTATGTATTCGTTAATGGTGACTTTCACTGGTATGGATGGGAACTCAATAAATTCACTTAATGCCATTTTAAACAGGATAGTATCAAGAACAGCTATACGTTCAAATTCCCAGTTATCGGCATATTTAGCAATAAGCTTTGCATACTCCCCACTATTAATAATAGTTTTACGAAATAATTTTAACACAAAGTCAGTAATAAGATCATCACCTTCCTCATCAGGTGAAACCAACAAAGGAGGCAAGAGTTCATGCTCATCTATAGACTTGTTCCATTTTTTTAGTGTTTTTAGGACCATCATTACAGCAGTATCCATATCATCGGCCCAGTATATATTTTTCTCTTCAAACAAGCTGACAAATGGATCACTTGCAAGCATATTTTCAGTAAGTAAAACAACTACAATTTCTTTATCATCTTTATAACTGGCTGCAGGTGCGTTCATATAATTCTTATAGCCATCGGTATCCCTGAAATTCAGAAATATTCTCCGAAAGAGTTCCTTATCGTCAGACCAGTTAATCTTCAACCGATTAATATTTTTTCTAAGATCGCGGTTGTTTTCCAGTTGAGTTAAAAACTTATTGTCAATAAACCGTGGATTGGGGTTAACCTCTTCAGCGGTTGGCAAATATTTCTGACGGGCTTCCTCCATTAAATTCCTTGCAACATCAGCAATTTCAAGCAAAGATGATAAGAGGTAAATATATAGGTCGTAAATACTCTCGATATTAGCGACTAGTTTTTTTTCACTGTTTAAAATAGGTGTATCTTCAGTTTGAAAATATGCATACAACGACTGCATGACCTTAATTCTCAGATGCCTTCTACTTAGCATGAAATCTTATTAAATGAACTGGCAAAATTACAGGTTTTTAGCATAGCTACAATAAACTCGTAGTTATTTATGTTAACAACTTTGATTGTGGTTACGGTAAACTGCTGCAAATAAATTGTATTTTTGTCCAATATACGAATACCGGGTATTTTTTATTAAACCACTGATACAAAGCGAATAAATAAGCATGGGGAAAGTAATAGCTATTGCAAATCAAAAAGGGGGAGTCGGTAAAACAACTACTGCAATTAATCTTGGTGCGGCATTCGCTGTGCTTGAATTCCGCACATTGATAATTGATGCTGACCCTCAGGCAAATAGTACTTCAGGGGTTGGTTTTGATC
Source organism: Lentimicrobium sp. (assembly GCA_035298745.1). Lineage (GTDB taxonomy): Bacteria > Bacteroidota > Bacteroidia > Bacteroidales > Lentimicrobiaceae > Lentimicrobium. The sequence continues at coordinate 90,166 of DATGXS010000084.1, read as the reverse complement.
CTAAAAATATAAAAACAAGCATCTATGAATGCCTGATGGACGAGGTGGAACCAAAGAATATTATCTTAAAAACGGCTACCCCTAATCTTGATTTATTGCCTGCTCATATTGACCTTGTTGGAGCTGAAATTGAAATTATTAATCAGCCAAACAGAGAAAAATTGATGCGTAGGGTAGTAAATAAGATTAAACAGGATTATGACTTCATAGTTATTGATTGCAGTCCTTCACTCGGATTAATCACAGTTAATGCACTTGTAGCTGCTGATTCTGTTGTTGTACCTGTACAATGTGAGTATTTTGCACTTGAAGGACTTGGCAAATTGTTGAATACGATTAAAATTGTACAATCAAGACTAAATCCTTCACTTGATATTGAAGGAATACTCCTTACAATGTATGATTCGCGGCTTAGATTATCAAACCAGGTGGTTGATGAAGTAAAAGCTCATTTCCAGAATATGGTATTTGATACTATGATCAACCGAAATACAAAGCTTGGAGAAGCCCCCAGTTTCGGGGAGACAATCATAATGCATGATATTAACTCTTCAGGTGCAGTTAATTATTTGAATCTGGCAAGAGAAATTCTTCAAAAGAATGAACTTACTCGTTTAAAATCATCCGAAAAACAAATAAATACTGATGATGAACTCTAAAAAGAAGGCTCTTGGTCGTGGACTAAGTGCTATCCTTGAAAGTCCTGAAACTGATATTACTTCAACTGATATTTCAGGCAACTTTGTTGCAGGTGCTGTAGCTTCAATTCCTATTAACCAGATAGAAACCAATCCATTTCAACCCAGAGTTGATTTTGAACAAGAAGCCTTAAACGAACTTGCAGAATCCATTAAGGAGCAAGGTATTATTCAACCCCTTACTGTAAGGAAAATGGGGTATGACAGATATCAGTTGATATCAGGTGAACGCCGTTTAAGAGCCTCACACCTGGCTGGCTTAACTGAAGTACCCTGTTATATAAGAATTGCAAATGATCAGCAAGTGCTTGAAATGGCATTAGTTGAGAATATCCAGCGTGAAAATCTGAATGCACTGGAAATATCGATTAGTTATCAACGACTTATTGAAGAATGTGAACTGACTCAGGAAGAACTTAGTCATAGGGTTGGAAAAAACAGAAGTACAGTTACAAATTATCTCAGACTACTTAAACTTCCTGCAGAGGTTCAAATTTCAATACGTGATGGGAAAATAACTATGGGTCATGCAAGGGCTTTGTTAAGTATTGAGGATGAATCAATTCAGGTGAATGTACTCAAAGAGATAATTGAAAAAGACCTTTCTGTTCGGGAAGTTGAGGAAAGGGTAAGAAATTATAATAAACCTATTGCTCCCCGTAAAGTACCTGTTAAAAAAGAAACTCCATTGGAAATCAGCAATTATAGCCGAACTATTTCTGAGAAATTTAATGCCAATGTAAGTGTGAACATGAACAATAAAGGAAAAGGCAATATCGTTATCAGTTTTCAATCAAAACAAGATCTCGAGCGCCTTTTAAAAGAATTAATTGCGCAGGAACTTTAAGAATGGAGGAATCATATCCTGCTAAGATAAAATTTAAAACAGCAATTACCGTTTTAATTGCTGTTTTATATATTCTCCCTTGTGTCGGAAGTGCACAGGATACTGCAGTTACTGCACCAATTGAAATCCATTCGGCACATAAAGCAAGTATATATAGTATTGTATTACCGGGATTAGGCCAAGCCTATAATAAAAAGTATTGGAAAATACCCATTATATACGCTGGCTTTGGAGCACTTGCCTATAATTTCACTATTAACCGCAGTGAAATGAATAAATTCACTGAAGCATACAGGTATAACATAAATGGCGACACTTTTGCTATTGATAATGAATATGTCACGCGATACCCTGATCCAAATGACCTTTTAAAGGGTCGTGATTTTTACAGGCGACGTGTGGAACTTTCAGTTATCTTTACAGCTGCATGGTATCTGCTTAATATTGTTGACGCAGCAGTTGATGCCCATTTCTTTGATTATGATGTTTCGGAAGATTTGAGTTTAAACATAGAACCAATACTTTTCAGGACTCCCGAGCATTCAATAGGAACTGGAGGTATACGTTTAACAATGAACTTTAAGTAAAGTGAAGATAATAATTGCTGGTTACGGAAGAATGGGCCATGAAATTGAAAAGACTGCAATCCAACGCGGACATTTAATTGCTGCCATTTATGACACTCAAGATGATTGGAAAAAAAAACCTGTTCCAGAAGCTGATGTTGTAATTGAATTTACAGCTCCTGATATCGCACCTGAATTAATTCTTTCTTGCCTGAACATGGGTATTCCGGTTGTTTCTGGTACTACTGGATGGAACGATAAAATTGATACTATTAAAGAAGTGGCCTTAAGGAATGCAAGAACATTTTTTTATGCATCAAATTATAGCATTGGGGTAAATATATTCTATAAAATCAACCGACAGTTGGCTACATTTTTGTGTAACATGCAAAACTATGAAGTTAATATACATGAAATCCATCATATTCATAAGAAAGATGCTCCTAGTGGAACCGCAATAACCCTTGCAAATCAAATACTGGAAAACTGCAGAAGATTTAAATCATGGTCTTTTGAAAATAAAAAAAACAACAGCATTGAAATTAGTAGTGCGCGTGTTGGTGAGGTTCCTGGCACTCATATCATTAATTGGGAATCTGAAATTGATAGTATAGAAATAAAGCATACTAGCCATAACAGACAGGGACTAGCATTGGGAGCTTTATTGGCCGCGGAGTGGATACAGGGCAAAACAGGAGTATTCGGAATGGAAGACTTATTGAGTGAAGTAACTACGAGAAATAACTGAGAAATAAGATTTTAATTTAAATTTGCAACCGGCCTTCCTTTTGGAAGTATTAAATAAACAACCAATGTCATTAACAATCACTCTATTAATTCTGATCATCTTCTTCCCTGTACTTGTTTGGAAGACCTTTGAAACAGCAGGTTATAAAGGATGGAAGTCAGTTGTGCCTTTTTTAAATTATTACATATGGCTTAAGATCATTAAGAAACCATTATGGTGGTATATATTTCTATTAACGCCTTTTATCAATGGATTCATGGTAATGCTGATGGTGGTTGAAACTCTTAAATGCTATAATAAGTTTTCACTTGCCGATCAAGCCATGGCCGTTATATTTCCGTATTTTTATCTTCCCTGGTTAGCATTTACAAAAGAAAAAGAATATATCACGCCTTCCAACAGAAAAATTTATAAAAAAACTGCAACAAGGGAGTGGGTCGATGCCATACTATTTGCAGTAATCGCAGCTACAATTATTCGTATGTTCATGGTAGAGGCCTACACAATTCCGACTTCTTCGATGGAGAAATCCTTATTGATTGGGGACTTTTTGTTTGTTAGTAAGCTTAGTTATGGGCCAAAAATACCAAATACTCCTATTGCGTTTCCTTTTGTACATCACACACTTCCTTTAACCAAATATGCTAAATCCTATGTTGAATGGCTTAAACTTCCATATTATAGGTTTCCTGGTTTAACCAAAATAAAAAATAAGGACGTTGTCGTGTTTAATTATCCTGATGGTGATACAGTTGCATTAAAAGTGCAGAATGAAAGCTACTATAGTCTAATTAGAAGATATGGCCGTGAAAGAGTTTGGAATGATAAGATGAATTTTGGAGATGTAGTTGCCCGGCCTGTTGACAAAAGAGAGAACTATATTAAAAGATGCATTGCAATTCCGGGTGATACACTTGAAATCAAGGACCAGATCGTATTTATTAATGGTAAAGCACAGGAATTACCAAAACTTGCACAATTTAAGTACCTCGTAAAAACTGATGGTTCCAGACTGAATCCTAAAGCCCTGGACAAATTAGGTATTACTGAAATAGGCCAAATGGCTCAACAGGATGAATATGAATTGACGTTGACTCGCGAATCTGCTGAGAAACTCAAGTCCTTCGTTAATGTTAAAGAAGTAAAGAAAATTATTCAACCAAAAGGTTTTTGGCAGTTCTATACTTTCCCGTTTGATTCAGCTTATCCATGGAACGTTGATAATTATGGCCCATTGGTGATACCAAAAGCTGGTGTTACTGTTCAGCTTAATAAGCAAAACATTGTTCTTTATGAGAGGATAATTAAAGCATATGAGCTAAATAACCTTGAAATTATTGGTGACAAAATTCTGATTAATGGAAAGGCAGCAACACAATACACATTTAAAATGGATTATTACTGGATGATGGGTGATAATAGACATAACTCTGCAGACTCAAGATACTGGGGTTTTGTTCCTTATGATCATATCGTAGGTAAAGCAATTTTTGTTTGGCTTTCTTTGGAAAGTAATAAATCGCTTTTCGATGGTAAGATCAGATTTAATAAAATGATGCGTACAATACATTAAAATTTAAAATCAATCATAATGCAAATTGCTGAAATACATACACAAAAGGGTGTAATGAAAGTAAAGTTTTATGAAGAAGATGCTCCAAACACTGTTGCAAACTTTATTAAACTGTCAAAAAGTGGTTTTTATAATGGGTTAACATTTCACAGAGTTATACCTCAATTTGTAATCCAGGGAGGTTGCCCTAATGGAACAGGATCAGGCGGTCCAGGTTATACAATTAAATGTGAATTAAAAGGTGAAAATCAATATCATGACCGTGGAGTCCTTTCAATGGCTCATGCAGGAAGAGACACTGGTGGTTCTCAATTCTTTATCTGCCATAACAGGCAAAATACACAACATCTTGACAGGAATCACACATGCTTTGGTCGGGTTTTTGAAGGCCTTGAAGTGATAGATCAGATTAGGGCAGGCGACAAAATTGAGAGAATTGAAATAAAGGAAGAAAATTAATTTTAATACTATTGTTATGAAACTGACAACAATCATACTATCAACACTTACCATATTAGGATCACTTAATTTATATTCCCAAGCTCCTAAAGGCGAAGGGTTTAAAGGCACAATAACATATAATATCACTTATCCTGATGCTAATTTAGATGCGTCACAAATGGCATCAATGCCACGAACAATGACTTTGACCATAAATGGCAGTAAATCCAAAGCTGAGATAAAAATGCCTGAAATGGATCAAACACTAATTATGGACTCAGAAGCAAAGACAACGGTTATTCTTGTCAATATAAATGGTAAGAAAGCGTCTATAAAACCTAAGAAAAGCGATAGACCTCTCGGTAGAGAACCAATAGTTGATCCTGCTAATGAAAGCAGAGAAATTGCCGGATATGTATGTAAGAAAGGCAACATACACTTTGGTGATGAAAAATCAAAATCAACACCAATACCCGTCTACTATTCTGAAGAACTTGGTAATAACAAAATATTCTATGATAATGAGTACCGGAATTTACCAGGAATTCCCCTGGAATTTCGATATAAATTGCAAGGTATGAATATGTTACTAACTGCAACTAAAGTTGACAAAGGCCGTGTTTCAGGAAGGGAATTTGACATTCCTTCAGATTATAAAGAAACAACACCGGATGATCTAAGGAAAATGTTCGGCGGAGGAATGTAATAATATAGATCTGATGGCTGCTAAGGGAAATACACTTAAAAAAAATAAAACAAAGGACGAATTTGAGGAAAGCCCTCGAAAACGTAATAAAACAACAAAGAAAAAAGTACCTGCCTGGATGACAGATGGCAGAATCAGCAAAATTGTCGGTGTATTCCTGGTCTTGCTATCAATTTATCTTCTTTTTGCTTTTTCATCATACCTTTTCCTTTATTTCAAATGGGATGGTGATGATATTTTCTCGTATTTTTCTTTTAAAGAGATTTTAACTGATAATTCAGTTGAAGCTGATAATTGGGCTGGAAGGCTTGGGGCTGCACTGTCAATACTTTTCATTAAGAAAGGTTTTGGCATTGCGGCTTATTTTGTCATACTTATCTTATTTGTTGCTGGACTTAAACTTGCCTTAAAAGTAACAGTGCTGCCATTGTGGAAAACCATTATAAACTCATTAGCTGGTATAGTTTGGATAACAGTTGCTCTTGGTTTCATTTTCAGAAATACTTCATACGCCATTCTAGGCGGAATTACAGGTTATCAGAGTGCATTTTGGCTTGAAGGGCTACTCGGGAAAACTGGTACAGCGATCATCTTATTTTTCAGCCTGATCGCTATTCTTGTTTTCGCTTTTAACATGCCATTTTCATTACCTAAACCCCCCGGTTTGGATGAAGAATTCGATACTAAAGAAAATGCTTCAAATGATCTTGATTCAATTATTATAGACCGGAAGAATAACGTAAAAGGAACAAATTCAATCAGCGAGGATAAGTATAACACAATTGAATATGCTGTAAAAGAGGAAGATGAAGATAATACAGATTTCATATTTCAGGGAGAAGAAGAAATTAATACTGGCACCTCTATCGATAAAAAGAAAGAAATCGAATTCTCTATTGAACATATCTTAGAAGAACAAGAACCTGATGATATAAATGAGACTGAAAATGAAGGTGAACCAGAAGCCCCTGTTCATTATGGGATTGACAGCGAATTTGATCCAACACTCGATCTACCACATTATCAAAAGCCTACTCTCGATTTATTAGATGATTATGTACCTCCAAGCGTTTCATTAGCTGCGCAAAAGGAAGAACTTGAAGCAAATAAAGACAGAATTGTTGAAACGCTAGGAAATTATGGTATTGCTATCGATAAAATTAAAGCAACCATAGGTCCCACTGTCACATTATATGAGATTATACCAGCCAAAGGTGTCAGGATTTCAAAAATCAGGAATCTGGAAGATGATATAGCTCTCAGCCTTGCTGCAATGGGTATTAGGATAATCGCACCTATTCCTGGTAAAGGAACAATTGGGATAGAAGTGCCCAACCTTAAACCTGAAATTGTTCCTATGAAATCAATCCTTGGGTCTGATAAATTTATCTCAACTAAATATGACCTACCTTTTGGTATTGGAAAGACAATACAGAATGAGCCCTATATTATTGATCTGGCCAAATTGCCTCATATTTTGATGGCAGGTGCTACAGGTCAGGGTAAATCAGTTGGTTTAAACGCAATCATTACGTCAATACTTTATTGCAAGCACCCTTCAGAAGTTAAATTCATCATGATTGACCCTAAAAAGGTTGAATTAACGCTGTTCTCAAAGATTGAAAGGCATTTTTTGGCTAAGTTGCCAGATTCAGAGGAAGCAATTATTACTGACACCCGGAAAGTCGTGAGAACTTTGAATTCACTTAACATTGAGATGGAGAACAGGTATGACTTGCTAAAAGATGCACAGGTTAGAAATATCAAAGAGTATAATACCCGTTTTGTTGCCCGCAAATTGAGCCCATTACATGGCCACCGTTTTCTGCCATATCTGATTGTAATTATTGATGAATATGCTGATCTTATTATGACTGCGGGTAAGGAAATAGAAGTTCCACTTACATTACTGGCACAAAAGGCAAGAGCCATTGGTATTCATCTTGTAATTGCCACTCAGAGACCGTCAGTTAACATAATAACCGGAACCATTAAAGCTAATTTCCCTGCACGCCTGGCCTTTAGAGTTATTTCAAAAATTGATTCGAGAACCATCCTCGATAGCGGAGGTGCTGACCAATTAATTGGTCGTGGCGACATGCTTCTTTCAACTGGTAGTGATCTATTGCGTTTACAGTGTGCATTTGTAGATACTCATGAGGTTGAACGAGTAACTGAATTTATTGGTTCCCAAAGAGCTTATCCCGATGCTTATCATCTCCCTGAATATTCAGATGAACAAGATGAAAAAGAAGTAGAATTCGATCCACAACAACGCGACGAATTTTTTGAAGATGCCGCACGCCTTATTGTTGCAACTCAACAGGGAAGCACTTCATTGTTGCAACGAAAGTTAAAACTTGGGTATAATAGAGCAGGCCGTATTATAGATCAGTTGGAAGCAGCAGGAATAGTGGGGCCTTTTGAAGGAAGTAAGGCTAGAGAAGTAAGAATTGCCAATGAAATGGCTTTGGAACAGTTTTTGAAGGATCTTTATTCAGATTCTCGAAAGAATACTAATTTTTAAACACTACTATAAAATAAACTATGAAAAGATTAATTCTGTTATGCTGGGCTTTAATTTTTACTTTATCACTATCAGCACAAACTGATAAAAAAGCACAAACTATCTTAAATGAAGTTTCAGCAACAACAAAGAGCTACAAAACTGTCCGTATTGAATTCACTTATAAAATGGAAAATACAGCTCAAAAGATCAGTGATAATTACAAAGGCGTTTTAATTTCAAAAGGAGACAAGTATAAGCTAACAGTTTCAGGACAGGATGTGATGAGTGATGGTAAGACTGTATGGACTTATCTTAAAGATGCAAATGAAGTACAAGTCAATTCAATTGGAGAAGATGAAGATAGCTTCACTCCTACCAAACTTCTATCATCATATACTGAGAATTATAAAGCAAAATTAATTAAAGAAACTCCACAAGAACAAATTATTGAACTTACCCCTATTGAAAAAAAGAACTTTAATAAGGTTCGCGTAACGGTTGATAAAGCAAAAAAAATGCTCAATTCATTAGTAATTTACGATAAAAACGGTTCAGTATATAGCTACATCATTAACAAAATGGATGTTAACCAGAATTTCTACGATTCAATGTTCACTTTTAAAGCTGCTGATCATCCTGGAGTTGAAGTAATTGACATGAGATAATGTATTCTCAAACATTTAAAAAAAGACCGTGTCTACAGATACGGTCTTTTTCTTTTGGCATAAATACCAGTCATTTTTTCTTTAAGAACAATTACTAAAGTTCATGGTTTATTGAACAAAAACACAAAAATGAGCAACTTATACAACCTTTTATTATTCCTACACTCTTGGAACAGATGGATAATTCTGATTCTTGGCATTGTTTTAATCGTACGGTTAATTTCTGCCTTATCAGGAAGCAAAGAATTTTCCGTTAGTCTAAAAAAACTTGCATTGTACTATATCATTTCTTTACACATCCAATTGCTATTCGGCCTATTATTGTATTTCTTCTTAAGCCCATTAACTAGTGTTGCTCTTGATGATTTTGCTTTTGCTATGAAAAATCCAGGCTTAAGATTTTGGGCTGTTGAACATACATTTCTCAATATTATTGGGATAGCTCTGGCCCAAATTGGATATGCCAGAAGTAAGCGACAAATTAATGATTATAAACGGCTAAAAACCATGTTGACTTGGACAAGCATATCACTAATTTTAATCATCTTAGTTATACCTATCGGAATTATGGGGGTTGATAGGCCTTTGTTCCGGTTCTGACCAGTCTGATCAGATAGTTACATAATTTTTAATTTAGTTAAACCATTGATATTCAAATTAGAAGTAAATTTGCTTCGTTAAAGAATATCAAGGGTTTTACTTAGGATTAGTAGATTTTGATCAGTTTGATAATGGGAGAAAGCAGGTATTTATATGCATAATATTGAGCCTTTTTATGCGTGGGAAGATTTGTACAATGCCTCAATGGATGATCGCTCCCCATTTTATGGAAGAGAATATAGCGAGTATACTTGTACAAATGTTATCTACAATTATTATATACATCCTAAATGGGATGAAATCGGATCAGCAACTCTTTACACAAAGGTCCTCTTTGTCGATTATTATGAAGGCTTTTGCATAATAGAGCTACTTGGTGAATGGAATGACTGCCTTTATAATGATGTAATGTTTCTTAAAAGGAATTTAATTGAACCAATAATGCGAGAGGGTATTAATCGTTTTATTTTGATAGGTGAAAACGTGTTAAACTTCCATGCTGATGATGATTCTTACTATCAGGAATGGTATGAGGAGCTCGAAGATGGTTGGATTGCATTGCTAAATTTTCGTGAACATGTTATAAATGAGTTCCAATATGGGCATCTCGATTATTATCTCAATTTCGGTGGTATGCTAAATTATGTCAATTGGAGGACACTTACACCAAGAAACCTTTATTCGATCATAGATGAACTAATTCAAAGGAAATTAAATGCCTGACAACTAATTAGGATATTTGCAATTTAACTTACAAAAGCTCTTAACATTTCATGCTTTCCCGGAGGCCCTGGTATTCTTTCAACAATAAAACCACAATCGATAAGAGTTCTTCTTACGATGCCTTTACTACAATATGTAACAACTATTCCACCTTTATTCATCATCAGATAAAGCTTCTCAAATATGGCTCTTGACCAAAGTAATGGTTCGGTTTCAGGGGAAAAAGCATCAAAATAGACAAGATCGAAAGTGGTATTTACCTTTAGCTCCTGAAATCCGCATTGAAACCTGGTAAAAGTAAAATCAGACAAAATAAGATGTGTTTGATTTTTAGGTAACTGATGCAATTTATAAAACGATTCAAGTAATACGGGTTTGGCTAAATAATCGCAATAATCAAGCGTTTTGATAATCTCTGTATTTATTGGATATGGTTCCACGCCATAGTAATTTATATGTCGAACTTTTGATGAATCACCACGTTCTTGAAATTCAGCCAAGGTTAACAGGGCATTTAGTCCGGTTCCAAACCCAATTTCAATTATATTCATTGAATCGATCGAATGACAAAGTTTCTTGTAACCTGCTGATATAAAAACATGAAGTGATTCTTGAACAGCCCCGTGAATAGAATGATAACTTTCTTTCTTCTCAAAGTTATAAACAGTGAAAGAACCATCTTCAGTTTTTCTTAATTCAATACTAGTCATGTTTATTTATTATAAAGTAATAAGACATCTTTCACATTTAGGCCAGCATCAAAACCCTTTATTGCATAATTAAATGGGAACACTGAGTACATTATCTCATGAGCTTTTATCATATAGATAATACTATCTATAGGGTCATAAACAATATTTTCAATTCCACTCTGATAAAAAATATTAACCGTACTGGATAGATCTGGTCTGTAAAATAACACCCCATTAGGAGTTAAAACAAAAATATTATTTCCTTCACCAACTATTTTCAATATTGGTTTATCATTAGTAATATCATCAAGAGGTGTTAATGATTTTTCGAATGGTGAATATTTGTATGAGCTTATAGTTAACTCCTTTTCTAAAAAAAGCAAAAAATTATTTTCATCTATTTTCACGATCGCGAAGGGAATACCAGGGAGTTCAAGTGACTGGTAAAGCGAACCAGCGGGATAATTGTATATATCAAATGAATGAATATTACCTGAAAAAGGAGTATAAAGCCCCATAACGAAGTTCCTGCTATTAATGACATAAGTATATTTTCCATTATTGCGCTTTGATGTTATGCATGTCTTCATCCCTTCACTATTGAAACATTCTATAACTCCTTCCCTATTAGCTGCTGAAACTCGTCCATCAATTGCTGAAAAAGCTGTAAAATAAGGTTGTGTGCCTGAAATTTTTGGAGGAATTGTCCAATTTAATTTTTTGTCATCAATATCATAAGCCTTAATACCTTCGGTAATTGTGCCTGATGTATAAAACTGCCTGTGATAAGAATCAACATATCCACCAAGATATTCCGAATTCCATGCAGTTATCATTGATGAATCATTAACATCGCTTATAAGGTACAAATTATGCTGTAAACCTTCTTCTGTAACATACAAGACGTTCTCTAATTGTTTAGAGAGTGGTTGTATCTTTATTGGATACCATTCCTTAAACAAGTTTTCATTATCAGACATCTCTATTAACAAGTAATGCACTTCATCTTCAATGTATTTATTGTTAATAACTAAATAACTGTCAAGTGTGATATTTGAATTATTAACATTTAGAGTTTTAGACGATACAACAGGTTTCAATAGTTCATTAGTTACGGATAAAGTTATTGTGTTTAATGAAGACTCATGACTAATGATAGCTTTGATGAATATTGTGTCAAAAACATAATACATGGAGGATACTAGGGGATCAATCAAACTAACTACTGGAGGTTTAACAACCCTTTCTTCCTCTTTACATGCTAATAATGTGAAAAGTGACAAAAGAAAAATGAAGAAAACCAGTTTTTTCATAATTATCTGAATTCTTACAAAGATAGAGATTAGGAAAGTAGTTTTAAATCTTAATATCTTTATGAAAAATTTTGTTTCTATGCTTGATAACATTAAATGTGAGAATGTTCTATTCCTGGATATAGAAACAGTTTCACAGAAAAAAAAATACGAGGAGCTACCAGAAAATTTTAAGACCCTTTGGGACCATAAAGCACAATTCCTTAAAAAGAATGAATTTGAAACACCCAATGTAGTTTACGAAAGAGCAGGTATTTATGCAGAATTTGGCAAAATAATATGCTTATCAGTTGGCTTCTTTAATGGGAAGCAATTAAGAATCAAGTCATTTGCAGGTGATGATGAGTACAAGTTGCTCGAGGACTTTGCGAATCTTTTGAACAAGAGTTTTAATAAAGCCGAATCTTTATTATGTGCACATAACGGAAAAGAATTTGACTTCCCGTTTATTGCAAGAAGAATGTTAGTAAATGGAATTAAGCTTCCTTCAATATTAAATATTGCAGGATGTAAACCATGGGAGGTCAAGCATCTTGATACAATGGAATTATGGAAATTTGGAGATTATAAGAATTATACATCACTTGAATTGCTTACAACAATTTTTAATTTAGAAACACCCAAGGATGATATTCATGGTAATCGTGTAAATGATGTATATTGGAATGATCATGATCTCGAAAGGATTGTTACTTATTGTCAGAAGGATGTTGTTGCAGTTGCACAGTTGTTTCTAAAATACCGTGGTGAAGATGTTCTGACTAACGACGCCATTACCTTTGTTTAAAATTCAACGAATTCTTACGATAGATTAGTTAATAAAACTTAAAAATTTACATAGTTAAGTTAGCTGAATCAATGAAAGGCTAACTTTGCATTAAACCTCAATATTAATTTATGAAAAAGGCAATCACAATTATTTTAGTCTCTTTTGCAGTACTCATCACTTTTGATGCTTCGGCGCAAAAAAAGAAAAAAGATTCAAAAAAGAAAACCGATAAGTCAGCATTAGTCATGAAAAACTATAATGACACAATTAGTTATATTATTGGCCATGATATCGGTAAAAATTTAAAAACTAATGAAATCCAGATAAACCAGGAAATTTTTAATGCAGGTATCACAGCAGGTATAGCTGGTAATGACTCTCTTTTAAGCGAAGAAGTGACAGCTAATCAAATGATGAAATTCCAGCAAGAAATGATGGCAAAGAAGGAACAAAAGACATCAAAGGAATCAGCAGTTGAAAAGGCAAAGGGCGAAGCCTTTTTAGAACAAAATAAAACACAGCCAGGAGTTGTTGAAACCCCCTCAGGGCTGCAATATAAAATAATTACTGAAGGAACAGGTGATAGTCCAACTGCCGAAGATGTTGTTGAAGTGCATTATACCGGAAAACTCCTTGACGGTACTGTATTTGATTCATCAGTGGAAAGAGGACAACCAGTGAAATTCCCACTAAATGGAGTTATTCCAGGATGGACTGAGGGCCTTCAATTAATGAAAACTGGGGGTAAATCAATATTATACATCCCTTCGAGTCTTGCATATGGAGATCGTGGAACTGGCCCTATCCCAGGGGGTGCAACACTAATCTTTGAAGTTGAGCTCTTATCAATTGAAAAAAGTAAATAACAAACAAATCACTTCAGATAACTAAATAAGCTGGATTGATTGAATCCGGCTTTTTTAATGCAAAATTTAATATTCTGCTTTTCAGTACGATTTGTTCATAAATTAAATTTACCGGATACTTCATATTGAAGTGATTGCTTCTTATTTTTGACAAATGGAAGATAACAGACAAAAAGTAAAAGATACCTCACGAAATAAAATCACAAAAGCTGAGATTTTTAATCATGGCAAAATACCCCCACAGGCCGTTGATCTTGAAGAAGCCGTTTTGGGTGCAATAATGCTTGAAAAGGATGCGTTGGCAGCGATTATTGATATTATCAAACCTGAAGCCTTTTATAAAGAATCACATCAGATTATTTTCTCTGCAATCACCCGTCTATTTGCAAAAACTGAGCCTATTGATATCCTTACAGTTACAAATGAACTCAAATTTACGGGAGAACTTGAGATAGCAGGTGGGCCTTTTTATATAGCCCAGCTTACCAATCGTGTTGCATCAGCTGCGAATACCGAATTCCATACTCGAATCATTATTCAGAAATTTATTCAGCGTGAGTTGATAAGAATTTCTTCTGAAATAATCAGGGATGCTTATGAAGACACTACTGATGTCTTTCAATTACTTGACAAAGCCGAGAATGAATTATTCTCAGTTGGTGAAAATAATCTGAGAAGAAATTATGTTGACATGCAATCGCTTGTTCGAAATGCTGTTAAACAAATAGAGAGTGCAAAAAACAATCAAAACTCATTTACCGGTGTAGGATCAGGTTTTACAGAACTTGATAGGGTAACATCAGGCTGGCAGCCTTCAGATCTTATTGTAATAGCTGCTCGTCCTGGTATGGGTAAAACAGCTTTTGTATTGACCATAGCAAGAAATGCAGCAATTGATTTTAATAAACCTGTTGCGATTTTTTCACTAGAAATGTCTTCAGTACAATTAGTTACACGACTTATTTCGGCAGAAGCTCAATTACCGGGAGATAAATTGCGTAAAGGAGATTTGGTAGGACATGAGTGGCAACAACTGTTATCAAAGATTAACAATCTTATTGATGCCCCACTATATATTGACGACACCCCATCCCTGTCAATCTTTGAACTGAGGGCAAAAGCCAGACGTTTAAAAGCCCAGCATAATATTCAAATGATTATTATTGATTACATCCAGTTAATGTCGGGCGGCATAGAAAGAAGTCAGGGTAACAGGGAACAGGAAATAAGCAATATCTCAAGATCCTTAAAGAGTCTAGCAAAAGAATTGAATATACCGGTTATTGCTTTGTCACAATTGAACCGTTCAGTTGAAGCCCGTCCAAGCAAGAAACCTCTGCTATCAGACCTTCGTGAATCGGGTGCCATAGAGCAAGACGCAGACATGGTACTATTTATTTATAGGCCAGAATATTATAAACAGGATCAGGATGCTAATGGAGAGAATATACAGGGACTAGCCGAAATTAGCATTGCTAAACATCGTAACGGCGCATTACAGGAAATTCATCTGAAATTTATTAGTAAATATGCTAAATTCGTTGATCCTGACAATTTGGATGCGTTTCCAATTGCTGGTTTATCACCAAACCGCAATTTTGTTACTGTTCAATCTAAACTCAATGATGATGATGATGAGCCACAATTACTCGAAGAAGATAAAACCACTCCATTTTAAGTTGGTGTTATAACAAAACCAGTAATTCATCCGTTAAATAGCATCAATCTTTGCCCCTATGAAAAAACTGTTTGGAACATTTGCATTGGTGCTTATGATGATCAATCTACAGGCTGCCTATCTCTTGATTCCAATGGATAAGTCACAGAAAAATCATCTTAAAGCATATGGTTTAACCTACTGGGTCTTGCAACAAAAAGTTGAAGTAAGTTGGTTGCTCAATTATCGTGGTGGTAGTTTTATGTTCCAACATCATCCTGATTTGGAAGGAGAATGTGTGGTTAGAGGAATTTCATATGAAATTATTGCTGATGCTCAACAAAGAGCCATTCTTGAAGAAATAGCAGATCCACAGTCAAACATGGATGAAATGAAACTGCAAAAGGCTCCTAAAATTGCAGTATATACACCTAAAAACAAACTTCCATGGGATGATGCTGTCACTTTGGCTTTAACGTATGCTGAAGTTCCATATGATGTTGTCTATGATGAGGAAGTAATTGGTGGAGCACTTCCTTTATACGATTGGCTACATCTTCATCACGAGGATTTTACAGGCCAGTTTGGTAAATTCTGGTCAGCATATAGAACTGCACAATGGTATATTGATGACGTACGCTCGACTGAAGCAATGGCAACCAAACTCGGTTTTTCAAAAGTTTCTGAACTAAAAAGGGCTGTCGCCAATAAAATCAGGGAATTTACTGCTGGTGGTGGCTATTTATTTGCAATGTGCTCCGCACCTGATAGTTATGACGTTGCTTTGGCAGCTGAAAATGTAGATATTTGTGATATAATGTTTGATGGAGATGGTGCTGATCAGAATGCAAATAGTCATCTAAACTACGATAATTGTTTTGCATTTACTGGCTTTCATGTAGTATTGAATCCGTATGAATATGAAATCTCTGATATAGACGTGAGTACGACAAGAAAGATAACCATGTCAGATGATTTTTTTACACTATTTGAGTTTTCAGCAAAATGGGACCCAGTTCCAACAATGCTTACTCAAAATCATGTACAGGTTATCAAAGGATTTATGGGCCAAACTACAGCATTTAATGAAAAATTTGTAAAACCTAACGTGATAATAATGGGTGAAAATAAAGCAGCCAATGAAGCCCGTTATATTCATGGTACATACGGAAAAGGTACTTGGACTTTTTATGGAGGCCATGACCCGGAAGATTATCAGCATTTAGTTGGAGATCCTCCAACAGATCTGAATCTATATCCTAACTCACCAGGGTACAGGTTAATCTTAAATAATGTTCTCTTCCCTGCAGCTCAAAAGAAAAAACAAAAAACCTGATGCATAAAACACTTACTCTACTTGAACTTGATTCTTCCCAATTCTTAAAAAAATTGATTGAAAAATACCGGAATTTATGCAAATTAATTCTTCCTTTATGCTTTTTGTTACTATTGAGCAATATAGGATACTCTCAAACCAAGTATTCAATAAGTGGTTATGTTCGTGAAAGTATTAGTGGGGAACTTCTTCCTGGTGTAAATGTATACTTAAACGATAATAAAAGTGGTACCATCACTAACTTGTATGGATTCTACTCACTTACACTTCCTACTGGAAACTATGAAGTTAGTTATTCATTTGTTGGATATGAGAAGATAGTCAAGAAAATAAATCTCACCTCGAATCAACTCATCGATATTTACCTTACTAATGCTTCGCTTGAAGAGGTAATAATATCTTCTGATCGCGGAGTCAAAATATCAGAATCACACGACATGAGTATGGTAAGCATTCCCATTAAACAAATTGAACAGATACCTGCTCTGCTTGGAGAAAAGGATGTTTTCAAAGTGCTTCAATTAATGCCTGGTGTACAAAAAGGGTCAGAGGGCACAAGTGGCTTATATGTGAGAGGTGGTGGTCCTGACCAAAATCTTATCATACTTGATGATGCTCCTGTATATAATGCAAATCACCTGTTTGGATTTTTTTCGATTTTTAATGGAGACGCTCTAAAGAGCGTTGAACTTGTAAAAGGTGGATTTCCTGCCCGTTATGGCGGAAGATTATCCTCAGTTATAGAAATGACCATGAAAGATGGGAATAAGAAAAAAATTGCCGGTCAGGCAGGAATTGGATTAATTTCTTCGCACTTATTGATTGAAGGACCTATTAAAAAGGATGTGTCCTCTTTTATTTTTTCTGGCAGACGCACATATATTGATGCTCTCATGAGACCTTTTATGAACAGCAATGAAAGAGCCGGATATTTTTTCTATGACTTCAATGGTAAAGTTAACTGGGAATTTGGCAGTAAGAATAGGGTGTTTCTAAGTGGTTACTTTGGAAGGGATAAATTCAATGTTTTTACCAGTTATATGAGTAATCAAAAGGAAGAAGGAGGTTTATACTGGCAAAACGGAACAGCTACACTTAGATGGAACCACCTTTTCGGAAATAAGGTTTTCGCAAACACTTCCTTTATTTTTAGTGACTATACTTTAAAGATTTATAATTCCCTTAAAGAAGACCAGCAGTCTTATTCTCTTGAATACCTATCCGGAATCAGGGACTTTTCGTTAAAGTACGACTTGGATTATAATATTTCACCATCTTATTATTTACGGACAGGTATCATACTAACTAACCATAGATTTTCACCAAGTGCAATAGTTGAAAAAGATGAAACAAACCTTATATATGTGAACAAAAAAACACTGTATGAGTCACTCGAAAGTGGTATCTATCTAGAAAATAATATTATTCTTGGTACCAAAGTGAAATTTAATGCAGGCTTAAGAATAAGTGATTTTTGGGTAGAAAAGGAAAATTATATTGCACTTGAACCGAGGTTTACAATAAATTATAACTTCAAAAAAAATATCTCGTTTAAAGCTGGTTACGCAGAAATGAATCAATATATTCATTTATTGTCGAATACAGGCATCGGATTACCAACTGACTTATGGGTTCCATCAACAGAAAGAGTTAAACCACAGCATTCACAACAGATATCAGCTGGATTAGCTAAAGATTTCTCAAATGTTGATTTAACCATTACTCTCGAAGGATATTATAAAATAAGTAAGAAGATTCTTGGTTATCTGCCTGGAGCAAGTTTCATGGCTCTTGACGACCCAACTGACTCACAAAACTTTACGTGGCAAGACAATGTTACCGCTGGAAAAGGGAAGTCATATGGAGTTGAGCTCCTGGTTCATAAAAAAACAGGAAAATTTAATGGATGGATTGGTTATACTTTATCATGGACTAAGTTGAAATTTGATGAAATAAATTTTGGCAGGGAATATTGGGCCAGGTACGATAGAAGACATGATATTTCAATTGTTGGCATGTACAAAATTAGCGCAGGCATTAACTTTGCAGCAACTTGGGTTTATGGAACTGGAAATGCTATAACATTACCATTAGGTGAGTATCCTGCACCAATTCATAATCCTATATCAGATGTTCTTGAATTAGCGGGTCAACCATCGTTCTTCAATTATTACCAAGAAGTAACTGATTATGGTTCATTGAATACTTTTAGGATGAAACCATACCATCGTATGGATTTTGCTTTTCAGTTTGTCAAAAAAAGAGAAGTCTATGAGAGGACTTGGGAAATTGGTGTATATAATACGTACAATCGAAAGAATCCATTCTTTTACTTTATTGATGAAGAATACAATGATGGATATTCCACAAGTAAATTAAAACAAGTTTCTATCTTCCCTCTCATTCCATCAGTTTCTTACCTTATTAAATTCTAAAATAATGAAATTAAGATATTTTCTATCTGCTTTTCTGATTTTATTAGTGACATTTTTGCAAAGTTGTGAGAGCATGGTATCTGATGTGGATGCTCCATCTTCACCCCCAAAACTGGTCGTCACTTCCTTTATCTCTTCTAACATGCCATATATTTCCGTAAATGTTTATAAAACCAGACCACTTTATTCAACTTCATACAATACTGATATTTATCCGCCGGTTAAGACAGCAATTGTAATCCTTTCAGACGGAAATAACACAGTAACATTACCTTATGATGAAGAATCAATGTGCTACCGCATTAGGCAGACCGAAATGGAAATTTCCAAAGGAAAAACTTACTATCTGAAAGTAACTGATGGTGATTTACATGCTGAAGCAGAGTGCACTGTACCTTCGATTTCACTTCCTGAATTTGAGGTTGTTAATATTGATACAACAATTGATGAAGATTATGGACAAATATCGTATCATGCCAATTTAAGGTTCAAAGATTCAATTGGCGAAGGACAATTTTACCATGTAACAGTTTCTTCTGTCTTTAAAGGTGATATAGGTACTGTACCTACAATTTATGAGATTGGGTTTTCAAGAGGTGAACCTTTTGTGTCTGATAAAGGAAGAGATGGCAACTACTTTACTTATACTACTAATGATATTTATTTAGATCCAGGTCAAGGTTTAGAACTTGTATTAAGTATTGGTATCACTGATGAAAATTATTACAACTATCATAAAGCGATATATGATTTTCAAGATGACAACCCTTTTGCAGAGCCCTCACCTATTTATTCGAATATCAAAGGGGGGCTGGGGGTTTTTGGCTCTTATGTGCAACAAGTTAGCGTAAACGAATATAAGTGATGTAAGAATAGTCGAATCCAAGATTACAACTGTCAACAACATCTTCTCTTTCAACTTCCTGCCATTTACTAAAATCAATTTCAGGAAAAAAAGTATCAGCAGAAAAATCTTTATGTACGATCGTCAACATTAATTTTTCAACAAAGGGCATAAAAGCTTTATAAATCTGTGCACCACCAATAATAAAATTTTCCTTATTATTATCGATCATGTGAAGTGCTTCTTCAATAGAGTGAGCGATTTCACAGCCTGGAAGTTCAATCTTGGCATTTCTGGTCATTACAATGTTTCTCCTATCTTTAAGTGGTTTTACAGGTAAAGAATGGTAGGTTGCCATACCCATTATTACAGTATGACCCAAAGTGAATGCTTTGAAGCGTTTGAGATCAGATGGTATATGCCAAAGCAAACGGTTCTCACAACCGATTGCTCCATTTTGTGCTATAGCGACAATATAAGTTATCATTAATTCAAATTTAAATGGCAACAGACGCTTTTATTCCAGGATGTGGATCATAACCAACAAGTGTAAAATCTTCATACTTGAAGTCAAATATGTTCTTAATATCCGAATTTAACTCCATCTTTGGCAAAGATCTTAAATCACGGCTCAGTTGAAGATTGACTTGATCAAAATGATTCAGATATATATGAGCATCACCAAATGTATGTATGAACTCTCCTGGCTTCAATCCGGTTACCTGGGCAATCATAAGGACTAACATTGAATATGAAGCAATGTTAAAAGGGACACCAAGAAATATGTCTGCACTTCGCTGATATAATTGACATGATAATTTACCATTAGCAACATAAAATTGGAATAAAATGTGACAAGGAGGCAGTGCCATTTTATCAATTTCTCCAGGGTTCCAGGCCGTTACAATTAATCGTCTGGAATCAGGGTTCTTTTTAATATTATTGATAAGTTCGGTTATCTGGTCAACAATCTTTCCTTCAGAAGAAGTCCATGAACGCCACTGATACCCATAAATAGGGCCTAAATTACCATCCTTATCTGCCCACTCATCCCAGATAGAAACATTATTATCATGTAGGTATTTTATGTTTGTTTCACCTTTAAGAAACCATAGTAATTCATGTGTAATTGATTTAAGATGTACCCTTTTTGTTGTAAGTAAAGGAAATCCTTCTTCAAGGTTAAAACGCATTTGATATCCAAATACACTCTTTGTACCTGTACCTGTCCTGTCTTGTTTAATTATACCATTTTCCAACACGTGTCTAAGTAAGTCATGATACTGCTTCATAAGTATTTTGGAATTTCAGTTAGAAAAAGTTTGAAGAGGTAAAATAAAAAAAATTTCATTAATTCTTGTTCTTGTTTTTAAAATGTAACGAATCGCCCCAACTGCCATATCCAATTGAATTACCTGATAGTTTAATCCTCGCTTCAAGACAATTGGTGCAATCAGACGCATTTTCATCAGTACACGGCTTATTTTCGTATAGTTTGTAATTATTTCGATAGGTACCGGGAGTGATATTTGGCATTATAATATTGGCTCCAATTTTAAGCGCTTTCTCCCTTCCAATGGGATCAATGGCTTGTAATGCAGTTGCTGAAGCGATATTTATATCTTTCATTAAAATGCGTAAAACTGCAATCATCTTCAATGCCAGATTAAATCTTTCATTTAAAGGTAAAAGTTGATCCTTGAATTCCCAAAGCGGAGTATCGATATGCTCTATATATGGGCCCATTCCACACATATCAATATTTAAATCTCTCATAAACAGTATATCATCGGCTAAATTTTCAATTGTCTGGAAAGGCAATCCGATCATAACACCTGTACCAACCTGATATCCGGCAGTCCTTAGATCGTGCAGCGCCTTCAACCTTCTGTCAAAATAGTGTTTATCATCATTTGGGTGAATTTTATAATAGAGTTCCCGATTAGATGATTCAATTCTCAGAAGATACCTGTGAGCTCCGGCTTCAAACCAACACTTGTATGTATCGAGTGTCTGTTCTCCGACAGACAAAGTAATACCAATTTCACCATTTGAATTGTCCTTGATTTGTTTTACCAATTTTTCAATCCTCTTGGTAAAGAAGCTGCTTTGAAGCTCTCCACCTTGCAAAACAACAGACCCATAATTGTTTTCATATGCGAATTGCGCTGCTTCTAATATTTGATCATCACTTAGGTTATAACGGGTAACATTATAATTGTCCCTTCTAATGCCACAGTACAAACAGTTTTTCTCGCAAATATTTGAAAATTCTATTAGTCCCCTGAAATAAACAATGTTTCCAATATGCTGCTCTTTTATTCTGGAGGAAAGTTCGAATATTTTATTTGTGTCATTTCCATCCGCATTCAATAAAGTTATAATATCATTCCTTGTGAGTGAATCTTTAGTTAAAATAGTCGAAACTGAGTCTGTTGTTGCCATATCAATACAAAATTAAGCTTAAAAACAATTAGAAAAGCACTAAATTAAAGCACTTTGAAATGCCTGATATGGTTAAAATTCTATTCTACCCTAATTTTACTACCAACTTTAAGAACCTTTCTGGGTGAAATCCCATTCATTCTGCACAATCGATCAACAGTTGTCTTGTGTTTGAGTGCTATAGCATAAAGAGTATCACCAGACCTGATTTTGATGTATTTCGCTGAATCATTATTAGTTTGATGGGCAATCATTGATGATTCTTTTGAAGCAAATCCTAAAGTATTTTTATCGATCGCAAAGCAATCATCTTTTAAACAATACGATTCAAGATTTATTATTTTTGAAGGATTAAAATGTTCTCCCAGAATTCGTGTCTCGAAGTGAAGATGATCGGTAGTCGCTCTTCCTGTTCTACCTCCAAGGCCAATAGGCTGACCCGACTTAACTTCATCATTAACATTAACAAGATAAGCAGAAAGATGACCGTAAACAGTCTCTAATCCATTCTTATGCCGTATAACGATAATTTTTCCATAGCCACTAATGCTTCTGGCAATTCTAACCTTTCCATCAAATGCACTTAAAACCGTATCTCCTCTGTTAAGTTTTATATCAATCCCAGCATGGAAATGACCACCCCGGGGGCCATAATTGGAGATAATTTTGCCTTTAAACGGAAAAACAAAATTACTTTCATTTATATCATTTAGAGCAAGTAAAGTAGAATCTGAAATTTTTGACCAATCTGTCCGTCCTATTCTGATATTTAAAGTATCCCACCTATTATTATAGAGCACATTAGCAGGAACAAACATAATATCTTTAGTCATTAGCTCATTTGAAATTAATCCTGGTTCTTCGTCGTAGTTATAATTTGAAGGAGTAATGCCATTTTCTTCCAGTTGTAAAAATTCAGTAGTATCTATAGCAAAAGTCTGGCTACTTGCATTGAGCGTACTTATTATTAACCATAATAGGATAATTGAAGACAGTATTTTAAACGATAATTCCATATTGTGAGAATAGTGAATAAATTCTATAAACGCAAAAATAAAGTTTAAAGTAGAAGTGCTTCTAATTTTATACCCTCTTTTGCTATAAAGGCTGTTAAAAAATGTTAATGATATGGATTCTATCTAATCGTCAATCACATACTTTCATGTAGCAATGATTAATAATCTTACATGAAAAAAGCTATCAATCTGATAGCTTTTAATAAGAACAGGGATACCATCCCCTCATCTAATAATAATTTATTTAAGGAAAAGGTATTCCAGGATAATCATTAAGATCAACCAAAGGAATGTTGGCTTTATATTTAGCATTAATAGCCTGAATGAAATAATTTGCTACGAGTGCATTTCCCCTAGGAGTTAAGTGGATCCCATCGAGCGAATTAATACCTCCACTAATATATGCAGCACTGTATTTAGCTCCATCAAAAACCAATCCTGACTTTGCGCTTTTCAGCATTGCATTTGCATCAACATAAGCTAAACCTTTTGAATCAGCAATATTTGAAATAATGGTATTGTATTCGTTTGTAGCATTTTTGATATCTGCGATTTCATCTTCACTTAAAAAATACTTATCAGGAACAGGTATTGCAGATCCCCAACCTTTACATTTTATAGAATCTTGTGGTAATGACAAGAGCACTAATTCTGATGATTTTATCTGCCTCATTCCTCCAGGAGCACTTGGGTCTTGAACTATAAGTCCGTTAGCTCCCAGACTAAAAGTGATTCCAAGTGCAGAATAAGCAGCATTAAGTGCGTCAACCTGTGCCTGGTCAGTAAGTACCAGTGCATTGTAAGGAAATGTAGTAAAGTAAGCAATACTGGTAATATCAGGTATGTTAGCTACAGCACCCTTTGCACCATTTGAAGTGAGCGTATTGATGATAGTTGAATATGCCAATGTAAATGTAGGAACGGAAGTTAATGAATCAGCTTCACCACCAGCTAATGCATATGTCAAAACATCATTGTTACCAATCCATAAGGTGAAAAAAGTTGGGTTGAGAGAAATAGCCTGCTCTAATATAGAAACCTGACTAACATTTCTTGCGAATCGGGCAAAGTAAGGATTTGCCAATCCATAAAAAGGTAAAAGCAAATGAAATGATTTTGCCCCAGGAACTCCAAGGTTGTTTGTGGTCCAGTACTCCTCAATATTGCTAAAATTCTTTGGATCAGGAGCCTTTGGATCAAGTAGATTATACGGGATAGGCGCTAAGGAAGGATTTGCCCCGGGAACAATCTCACCAGAACAATCTCTAACTGGATTTAAATTTAAAACAAGTTTTTTGCCAAATCCTAATTCATCAAACATTAATGGTTGTGTGAATTCACCCCCTCCTACAAGCTTTAATTGTTGAGCTATTAAGTTAGGATATGAATATTTCTGCCCAGATAAGAATAAATCACCATCTCTATATCCTGAAGTAAGCGAATTCCCAAGGGCGATGTACTTTGCGAAGTCTGCATTACCTGCTGCTGGTTCAAATGCATCTATTTCAGGTTTACAGGAAGCTATGGCAATTGCAAGTAATAAAAATAATATAACTTTATCTGCTTTCATGTTTTTCCCTCTTTATAATTAAAAATTGAAAGTTAATCCTATACCAGGAATGTAGGAGTACGTCTTATACGTTCCTGAGAAATTATCTGGCAAATAAGACCTTTCTCCTTTTTGGCCGGATATAAATAGAAATGAAAGATCAAGGGCTAAATTTTTAATTGGACAATAAGTTAATCCAGCAGTTAAACCAATGCTGTTTAAGCTTGGTGTTTCAGGTGAGAAGTAATTGGAGTTCACTGGTGAGGGATCAAAATATCCACCAAACCTGAATTGATATTTTTCATTGGCAGTATATTGTGCACCAAGTCTGATGATCATTTTATCAGAATATTCCCTTGGATTACGAGAGTCAGCCAATGCGGGAGTATTTTCAGCAAAATCAAATATAAGTGAATCATAAGAACTCCAAAATACATAATTAAGGTTGAAAGCGACGAGCCATTCTTTATTTAAATCATAAGAAACCCCTAAATCAAGATTAGCTGGTAAAGGAAGTTTAGTGCTGACAATGGTATTTGGGAAATTACTTTGAAGAGATATAGGAACATTAAAGGTAGCAGTAGCATCATCTATTTCCATATTTACAGAAGATCTGTAATCAACTCCAATATTTAATCGTTTAATAGGTTTAAAAAGAAATCCCGCATTAAAACCTAAACTGGAAGTTGATCCTTCCAGATTAACGCTGCCTTCACCATCCAGACCATAAACAGGTAAAGCTTTGTTCATTTCAAATTTCCCAGTCGCAAACACGAAACCCAGACCAATGCCTAATTTTTCATTTAGCTGGTATGACAATGTTGGCTGATAAAAAATAGCTCGCAAAGAAAGATCCTGAATAAGATATCTTCCAACCCAATCTTGTCCCCAGGAAAGTCCATTACCAAACGGAGTGTTAACAGCTAGACCAGCACTTAACTTTTCAGTAATCCTTGCAGAGCCGTATATATACAAAGGCGTACCTAGAGGATTTTCTGTCTCAGCTACACTTATGGATGGAGCAGTTTTTTGAAAGGCTGTATATGAACTGATACCACTAACTCCCAGTGCAAAACTATAATTAGGTTTAATAAATGTAAGTGCACCTGGATTATAGAACATGCAACTTGCATCAAAAGTCAGAGAAGTACCAACCAGTCCCATACCAACTTGTTTCTGACCATGAAGTCCTACCTGATAGCCTCCCGCAATTGAAACTGCGGATAAACTGATAATCAGTAAAACTAAAATTGTAAGTTTACGCATATCAATAGTATTAGGTTAAATATCTGAAGTCTTTCTTCAGCGTTATCTTAATATATCTATGAAATAGATACTCTACATGCTTTATACCGATTAGCTTAGCTAAGTGACCAATCAATTTGCTCCATTCCCATTTCCGATAGATATTTGTTCGCTTTTGAAAATGCAGAACAACCTATAAAACCTCTATAGGCACTTAATGGTGATGGATGCGGTGCTTCCAGAATATAATGGCGACTCGTGTCGATCAATGTTTTTTTATTTTGAGCATATTTCCCCCAAAGTAAAAATACAAGATTATTTCTATTTTCCGACAATCTCTTTATAACTGCATCAGTAAAGATCTCCCAACCCCGGCCTTGGTGTGAGCCTGCCTGATTCTCCCTTACCGTTAAAGTTGCATTTAAAAGTAAAACGCCATTTTTGGCCCATTTGGTCAAATTGCCCGATGATGGAATGGGAAATCCAAGATCATTCTTCAGTTCGGTTAATATATTTTGAAGTGATGGAGGAAATGGTACTTTTTCAGGGACAGAGAAACATAAACCATGAGCTTGTCCATAACCATGATAAGGATCCTGTCCTAAAATCACAACCTTTACTTTATTAAAAGGAGTTTTGTTAAATGCTTCAAATATATTCGGTCCAGGCGGGAAAATCTGATAATTAGCTTTTTCGTGAAGTAAAAAATTTTTGAGTTCAATAAAATAATGCTTGTCAAATTCATCCTGCATTACTTCTTTCCAACTGGGTTCTATTTGTGGTTGAATATTTCCCATGAAGAGTTACTTTTGACAATTTTTATGATTAACAATAAATAACTGTTTGGAGAGTTATTTGTTAAAGAACCGTTGTTTATACCTTATCACTGAATCCTGTAAAATTATGAAAAAAACAGTTCGGATTATTTTAGTCGTTTGCGCATTGTCAGTAGTAGCTGTATCATGCAAATCTTCACAAAAATGTGCTGCGTATGGAGAAGTTCATCGCTACAAAGTAGATCGTAATTTCTAATTATAAACTTTAATGATTCAGCACATGGTGTTTTTCATGTGCTTTTTTATACTTCCTTGCCGCAATTTATATACATTTGTGTCTGATAGTTGTTAATACAATTATGAAAAAGGCACTACATTATTTACTGTTTTTACCTGTTTTAATCTGCTCTTATACTGCTTTAGCTCAAAATGAGCCTGAGTTTGACTCTGTAGCAGACAATGTTCTTTTCAGGAGAGAAATGAACGGAGCTTTCATTCTTCACACTAATGGTTGGGGAATTGAATACCGGATTGGGAAGAACAGGTCAGTTTTTAATAAACTAATGTTTGAAGGTAACCTGCTAGAATATAAACATTCAAAAGAAATCAAAACCATCAATCAGTATTATACAAATACACGCAGTTATATTTATGGAAAATTAAATGCAGTTTATTTGGTAAGAACTGGCATTGGTGAACAAAAACAACTTAATAGGAAGCCATATTCTGGTGGTGTAGAGCTTCGCCTATTCTATTTCGGTGGTCTTTCTATTGCTATGACTAAACCTGTTTATCTTAATGTTCTTAATTATGATACAAGTGAAACCAGAATGGTAATAGTCACTGAAAAGTATGATCCCACTAAACATTTTCAAGAAGATATTTATGGGAGAGCTTCTTTCTTAAAAGGATTTAATGAACTAAAACCGTATCCGGGAGCTTATGCTAAAATAGCTTTGGGTATTGAATTTGGAAATATCAATCAATCAACTAAGCTTCTTGAAGTTGGTGCTGTTTTAGACTATTTTGCAAAGCCTGTACCCATTATGGCATCACAAAAAGCCGACCAATTTTTCCTGACCCTCTATTTAAGCTTAGGTATTGGGAAACGTTATGATTGATTTATTTATTAACCTCTATTCAACCTGCATTTTTCTGCATTTAATCTCCTTTTCAACCATCTAGTTATAAGCAGGATTTGGTATGTTAAATGAAGGCTGTAAGGAGATTAAATGAATGTTATTTGAGATAAATTAACCAAGAATCCTGGCTTAAATCAAAGAGGTTCATATTTCAGACTTTTATACTTCTAATAGAAAAAAAAAGGCCATCTCAAAAGAGATAGCCGTTTTTATTATAACTAATTACTTTACTTACTTTCTGATGATCATTTTAGATGTTATTCTTTGTCCATCAGCTATTAAGCTTAACATATATACACCATTAGGTAAATTTCCAACTTGTAGGTCCTTATAGAATCCGTTGGTAAAGCTGGCAGTTGAACTTATGCGTTTTGTGCCAAGTAAATCATATACTTCAATAATTGCAGACCCATTAAAGGTGTTACGTATGTTGATAGATACTTTGCTAACTGCCGGTGATGGATAAACCGTCATACCATTTCTGATTTCTTCCAGATCTTCCTTTCCTAAAGTTACACTTCTAAAGCTCCATGCATCGCTGAAATCACTAGTATCTCTACTACTTATAGCGCGAACTCGCCAATAATAAACAGTAGCACTGTCAAGAACATGGATGGGTACTTTGAACTCATTAAAACCACCATTGTCTATGTAATAGCTATAATGGCCTTCAAATGAAGCATTGTTAGCAATGTCAAGCTGAAAACTGACTAATCCTGACATTGTTTCCCAAATTAAAGTTGGTTGTAATTCTACATTAGTTGCCCCATTTGAGGGAGAAGTGAGCACTACATTATTAATAGTGCTGAACGAACGAATTTCTGAGAGGAGTGTATCAGATGCATGAATTGCAGCCATTCTCCAATAGTAAGTAGTTCCGAATAATAAAGTATCAGGGCTCAATTTAGTCAGATTTGCAGCAATATTGTATACATCATACGATGCCATATCAGGGTCTTGTGAGATCATTAATTGATATTTTAAAAGACCATCTATTTTAGTCCATTCAAAAGCGACATCAGGTACGACATTGTCCTCATTTGAAGTGGGTGTTTTTAAAGCAAATGTGTTAGTCACCGTGAATGATCTTGCTTCTGTCCATTCTGATGTGTCAGCAGCATGGTGACCACGCATTCTTAAATAATACTTCATTCCAAAATGAAGGGAAGACGCATTAGCTTGAGAAGGCGCTTTATTTACAACCGTTGTGATTGTCATCAATGGACTATTAAAATTTGAGGTAGTATCAAGCTGAAAATCAACAAAATCAACTCCAGTGATATCTGTCCAAATGATAGCAACATTTGGAGCGACATTTATAGCATTCTCATTTGGACGACGAATATTTACAGTATTGATAACGGTGAATTTTCTAACAACTGACCAATCAGAGGTAGCTGTATTGTCAATAGCTCTGACTCTCCAGAAATAATCCTGTGCAAAAAAGAGGTCTTCCATTTTATAACTGGTGAGCTCAGTTGTAAAAATCACCGGAGAGGCAAAATCATCAGTTCTACTCAGTTGAACTTCGTAGTATAAGCCTAATTGACCAGTAACTGCGCTCCAATCAAGTGTTACATCTGGGAAAATACCGGATGCATTATTTGCTGGTGACACAAGATCAGGAGCATAAATATCCGGTGAAGCTTTTAGTGAGAATACGGCTAAAGCAACCAGTATTGTTAAGTATATCTTTTTCATTTTTAGTTTATTTTATCCTGTTTTAGAAACGTGTTAAACTTATTTTCCAGAGTAATTAATCTGCCACAATGAATTTAGCTTTCTTATATTCATAGCCAGAAATAAGCTGGATCAGATAAGCACCCTGTTTAAGCTGGTCAGCATCAATTGATATTCTGTTTGAGCCTTTAATAAGATTACTAATGTTACGAACCAGAACAAGATTTCCTTTCAGGTCATATATTTTTACCATTAGGTTTTCTGGTTTTGAACATTCAATACTGAAATTAATTTGATCAGTAACAGGATTAGGATATACGTTAAAGAGATCATTTGATGTATTTCCCTTTGCAACTGGTGGTTCAAATCCAACATATTGCCTGTTTTCGAAAATTCCATTACCGTGGGATGCCAGATAAATAGCACCTGTATTAGTAATATTTCCTAAAGTTGCGGTCCATGGGCGAGTAACTGTTTGTTGACGGATGGCGAAAATCGGGAGCGCACCCATTCCATTATTTTCAGATGTCCATGTAGGATTTGAATTCAGGTTAGTTGTTGTGAAAACGCCAAAGTCAGTACCTATAATTACATTTGAAGTGTTCATTTCAAACAAACTTGCATAAACCGGCATTTTTGGTAAGTTACCCTGGATAGATGTGAAAGTTGGATTCTGATCAAGTGAATTATTTGTTAAATATATAAATTCATCATTCCCATAGTTACCAAGAGTAACTATTACCTTGGTTGGATCATTTGGATCAACAGAAACAGAAGTTACATACCTACCAGAATATTCCTCAATCAATGTTGTTGATATGATAACAAATGAACTTGATATGTCAGCCCTTATTGAATCATTTGCTAATGCAATATTGGCAATACGATAGACTTTGCCCTCCTGTGTACCAACAAATAAGTAATTAGCATCTTTTGAATATGCCATACATGAAGGGATACCTGTTATTGATGCTATTTTAAACCATTTTGGTTCTTTTGAAAAATCAAGCACTTCTTTTGACATGTATACCGCATTAGCAACACCTACAAAGAATCTTGATGAAATAATGTCCTGTATTTTTATTGAATCACCTTCGGTCAAAGGCTCTGAGAAAGTGTAATTAAATGGAAATGCTGAAGTTTTGCTTTTTATTTCCATTACTTCACCTGCAGCATAATTTTGATTAGCAATGAATGTAATACTATCACGGGAATTAAGGTTATTGAATGATTCCCACATTGCGAATGGAGTAGAAAATACTCCAGCATTGCCAGTTGTGATTGTACTTGCTACAAAATCATTAGCAATTGAGACACCTAAGTCAGCAGAACGCTCAAGTAAGCCACCAGTTGAAGCATAGAACATTGCAGTAGGATTGATCATTGACATATCTACCATACCTCCAACATTACCGAAGAAAATTTTATTAGCAGCTTCAGGTGTATTTCCATTACCATCAATAAAAAGAACACCATTGCCTTGAGTACCGCCTAATACCCTACCTTTATCATCAAATCCAACTGTGTAGAACATAGATGTTCTATAATTGCGGTTCAATGCAGTTAATCCAATAAAATCATTATTAGTAGTATAAACGCCCTGATCAGTCGAAACATAAGCTAACCCATCAACACCAGGTTGAAAAACAATATTATGAAAGCGACTTATGCCACCTGCTGTTTTTTGTTGCCATTGATAAAATCCGGTTTCAACAATCTTCTTGCCTTCCCAAACATTCATTCCACCAACATAAACCACATCAGGATTGGAATCATCAACAACCACTGAAGCAGCATATTCACCATAATGCGTTGTATTTGCATCATTACCGAAAACATTAAATACTGTACTTCCACCTGGTCCAACAAGTCTCCAGGTTTGACCTTTATTTTTAGAAACATAAACTCCAACAAGCT
This sequence comes from Lentimicrobium sp., assembly GCA_035298745.1. Lineage (GTDB taxonomy): Bacteria > Bacteroidota > Bacteroidia > Bacteroidales > Lentimicrobiaceae > Lentimicrobium. The sequence continues at coordinate 58,408 of DATGXS010000084.1, read as the reverse complement.
GTCCTCTTAAATATGTTGCATCAGCACCATTAGCTATGAGAACTGAATAGATAGTATTAGGATCAGATGGTGCAAAAGCCATTTCAATTCTGGCAAGATTGGCATGTGGAAGCAAATTTTCGCCAGCAACATCTGATGAAACAAGTGAAAATCCATCTGCAGCCCCAGTTGAAGACAGATAAACCTTATTACCTACAGAAGCAATAACAGTACCATCACTTGCCAAATCAACTTCAGTACTTGCCTCATTCAGATCAATTCCACCTGATTTTGCAATTGTCCAGTTTTGACCACCATCAGTAGATACTTTTAGCCCACTGTTGGTTGCAGCATATACAATATTATTACCAGCTGCTAGTTTGTTAACGAAAGCCCATTCAGCGTCAGGATTATTAAAGGAGCCTGGATCTGTTGATGCAAGCTTTGTAAAAGTGTTTCCATCAGTTGATTTATAGATGCCCTGACCAATAAAGCCACTGAAAAGATTGAAACGTTCACTGGCAAAGGTTTCTCCAGTACCCACATAAATCTCACCATTTGGTGACTGAGTTATACAACTTACGTTTAAAACTACATTATTGGTAGGAATCTGTGTCCATGTCAGTCCATTGGTCACTGATTTCCACAAACCACCTGATACACCCCCGGCATAAAGAGTTTTATATTGCTGATCTTGATTGGAAAGGAGCAATGCTCTTGTTCGGCCAGAATAATTATCCGGACCTAGTGATGTCCAGTTTAACCCTAAAGCTGCCTGTCCGTAAGCAACAACAGGGATCATCGTTGACATCCCGGCTGAAAACATAAGTGTCAGTAAGCCAATGAGTAAATTTCTACTTTTCATATAATTTTAGTTTATTAAAATTTAATGTTTAGCAACTTAAATAGCGGCACAAGTTACGGCAATTTACAACATGTGCAAGTAACTCATTCATTTTTTTAATAGATGAATAAAAGTAGCTACAACCCTTGCTGAAATTGACTTATTTACTTCTTCTAATTGATGGCAAAGGTATAAAAATGCAATTCATTACAACCATTTTACTTACTTAATTTTTAAGAAGATTTTATCAAATTCCGCCTAATCATTTTTGAATTTGATAATTTTGAACGTTAAGAATCTTTTGAAGGTTAACTATTCCTTTTTAAAAATAAGTTGAGCATGATTTTAGAAGGAAATTACTAGTGCCTGATTACGTTTGTTTTACATTAAATCCATTCGACAATAAATCATATATTGACCTTTAACAATTTTTAACAGCGCTTTGCTACAGTTGTCAGTATTGTAGTGGTATTTTTGCAAAAAATAATTTCTATGATTGAGACTGATATCAAAGAACTGAACGAGCGAATTCAGAAAGAAAGTGCCTTCATCGATATGATTGATCTGGAGATGCACCGTGTTATTGTTGGTCAACGTTACATGGTTGAAAGGCTTTTGATTGGCCTTCTATCTAATGGGCATGTCCTATTGGAAGGTGTACCTGGCCTTGCAAAGACTTTGGCTATTAAGTCACTTGCTAAAATCATTGATGCCCGTTTTAGCCGTATTCAGTTTACACCTGATCTTTTACCTGCCGACTTAACTGGAACTATGATATATAGCCCTAAAAACGAGGAATTCACTGTTAAGAAAGGTCCAATATTCGCAAATTTCATTCTTGCAGATGAAATAAACCGTTCACCGGCAAAAGTTCAGAGTGCATTATTAGAAGCTATGCAGGAAAGACAAGTTACTATTGGTGAAAACACATTTTCATTATCTGAGCCTTTTCTTGTTTTGGCTACACAAAATCCAATTGAACAGGAAGGTACATACCCTTTGCCTGAGGCTCAGGTTGACCGATTTATGATGAAAGTTGTTATTGGGTACCCGTCAAGAGAGGAAGAGAAATTAATTATGAGGCAGAACATGAGTGACGTTATGCCTACTACAAAAACAATCATTTCTCCTGAACAAATTATCAAAGCCAGAAATCTAACGCGTGAAGTCTATCTTGATGAGAAGATTGAAAACTATATAACTGATATCGTTTTTTCAACCCGTTATCCTGCAGAAAATAAACTTAAAAAGTTTGAGCCATTGATCTCTTATGGTGCTTCTCCCAGAGCAAGTATTAATCTTGCGCTTGCTGCAAAAGCTTACGCTTTCATAAAGCGTCGGGGATATGTTATTCCTGAAGATGTCAGAGCTATAGCTCATGATGTACTTCGTCACCGTATTGGACTTACTTATGAAGCTGAAGCAGAAAACATTACAGCAACAGAAATCATAAATGAGATTCTAAACACTGTAGAGGTTCCATAGCAAAAATTAATGCAGAATTGAATTGTGCAATAACTAATATCAACTATGGAAACATCAGAAATCCTCAAAAAGGTACGAAAGATAGAGATTAAATCGCGAGGATTGTCTAACCAGATTTTTTCCGGTGAATATCATAGTGCTTTCAAAGGACGAGGAATGGCTTTTAGTGAAGTTCGTGAATATCAGTACGGTGATGACATCCGAAATATTGACTGGAATGTGACTGCCCGTTTTAACCATCCTTATATAAAGATTTTTGATGAAGAACGTGAACTTACTGTAATGTTGATGATTGATGTCAGTGGTTCAAATGAATATGGCACACATCGTCAGTTAAAAGAAGATTTGATGACTGAAATTGCGGCACTGATTGCATTTTCAGCAATTCATAATAATGACAAAGTTGGTGTGATTTTTTTTAGTGATAGAATTGAAAAATTTATCCCGGCTCAAAAAGGTTTAACTCACATTCTAAGGATTATTCGTGAACTCATAGACTTTAAACCGGTTAGTCAAAAAACAAGCATAGCTGAAGGACTTCGCTTTTTAACTAACGCTATGAAAAAACGATGCACTGCGTTCATCCTGTCGGATTTCATTGACTCAGGTTATGAAGACCCAATGAAAATTGCAAGCCGTAAACATGACCTGGTTGCATTACAGATTTATGACTCAACAGAAGTGAAATTACCAAATATTGGTTTAGTGCAAGTATATAGTAAGGAGCTTAATAGAAATGTGTGGATTGATACATCAAATAAAAGAATTCAGGATGAATTTTCCAGAAAAGGAAGAGCTCGCTTAGCGCAAATAGAAACAATTTTTAAAAAAAGTGGTGTTGATTTTACACGAATTCAAACCGGACAAGATTATGTTAAGCCACTAGTAAGTCTATTTAAATCCAGAGAGGCTAGGAAGTAGCACTAATAATTATGCAATACTCTAGAAACAAGATACTGAAGATAGGACTCTTGGTAATATTGTTAGTGATCATTACAACATCAGCTAACTCACAATCAGTAAAAGCCGATTCGATAAGGTTTGCAATAGGCAGTAAACTTAATCTCACGCTTATGCTTCCTATTTCGGGTAATGAGACAATCATCTGGCCAAAAATCAATGATACTATCACTAAATCAATTGAAGTACTTGCAAAATCGAAAATTGACACGATTGTTGATCCAAACTCCGGCAGCAAAGTAATGCAGCAAGTTATTAGCATTACTTCATTTGATACAGGATTTATAGCAGTTCCACCTTTTAATTTTACAAAAGGAGGACAGGCTGTCCTAACAGAACCACTTCTTCTTGAAGTTTATAAAATTAAAGTCGATCCGGCGGCTGATATTAAAGATATCAAACCCATTATGAATGCTCCTTTAACTTTAGCTGAAATACTACCATGGCTGATTGGCATTATGTTGCTTGGCGCAGCATTATATGGTATATTTTATTTCATAAAGAGAAGAAAAACTAAGCCAGTTGTTGACAAGCCGGAAGGTAAGTTTAAAATACCTGCATGGGAAATTGCTCTTTCAAAACTCGAAGCACTTAATAGAGAGCAGATTTGGCAAAAAGGTGATATAAAAGAATATTATACCCGATTGACTGATATCTTGAGAGAATATTTTGAAGTCAGATATAACGTCAACGCCAGTGAGATGACTTCTACTGAAATTGCTGAAGCAATGGATCATCATATTAAACATGAGGAAGCAATGAAGTCTTTACGAAATGTTCTTTATCTTGCTGATTTGGCAAAGTTTGCTAAAGCTCAACCAGGAGCATTTGAGAATGAACAGAGTATAAACTATGGAATAGAGATAATTAATTACACCAAACCATCAACATCCGAATTAACAACCACTAACAGTAGCAAATCAGCTTAAATTATGTTTGAACACATAAAATTTGCCAATCCTGAAGCTTTCTATTTAATGCTTCTTATTCCTGCAGCATTGGTTTGGTATTGGTATAAAGGTTCAAAAAGTTATCCTACAATCCAGATATCTGATCTTTCAATTTTTCCTGTGAAAAGAAAGCGGTGGAAAGAATTCTTGCTTTATGCTATTTGGATTTTTAGATTAGTTACATTCTCTTTATTGATTATTGCCATTGCACGTCCTCAGTCAAGTTCTTCAAGGCAGGACGTGAATGTTGAAGGTATTGACATTATCATGGCAATGGATATTTCAGGAAGCATGCTTGCAGAAGATTTTAAACCAAATAGGTTGGAAGCTTCAAAAGAAGTAGCTGAAGATTTTATTAAGGGCAGAATTAATGACCGTATAGGACTGGTGGTCTTTAGTGGCGAGAGTTTTACACAATGTCCGCTTACAACTGATCATGGTGTCCTCCTAAATTTAATAGATGAGATAAAAAGCGGTATGATTGAAGATGGTACAGCTATAGGTGATGGATTGGGAACAGCAGTAAACAGGTTAAAAGAAAGCCAGTCAGTTAGTAAAGTAATTATCCTTCTCACTGATGGAGAGAACAACAGGGGGTTTATTGATCCTCTATCAGCAGCAGAAATTGCAAGAGTGTATAAGTTAAGGGTATATACAATTGGGGTAGGTACAATAGGAATGGCGCCTTATCCCATCGAAACTCCTTTTGGTAAACAATATCAGCAAATGGAGGTCCGCATTGATGAAAAGTTGCTCGGCCAGATTGCTGATTTGACTGGTGGTAAATATTTCAGAGCTACAAATAACAAGAAGCTTGAACAGATATATAGTGAGATTGATCAGTTGGAAAAATCAAAAATTGATGTTACAGAATTCAGGAAGAAAAAAGAAGAATTCTTACCGTATGCTTTTGCTGCATTGTTAATACTTATTCTTGATTTAGTGATAACATCAGTAGTATTGCGAAGATTTCCATAAGACTTTAATGGTAGAGCTATGTTTAAATTTGAACATCCTGAATTTCTGTATATCATTTGGATTTTACCTCTGCTGGTAATAATCTATATTTCTTATCTTGCATGGAAAACAAAAGCAATAAAAAAGCTTGGTGATGAGCATGTCGTTAAACTTTTAATGCCATACCGCTCAAATTGGCGTGGTCACTTTAAATTTTTTCTTAATCTTCTGATTCTGACTTCAATTATAATTGCTTTAGCGAATCCTCAGATAGGATCTCAACTTGAAAAAGTTAAAAGAAAAGGAATTGATATTGTAATAGCTCTTGATATTTCTAACAGTATGCTTGCTCAGGATATTAAACCAAGCAGACTTGAAAGAGCAAAGCAAGCCATAAACAGGTTAATAGATGATCTTGAAAATGACAGAATAGGTTTGGTTGTTTTTGCAGGTAAAGCCTACACTCAGTTACCGATCACTACAGATTATGCTGCAGCAAAATTAATGCTTTCAACAGTTTCAACAGACCTTGCACCTGTGCAGGGCACTTCAATAGGAAAAGCTATTGAGATGGCTTCAACTGCCTTTAATATTGAGAAGTCGGGTAAAGCAATTATAATTATTAGTGATGGTGAAACACATGATGAACAAGCACTTCAAAAAGTCTCTGAAGCTGCAGAAAAAGGTATCAGAACCTACACAATTGGACTTGGATTATCGGAAGGTGCACCAATACCCGTTTATCGTAATGGACAGATAACAGGATTTAAAAAAGACAGATCAGGTTCAACAATCATTACAAGATTGGATGAAACAATGCTTCAACAACTTGCCGAAGCTGGGAAGGGAATATATGTAAGAGCAAGCAATTCGCAGGTTGGACTTAACCGCATCTTTGATGAAATAAAGCGGTTAGAGCAAAATACATATGACGTAAAAAGCTATTCGGATTATGAAGACCGTTTTCAGTACTTTATAGCAATAGCTCTTATTTTAATGTTTGTTAATTTTATAATTAATGAAAGAAAAAGTCGTTTAGCTGATAAGTTATCATTGCTTAATCCTAACACTGTTAAAAATAACAAATGAAAATACCAGCTATAATTTTAATATCACTCTTTTCCGTGCTACAGGCGTTTTCTCAATCAGAAAACAAAGTTGTAAGGAAAGGCAATAAGTTATACGAAGAAGGCAAATATAAAGATGCTGAAATAATTTATAGGAAAGCCATTGATAAAGATCCTAAATCTTTAAAAGGCACCTATAATCTCGGCAATTCACTCTACAAACAAGAGAACTATGATCAGGCTGCTGAAAATTACCTCAGCACTATAAATAAGAGTAAGAGTTCTGAAAAGCAAAATCAGTCAGCAGCATATCACAATCTAGGTAATACAATGCTGAAAAGCGAGAAATATACTGAAGCTATAAATGCATATAAACAAGCATTGCGTATAAACCCTTCTGATAATGATACAAGATACAATTTAAGTTATGCTCTGAATAAGCTTCAAGAGCAACAACAACAAAATAAATCTGGTAAGGATAATAAAAAAGACAATAAAGACAATAAGGATAACCAAAAACAACAATCAAAATCAGACAATAGCGATCAACAGCAGCCTGACAAGAAGGATCAACAACAAAAACCTCAGATCTCGAAAAAAGATGCTGAGCGGATGTTACAAGCTCTAAATAATGATGAACAAAAAACTCTCGACAAGGTGAACAGACAAAAAGTTAAAGCTGTTTCAGTGCAGGTCGAAAAGGATTGGTAACTTAATTTTATTCAGTCACACACAAATCGGAATATGATAATTGAATCCGTGAAATTGAAAGTTTTATATTCCATTCTCCTTTTGACCATTTCAGTTGGAAGCTTATTTGGTCAACAAGTTGAATTCAAGGCATCGGCTCGTGAACAAGTAGCCGTCGGTGATCAGTTCAGGTTAATTTTTAGTGTTAATGCTCAGGCTAATGGATTTAAAGCTCCTGTTATAAAAGATTTCTCAATTTTATCAGGTCCTAATCAGAGTACAAGCAGTAGTATGCAGATTATTAATAACCAGGTTACAAGATCTGTCGAGCTCTCTTATACTTATGTTTTGCAAGCTTTAAAGGAAGGTTCTTTTACCATTGGCGCTGCCAGCGTAAATGTAGATGGGAAAACATTTCAATCGAATCCTGTCACCATAACAGTGGTAAAAGGAAGTGCTGGTCAGCAATCTACAGATCCTGATAATCAACAACAAGGTCCTGATATCAGCACAAAGAACTTATTTGTTAAAGCCAGCATAAATAAAACAAATCCATATCAGGGTGAACAGGTAATTGTAACATATAAGATCTATACAAGAGTGCCTGTTTCAGAATACAGCGTTTCCAAAACACCATCATTAACTGGTTTTTGGACTGAGAATCTAATCAAAGATAACACCCCCTTAAGCCAATACAGAGAGAATTTAAATGGAGCTGAATATGTAGTTGCTGAATTTAAAAAAGATGCCCTATTTGCTCAAAAAACAGGCAGATTAACTATTGATCCACTGGAACTTGATGTAATTGCTCAAGTCGAAATAAAGAAACGGAGGTCAGCTGATCCTTTTGATGACTTTTTCAATAATAGTTTCTTTGGAAGCAATTATCAGAATGTAAGAAAAAAGCTTTTTTCTAATGCTATTACAATCAATGTCAAACCTTTACCTGAAAACAAAAAGGATTATACAGGAGCGGTCGGAAATTACAACATAAACACAACACTTGATAAAAATACAGTTAAAGCAAATGATGCTTTGACATTAAAATTTACAGTAAATGGTACTGGTAACTTAAAACTTATTGATAAACCACCATTTACATTTCCCACTGATTTTGAAGTTTATGATCCCAGAATCGTTGATGATATAAAAGTAAACGCATCAGGAGTTTCAGGAAAAAGGACATTTGAATATTTGCTTGTACCCCGAAATCATGGTAAGTACACCATAAAGCCAATTTCATTTGTATTTTTTGATCCAGGTGCAGGAATATATAAATCACTTAAAACACCTGAATTTAATATTACGGTTGAAAAAGGTACAGGTAACGATGCATACGTTAAAACAGGACCTGAAAAAGAAGATTTTCAATATATTGGTACCGACATCAGATATATTAATACCAGTATTTATAACTTGAAACCCACGAATATATTCTTTTTTGGATCTCTGCTTTTTTGGATACTCTTTTTCACACCGGCAATACTTTTCACTCTTTTTGCAATTATCTGGCAAAAAGAACTCAAGAAAAGAAGTAATGTTGCATTAATGCGAAATCGCAAGGCAACTGGAATTGCAAAGAAAAGGTTAAAATTAGCTGAACAGTATTTGAAAAAAGGTAACCAATCTGCTTTTTGTACAGAAGTATCTAATGCATTATGGGGCTATATCAGTGATAAATTTAATATTTCCAGATCCGCTCTTTCACTTGATTCCGTTGCTGATGCTTTGCAAAAGAAAAGCGTTAAAGAAGAGTTGATTACAAAATTTCTAACCGCATTAAATAATTGCGAATTTACCCGTTTTGCCCCGGGAGATAAGTCTCAGGTAATGGATAATTTATATTCTGAAGCATTAATAGTCATTACAGAAACTGAACAAGAACTCAACAAGGAGATATCAAAATGAAGAAATCAACTTTAATTATTTCTCTCTTTATTCTCTTTTCAGTATTTGCTTTTTCTGAGCCACAATCTGATATTGTAAAAGCTAACACCGCATATCAGGCTGGCTTTTATGAAAATGCAGCTGTTCTTTATGAAAAAGTTATTAAAGAAGGGCTTTCGTCGTCAGAACTCTATTATAATTTAGGTAATGCTTATTTTAAAGCAGGGAAATATCCTTCCTCAATACTTAATTATGAACGTGCTTTGAAATTAGATCCAACAAATGAGGATATAATTTATAATTTAAGGGTTGCTAATAACCAGATTATTGATAAGATAGATCAACTTCCTCAGATTTTTTACCAACGTTGGTGGGAAGCATTAAAAGCACTTAATTCGCCTGATGGATGGGCGTACTCAACTATCATTTTATTTGCATTATTTTTCCTTTCTGCTGGTTGGTTTCTTTTGTCTACCCGAGTAATTATCAGAAGAATTTTACTTCCTCTTTCATTGGTATTCTTGTTCGCCACTGGAATTTTTTTTATAATTGCATCTGACACCTATACACAGGCTAAAAATCAGAAAGAAGCAATAGTTTTTGAAGCAACTCTACCAGTTAAAAGTTCACCTGAAGAATCAGGTATTGACCTTTTTGTGATCCATGAAGGATTAAAAGTCCAGATCATTGATCAACTCACAGGCTGGAAAGAAATAAAAATTGCCAATGGCAGTAAGGGTTGGGTGAAATCTCAAACAATTATTCCGATTTAAGACCGTCCTTATATTCATTTTCTTTAAAAACTTGAAGATATCTGTCAATATAAGTGTTTTTCATTTTAGATTTATATTGCATAATATACCTAGGATGTGCTAAAGGAATAACCGAGGCAAAAAATTGGAATTTATTGTTGATCTTTAATAAAAATTGATAATTCTTACCGGTACCTAAGCAATAACAAACACGAGTATCGATGCCTAATTCAATTTGTTTCTTTATGTTTTGGAGGATAAAATCCATGACCATCGATTGCAGTTCTGAAGTATCATAATAATTAAAATTAACTTCCCGCCCTTTATCTGTCGCTACAAATCCTAGCGGACATACAGCACCAATGTAGAATTTGCTATAAAAAGATTCAATACTTCCATATGCTCTTATCTTATCGTATATGAAAACTGATGAAGTTTCATGTGTATGTTGGCCATAAAATTTGATATCGCAATTCTTTTCAAGGTGTTTAGGATCTGTAAAAGGTATACCGGTATGTCCTGCCCCAAACCGTCCAGGATTTATTCCAAGGATTAATTGACGGATATTCAGATCAGAGTAGTATTTTTTATAGAACTCATCCACGATTCTCCCCACTTCTTTTGATTCTTGGTATGGGTTCAGGATTCTTATTCCTTCAGGTAAAGAGCCTGGATATTCAAGTGTGACCAGATACTTGGTCACCCTATCTCCAAATGTGTTTGTCTTCATTTTTAACTGTTATGTTGACAAAGTTATAATTCTCATTAAATTTACTCAATAATTCCAGGTACATCATGAGAATAGTACTACTATTTTTCTTTCTGACTTTCACAAATCAATTAGTTCTTAGCCAGGAATTTTTTGAATCGCAAGCGGTTGGAGGAAAAAGTCAGTTACGTGAATTCATAAGTCAGGAATTAGTGTATCCTGAAGATTCTTATAGCAGAAATATAGAGGGAAAGGTGTTTTTTATTTTTGATATTGACGAGAAAGGGCACACTCATAACTTAAGGGAAATATCATTTCCAGATTCTTCAACATATAAAGAAGCGTTGAGAATTTTTAGACTTATTGAATGGGTACCAGCACACAGAGGTGGTATTTCAATACGAGATATGAATCACTTTGAACTTGAATTCAATAAGAAGAAATATGAACGTCTCTGTAAACAAAGACAATACTATAATATCGTAAATCCTTACGAGCCAGTTGATTCATCTCTGAAGGTATATTGGTATAGGAATCTTGATCAGGCACCATACCCTATATTCACTGATACACATCAGACATTAGCAGGTTATATTATGTCGAATCTTAAATACCCTGAATTAGCAATTAAACAAAACGTAACTGGTATTGTCAAAATGAGTTTTATTATTGAGACAAATGGTAAAATATCAAACGTTGAAATCGTAAATTCTGTTGGAGCCGGATGTAATGAAGAGGCAGTCAGAATATTAAGAATGTTAAAATGGATGCCTGGCGTTTATAATAATAGAGCAGTCAGAACCAGAACAACATTAACTATTAGCTTTAATCTTGACAGAGGAAATGATGGACTTTTCAATCCAAATATAAAATCGAGTTACGGTAGTTGAAATTAAAATTAATCAATCATCATGAAACTAAACTTCAAATCAATTCTCATCAGTTTAACACTCCTTTGTACTGCTTCATATGCCTTTTCACAACATGATTCAACATGGAAAGCCGGTGGCAAATTTGCGCTAACTTTTTCTCAAGTTTCTTTTTCTAATTGGGCAGCCGGAGGAGAGAATAGTTATGGGGGCAATTCTATGATTAATCTTTTCGCCCATTACAAAGAAGGTAAAAAGATTTTTGATACTCAATTGGATCTTGCTTATGGAACACTCAGACTAAATGGAAACCATGCCAGAAAAACTGATGATAAGATTGAGTTTTTATCAAAATATGGACATGAAATCTCAAAGAACCTATATGCCAGTGCTAACTTAAAATTCAATACTCAATTTTACAGAGGATTTAAATATCCTGATGATTCAACTATAGTATCAAATTTCATGGCTCCAGCTTATGTTCAATTTGGAATAGGAATTGATTTTAAACCGAGTGACTATTTCTCTCTCTCTTTTCTTCCGGTTACAGGAAGAGTCACAATTGTAACTGATCAGTTACTTGCTGATAAGGGCTCATATGGTGTTGATCCTGCAATTTACGATACGATTGGTGATAAACTAGTACAAGTTAAAAAAGGTAAAAATTCAAGATTTGAAATGGGAGCGGCAATGCAGGTACTTTTCAAAAAAGAACTAATAAAGAACGTTGCTTTAGAAAGTAAACTTCAATTATTCAGCAATTATCTGGAAAATCCACAAAATATAGATGCAGGTTGGGATAATATCTTATCATTGAAAGTCAATAAATACATCTCTTCTTTTATTGGTGTTAGTATGTTGTACGATGATGATATCACGATTACTGATAAAGATGGTAAAGTGGGTCCTCGAACTCAGATCAAGCAAACCTTTGGTCTGGGCTTGGCATTTGATTTTTAAAGAATAATACAAACAATTTTATGACAATAAATGAATTGTAAATCAAAAAAATAAGGAGAACCAGTTATGAAATTATTAGATGAGTTTAAAGCTTTTGCCGTTAGAGGCAATGTAATAGATTTAGCGGTTGCAGTAGTAATTGGAGCGGCATTTGGAAAAATTGTAACATCTTTTGTTAACGATATTCTCATGCCACCCCTTGGTGTTTTATTAGGAGGCCTGGATTTTAAACAATATGCAGCAGTTCTGGTTAGTGCAACCGCAGATAAACCTGCTGTAACACTTAATTATGGCATGTTCTTACAAAATGTTGTTGATTTTCTGATTATTGCAGCTGCTATCTTTTTAGCTATTAAAGGTTTGAGCTCAATGAAGAAGAAAGATGAAGTTCCAACTGATACACCTGTTCCGCCTACTAAGGATCAGATATTATTAACTGAAATTCGCGACTTACTAAAAAAGTAGTTGTTAATTTAAGCTTTTATCATTATCTTGCATCATAAAATCGTTGAAATAGATGATTGTCCTTCTATCGCCTTCGAAAACGCTTGATTTTAAAACACCTACGCATATTAAATATGGCGATTTTCCTTTATTTATCAAGGATTCAGAAAAATTAATCAGGATTTTGAGAAAACAGCGAATAGTCGATTTAATGGATTTAATGGGGATTAGCTATAAACTGGCCGAATTGAACTATACTCGTTTCAAAGCATGGACATATCCATATATTGATGAATCCAGACCTGCCTTTGCCGCTTTTATGGGAGACGTATACGAAGGTTTAAAAGCATGGGAACTTGATTCGACTAAAATTGAAATTGCTGATAAGTGTGTTAGAATTTTATCCGGTCTTTATGGCCTGCTCAAGCCTACTGATCTCATTTTACCCTATAGGCTTGAAATGGGTATTACATTATCAGGCAACAACTTTAATAACCTTTATGAATTCTGGGATAATAAATTAACAAAACAAATTGCAAAAGAAATAAAAGCTTCCGATAAAAAGGTGGTTATTAATCTGGCATCTGCGGAATATTCTAAAGTAATTGATTTAAAAAAAATCAAAGCAAAAGTGATTACTCCTTTCTTCATGGAATTCCGAAATGGAACCTTTAAATTCATAACTTTAAACGGGAAAAAAGCACGTGGCTTAATGACTCGTTTCATTCTTGATAAAAATATTGGAAATGTTGAAGAAATTAAGCTGTTCGATTATGAGGGTTACTCCTTTAGTGATGAATTATCAGAAAATAGCCGTTGGGTATTTGTAAGATGAAACAAAATGTGGTAAAAATTCCACACTTTTTTAGAGTAAATTTTACCTATATTTGTATCTAAATAACTGATAATGAATACAGCACGAACTTTGGTACACTTTTTGAAAAATTCAAGAACAACAAAATCCAATTTTCTGTTGTTCTTGTTAAGCTAAACACACCAGTCTATGAAACTTTATGTAAAGTACGATATACATAATGCGGTTAATGTAATCATTAAAGAAAAACTTTCAGAGCTTGGTCTTGAATATGAATTAGGAGGCTTGGGTGAAGTTGAGATTCAAAGTGAAATTACTGAAGATCAACTACAGGAACTTCATTCTTTTTTGGCTAAATACGGTATAGATATAGTTGATAATCTTAAAAGTACTCTTGTTCAGAAAACCAAAGATGTCATCAGAGAGATGATTTATAAGGAGGAAGGTTTACCTACTTCAAAAATTTCATCATACATTGCTGAAAGAGTTAACAGAAGTTATGGATATCTTCATAATCTTTTTGCAGAAAATACTTATACCTCAATCGGTAATTATATTATTATGCAAAAGATAGAACGTGCTAAACAACTGATTATGGAAGGCGAATTAACACTCACAGAAATCTCGTATAAACTAAGCTATAGTAGTGTTGCACATTTATCATATCAATTTAAGAAAACTACAGGATTAACCCCATCAGCATTTCAGCGAATTATTAAACGAAGGCGTGGAGATTTTGAAACTCTACCAGAAAAAGAAACAAGCTCGAATTTTAGTTCTAGTGAAATAACCAAAATAAATAATAATGGCTAATAAACCACTTAATATAGTCTTGGCAGAAGACGATGAAGATGATCGTTTCTTTTTCAAGGAAGCTATTGACAAAGTAAAAGTAAAAACCATACTTACCATGGTCAATGATGGGGTTGAGTTAATGGATTATTTGAATAATTCTGAAAACATCAGGCCTCACATTGTTTTTCTTGACTTAAATATGCCACGAAAAGGTGGAATAGAGTGTTTGGAAGAAATCAGATCAAATAAAGAATATAATGACCTTACTGTTGCGATCTACTCAACTTCAGCATCTGACAATGATATAGAGGAAACATTCGTTAAGGGTGCTAACATCTACATTCGTAAACCGAATGATTTTAAAGTTCTTCAAAAAGTAATTTCTGAAGTTCTTGCAATTAATTGGCAATATCATACCTCAGGTCTGAATAAAGATCATTTCGTACTGAGTATTTGAATTTTTGAAATGAAGGATAATCAGCCGCATCAATTTTATTGTGCGGCTTTTATTTTGCAGCCAGTAAAAAGTATGAAACCTCACTTAATCAGGTCTGAAAACCAATAATGCATATAATTCTGAAAAGGAAACTGTAAATTATATAACATTTTGATTTAGAGATTGCTGCTTTCATTTGTTTAGATACCATAGTATGACGCAAATTGTATTCATAGATTCTGGTAATGAACAAAGGAGAAAAAACAGAGATCAGGGAGCCGCAGGAACAATCGCGGCCGGGTATTGAGTCGAAAATGACACCTGAACCAATATATGACAATCCTGATCAGAAGGGTTCTGGCAAACTTCAAGGGAAAACTGCATTAATTACTGGTGGTGATAGTGGCATTGGAAGAGCTGTTGCAATACTTTTTGCTAAAGAAGGTGCAGACATTGCTTTCGGATACCTGAATGAACACAGTGATGCTGAAAAAACAAAAAATGAAGTCGAAAATTATGGTCGTAGGTGTATTTCAATCCCTGAGGACATCAGTAAAGAAGAAGGTTGTCTTACATTAGTCAGCAAAACACTTGACGAATTTGGTAAGATTGACATTCTGGTAAATAATGCCGCGGTTCATTTTCCAGCAAAAACAATAACTGACATTTCGACCGATCAACTTTACCGCACTTTTGAAACCAATTTCTTTTCATACTTCTGGGTGACTAAAGCTGTTTTACCACATCTTAAAGAAGGAAGTACAATAATTAACAGCACATCTGTTACAGCATACCGCGGCAGTGGAGATCTCATGGATTATGCTGCTACCAAAGGTGCCATTACAGCTTTTACACGAAGTTTGGCTCTGAATTTAATGAATAAAAACATTCGTGTTAACGCAGTAGCACCAGGACCGATTTGGACCCCTTTAATCCCTTCAAGTTTTGACGAGAGCAAGGTTGCCAAACATGGTAGTGATGCACCAATGAAACGTGCTGGTGAGCCTGTAGAAGTAGCTCCTAGTTATCTTTTCCTTGCAGGTAACGATTCAACTTATTTTAATGGACAAGTATTGCACCCGAATGGAGGTGAAATACTGAATACTTGATTTAAGATAATGATTATCAATCAGATAATGAAAATATTAATAAAAATTATGTAACGTAAAAAGGACATTCGGTTAACATATTTGCATTCTGACAACTGCTATATTGAGAGCGTGTTGTATTTAAGTTAATCTATAAACAGTAAAAAAAAAATTATGAAAGCATCAGACAAGAGTGGTGGACAGAAGAAGTCAAAAGCAGGGGCAGCAACAGGATTATTGGAATTGTTCCATGAAGATTTGAAAGATATATTTTGGGCAGAAGATGCCATAACTAAAAACATTCCAAATTTAATCAAAAATGCAACATCAGGTGAACTGATTGAAGCCCTGAATAATCATTTAAAACAAACACATGGACAAATAGAAAGATTAAACCAGGTGTTTGAGATCATGGGATGGCAACCTGAAAGTAAGAAATGTAAAGCAATGGAGGGGTTGATTAAAGAAGCAGAAGAAAAAATCGAAGAAACAGAGCAGGGTATGGTGCGTGATGCTTCAATTATTGCAGCCGCTCAAAAAATTGAACATTATGAAATTGCAACATACGGCACTTTGAGTTCATACGCACATACACTTGATGAAATGGATGTGTACGATCTGCTTGAGGAAACACTTGAAGAAGAAAAAGATACCGATTCACTTTTAACTGAAATAGCAGAAGCCAGAATTAATATGGAAGCTATTGAAGGCGAGGATGAATAAAGAAGAGCTTTTTAATCCCAATTCACTAAATTAATAACTCTAAATCTAAAACAATGAAAAACGCAAATGAAAAAAAAGGCGGAAGCACACGTAAAGACGATGGTGGTTCAAAAACATCAGGCGGTAAAGGTGGCAGCCGTACTAAAGGCAACGAATAAATTTATCAATTAGTATCCTTAAATCATCAAAGAAATGAAAGAAAGGCACCTTAACCGAATTATCTCGGTCAAAAAAGATGGTCGGTTATGTATCGACAATCAAGAGGTGGATTCTGACATGATCTTATTTGAAGAGGAAGCAAAAAACCTTCTTGAGCAAGAACTCATGGAAGGTCCACATTTCTACAATCCCAGTGATGAAGATGATGATTTAGACGGATTTTATCTTGATCATGAGTTTGATTTTGAAATAGATTCAGATGATAACAATACTTTTCTCAGGGATGGATACTTTGACATCAGTAATGATGATTTTGATGCTATAAACTAATCAACGTAGTGCTTTGCCTTTCAGGCAAGGCACGGCGTTGATTTTATTAGTAAATGTCAATTTATGGGAAACATTCTATACATAATAGCCGTTTTATTAATCATCGGATGGGCAATTGGATTTTTCGTATATAGTGTCGGTTCTTTGATTCATATACTGCTTGTTATCGCAGTAATTGCAATATTACTGCAAATTATTGCAGGGCGAAAGTCGCTCTGATTAAATATATTATTAACTTTAAAAGAAAAAAAACATGAACGCAGGAAGGATGATTTTAAGTATTGCAGCCGGTGTTGCTGCCGGTGCAATCATCGGTGTACTGCTGGCCCCTGACAAGGGTACAGAAACCCGCAGGAAAATATCGGAAAAAAGCAATGAATATGCTGATGGTTTAAAAACCAAATTCAATGATTTTATTGAAAGTATGATGGATAAATTCGATTCAGTAAAGTCAGAAGCCGAAAACCTTGTTAACAAAGGCGCTCAAAAAGCCGATGAAATAAGGAGCGATTATAACAAACCGGGTAACCCAAATACACCAAAGGTTTAATCTTATCTCCATAAATAACTCAAAAGAACATGGAAGAAAATGAAACATTTTTCGGGGTTTTGCTCGAAAAAGTAGAAAATTATGCTAAAACCACGATTGATCTTGTTAAACTAAAAGCTATTGATAGACTTGCGGTTACTGTATCAAACGTGGTTTTCGGTGTAGTAATGGCACTCCTGATATTTTTTTTCTTGTTAATCCTTAACCTGGCTCTTGCCTTTTGGGTTGGGAGTCTGCTCGGTGAAACATATTTGGGATTTTTTGCAATTGCCGGCTTCTATGTTCTTTTGATTATTATTTTCCTGGTGTTCAAGAAACAACTTATAAAAGTCCCATTATCCAATGTCATAATCTCTAAACTCTTAAAATAATGGCAAGAATTGATTCTAATGCCGAATTACAGGAAGCTATTCAAGTGTTGGAAAGCAAACAGAAAGAAGATTTAAAGAGCTTAAAAAAGGAGTTTGGTGTTGTAAAGGAAAGACTTAAACCCGGAAACTTAATGAAGGAAGGTCTAAAAAAGATTTCCCATTCACCAGCCCTTAAAACAACTCTAATAGTAGCTGCAACCGGACTAATCTCATTCTTTGCATTTAAGAAATTAAGAAATAGAAAGAGAAGGCACCATGAGAAGAAAATGCAGTTTACTTATGAAGTCCCACAACGAAAGAAAAGCAACAAATTTTCTAAATCGGTTATTCAATATATCCTTACCGCATTATTATCAAGAAACGCTGATAGGCTCAAAGATTTTGTTTTCCGCTTATTAGGCAATTTAAAAACCAATCCTCCAAAACGCACTAAACCTGTTCATCACGACACAGCAACTGCTGCTTCAGAAAGTGAATTTTCCGAAAAACAAAAAACAGGTTATTGATTTGCTTTTTAATAAAGTATCTGGCAGTTACTACAAAAGTGCGCTTTACGTTTTGTTTTTCCCATTATCTTTTTTGGTATTGGAAGGTTACATCTGGGACATAATTTTTTATTATGAACCTGGAGATTCTTTTTTAGAACAAACTCTCTTCGCCACTCAAGAAACAGAAAACTGTATTCTCTGGCATCTTTGATAATGCTATTAAGTATTTTCGCTGGCAAATGACTCACTACGCTTTGCGGATGAACCTTTTGTCGAAAAAGAACTTCGTTTTTAATTATATTGCCAATGCCTGAAAAAATATCCTGATAAAGCAATATATCACAAATTAGTTCATCTGGCCTTTCACTTATTTTTTTCTTTGCAGCCTCCGGATCCCACCTATCATTCATGACGTCGGATGACCAGTCATATAATGAATTAATATCTTCTTCTAGTATCTTAACTGAGCAAGCATAAAAATTGAATTCACCAGTTGGAGTATCGATTCCGAGCCTTTCTATTCTTTCAGGTTTTCTCTCATTTATGGCATGTCTGCCAAATAGCATAAAATGTATTCTAATGGTGATTCCATTATTAAGGCTAATAAGAAGGTGCTTACCCCAACTCCTTATACCAGATATTACGGTATTTTCTATTCTATTAATTCCCGCTTTACTATTGCCACGCACATTCAAAACTTCTTGTCCAATAAATCCTTGAAGTTCTTCACTTAATAAATAAATAGATGGACCTTCAGGCATAATACTAGTTATTAGGTCTTTTACTTTTCTTCTTCCTTTTTTGTTGTTCTTTCTCTTGTACTCTTTTTTCTTCTATTTTTTTTTCAAATTCAGCTTTTTCATCTTTAACTGCATGCTTTGATGGCTCTGTATCTCCATATTTCATATCGCTAAATGCTTTAGTGAACTCTGCTCCATAAAAAACGATCATTGAAGAATAAGAAGTCCAAAGAAGGATTAGAATAATGTAACCGGCAGCTCCATATCCTGATCCTGGATTGGCTTTTCCGAAGTAAAAGCCAAGTGCAGATTTTCCAAGTACAAATAAAAGTGCAGTTAATATAGATCCAATCCAAACAGTGTTCCATTTGATTTGAGCATCAGGCATAAATTTGAACATCATTGCAAACAAAAGAGTAATTATAGCTAAAGAGAAAATAAAATTAATCGCTTCGAACAGAAACATCATATAATCAGGCAACCTGCTTTGTATATAACCACTGAATGCAGATAATAAAGTGGTAATGACAAGTGATATTAGTAGCAGGAAGGCAATTGTAATAATTAAGCCTAGTGAAAATAAGCGGGCCCTTAATAACTGCATGATCCCAGATTTTGAAGCATCAGCTTTAACTTCCCAAATATAGTTGAGAGATTTTTGCAGTTGAATAAACACCCCGGTAGCACCTAGTAAGATAGTTGCTATTCCTATAATAGTTGCTATAACGGATTGATTTTCATCATATGCCTTATCAATTACTACCTGAATTTGCTTGGCCGTATCAGCGCTCATTGCTGCAGCAATTTGATCAGACATGTATTCACTAACTTCTGACTTTCCAAAAAAGTACCCGGCCAAAGTTATAATCACAACCAAAAGGCCGGGCAAAGAAAAAATAGCATAATATGCTATTATTGCACTTTCTCTGAATGGGTCTTTTAGATTCCATTGTTTGAAGGCTGTTTTGAGCAGCTTCCAGAAATTCAATAGACGACGCTTCATATCCTAGCTGTTAAACGTTCTCAATCCTTATTTTTATCACTCGACTGATTATTATCCTTATGATTTTTATGTTTATCTCCAAAAAATATTTTCTCAAGAAAGCCTTTTTTTTCTTCTGGTTTTTCAGCTTCAACACTTGCAAGATTGATCTGATAATCGAGTGAAGGGTAGAGAGCCTGGATAAATGCATTTTTTAATACTGTTGTTACAGCATACCATGTTCCAATGGTTGTATCATCAAAATTACCTTCTAAAGGCACTTTAGTGGCGACCTGATCTTTTTTCTGATTCTCAAAGATTTCACCCACAGCACCTGCAACGGCTTCCCATGCCTTTCTCAAAATGTTGTCTTCCCTATCCTCTGGTCCTAAAACGTCAAGATTTTTAATTACAGGCTTAACATATCCTTTGAATTTTCTGTCTTTTGCAGCTATCTCAGTATAAAGACCAAAAGTGCCTTCATTAACATCAATTTTTCCATACGCTTTAAAGAAGTCATTAAATTCCGGAAGACTGGTATTTTTTAATTCCGCATCCAAATCAAATGTAGGATCATCTGCTAACGGATCAAGTCTGACATTTAAAACCAATGTTCCTTTGTAAACATTTGCAGTTGCACGTATTGTCGCCGGAAGTATCGCAGTGTCTCTTACGCTTGACAGGTTAAGTGCAATCACATTCAACTGATCCAGTTTAACATCAACAACTGGTTTAGTAGATTTATCCTGATAATGAATCGAACCATTGGTAATTTCAAATCTGTTGACTTTTAGAGGCATCAAGTCTTTAAGTAATGCTCTGAAATTTGTTGTATCTTTTTGAACATCTTTAGGCTCTGCTTTATCCTTTGTGAATATCAGTGTTGGATTTAAAAATTCAAGTTGACCTACTATGCTGCCATCCAGCAATGCAGGCCACTCAATTGAAAGTTCAATCAAATCTGTATCAAAAAAGGGAATTCGTTTGCCATTTGCTGAATCAACCTTATTGATGAATATATGGTCTATCTGATATGCACCACGATATAATGATATATCTATATCACTTATATGGCCGTAATAACCTTCTAATTTTGCAAGACTTTTATTAGCATAATGAAGTATAATCCGAGGTAAGAACAATCTGAAAATTACCAACAGGATTAATATACCAACAAGAATGATCCATATTTTTTTGCTCTTTTTTCTGGTACGACTCATACTTGTAAGCTAATTATTCCGTTTATTAACTTGTAAAAGTATAACTATCGTTTAATCAGGCTATTACACAAGTCAGTAATAACGTTACATTATTTCAAGGTTTCTTGCATGTTGATAACTTTTACACAGATTTAGGCGACTATCTGTAATTCATTTCATGAAATTAATTATTTTTAGCCATGACATATGCTTTGTGGGATGTCTAAAATACTATGGAAAAAACTACTGAAAAAGCCAGTAATGTAACTGGCACTCAAAATGGAATAAAAGATATTATTTATGATCAGGCAGAAATCAATGCAGATCTGGGAACGTTTTACTGGAATCTTGATACGCTTGAATTGTATTATTCTGATAATTTCTATCGACTCCTGGGTTGTAAACCTGGAGAATTCAAACCAGACGTAGATTATTTCAACTCTAGATTCATTCATCCTGATGACAAGGAAAGAATTGAGTTAGAAAAAACAAAAACGCTTTCAAATAAACTCGCCGATGCATGGGAGTACAGGATAATTACAAAAAGTGGAGAAATTAAACATGTAAGGGCTACTTCAAAGGTCATTAACCGAGCCAATCACCATGTATTAGTTGGCACTATTCAGGATGTAACAAAAGAACTTTACAAACTTCAGCAATTACAGAAACGACAGGAAGAACTACGAATTGCAAATATTGAACTAAAGACATCACTGAAAGTAATACAAAATGCTGAAATAAGTGCCGGCTTAGGGCATTGGCATATTAATCTTGATACAAATGAATTTAATTTCTCAGAAAATCTTCAAAAAATAAGTGGTTATACGTCCAAAGACGAGATTACATTTGAGACAGTACTTAGCTTACTTCATCCTGATGACCGTCACAATTTAATTGAAACAAGTTTGAAGGATTATCAGATGAAAAGAACCAGTGTTAGTGTCTTTCGGATAATTCGTAAAGATGGCAGAATCAGATATATTAAAGGCACCTCTGATAAGATGCGGATCAACAGAGCTACCTTTATTGTTGGGATTGCACAGGATATTACGAGTTTGATTGATAAAGAAATAATGTTAGAAGAAAAGAACCTTCAACTGGAAAGACAAAACGATGAATTAGCGTCATTTAACCATATGGCTTCGCACGATCTGCAGGAACCTCTTAGAAAGATCATGGTTTTATCAAAGCTGATAATGGAAAACGAGGATGGTAATTTGTCTGAAACTTCATTAAATTACTTCAATAGGATGTTGCAGTCAGCATTACGAATGCAAACATTAATAAACGACCTTCTTGACTATTCAAGAGCCAGCAATTTATCGTCCATTAAAATACCATACGATCTCAATCGTGCATTAAAAGAAACTTTGCATAATTTAAAAGAAGAAATCTCAATCAAAAAAGCCAAAATCGAAGCAGAACCATTACCAGTTTTAAATGCTGTTCCCGGGCAAATACAACAATTATTCAATAACCTTATTGATAATGCATTGAAATACAGCAAAAGTGATGTCACACCCATTATTAAAATCAGCTCCAAAATAGTTCCGGGTGAACAATTAACAGGCTTTGGCCTTAAAAAAATTGCACATTATTATTGCATAAGTTTTAGTGATAATGGAATTGGTTTCGATCAAAAGTATGCCAACAAAATTTTTGAACTTTTTCAGAGATTACATAGTAAAACAGAATATTCAGGAACTGGTATCGGATTGACCATATGCAAAAAAGTAGTTCAAAACCACAATGGGTATATTACCGCTTCAGGATCACCCAATGAAGGTTCAATCTTTAATTTATTTTTCCCGGTTGAGAAAGAAGAGGACGTTGAATTCATGTAACATTTTAAAGTTTAGGTATAAGACGTTTTGCTCGTAAAATGATGATTTTTGTACTGGGCAATTAATGGATGTATTAACTTAACAAAAGGAAAAATGGATAACATGGAATTGAGAGGTAATTGGAATCAAATGAAAGGCAAACTCAAACAGAAATATGCTCAACTAACTGATGATGATTTGATATACGAAGAAGGACGGGAAGATGAGCTTCTTGGACGCCTTCAAAAAAAACTAGGTAAAACTGACCGCGAAATCCGCGAAACTCTGCGAGATCTGTAAAAGTTCCTATACCCCTCATAGAAGCTGTCATAAAACGACAGCTTCTTTTTTTTTGTCACAAATTAAAGGTATTTTTGCACAGTCATTTGGAGAGATGCCGGAGTGGTCGAACGGGGCGGTCTCGAAAACCGTTGTACCCAAGCGGGTACCAAGGGTTCGAATCCCTTTCTCTCCGCAATCATTAAAGGAGGATATTTTCCTCCTTTTATTTTTTCCCTCTTTTCAATCAGATTCCGTTTGTTTCTGCACTCAACTTCACCCATTGCCTGATCTAATTTATCATTCAATGAATTAATGATGTGACTCATCCCTTTCTCAATATTTGCAATACTTTCAGAAGACAATAAACCATCTGATATTATTTGGAATCATTTTAAATTCAAAACATGTGTCAACAATGTCTATTTAAACTTGTTTGCTAAGGCAATTTTGAATAAATTCGCAAAGACATATAATTTGCAAGGCTTACGTAAACGACTTTTTATGATAAAAATCTTTAATGGCCAAAATCCAATACAAAAAAGTGATTGCCACAGGCGCTTATTCAAGGTCACTTTTATCAGCTTTTTGTTTTTTGTCATTCCATTATTCTTAAAAGCACAGGATGGTAAGGATTTATTCCAGAAAAACTGTTCTGTTTGCCATCTTATTGGACAAGGTAAACTGGTTGGACCTGATTTGATGGGTGTTACACAGCGAAGAGAAAAAGCCTGGATTGAGAAATTTATAAGGAATTCTCAGGAAGTAATTAAGTCAGGTGATCCGGTTGCTGTGAAGTTATTTCAGGAACACAATAAGGCAATAATGCCACCTTTTACCCAATTTTCAGCTGAGGAGATTGCAAGCATTATTGAATACCTAGATAAATGGGAACCAGCAAAAAAGGAAGCTACAACGGTTGACATCAATAAAAAAACCGACTTCAAACACGATGAAGTACTAAGAGGTGAAAGGATGTTTTATGGACTTATTCCGCTTGAAGCTGGTGGTAGTTTCAATTGCTCAAATTGTCATAATACAATAGTAAGCGACACCCTAAACTGGAACCCTTCAGCTGTTGACCTCGCGAAATCTTTTATGGACCCTAAGGGAATGAACATTTACGAGTCAATGGCTCAACCGGTTTCTCCACGAATGGAGGAAGCTCATAAAGGAATAAAAATGAGTGATCAGGAAATCTATTTTATTAGTGCGTACCTGTCAGAATTGAGCCATCAAGATTTGAAAGACTATAAAATATTCCCGATTAAATTAATGATCTTTATACTTTTTGCTGTTTTAATGACTCTTGCCCTGATAGACTTATTGTTTACGAGGAGAATCAAATTTACTATCATTCATTACCTCATCCTTATAATTGGTTTAAGCGTTCATTCATATCTTGCTTATGGTGAAGCAGTAAATTTAAGTCGAACAAAGGATTACGCACCTGACCAACCAATAAAGTTTTCACATAAAGTGCATGCAGGTGATAACAAAACAGATTGCCGCTATTGTCACCATACAGCAGACTACAGTAAATCAGCTAATATTCCTTCCAACAATATATGTCTTAACTGTCATAACGTCGTAAGGACCGGCAGAAATTCAGGAAAGTTTGAAATTAATAAAATTCACAGAGCTGTAGCATCAGGTACACCAATTTCATGGGTTAGGGTTCACAACCTCCCCGACTATGCTTTCTTTAGTCATGCCCAACATGCAAATGTTGGAAAAATTGCATGTCAGACTTGCCATGGTAAAGTTGAAGAGATGCATATTCTTAAGCAGCAAAATGACCTTTCAATGGGCTGGTGCGTAAACTGTCATAGAAATACAGAAGTTAATTTCACAGGCAATAAGTATTACACCACTTTCAAAGACTTTAATAAATCTGATAAGACAGGCAAAACTATTCCGGTTCACGTTGACGATGTAGGAGGAATAGACTGTATGAAATGCCACTACTAACCTATTTTTAATTGATTCAAGTAATCTGTATTAATACCTTATTAAATGGAAAAAAAATACTGGAGCAGTGTTGAAGTCTTAAAAGGAATATCCAAGGATGAGAATATTAAGTATGCCGATGATAACAAATCATTACTCGAAGTAATTGATGAAGAAATTGTATCAAAGCCATCCAGCAGAAGAAACTTTCTGAAATTTTGCGGTTTCAGTTTTGCTACTGCCGCTATTGCTTCAAGTTGCGAGAATCCTGTTAAAAAAGCCATTCCATACCTTGTCAAACCCGAAGAAGTCACCCCGGGTTCTGCTATTCATTATGCATCTACTTATTTCGATGGCTTTGAATACAATAGTATAGTTGTAAAAGTAAGAGATGGAAGACCTATTAAAATAGAGGGTAACCCCTTTTCTTCTATCAGCAAAGGAAGAACTACAGCAAGAGTTCAGGCTTCTGTTTTAAGCTTGTATGACGGAAGCGGCCGTTTAACAAAACCTTTGAAGGACGGTCATGAGACTTCATGGTCAATTGCTGATAATGACATAATAGCCAGATTGAATGATGTTGCTAAAGCTGGTCAACAAACAGTTATTTTAACGTCTAATATCATTAGCCCTTCAACAAATGCATTGATTGGAGAATTTCTCTCAAGATTTCCGGGAAAGCACGTTATTTATGAGCCTGTTAGCTATTCATCAATGCTTATTGCAAACAAAACTAACCTCGGCATTAATGGAATTCCTGATATTCTTTTTGATCAAGCCAATGTTATAGTATCCTTCTCAGCTGATTTCCTTGGTACTTGGTTATCACCGGGAGAATTTGCTTTCAGGTATGGTATGGCCAAAGATCTTCAAAACGGTCGTACTGAAATTGCCAGACATTATCAATTTGAGAGCGGACTCTCAATAACAGGTAGCAAAGCTGACCAACGTTTTGCTGTTAGGATGTCTGATGAACCAGGAATCATACTTCAACTTTATAATGAACTGCTTAAACTGGCAGGCCTGACAACCATAAACATTAAAACGCAACATCCTGCCATTAAATCCATAGCTAGTGAGTTATGGAGTGCTAAAGGTAAATCAGTTGTAATTTCCGGAATCAATGATTCAAATGTCCAACTTGTTATAAATTCCATCAATTCCTTGCTTGAAAATTATGGTAACACCCTTAATCTAAACAGGTTAATTCTTACCCAACAGGCAATTGATTCAGACATGGACTTGCTGGTAAGCGAGATGAACAACAATACTGTTGGTGGAATTCTTATGTGGAATTGCAATCCTGTGTATGATTATCATAATGCAGAAGGATTTATTAATGGCCTTAAGAAAATGAAGGTTACGGTTTCAATGAACAGTGTTGTTAATGAAACAAACGAGCATTTCAGATATATTCTGCCTGGTAATCACTACCTCGAATCATGGGATGATGCTGAGCCAAAAACAGGTATTTTTAGTCTTACTCAGCCTACAATTCGAAATATATTTGATACACGTCAACCTCAGGACAGTCTGATAAAATGGCTTGGAATCGAGCTGGATTATTATACATATCTGAAAAATTTCTGGCTGTCACAAATAATTCATGGAACTGAAAAAGATTGGAGTAATGTACTACAAAAAGGTGTGTATGAACTGGACGCTATCCAATCTGACACTTCCTTCAGTAACACACTTTCAGGTGATGCAATAAATGCAATAAACACTGCTTCACCTATTGATTCCACAAAGCTCGAAATTATTGCTTACCCAAGTATTCAATTAGGTAAAGGCAATCATTCAAATAACCCGTGGCTGCTTGAACTACCTGATCCTATTGCAAAGATATCGTGGGACAACTTTGCGTCCATTTCGCCGGTTACAGCTGACAAAATGAATGTGGTTACAGGTAGTATGATTAAAATAAATGATCAGGTATATCCGGTTAATGTGCAACCCGGACAAGCTGACTCAACTATTTCAATTGCCCTGGGATATGGTCATACCAATATTGGTAAAGTCGGTAATGGAATAGGCCAGAATGCTTATGCATTCGTGAATCTCAGAAATGATTCAAGACAATTCAATACAACTGCCACAGTAGTTCCCCAGGAAGGTGAATATCCTCTGGCAATATCACAAAAACACGGAAGCCTGGAGGGCAGACCTATTGTCAGAGAGACTCTGCTTTCGAAATACAAGGAAAAACCCGACTCGGGAAATGAATTGCATACTGAATTTGAAGAAAAGCATGTTACGCTTTATAAGGAAAATATCTTCCCTGGTCACCACTGGGGAATGGGTATTGACCTAAATAAATGTGTAGGCTGTAATACATGTGTGATTGCCTGTCAGGCTGAAAACAATATTCCTGTTGTTGGTAAAGAAGAGGTTAAAAGAACCAGGATAATGCACTGGATAAGGATTGACCGGTATTATGCAGGAGGAATTGATAATCCGGAGGTGGTTTTCCAACCACTCCCCTGCCAGCAGTGCGATAATGCACCATGTGAAAATGTATGTCCTGTATCAGCAACCAACCACAGCAACGAAGGATTGAACCAAATGGCTTATAACAGGTGTATCGGGACTAAATATTGCATCAACAACTGTCCATATAAGGTAAGAAGATTCAATTGGTTCAGGTATGCAACAAACGATAAGTTTGACTATAACATGAATTCGGACCTTGGAAGAATGGTGCTTAATCCTGATGTAACTGTAAGAGAACGCGGAGTGGTTGAAAAATGCACTTTCTGCGTTCAAAGAATACAGGAAAAGAAGCTTCAGGCGAAAATAGAGAATCGAACTTTAACAGATGGTGAAATACTACCTGCCTGCGTTCAGTCATGTCCTGCAGATGCTCTAGTCTTTGGCGATCTGAATGATCCTGAAAGTCGCATTTCAAAATTATTTAAAGAACCAAGAAATTATCATTTACTGGAAGAACTTCATACTCTGCCATCAGTTGGCTATCTGACACTTGTCAGGAATAAGGATGAAAATAATGTTTAAGAAAATAAAACAAGTACAACATAAAAGCTGATACTTTATGTATAAAACTGAAGTGAGGGGTACACTGATCCATGGTAATAAAAACTACCATCAGATTAGTAGTGATATAATAGCCCCTATTGATCAACCAATCCCTTTATGGTGGAAAGCTGCTTTCGGTTTGAGCTTACTTGCTTTACTATATGGCGTGGTTGCTATTTACCTGACAATCTCAGTTGGTATAGGGACCTGGGGTGTAAATAATTCAGTAGCCTGGGGATGGGAGATTATTAATTTCGTCTGGTGGATCGGTATTGGACATGCGGGAACAGCCTTCTCAATATTTTTACTAATACTACGTCAGAAGTGGAGAACATCAATAAACAGGGCTGCTGAAGCTATGACGGTTGTTGCCGTAGGTTGCGCTGCCTTGTTCCCCGCTATCCACATGGGAAGAATATGGCTTGCCTTCTTCATTTTCCCTTATCCTAATACAAGAGGACCGCTTTGGGTAAACTATAACTCACCACTTTTCTGGGACTTTATAGCAATTAGTGCTTATTTACTGATATCAGCTTCTTTCTGGTATTTTGGGATGGTGCCGGATTTTGCAACTATCCGCGATAGGGCAACATCAAAAATTAAGAAAGCTGTTTATGGCTTCTTTGCATTTGGTTGGACCGGCTCAACAAAAGAATGGTTACGGTATGAGGCCTTAAGTTATGTCCTTGGTGGAATCGCTGCCGTTTTGGTGGTATCAGTTCATTCAATTGTTTCAACTGACTTTGCTTCATCTGTAATCCCGGGTTGGCACACAACAATCTTTCCCCCTTATTTCGTTGTAGGAGCTATTTTTTCAGGTTTTGCAATGGTATTAACCCTTATGATTATTATCAGGAAATTATACAAGTTTCAGGATTACATTACCGATTCACATTTAAATGCTATTGCCAAGATATTAGTATTCATCTCTTTAATAATGGGCACTGCTTATGCAACAGAAATTTTTGTTGCTTGGTATTCAGGTTCGGAATATGAGTTCTTTACTTTCTTTAAAAACCGAATTACAGGTGATTACGCATTTGAATTCTGGGCAATGGTAACCTGTAATGCACTCATTCCCCAGTTATTCTGGTCAAAACGAATCAGGCACAATCTGACTGCTGCTTTTATAATTTCAATCTTCATCAATATTGGTATGTGGTATGAGAGATTTAATATAATTGTTACTTCTCTTTCAAAAGACTATTTACCATCTAGTTGGACTACTTATCATCCAACCTGGGTTGAGATAGGATTTTATGTGGGAACACTGGGAATGTTTGCAGCTGGAGTTCTCTTATTCTTCAAGTACATTCCAATGATTGCAATTTCAGAGGTAAAAGGTGTACTAAATGTAACTTCTGATGGTAGTACTGACAATAAAATAACCAGCCATGAATGAACAGCATATAATAAGTGTTTTTAACCAAGAGAAAGACCTGCTTTCTGCTATTCATAAAGTTAAACAGCAGGGAACTGCAATTGAAGAAATCTACACCCCTTATCCAATACATGAAGCTATTGAAGCGATGGGAAAGAAGTCAAGGTTTACTTTTGCAGCTTTCTTGTTTGGGTTTATAGGGGCAGTTTCAGTATTGGCTTTCCTTCTGTACACTGCTGTGTACGATTGGCCAATTAATTATGGCGGTAAACCAACAAATGCTTTTCCTTCATTTATTGTGGTTACAATTGTTCTAACAATTCTTACTATTACGTTGGCAAGTCTTTTCACCTTTTCGGTCAGGGCAAAGGTTTATCCCGGCAAGAAATTTATTATGCCTGACCTGAGATCAATGGATGATAAATTCGTGATAGTTTTTAAGGCCAACGGAAGTGAAAGTGAGAATGCAAACTTAGCATCACTTCTTAAAGAAGAAGGTGCGATAGAGATTTACAATAAAGAACTTCAACCCTTAATTTGATTGTCAATGAGAAAGAAAATACTAATGGTTATTTCTGCTTTTAGCATTATAGTGCTCGTGTCATCATCATGCGACAGAAAACGTAATGATAAAGGGTATGAATACTTCCCTGATATGGCTCATTCGCTGGCGTACGAGACTTATGCACCAAATAATGTAGTCAGAGCCGGTGAATCCATGTTATTACCTGCCCCGCATACAGTGCCGATGGAAATGCAACCTTATATGTATGCTCCTACACCTGAAGGCAGAGAACTGGCAGCAAAAGAACTGACAAATCCTTATGAAATGACAGAAGAAGGGTTAATCAGAGGAAAGGAACAATATAAAATTTTTTGTGCACATTGCCATGGTGATGCTGGTGATGGACAAGGATTTCTCTATACAAGTGGAAGATATACATTTAAACCTGCTTCATTGGTTTCAGAAAAGATGCTTGCTTCAAATGAAGCTGATATTTTTCATGTTATTACGGTTGGCTATCAGGTAATGGGCCCTCATGGACACATGATAAGGCCTGTGGACCGTTGGATGATTGCCATGTATGTTAAGAACGAATTACAAAAACAATAAAGTAAGCGCAAATGGAAAATCACTTTACGATACCAAAGAACCTTAAACTTGCTTCTATTGCATTCATGGCAATTGGTGCTGCAATAATTGCCTATTCATTTATTATGCAGCCTGAAAGGGCTTGGGCAAACCTGCTACTTAATAATTATTACTTTCTCTCATTAGCACTTGGTGCAAGTTTCTTTTTTGCTATTCAATATATTACTCAGTCCGGATGGTCTGCAATGTTCAAAAGAATTCCTGAAGCAATGATGTCTTATATTCCTTATGCAGGCGTTGTTATGCTTCTGCTTTATTTTGGAATGCACAATCTTTATCATTGGTCAGATCCTCAGGTTGTTGCCACTGATGAGTCAATTCACCACAAAGCACCTTATTTGAACGTACCGTTCTTTTTTATCAGACTGATCATTTTCTTTGTTATCTGGACAATAATGACACAACTTCTCAGACGCGCTTCCCTTTCAGAAGATAAGAATGGTGGACTGCTGTACTTTGAGAAGAGTGAATTTTTGTCAAAAGTGCACATTTTTATATTGGCACTAACATTTACACTGGCGACATTTGACTGGATTATGTCGCTTGAACCACATTGGTTTAGTACCATCTTTTCTGTTAAAAACTTTGTAGCCGCTTTTTACCATGGATCAGTCATCATTGTACTTATTGCCATATTCCTGCATGAGAAAGGATATTTTCCTGCAATGAACTCCAGCCATTTACTGGATTTTTCGAGATATATCTTTATCCTGGCAATTATATGGGGCTATGTAACCTTTGCTCAGTTTATGCTGATATGGTATGGAAACATTCCTGAAGAAACAGAATACTATGCTCACAGATGGGAGCATGGTTTCAGACTTGTTTTTTATTCCAATTTCATTATAAACTGGTTCATACCATTCGTACTCTTGTTATCTCAGGCCGTTAACAAGAATATTAAAATAATGAAAGCAGTGTGTTTTCTACTTATTGTTGGTCAGTACCTTGATCTTTATGAACAGATCATGCCGGCTATTACGCACAATGCTGTATTCGGTTTAACAGAAATAGGATTTTTTATGGGATTTGCCGGCTTATTTACTTTTGTCGTTACAAGAGCCTTGGCCAGTGCCCCATTAATCCCATCGAATCATCCTTATCTGGAAGAAAGTCTTTATCATCATGTACATTAAAATAAAGCAAAAATGAAGAGATCGTTATTGTTACTCGTATTTGTTGCTGTCTGGTGTTTGGGCAAATCACAAATTCCAGCTTTAAAGGATATTAAATCCCCTGAACCTGAAATAGGTGTCGTAGAACACCTCAATACATATATCCCCGATGATATAATGGTGGTCAATACAAAGGGTGAAACTCAATCCATTAAGTCACTAATTGACAAGCCAACAGTTATTATGCTGGTCTACTATCGTTGTCCGGGCATTTGTAGTCCTCTGATGACAAGTGTAGCTGATATTGTTGACAAAACTGATCTTGTTCTTAATAAAGATTATCAGATTCTTACTGTAAGTTTTGATGCCAGGGAAGGAACAGATCTTGCAGCAAAAAAGAGAACGAATTATTTGAACTTGATAAAGAAAGATATCGATCAGGAAGGATGGAAATTCTTTACAGCCGATAGCCTCAATATAAGCAAACTAACCAAAGTAATCGGGTTTAACTATAAACGGTCAGGAAACGATTTTATGCATCCTGGCCTACTTACTATGGTTAGTCCTGATGCTAAAATAACGAGGTATCTGCAAGGCACTTACTTTTTGCCTTTTGAATTTAAAATGGCATTAATTGAAGCATCAAAAGGGATAAGCGGACCTACAATTTACAAGGTATTACAATTCTGTTACTCATACGATCCAGCCGGTCAGCAATATGTATTGAATGTTACAAAGATGGCCGGTGTAGTTATATTAATTATTGCGATATTGCTTTTCTTAGGATTGGCATTAAAACCAAGGAAAAAAGTAACTTCTTAAAACAAAGCATAAATAGATATGGAAAACAATCACTTACCTAATTATCTGGAATACAGGGGGAAGTATAAAGGCTTGCTTGGTTGGCTTACTACCACCGACCATAAGCGAATAGGACTCTTGTATTTCTACTCTTTATTAACTTTTTTCTCTGCAGGTGCTGTTTTAGGAATTCTTATCAGGCTTGAACTGATTGCACCCGGAAAACAATTGTTTGAAGCGCAAACATACAATGCACTGTTTACTTTACACGGGTTAACAATGATTTTCTTGTTTGTTATACCCGGTGTTGGAGCAGTTTTTGGAAATTTTGCTTTGCCCATTATGCTGGGTGCTAAAGATGTTGCGTTTCCACGATTAAATCTTATGAGTTGGTACTTGTATGTACTTGGTGCTATAATAGTTTTATCTTCACAATTTATGGGTGACGGCCCACCTGATACAGGTTGGACTTTTTATGCACCCTACAGTTTGAAAACACAAACAAATGTTGTTGCGGCTGTTCTAGGGGCTTTTGTTTTAGGCTTTTCTTCAATTCTAACAGGGTTGAACTTTATAACAACAATGCACAGAATGAGAGCTCCTGGTATGGGTTGGCGCAAAATGCCTATGTTTGCCTGGACATTGTATGCAACAGGTTGGATTCAGTTGCTTGCTACTCCAATTATTGGCATCACCCTAATGATGATAGCTGCTGAAAGATTGCTTGGTATTGGATTCTTTGACCCGGCGATTGGAGGTGATCCTGTTCTTTATCAGCATTTGTTCTGGACTTATTCACATCCTGCAGTATATATTATGATATTACCTGCCATGGGAGTAATATCTGAAATAATTCCAACCTTCTCGCGCAAACCTCTTTTCGGTTATGATGCGTTGATTCTTTCTTCAATGGCAATTGCTTTTGTAGGTTATTTTGTTTGGGGACACCATATGTTTACTTCCGGAATGTCAACAGGTTCACGCTGGATATTCTCTTTTCTTTCTTTTATTGTTGCCCTTCCTTCAGCTGTTAAAGTATTTAACTGGACAGCTACATTGTATAAAGGGTCAATTCGTCTTGAAACACCTTTTTGGTGGGCAATGGGTTTCATCTTCGTCTTCATGATTGGTGGATTTTCTGGTCTGGTGGTTGGTTCAGTATCAACCGACATTCATGTACATGATACATTCTTTGTTGTTGGCCATTTCCATTACATTGTTTTTGGTGGCACTGGCTTTGCTTTCTTTGCAGCAATGCATTATTGGTGGCCCAAAATCTATGGCAGGATGTATAATAAAAGAACCGCCAATATAGGTCTTTTGATTTTCTTTATTGGATTTAATACGATCTACTTCCCAATGTTCTATTTGGGATTAATGGGTATGCCAAGAAGATATTATGATTATCTACCACAATTTACTACCGGTAATGTTATTTCCACAGTTGGATCATGGATTATGATTACCGGCCTTATCATTGTAATAGTTAATCTTATAAAATCAAAAAAAGCTACTGGAAAAGTTGTTGATAATCCCTGGGATGGCGTTACGCTTGAATGGACAGTTAAATCACCTCCAATAGTTGAAAATTTTGAAGAAATTCCTGTTGTAACACACGGACCTTACGAATTTAAATAGCAGTTTATATGGAAACAGCAATAAATGTGCATACAGAACAACATCATGACATTCATCGTGATGATACTGCTTCCAAACTTGGCATGTGGTTATTCATCTTTACTGAAATTCTGCTTTTCGGCGGTTTATTCGTTGTGTATTCTGTTTACAGGTACAAACACCATGTAGCATTTGGATTGGCACATGAAGAACTTAGCGTAATGATGGGATTGATAAATACCATTATTCTTTTAATCAGCAGTGCCACTGTGGCTATGTCAATTACGGCAATTCAAAGAGGCAATAAGAAACATGCAATGTACTTTGTTGCTGCAACTGTTGTTTTAGCACTTGTTTTTCTAATTAACAAGTATTTTGAGTGGGGTGCTAAATTTGAACATGGTATGTATCCCGGGTCTGACCTAATGCAAATGCTTAGTAATGGCGATATGCTTTTTTTTAGCCTATATTTTTTCATGACAGGACTGCATGGATTGCACATTCTGGTTGGAATGACTCTACTAATTATTTCGTTTTTTAAGATAAAGAATGAAAAGGTGAGAAGAGACAAATATGCGCTGCTTGAAAACAGTGGTCTATACTGGCATCTTGTCGATCTTATTTGGATTTTCTTATTCCCATTGTTTTACCTCATCCATTAAACAGAAGCGAACATGAGCAACGAAAATGGCCATATTTCTTCCTACAAAGACCACCTGATGGTGCTTCTCGGCCTTATAACTCTTACAATTATTACAGTAGCGATCACAAGCGTTGAGCTTAATGCTTTTAATGTTGTGGCTGCTCTTGTAATTGCTGCCTGCAAAGCAACAATTGTTTTGCTTTACTTCATGCATCTTCGTTTTGATGAGAGGATATTTCTTATCATGGCTGTCTTAGTGCTTTTATTACTTTGTGCAGTGATAGGTGTTACGTTATTTGATTACTTAGATCTATAAAGGAAATTATGTATTCAGGAGCTTCAAATTTAGTCACAACCACCGATAATGTCTTCCTACTGATTATCGGCATTTCAACTTTCTTTTTGGTTGGCATTTCCGGTACCATTATTTATTTCTTGATTAAATATAATAACAAGAAACATCCGGTTGCTGAACAAATCCATGGTAATAACACATTGGAGATCGTCTGGACAGTAATTCCATTTATCCTTGTTATGATCATGTTCTTTTATGGATGGGCCGGATATTCACCAGCTAAAAGAGCACCTGAGGATGCACTACGTATCAAAGCAACCGGCAGAATGTGGTCATGGTCTTTTGATTATGGCAATGGTGTAAAAACTGACACTCTGTATGTGCCTTTAGATAAAGCGGTTGTTCTGGACCTCATTTCAGTTGATGTTGTTCACAGCCTCTTTATACCAGCTTTCAGGATAAAAGAGGATGTAGTACCCGGTAGAACTAACAGAATGTGGTTTATTGGCCAGAAGGTTGGCGATTATGATCTGTTTTGTGCTGAATATTGCGGGTTATCACATTCATATATGCTCACCGAAGTAAAGGTTCTTGAACCCGAAAAGTATGATAAATGGTTGGCAGGTCAATCTGATACTACTGGTCAGGCCGCTTCGAATGCAGTTCCGGGAGCTGCAGGTAAGAAATTAACGGAGAGCAGTGGTTGCATTGCCTGTCATTCAAATGATGGAAGTAAATTAGTGGGTCCCTCTTTTAAAGGCATTTTCGGCCATGAGCAAAAAGTTGTTACTAATGGTCAAACCAGGACTGTAGTGGCAGATGAAGCTTATATTATGAAGTCTATCTATGAACCGGATGCTGATGTTGTTGAAGGTTTTAGAAAAGGTCAGATGGTATCTTATAAAGGTCAACTGAATGACGAACAAGTTAATCAGATCATTGAATATCTGAAAACACTTCAATGAGATACAAATTCTTACTATTACTGAAATCAGTGTTTCATCTCAGTAAAGCAGGAATTTCATTCAGTGTTGCTTTAACTGCTGTTACCGGTTATCTTTTAAGCGTTAGATATATTGACAATAGTTTAATACCTCCATTCCTGGGGGTATTATTTCTTGCTATGGCTGCTTCTGCATTAAACCAGTTGCAGGAAAAAGAAACTGATAAATTAATGCCTCGTACCAGCAACAGGCCATTGGTCAATGGTTCACTCACAAAGAAGTTCGCCATTTTCTTTATTGCAACCACGGCAATTACAGGAGCAGGCATCTTATATATTTATAATGGGTTACTGCCAGCTTTATTGGGATTGTTAAATATGTTCTGGTATAATGGAGTGTATACACCCTTGAAATATAAGACAGCATTTGCCGCTTTTCCAGGTGGTATTGTTGGAGCAATCCCTCCTCTTATAGGATGGACTGCAGGAGGTGGACAGATTCAGCATCCCTTAGCCATTGCACTTGCTGTGTTTTTCTTTATAGGTCAGATACCGCATTTTTGGATCTTAATTTTAAAGTATTCAACAGAGTATGAGTTAGCCGGTATCAAGTCTATTTCAGAAAAGTTCAGTGTGGTTCAGATAAGAAGATTAATCTTATCATGGGTAGTTGCAACTGCTTTTAGTGGGATCATACTATCTTACTATATAATTCTCAATAACAATGAATCTTTTTACATTATTCATGTTCTTTCACTCCTCATTATAGCTTATTTCGTCTATTGGTTGCTGCAAAAGAGCAACCACCTTTCCTATAAGGCTTTCCTGAGCATCAATATTTATTATTTACTGATTATGGTGATTATTGCTGTTGATATTTTAACAGTACATTAATTCCCGGCACAGTTTAAGAATGCACAATAAAAAAAGGAGCCGAAGCTCCTTTCTTTAATAATACAACCCCCCGGCCATATTAGTATCATTTATTTGGTGTGTAAACTATAGCGAGTAATTCTCCTGAACGACCTGGTTTCACACCGCAATTTTCTGCTAATTCGTTATCTTTTTTTAGGTTACTGATTATCGTTACCTGTACATTGCCACAATTACAATCTGCAACTTCGGCAACCTCATCATTTGAAACCCAAACTGCTTTATTATCATCTACTACTCCAATAAACTTGTAAACATTCTTTCTTCCAAGAGCAAGATTATTGAAATAATCAACTGCGTATTTAATTTTTTCCTGTGTAGCTATCGTTGTGTATTTGATGTTAACTCCATTTTCATCAAAATCATATATGTGTGCTACGTTTGCTTTATTCTGATCCTTAGCGTTATTGCAATAATATATAATACGACCAGGAGTTGAATGCTTTTCCCACACATCAATACTGGTTTGATTGTTGTAGCGGGAATATTCCATTATTACAATTGTACTGTCAAGGCCTAACATTAATCCTGGCGACTTAACAGATTGACTAAATCCAAAGGTAATTGTAAAAATCAGACTGATTGTAAGCGTTAATTTTTTCATGGCTTTTTTTTTGGGGGTTGTTGCGACAAAGTTATACTCCAAAAAAAGCCTGCGCAATCCGTCAAATTACTTATTTTTCAATCAATGAGTTAAATGTTCAACTACGTATTTATACGTAGTGTTCTTAAAAAATATTATGAACTTTCCACTGAAACCCTTGTTTAATCTGACTTTATTTGCAAGCAAAGGTTTAGGGCGTGAAGATCGCGCTTGTTGTTCGTCATTACGAGTAAATTATCACCAGGTAAAATAACGGTGTTCCCATTGGGTGTTATATACTGCTTATTTCTTTCAATCATTACAATAAGGGCATTCTTTGGAAAACCTATGTCTACAATCCGTTTATTTGCCTGGGGACAATCTATCGGAATAGCCAGTTCTACAAGTTCGTTTTTAAATCCTTCTGTTAGTTCTAGTTCCAGAGGATATCTTCTGGCTGCTTCAACACTCTTATTTAACTTCAGCAGTTTAGCCACAAGCATTAGGGTTGTACCCTGAAGTGCTATAGAGGTTAGTACTATAAAGAAAACAATGTTGAATATAACCATTGATTTATCTACTCCTGCTGTAACCGCCAGTGTTGCAAAAATGATAGGAACGGCACCTCTCAATCCAACCCATGAAATAAAAGTCATTTCCCTGAACTTCATTCCAAAAAACGCTAAGCTGGCAAATACACCAAGTGGTCGGGCTATTAGTATCAGAAAAACTGAAACTAACAGCCCGATGCCGATTACAGGAAGAATTTCATGTGGATTAACCAGCAACCCCAAGGCAATAAACATTATAATCTGCATAAGCCATGCCTGGCCATCATAGAACTTGGTTAAACTTTTTTTATGAATGAAACTACTATTTCCCATGACGACTGCCATTACATATACTGCAAGAAATCCATTACCATAACCAAAAGAGCTGATTGAATACGTGAGTAATACGACAGCCATTGTAAGAACCGGATACAAACCATCATAATCCAGCTTAATCTTATTTATCAGCCAAACGCTTATTTTGCCAAACAAATAGCCATATGCTAACCCAAGGGACATCTGAACTAAAAACTGAAGAACAATATTCCAAAATCCAATAGTTTCATTCGTTATCAAACTAACAAATGAGACTGTCAGGAAATAAGCCATTGGATCATTACTGCCAGATTCAAGTTCAAGCAGCGGTCGCAACCTGCCTCTTAAGCCAATATTCCGTGATCTTAAAATAGAGAAGACAGCTGCCGCATCTGTGGACGATATAATCGAACCTAATAATAGTCCTTCAAGAAGCGAGAAATCGGTAAACAGCCAAACAAATACCCCGGTTGATGCAGCAGTAATTAATACGCCAAAAGTTGCAAGTGAAACACCTTTCCACAAAACCGGCGAAACACTCTCCAACTTAGTGTCCATTCCACCTGAAAAGAGGATAAAGATTAATGCGATGGTGCCGATTTTCTGGACAGCATCAAAATTATTAAAAGGTATCTTTCCAATACCATCAATTCCGGCAAGCATTCCAATAAACAGGAAAATAATAAGAGCTGGAACCCCTAACCTTCCACTTGTTTTACTGGCGATGATGCTGAGAAACAACAAAAATGCCCCCAGTAAGATCAGATTTTCAGTGTTTATTAAATTCATCAGACCAATTAACTCTAATTTATACAGTATTGTTGCTAAATTTACAACAAACTAAATTAATTGGCTGTTGTTTTCAGCTTAACAATATACACAAACATCTTATGAAAAAGATCTATCTGCTTATTATTGGAATTATAATGTTTTCCTGTAACCAGGGAACCTCAACCGGTAGTGAAAAAAAACAAACAGGTGAACAGAATCTTGCCGCTGTAAAAACTATTCAGTTAAATGTAAGTGGCATGACTTGTGAAGGATGCGAAAACACAGTAGAATCAGCTCTTACAAAAGTTGATGGAGTTGTTACCGCCGAAGCATCATATGTAAAATCAGTTGCTTCTGTTTCCTATGACACAACAAAAGTAAAACGTGAATTACTTACCGAGACAATCAATAATCTTGGTTACCATGTTGAAAATTGAATTCGGAAATCGAAGTTGAAAATTATCTTTACAAATGACACTTAATAGCCAATTCCGAAGATTGAAAAATTAAAAACATTATCAACTTCAGTCGAATTTTTGTTGCATTCTGACGTTCATTTAACGATTTTTTGTTAGTCACCTTTAACGCAGTAAAAATTTACATTTTACCTTTGTTTAAATGACATTTACCGCAATCGTTTAATATTGTGATTGTTAGACACAATTGCGTTGTAAAATTTGTTAAACATCTGTTCATTTATATTCCATATTTCTTAAACAGATTATATTATCTTTAAATTATAGAATACCTATAATTTACCCTATTAACTTTATATATTTGAGAGGGAAAATCACTATCTCAAATGAAACTTTTAAAGAGAATCTTCAGATTTTATTACGAAGGATTTAAAAGCATGACTATCGGTAAAACTTTATGGGCAATCATACTCATAAAGCTCTTTATTATGTTTGTCATCTTACGCATTTTCTTTTTCCCAAATTTCCTCAAATCGAACTTCCGGACAGATGAGGAACGAAGTAATTATGTCATTGAACGTTTAACCTCACCAAAATAAACAAGTATGATAGACACATTCGACTATTCACTGATTGATTGGTCAAGGGGGCAGTTTGCTCTCACAGCCATGTATCACTGGATATTTGTTCCATTGACACTGGGACTGGGCTTTCTGGTCGCCATAATGGAAAGCATGTACGTAAAAACAGGTGATCCTGAATGGAAAAGGATCACCAAGTTTTGGATGACCATCTTCGGTATTAATTTTGCCATAGGTGTTGCTACCGGAATAATCCTTGAATTTGAATTTGGCACTAACTGGTCAAATTACTCCTGGTTTGTTGGCGACATTTTTGGTGCACCACTGGCCATCGAAGGCATTATGGCCTTTTTCCTTGAATCAACATTTATTGCTATTATGTTCTTTGGATGGAACAAAGTTAGCAAGGGAATGCACTTATTCTCTACATGGTTAACTGCTTTTGGAGCTAGTTTGTCAGCGTTATGGA
Organism: Lentimicrobium sp.; assembly: GCA_035298745.1. GTDB lineage: Bacteria > Bacteroidota > Bacteroidia > Bacteroidales > Lentimicrobiaceae > Lentimicrobium. The sequence continues at coordinate 17,525 of DATGXS010000084.1, read as the reverse complement.
TACTTGTTGCAAATGCATGGATGCAGCTTCCTACAGGCATGAAATTTAATCCTGAAACCGCCAGGAATGAGATGGAGAATTTCTGGGATGTACTCTTCTCCCCTATGGCTGTGAGCAAGTTCACTCACACAATTGCTTCTTCCTATATGTTAGCCGCCCTGGTTGTTATTGGAATCAGTGCCTGGTTTTTACTAAAGAAAAGGCACATGGTTTTTGCTAAACGCAGCATGGTGGTAGCTGCAGTTTTTGGATTGGTTACTTCATTATTCACAGTCCTGACAGGTGATTACAGTGCTAAAGTCATAGCAAAACACCAACCAATGAAATTTGCCTCGTTTGAAGGTTTAAATGTTGGACAGCATGGTGCTCCGCTTATTGCAATCGGCGTAGTTTCTACAACACCCACTGATCCAAAAAATGAGAATTTAAAAGACTTTGCTTTTAAACTTGAAATTCCCAATTTCCTCTCCTACATGGCATTCTCTGATTTCAACGCTTACATTCCCGGTATTAAAGATTTAATGGAGGGCGATCCCGAGCATGGAATTCCATCAGCAGCCGAAAAGATATCTAAAGGTAAATTGGCCATTGATGCACTTACAGAATATAAGCTTGCTAAGGAAGCCAATAATCCTGAAAAACTGGCTGAAGCAAAACAAATACTCGACGAAAACTTCAAATATTTTGGCTACGGTTACTTCGTAGATAATCCTGAAGCTATGGTACCCAACATGCCTCTTACATTCTATAGCTTCCATATTATGGTTGCATTAGGCTTCTGGTTCATTGTTTTCTTTGCCATCGTACTTCTGTTAGTATACAAAAACAAGATATCCACATCTAAATTCTGGCTTAGGTTTGCAATCATAAATATTCCTCTTGCCTATATTGCTTCCCAATCAGGTTGGGTAACTGCTGAAATGGGCAGGCAGCCATGGGTAATTCAGGATCTGATGCCTACAATGACCGCTGTTTCAAAACTTGACGCAAATGCGGTTATTACTACTTTCATTTTATTCGCCATCATCTTCACTTCATTATTGATAGCTGAACTTAGTATTATGTTCAGGACAATCAAAAATGGTCCAAAACCTTTATCCGCAGCTGAGTCTGTTGCTATGAATGAAGAACTGGCAGAAGTTGAAGGAAAAGATAATTTTAAAAACCAATAGGAGGAACATAACGATGTTTGAAAATTTATCAATCTTAGCCCTTCAGCAATATTGGTGGGTAATAATTTCAATATTAGCGAGCGCATTGGTTTTCCTCATGTTCGTGCAGGGAGGACAGACTTTAATTAATACGCTCGGCAAAACAGATGATGAGAGGAATATGATAGTTAATATCCTCGGACATAAATGGGAACTCACATTTACAACACTGGTTACTTTTGGGGGGGCCTTTTTTGCTTCATTTCCTTTATTCTACTCAACCAGTTTCGGAGGGGCATATTGGGTTTGGATGGCAATTCTTCTTGCTTTTGTTGTACAGGCAGTATCTTATGAATACCGTAAAAAACCCTCAAATGTGCTTGGTCAGAAAACTTTTGAGATTATGCTTTTTATAAATGGGGCTCTTGGTACAATCTTAATTGGAACGGCAGTTGGTACATTTTTTAATGGCAGTATGTTTTCGGTTGAGAAAAGTAACCTGGCACAAGTTTACGACTCAGCCATCTCACGCTGGCAAACCCCTTTCCACGGATTGGAAGCCGTTTTAAACTGGCATAATGTGGCTCTTGGACTTGCTGTATTCTTCCTTGCCAGGATATTAGGCATTTTATTTATTGTAAATAATGTAAAAAGTGCTGATATCTTTAACCGGGGTATAAAACAAATGTGGTATAACACTATTCCTTTCCTTGTTTTTTTCCTGGCATTTGTTGGTGGATTATTATTTAAAGATGGTTTTGCATATGATCCTTTAACCGGCCTTGTAAGTATGGAACCATACAAGTATCTGCATAATCTGCTTGATATGCCAGTAGTTGCTATAATTTTTCTTGCCGGAGTTTTACTTGTTTTGTTCGGAATAATTCAGTACCTGTTCTTAAAGAGTAACAAAGGCATTTGGGCTACCGGAGCAGGGACTGTATTGGCGGTTTTTGCCTTATTCCTTCTGGCAGGATTCAATAATACAGCTTATTATCCTTCAACTTACAATCTTCAGAATTCACTAACCATCCAAAACAGCTCGTCAAGTCATTATACTCTGGTGGCAATGAGTTACGTATCGCTTTTTGTTCCGGTTGTTATTGGTTATATTTACTGGGCATGGTCAGCAATGAACAAAAAGCAGATGACTGTTGAAGATTTGAATGATGACACTACTCATGTTTATTAATCTTAAAGCAAGTAAAAATGTATTTAGATAAAATCCTATGGTTTCTGGCGTGGCCTGGTATGATTGCCTTATCATACTTCCTTAGCCTATTATTCCTGAAAAAACTTAATAATCAAATCAAAAAAGATCCTGCAGGGGAAGATTTACAGCCCTGACATTGAGTTTTACGATACCAGAGTTCATCAAAGGACAGGGCAAAACCCTGTCCTTTTTTTTCTTTTCCTTCATGATCATTACTCAGCATCTTATTCATGAGGATGAACATACCATATTCTGTTGTTTTTTTAGCTTATTCCTTATTAATATGGCTCTTACTTTAAATACAATGACTAAAAAAATTATTTTTGTCAAACGGTTTACATCTTAACTTTCAATTACACAAAATGAGAAAATCTACAGGATTAATTCTGTTCTTTACTTTATTCTTTGCATTAGTTTCAGGCTTCAGCCAAAATGGGCCTAAAGACTACAAATCGTATCCTTACTGGATTGACATGATGCAGGATCCCAATGCCAATTTCTTTGAAACACAAAAAGCCTTTTATCAATATTGGGAAGGCAAAGAAATTACAAAAGGCAACGGTTACAAATTATTCAAAAGATGGGAATACTGGATGGGCAAACAGGTTTCACCTGATGGGACCAAGCCATCCCCTTACCGCAATTTAGATGCAATTAAGCAGTTGCAGCTTAAAGGTAGCAGCAATCGCACAGCAGGTAACTGGACTTCCTTAGGTCCTGCAAGCGTTCCATCAGGGTACAATGGATACAGGGGACTAGGCAGAATTAGTGCTATAGGCTTCCACCCTACCGATCCAAACACCGTTTTTGCAGGAGCCCCGGCCGGTGGCTTATGGATTACGCATGATGGCGGAAACAGCTGGGAAAGCAACACCGATAACATGCCAACCTTAGGTGTTTCAGCAGTAATAGTTGACTACACAAACCCAAACATAATTTATTTAGGCACCGGTGACCGGGATGCCGGCGATGCTCCGGGTGCAGGTATTTGGAAGAGCCTTGATGGTGGTGTTACTTTTCAGCCTATTAATGCAGGCATATCAACTACTACCATCAGCAGGCTGTTAATGCACCCAACTGATCCGAATATTATTCTTGCTGCCACCAGTGCCGGTATGTACCGTACCACCGATGCAGGATTAACATGGACAAGAACCGCTAGCGGAAATTTTAAGGATGTCGTTTTCAAACCCAATGATGCAAACATTGTATATGCTGCTTCAGCCGGTGATTTTTTCAGATCTGATAACAATGGCGCCACTTTCAGTGAAATAACGAACGGACTGCCCGGAGGATACCGCGGTGCAATTGCTGTTTCTGCTGCAAACCCTTCTTATGTTTATTTCTTCATTACCAATAGTGAATCATTTAAAGGGTTGTACCGCTCGACAAACAGCGGTTTAACTTTTACCGTAAGATCTACTACTCCGAATATTATGAGCTGGGATTGTAATGGTGGCTCAGGCGGACAGGCATGGTATGACCTTGATATGGCATGCGATCCTACTAATGCTGAGATCATATATGGTGGTGGTGTTAATTGCTTCAAATCTACCGATGGTGGCACAACATGGGCAATTAACTCGCACTGGTATGGTGGTTGCGGGGTACCTTCAGTTCATGCCGACCTGCACGTATTGGAATATAACCCTCTGAATAACCGCTTATATGCAGGCAACGATGGTGGATTATACTGGACTGCCAATGGTGGTACATCATGGACAGAAATCAGCAATGGAATGGTTATAAGCCAGGCCTACAAACTGGGACAAAGTGAAACTTACAGGGATTATGTTATCAATGGTTATCAGGATAATGGAACGTCAAGCTATACAGGCCCTGAATGGGTAAGCGTTGGTGGTGGCGATGGTATGGAATGCGCTTATGACCCTACCGATGAAGTTTATAGCTACTCAACTGTTTATTACGGAAGTATTGACCGTCATCAAAATCATGGGTATGATGGAAATATAGCCGGTGAAGGCGTAAATGGAATTACCGAAGGCGGCGCCTGGGTTACTCCTTTCTGTATTGATCATTTTGATGGTAATACCATGTTTATCGGTTATGACAACGTGTGGAGAAGTACCAACATTAAATCTTCTAACCCTGGAACTGTTTCCTGGAGGAAAATATCCAATATAAACGCAAGTGACCTGGATGAAATAAAACAATCATACGCCAATACCAATATCCTTTATACTTCTAACGGAAACCAGTTATTCAGGTCAGACGATGTCAAAGGTTTTAATCCTACTTGGCTTAATTTAACGGCTACTCTTCCATCTTCAAACACTATTACGGCAATTGAAACCAGCCCAGTTGATGAAAATACCGTTTTTATAGTTCAACAAAACCGGGTCTTCAAATCGACTGATCGTGGAATGACCTGGACTGAGCTGACAAATAACCTTCCTGATGTTCAAATGCATACACTGGTGTACTACAGGAACAGCGCCGAGGGTTTATACCTGGGAACCGATATTGGTGTTTTTTACAGAGATCAGTTTACACCGGAATGGATTAATTACTCAAACGGATTACCAGCAGCTGCCAGAATTACCGAGATTGAAATTTATTACGATCCGTCAGGTCCTGAAAATGATGTGATGCGTGCCTCAACTTATGGTCGTGGATTATGGGAGTCTAATCTTAATTACTCATTCCCGAGTGCAAACTTTGAAGCTGATCAGGTACTTGTTCCAATAGGTTGCCCCGTAAACTTCTCAGATGAATCAATGGGTGTTCCTTTTGAATGGCAGTGGACTTTTGAAGGTGCAACTCCTGCAACATCTACTGAGCAGAATCCAACAGGCATTGTATGGAATCAGGCCGGCACTTACACCGTTTCATTAATAGTATCTAATCCTGCAGGAACTGACACCATCGTTAAAGAAGCGTACATAAATGCCAGTGCATCATTATTGCCAATTGCTGACTTCACTTCAACAATTCATAGTTTCTGCACAGGTGATACAGCAACCGTGCGTTTTACTGATCAGTCAGAATTTTGCCCGGCATCATGGCAATGGTCGTTTGAACCGGGTGATGTTACTTACCTGGAGGGTACAAGTGCTACTTCTCAGAATCCGGTAGTTTTATTTACCGGTGCATCAGGTTATTCGGTTACACTTACTACTACCAATATTAATGGAAGTTCATCAGTCACAAAAGATGATTACGTTTTCATTGGCGGAATGTCGTTACCATTCAGTGAAGACTGGGAATCAGGCAATATGCAGGCTAATGGTTGGGAAATTGTTAATCCTGATAATTTAGTGACATGGGATGTTTATACTATCATTACTGACAGTTCAGCTAATAATGCTGCCCGTATGAACTTCTTTAACTACAATGTAGCGCCCGGAAGGCGTGACCAGTTAATTACTCCTGCTATGAATCTTAAAGGTTTGAATACAGCTTATCTTTCATTTGAGCATGCTTATATCAGACGCTATGCACAAATCTCTGATTCATTGATTATCTACATTTCAACAGATTGTGGCACAAACTGGACTAAGGTGAGCAGTTTTGGTGAAGATGGAACCGGCAACTTTGAAACTATGCCTCTTGCCATTGTTGAAACTGAACCCCAATCAACTGACGACTGGTGTGCCGGCACAGGTAATCCTGTTTGTAATATTATTGATATTTCAAACTGGGTTGGCAATGATAATGTGAAGATAATGTTTGAAACTGTTCATCGTCGCGGTAACAATCTTTTCATTGATAATATCTATGTTTCACCCAGCATTGGTGTTACAGATGAGCAGTTAACAGAAGTGAAAGGATTGAGCATTTATCCGAATCCTGGAAATAACTATTTCCAGATATCTTCTGAAAAGGAATTAAAATCTCCGGTAATGCAGATTATTTCAACCAGCGGAAAAATTATCTATTCCAATCAAATGGTTACAGCCAATAACTGGACATTAAATACCGGCAAACTGCCTCAGGGTATGTACATCCTGAGGGTCATCAGTTCAGACAATACATTGGATAAAAAGCTTATTGTAAAGTAAATGCAATTAACAAATAACACATATTGCTGATATCATTGCAGGGGCTGAAAATTTTCAGCCCCTGCAATAATAAATGGCCAATAATATTTGGTAATACACCTTCATTATATGCATCTTTTCTATTACGGGGTATCAAACCTTCAGATTTCTTTCAACAGTGGGGATAGAGACATTTCACTGTCAGGCGATGATGCTACCCATCTGAAAGTACTCAGGATGCGCCAGGGTGATACGATTTATGTTACTGATGGGACAGGAAATATCTGCAAAGCTGATATACAGGAAAATAGTCCTAAGTTCAATTCAATAAGGTTGCTTGACTTAAGAACTTACGAACGGCCAGGGCATTCTATACATATAATGATTGCTCCACCAAAGAATGTTGCACGTTTTGAGTGGTTTCTTGAAAAAGCAACCGAAGCAGGGATTGATGAGATTACCCCGTTTTTTAGTGAACACTCTGAAAGAGCAGTTTTACGATCCGATCGCCTGAATAAAGTTCTTGTTTCAGCAATGAAACAGTCATTAAAACCGTTTTTACCTAAATTGAATGAGCCTGTAAGCTTCAAATCAATAATGAACAGTAAAAATCAGGTTTCAAATGGATTTATTGCCTGGCTTGACCGGCAAAACGAACAACAACACCTTAAAGCTGTCTGCGGGTTGCACCAGCCAACAACTATTCTCATTGGTCCTGAAGGTGATTTTAGCCAGGAAGAGGTTGATGCTGCCAAATTAAAAGGCTTTGTACCTGTCAGCCTTGGAAGTTCAAGATTGCGAACTGAAACAGCGGCTTTAGCTGCTTGCTTTATAGTAAACATTTTAAATGAACCTGATGTTACAGGATATCCATTATCTCTCGAATAAATGAAAAGAGTCATATACCTCGCATTCCTATTTTCATTAGTATTCCTAACAGGAAATACGCCCGGTACTGTGCAGATAGCTCTTCTTAAATACAGGGGTGGCGGTGACTGGTATGCCAATCCCACTTCCCTAACCAATCTGATCGCTTTCTGCAATAAGAACCTGCACACTAATCTTAATACCGAATATGCTACCATTGAAGCAGGAAATCCTGCTATCATGAACTATCCGTTTGTGCACATGACCGGACATGGTAATTTTATTTTCGACGAAAATGAAGCCCGAAATTTAAGAACGTACCTTCTGGCAGGTGGATTTCTGCATATTGACGATAATTACGGCCTCAACGAGTTTGTAAGGCCACAAATGAAGAAGGTGTTCCCCGAGCTCGACTTTGTTGAATTGCCCTTCTCCCACCCTATTTACCACCAGTACTATAATTTCAGTAACGGCTTGCCCAAAATCCATGAGCACGACGGAAAACCACCCCAGGGCTTCGGCCTTATAAAAGATGGCCGGTTGTTGTGCTTCTATACTTACGAATGTGATTTAGGTGACGGCTGGGAAGACCCACACGTGCACAACGACTCAGAACAAATCAGAACCAAAGCTCTGCAAATGGGAGCCAATATCATCCAGTTTGTTTTCATGAGGTAAATAAATAATAGCACGCCCTTCGAATGCGCCCAGGGGAGATCCAGAAAACAGAGTACTTCAATAAATTAACGCACTGGCAGTGGTTTCAGGTTTATTCTGGGAGTTTTTTTAATTATACTTATATAGAGTGTTTTTGGCAGATTTAAGGTTTAATAGTTATAAACTTACTAATTTTAATGCCATGATCTGTATGAACTTTAAGTAAATACACGCCAGCAGGACAATCACTCATGTCAATATTCTTTAATTTATTAACATTTACTTCCTTGATAATTGCCCCCTGAAGATTTATGATTTCAATATAATTAATTTTTACACCAGATGATACTAAATTGAAATCGTTGTGAACCGGATTAGGATAAATAGATAAATCGTTATTTATTTCCATTTCTCTCACATAAAGTGGTATTCCAGTTTCGTTATAAGCTGTCAGACCCCCGTTATTTAAACTTATCCACTTTGTTCCATTCTGTTCTATGCTTATTGAGATGATATCATCTACTGGCAAAGATGAATTGTCATCATCAAAAAGCGACCAATCAGATCCATCAAATGATACCATGCCACATTTAGGATTAAAATTGAAACCTGTTCCAAACCATACTGTCCCATTGATGTCAACTTCAATGGCTGTAATTTTATCAGTAGGCAAAATTGAATTATCAGTATTATAAACAGTCCAGTTATTGTCATCAAAGGAGGCAAGACCATCATTTCTTGTACCAATCCATTTAGTACCGGTATGATCAATTGCTAATGATATAATATAATTATCAGGTAACTCTGAGTTCGATTCATTATAAAGTGTCCAGGTTGTGCCATCGAATGATGAAAGTCCACAATCGGTTCCAATCCATTTAGTCCCATATTGGTCAAAATCGATAGCATATACACGAAACCCTGCCAAACCCGAATTGTTTGGATCAAAGACCTGCCAGTTAATCCCATCAAATGTGGCCAACCCAAGGTCAGTACAAATCCAGAGATTATTATTTTGGTCTATATATAATGAGTTGATGTGATTGCTTGGTAATTCAGAATTAGAAGTGTTATACTCCTTCCAGATATTATCTTTAAATGATACAAGTCCGCTTTCATACGACCCAAACCATTTTGTAAGATCACCACTTACAGCGATAGAACGAATCATCCTATCTGATAATCCGGGAGATGCATTAGTATAATCAGTCCAATTATTGTTGTCAAATGAAACAAGTCCATGATGATTACTTCCAATTGCTTGTGAACTAATCCATTTTATTCCATGTTTATCGGTTTCAGCAGCAAGAATTTGATTTCCATAGAGATAATTATTGGAAGTTGCATGTGTTGTCCATGTGACATCATCAAACTGGATCAGGCCTTTATAAGAACAAATCCACTTAACACCATTTTCATCAATATCAATTTCATTAATTTCATTAGCCGGGAGGTTTGAATTACCGGTATTGTAGATTGTCCAGTTGTTATTATCAAATTTTGCAATTCCTCCATAGAACATACCTATCCATTTTGTATCACTACTGTCAATACGAATACAAGTTATATTATTTTCTGTTAATAAAGAATTGCTTGAGTTGTAAATGGTCCATATAGAGCCATCGAATTTTGCCAGTCCATTCATAGTACCAATCCATTTAACATTATCACTGTCAATTGCTATACTTGATATGGAAGTTGATGGTAAACCGGAATTTGAAGGGGTGTACATCGTCCAATTAACTCCATCAAAAGATGCAAGTGCTCCATGTAAAATATCGTGACATCCTATCCAGGCAGTTCCATTAGAATCCAATGTTATAACTTCAACCCAATTCCCGGGCAACTGTGAATTTTCGCTGTTGTAAATCGTCCACTCGGAATCATCGAATACAGCAATTCCGCGACGAGTACCAATCCATTTAACACCATTCTCATCAATCGTAAGAGCATTTATTTCATCGGCAGGCAGTGCTGAATTATCAGTGTTGTAAACGGTCCATGTAGTACCATCAAAAGAAACAAGCCCTTTTTCATAAGTACCAATCCATAATTTACCATTTTTTTCAACAGCTAATGCCACAATATAATTATCGGGTAAATTTGAATTTGATTTATTGTAATAAGTATGTATCCCCGTTGACTTATCAATCCTGATTAATCCACCATACGATCCTCCTGTCCAAACTATATCCCCATGAACAGCGACGGTGTAAATCATATCACCATTTACAAAATTAGCCCATTGTGGTTGAGCTTTAATATTGGTAATCAGCAACATAATGGTGGTTAAAATTAGTAATTGTTTTCTCATTAGATTGTTTCTAAGTGTTATGTTAATAAACTAAAATAATCAATGCTCTCATGATCAATCTTATCAATTTGAAACAAATTTAAAAAAGAATTGCAAGTATGCCGTGCTTTAATAAAATTGATCAAGTTTGGAAAAAATGTTGTTTACCTTCTTACTGTCAGGCTTAATCAGTGGAATATTGGATTATTATTTATGGCTGATTAAATATGGACAATATATAATGCCATAAAATCAGAATACTATCCTGTTGAAATCAGTATCACCTGAAAGATAAAATCTTGTATCGTACGTTATTAACTTAAGTTAATCCTTGAGATACATCAATAATAACTTGTTAAAAAAGATACTATGGCAATAGCATTAGAAAAAACACATTTTGCTCCTGAACTGCACATTCCCAACGGGACTTTCAACATTGATTTTTATACCAACCTGGGTGCAAAAGAACATTTCTGCTTGCGGAATGATGATGGAAGCATTCACGTTGCAGAACTGGAAATAGACGGTGCCATATTTCACCTGCATGAAACAATGCGTTGGTTTAATGCGCTGGAACCCAATAGTGCAAAAGGAGTCACTACCGTTATTGGTTTATTTGTACCTGATGTAGCGAAAGTTATGAATAAAGCAATTGAGGCAGGTGCAATTGAAATCAGTCCTGTAAAAGATCATGAATACGGTTACAGGCAAGGAATGTTCAAAGACCCTTTCGGCCATTTCTGGCAAATTCAAAAGAAATTATAATTCACTTTCAACTGTCAACAGTATACAGTCTCGCAGACTGTCTACTGCAACAGTATATAATGAATAACAGATCCTATTTGGGCATCAACATGCGAACTTACCAATCACTCACTAATCACTGACCAATTGATTAATTAAAAAAAATAAATACATTTGTAAGATTCTTTTCAAAATCGATTAACCAAAGTTTAAACCATTACATATGGGTTATTATAATTGGCCGGAAATACTAAAGGGTCATTCTAGTCTTGAGCTTGCAAAGATTATCAGGGATCATACTGAGTCTGAAGAGAAAGTAACTAGTGCTTTAAATGAATTAAAAAATAGAGGTTTAGAAAATGCTAGTTATTCCGAAATTTTTGAAATTACTAATAATTCACTAAAGTTGGAGGAAAATTCACCGACCCTCTATTCTAAGAGAGTTATCTATATCTTTTCAGTTCTCTTTTCAGTGGTTTTTGGTGCAGTATTGTTTGCAATTAATCAGCAAGAAGTCGATAAAAAAAAGAGCATTTTTCCCGTTATCATTTTCTCCGTTTTATATACAGTGTTTTCGTATCACATCTTAGAACTGATGAATGCGGGGTCTAGCGCAACACTTCTCTTTAGTGCAATTGGAGCATTAATTTTAAACAATATATTTTGGAATAAATACATCGGAAAAGAAATTAAGTATCATAAAAGAAGTTACAAGAAACCATTAATAATTGCGCTGGCAATTTTTATTCCATTAATAGCCCTTACAATTATGTCAACAATTCTGAATAACTAAAAATTGCGCTACTACCCAGATCATGAGATTTGATATTGACAAACAGACTATCAGGGATTTGGAACTGTTTCCTGAGAGAAGGAATGACAAATCAATACTTTCTGTTTACAACAAGACTGAGACTGTTGGAGGTCGTGAATTCCTCTATAAAGTATTCAGTTCGCCTGTCTCAAATCGCGAATTGCTTGAAAACAGAAAAAATGAGATAAATTTCTTTGTCAACAATGCCTGTTCAATTACTTTTAATTCAGGTCAGTTAGACTTCATTGAATATTATTTCAGAAACCAAAAAGCACCGCTTAGACCAAATTTTATAGATGCCGCTGCTGATAAGGTAAAAAATCTGTTCAAAGAGAATAACGATTACTATACTATTACACAGGGAATATCACATATCATCAGATTATTTGGTAAGCTTAAAGTGTTTATTAATGAGGCCAGGATGGTCAATGTACCTGAGACACTTAATCATGATTTTGAAAGAGTCATATCTTTTATTTCCTCAAAATCGTTGAATAGTATTTTGGCCCAATCAGGCGCTCTGAGTTTTAGCCAGATTAATAACCTCGACTACTTACTGAGATATAAAGTTAAAAATGAATTCAGGGAAGTAGTGGATGTTGTATATAAAATTGATGTTCTTCAAACGTTAGCCGGATTAATGAAGAATGAAGACTTCACCTTGCCGGAATATCTGGCCGGTGAGAATACTGGATTTGAAGTTTCCAATGCTTTTCATCCCCTTCTGTCCTCCCCTGTTTCAAATAGTTTTTCTTTCACACACGGATCAAACTTGTGCTTTATAACCGGACCTAACATGTCAGGTAAGTCGACCTTTCTTAAAACAATGGGATTGATGGTTTATCTAGCCCACCTGGGATTTCCGGTGCCGGCTAAAAGGCTCTCACTTTCACTTTTTGACGGTTTATATACCACTATTAACTTGCCAGATAACCTGAATCTAGGCTATAGTCATTTTTATTCAGAGGTAAAAAGAGTCAAGGATTTAGTCGTCAAGATAGACACCGATAAACGGCATTTCATTATATTCGATGAGTTGTTTCGTGGAACCAATGTTAAAGATGCTTATGATGCCTCACTGATTATTATGTCAGCACTGGCGAAAATTCAGAATAACCTCTTTTTTATTTCAACACATATTCTGGAAGTTGCTGAAAACATTGAAAATAAAGAGTCGATACTTTTCAGGTGCTTTGAATCGGAACTTGTGGATAAGACTCCGGTTTATGATTTCAGGATTAAAAACGGAATTTCTAAAGAAAGAGTCGGTCTGTCAATCATAAAGAACGAAGATATCATTGAAATCCTGGAAAAGATAGTCAGTAAACAGAAGCAATAACATTTGGGTGCTTGAAAGTATACACCAAAAAAAAGACCGCCTCAATGAGACAGTCTTTTTTGTATGATTGACTGAGGTTTACAGTTGTTTAACTTTTACTGCATTCAATCCTTTACGACCTTCTTCGAGATCGAATGAAACACTGTCACCTTCATTGATATTGTCTACAAGGTTGGTAATGTGTACGAAATAATCTGTGTTCGAATTGTCATCTGTGATAAATCCGTAACCTTTTGATTCATTGAAGAATTTAACTTTTCCTGTTTTCATTTAATAAAATAATAACTTAATAATAATGTACAAAGATAGGTGGTAATATAACCGCTATTACATAAAAAGGAAAAAACATTCGTGAATGTTCATTTAAATTCAAAATATATCGTAAAAAGGCAAAAAAAACCCTGCCGAAGCAGGGTTAGAAGATAAACATAAATAACTATATCATTAGTTATGCAAGTTTAACCTTTACAGCATTCAATCCTTTTTTTCCTTCCTGAAGTTCATAAGTTACAGAATCGCCTTCGTTGATACGATCGATTAAACCTGTAGCGTGAACGAAATATTCCTTGCCGCTTTCGTCGTCAAGAATAAATCCGTAACCTTTTGATTCATTGAAGAATTTAACTTTTCCTGTTTTCATAATCAATTAAAAAATTAAAGAAATAAGCGCAAATGTAATTTAAATTATCCTTGTTAACACGATATCGGTCAAAAAGTTTAAAAAAAAAACTAATTGGATTATATACGATAAACTAAAACATAGGGTAGACAAACAAAAAGCAGCTAAAAATATTTTTCGTTTTCCATTAAATTTCCCTTAAGAAAGAGATTCAAGCCTTTGTTTAAGTATAGCAATTGTTGATTCAGCATCAGCACGCTTTTTCTGCTCAACCTCAATAACTTCAGGCCTTGCATTGGCCATGAAACGTTCATTCCCCAGCTTTTTCATAACTGATAACAGGAAACCTTCAGTATATATCAGTTCTTTCTTCAGCTTTTCTTTTTCAGCTTCTATGTCTATTTTATCGCCCAAAGGAATAAAATATTCAACTGACTGAACGATGAAACCGATGGCTGAATCGGGCTTTTCAACAACATACTTAATAGTGCTTATATTGCAAAGTTTGCTTATTAGTTCATCAAATGTGTGCGTAACCGCTTCCAGTTTATTAACCACATAAAGTTCGATTGAATCACGCTGTGCAATACCCTTGTCCTTTCTTATATTTCTTATTTCCTGTATAATTTGTGACGCAGAAGCAAAATCAGCAAGTATATCAGAATTGGTCTGGCCGATAACAGGCATTGCTGACACCATTATACTTTCACCTTCTGTCTTTTCTTTAAGTGTTTGCCAGATTTCTTCTGTTATGAAAGGCATAAAAGGATGAAGTAAACGCATCAGACTATCGAAAAACTCAATCGTTTGAGAAAGAGTTGTTTGATCAATGGGCTGCTGATATGCCGGTTTTATCATTTCCAGGTACCATGAACAAAAGTCATCCCATATGAGCTTATATACATTCATAAGGGCTTCTGAAAGCTTGTATCTGTTGAAATTGTCTTCGATCTCAATGAGTGATTCACTTAAGCGCGATGAAAACCAACTAATTGCAATCTTTGCATAAGCCGGTTGTTCAAGATTTTCATTTACCTCCCACCCTTTTACAAGGCGCAATGCATTCCATACTTTGTTGCTGAAATTACGGCCCTGCTCACATAATGATTCATCAAATGGCAAGTCATTCCCTGCAGGTGATGTGAGTAACATACCAACTCTTACTCCATCAGCACCATATTTGGCAATCAGGTCAAGCGGATCGGGTGAATTACCCAGAGATTTCGACATCTTGCGACCTAACTTGTCACGTACAATTCCTGTCAGGTATACATTCCTGAATGGAATATCATTCCTGTATTCCAAGCCTGCCATGATCATCCTGGCAACCCAGAAGAAAAGAATCTCAGGCGCAGTAATCAGGTCATTTGTTGGATAATAGTATTTTATGTCAGCATTATCAGGATTCCTGATGCCGTCAAATACTGATATAGGCCATAACCATGATGAAAACCAGGTATCCAACACATCATCATCCTGACGCAAATCGGCAACTGACAAGTTATTATTACCTGACAACAATCGTGCTTTTATTAGAGCCTCTTCACTGGTTTTAGCCACAACATATTTACCATCAGGCAGATAGTAGGCCGGTATGCGCTGACCCCACCACAATTGGCGGCTGATGCACCAGTCGCGCACATTCTCCATCCAATGCCTGTAGGTATTTTTAAACTTCTCAGGATGGAACTTTATGGTATCGTTCATCACTACTTCAAGGGCCTGAGATGCCATTTGATCCATTTTCATGAACCATTGCATTGAAAGCTTAGGCTCAATAACCGCATCAGTCCTTTCTGAGAAACCAACATTGTTAATGTAATCTTCAATCTTAACAACATGACCCTTTTGCTGAAGTTCTTCAACAATTTTACTGCGAACCTCAAAGCGGTCCATTCCGACATAGAGTATGGCTTTCTCGCTCAGTGTGCCGTTATCATTAAAAATATCAATGCTCTCGAGATTGTGCTTAATGCCAATATTATAGTCGTTTATATCATGTGCGGGGGTGATTTTCAGACAACCTGTCCCAAATTCACGGTCAACATATTCATCCTGAATCAGAGGAATTGACCGGTTAATTAACGGAACAAGCACCCGTTTGCCGGCAAGATGTTTATATCGTTCATCTTCCGGATGAAAGCAAACCGCTGTATCACCCAAAATTGTCTCAGGCCTGGTAGTTGCAATAGAAACCCATTGATCTTCCTCCCCCTCAACTTTATAGCGCAGATAATACAATTTAGACTTCTCCTCCTTGTATATAACTTCTTCATCCGATAAAGCAGTGAGTGCTTTCGGATCCCAGTTGACCATCCTGACACCCCTGTATATCAGTCCTTTATTGTAAAGATCAATAAAAACATCTATAACTGACTCATACATATCAGGGTCCATGGTAAATTTAGTACGGTCCCAGTCACACGAAGCGCCAAGTTTTTTAAGTTGCTCGAGTATAATACCACCATGTTTCTCTTTCCATTCCCAGGCATGGCTTAAAAACTCCTCACGGGTGAGGCTGCTTTTACTGATGCCCTGTTCTTTCAATTTAGCAACAACCTTGGCTTCAGTGGCAATAGAAGCATGGTCGGTACCAGGCAGCCAGCATGCATTTTTGCCTTGCATCCTGGCCCGGCGCACAAGTACATCCTGAATAGTATTGTTAAGCATGTGCCCCATATGCAGCACACCAGTAACATTAGGCGGTGGTATGACTATTACATAGGGCTCGCGCTCATCGGGAACTGAGCTGAAGAATTTCTTTTTAAGCCAATAACTATACCACTTGTCTTCAATACCCGTCGGATCGTACTTCGCAGGAATTTCCATAAGATTTAATTTGAGGTGCAAAAGTAAGAAAACGAATTCATTTTTCAGATTCCTTTTTACAAGGCATTGACCCCTCTGGGGTCATCAGGCTCAGACCCCAGAGGGGTCCAAGCCTTGTAGACCAAACGTATGTATCATGAATCAAGACCACAGAGGGGTACCACAAACGAATCAATTGAACGAATGAATTAGACCCCAGAGGGGTCCAAGCCTTGTAGACCAAACGTATGTATCATGAATCAAGACCCCAGAGGGGTCTCACAAACGAATCAATTGAACGAATGAAATAAGACCCTAGGAAATTATTGAATCCAATCAAACAAAAATTTCTCATTGTATTCAATCGAAAATTTCCTCAAAAATTCCAAATATTCATCCTTGAAATTTTGTCTAAGATGATGTTCTTTCTGATTTTTAATATATTTAACCACATTATCAATATGTGACCGGCTATAAGAGAATGCACCAAATCCATCCTGCCAATAAAACCTCGATCTGGTAAGCTTATTGTCATTAATGAAATCGTTAGTATTTTTTTTAATTTCCCTAACCAATTCAGAAAGACAGCAATCAGGTTGCATTCCAATAAAAAAATGCAAGTGATCAGGCATTCCATTAATAGCAAGCATCTTTTGATGTTTATTTTGCACAATGGCTGTAATGTAGTCGTAAAGCCTCGAAGCCCATTCATCCATTATCATTGCATCTCGATTTCTGACAGCAAAAACAACCTGGATGTAAATTTGAGAATAAGTATTACCCATTCGTTTTCTAATATAATGCGTTTGTTAATAATCATCCAAAGATACTAAGATGAGTTAGAAATTAGATGATCAAAGATCCGTTTGTGGGACTCCTCTGGAGTCCGGTATATAGACCTTGTTACATCTTTTACAAGGCTTTGACCCCTCTGGGGTCAACGGCCGAGTTCCAGATAGTATCCTTCTTTTACAAAGCTTTTACCCCTCTGGGGTCATCAGGCTCAGACCCCAGAGGGG
>DATGXS010000083.1:0-1857 GCA_035298745.1 Lentimicrobium sp. | reverse complement strand
TCACATGAATAATCAACAATCGATCCAACAGGTACATCCTTTAACGTGAGCTGGTTTTTACCTTTTTTACCAATAAGTGTATCTATAGGAATTAACTGGTATTTAAGGTAAGAGGCCGACAGATAATCCATATTATGTCTAAGGTCAGGCTCAATCAGGTAATGGGCAAGCATCGTGTCAAACATGGGACCTTTGATGACAGCCTCATACCAACTCAGGACAGCAATATCATATTTAAGATTGTGACCAGTTTTCTCAATGCGCTCATCAGCATAGATGTGTGAAAACTCTTTAACAATCTCAAGCGCTTCACCATAATTATCAGGTACCGGCACATACCATGCTTCGCCGGGATTTATGCAAAACGATAAACCCACCAGTTCCACCGTGTTGGCATCTCTGCCGGTTGTTTCCGTATCAAAGCTTATGTTGGTTGCTTTTTCCAGCAGTTTTATTAGCTCTTTTCTTTTTTCAGGGGTATCAACTAAATGGTATTTATGCGGGGTATTTAATATCGATTTTAATGTTGTTTCAACTTCAACTGCTTCACCTGGTTCTCCCAGTTGACTGAAAAGATCGGGACTCTCTGGAAAGCGACTTTGCGAAGCAGACGAATTGAGGGTCTTTTCCATATCCCTTATAACCCTGTCGCCAAAAGATCTAAACTCCAATTCTTCCAGCAGAGGTTTTAATTTATTGTAATCGGGGTATTTTAGTTTCAATGCTTCGGTGTTGAATTCAACCGGGACATCAAGTATAATGGTAGCAAGCTGCTTTGAGAGTAATGCCTGTTTCCCGAATTCAATAACCTTGGCTCTCATTTTTACATTATCAATATTCAAAGCATTTTCAACCAGGTTTTCAACACTTCCATATTCTTCAATTAATTTCCGTGCAGTAACTTCACCAACACCAGGTATTCCCGGAATATTGTCGGAAGCATCACCCCATAAGCCAAGCAAATCTTTTACCTGTTCAGGCCGTTTAATACAATAACGGGCACAAACTTCCTGCACACCCATCACAGTGGCTTTCTCACCAGGCTTACCAGGTTTGTAGATGAATACATTTTCGGTAACCAGTTGCGCGAAATCTTTGTCCGGGGTCATCATGAAAACCTGATAACCCTCATTTCCTGCTTTTGTGGCCAATGTGCCAATGATATCATCTGCTTCAAATCCATCAAGCACCAGCACTGGAATATTCATTGCTTCAATCAGTTGTACAATATAAGGTATAGCCTTTAAGATATCTTCAGGCACTGCCTCTCTTTTACTCTTGTACTCCACAAAATCAACATGCCGCTGGGTAGGTGCGTGGGTATCAAAAGCAACACCTATATAATCGGGTCTCTCTTCACGGATTACTTCAAGCAATGTATTGGCAAATCCAAGAATGGCAGAGGTATTTAGTCCTCTTGAAGTGACCCTTGGGTT
This sequence comes from Lentimicrobium sp., assembly GCA_035298745.1. Taxonomy (GTDB): domain Bacteria; phylum Bacteroidota; class Bacteroidia; order Bacteroidales; family Lentimicrobiaceae; genus Lentimicrobium. The sequence continues at coordinate 421 of DATGXS010000083.1, read as the reverse complement.
TTTATTCAACGCATAATAAGCCCTGTAAATTAAGGCCATGGCATCAAGAAAGAAAACTTTTCCTTTGGGTTGTGACATAAAAAAAGTTTAAGAATAACAAAGATAAGCAAGAACAGCGTTCAATATGGTTCGATGTTGTTCAACGTTGTTCAAAGCTTCCGTTCAAACAACATCTCCACCAAAAAAGTGAGTTAAGATTCAAGTTCATTCAAGTATCATGATCTTTGACTCACCAACCTTTGAACTATTATACATTAACCGGGCTAAATACATTCCATTCTTCCATGGGTAACAATCAATCTTTATTTCCTTTTGAGAATAGTCAATCTCCTTTTCAAAGATTAAATGGCCTTGCAGGTTATAGATCTGCAAGGTGGTTTTATCCCATTGATGGTAGATGGTTTGAACCTTTACACCATTC
>DATGXS010000082.1:0-61977 GCA_035298745.1 Lentimicrobium sp. | reverse complement strand
ACTGTTCCCTCGGGATAAGGGCCATTATGGAAAAGCTTTTTCTTGTTCGAGGTATCCACCCCCTGGTATTCCATCACCCCCGGATTGCCTGAACAGGCTGCATCAACCGAAATACTGGGGATGATTATCTTTTCATTGGTTTTAGCTGATTGCTTTTTAATTCCTGTGCGATTGAAAGCAGGTGGCCCCATGGCAAAGGCTTCTTCAGCTTCACTTTCTGTCTCAAATGATTTGTACCGTGCCTGGTCAAATCCCTTTATCTGCTCCTCGCACTCCTTCCAACTCCTGTAAATCCCGGTCTCCCTTCCTTTCCACACCACATAAAATTTCTGCTTTGCCATTTCAGTCAACTGTTATTTTGCAAATGTACGAAGATAAAAGGGTTCAAGGTTCAAGGTTCAAAGGGTTCAAGGTTCAAGGGGTTCAAGGTTCAAGGGGTTCAAGGTTCAATGTTCAAGGGGTTCAAATGGTTCAAGGGTTCAAATGGTTCAAGCGTTCAAGTGGTTCAACATTTTTTTAATTTATTGGGTGATGCTCTTTTGTATTTTTGTAGTTAAACCTTAAATGATCATGCGCAAGCTCATTTTAATACTAGCAGTATTATCGGTTATTGGATTTACTTCCTGCAAAAGGAATATTTATCGTGAGTTCCACGAGTTTGAAAACTACCAGTGGGGGAGGTTTGATAAAATAACTTTTAAATTTTCGGTTAAAGATGATGGCACCATGGCTGACATTATTCTCTCAGTGAGGCACCTCGAGCAATTCCCTTACGACAAGTTGCCGGTGAATATAATAATGACTCTTCCTTCAGGAGAAGAGCGAATTGTTGAGAAAGAGATATCCCTCAAAGACCAGCAAGGTAAATTTATAGGCGAAGTGGCAGGCAGTTATTGGGATGTGCAGGAGGTGCTTTGGAAGGGTTTCTTCTTTAATAAAGCTGGTGAATACACCATTGAACTTGAGAACCTGAACCCACGGCCGGCAATTCCTTATATTGTTGATTTAGGATTGATTGTAAAGAAGTAGTTCAAAGCTTCGCGTTCAAAAGTTGTTCAATGTTGTTCAAAGGTTGTTCAATGTTGTTTAATGTTGTTCAATGTGGTTCAACACACTACTAATTACTCACTTCTTTTTCCTTTTTCCCTTTTCCTTCACTTTATTAGCCTTTAGCCTTGTTTAATCTTAAAATTGCGGCCTCCCTGTCTCTCTCTAGCTGCTTCTTTAAATCCTCCAGATTTTCAAACTTCTGCTCATCGCGCAAACGGTGGATTAGTTTTAACGTGATCTTCTGGTAATAGATATCTTCATTAAAATCAAAGATGTTGGTTTCAATGGTGAGCCGGTGGGCATTAAGCGTTGGCCTGATGCCAATGTTGGTCATACCTTTATAAACTCGATTGTTCAGAATGATTTCTGAAGCATAGACACCCATTGACGGGATCAATTTGTGCTGATCCTCGATAAATAAATTTGCCGTTGGGTACCCCAGGAGTTTTCCAATCTGATTGCCCCTGACAACGCTTCCAGTTATTGCATATGGCTGACCCAGAAGATCATTTGCCTCTTTAAGTTTGCCATCTGACAGGAGTGACCTGATGATAGATGAGCTGATTTTAAATCCCTCTTTTTCAATGGCATCCATGTGAATAACCTTGAAGCCATATGTTTTGCCGGCTTCTTCCATCGCCCTGATATCGCCTGTGCGGTTCCTTCCAAAGCCATGGTCGTAACCAATAATTACTACCGAAGGGTTTACCAGCCAGGCAAGAAGACTAATGAACTCATTGGCTTCCAGGTCTGAGAATTTTACGGTAAAGGGAATTTCAATCAGGTGGGTTACCCCGATTTTATCTATAATATCGCGTTTCTCTTCGCGGGATGTTAAAAGTGCAACATCCTGGCCAAGCACTATTCGCGGGTGGGGATGAAAAGTAACCACTGCACTGTCACTGTTAACTTCACGCGATAACCTTACCACTTCTTCAAGGATCATACGGTGACCTGCATGTACCCCGTCGAAGGTGCCAACGGTGATTACCGGACGATTAATCCTTACTGGTACAGTGATTTCGGTAATAATCTCCACTTGGGCTTCAGGCTTTGATAAATTCTTTTTCAATCATCCAGGCTGCAATCTGCACTGCGTTGGTGGCTGCTCCCTTGCGCAGGTTATCTGATACTACCCACATATTTAACCCATTGGCAATTGAAAAGTCGCGACGGATACGGCCAACAAAAACCTCGTCCCTTCCTTCGGCATATCTTGGCATCGGGTAAACCGCCCGGTCTGTATCATCCTGAACTATAATCCCTTTGGTCTTGCTAAGTGTGTCAATAACATCCTCCAGCTCAAAAGATTCTGTAAATTCAACATTCACGGCTTCTGAATGGCCGCCGGTTACCGGCACCCGCACCACTGTTGCGGTTACGGCTATTGAGTCATCACCCATAATCTTACGGGTTTCGTTCAGCAGTTTCACCTCTTCGGTGGTATATCCGTCAGGCATGAAAGTCCCCCCATGAGGGAAAACATTCAAGTCAATAGGGTGAGGATAAACTTTCATACCGCTCACACCCTGCCTTTCATCAAGCAGCTGTTTCAACGCCCTTGATCCGGTACCTGTAACGCTCTGGTAAGTTGACACCACCACCCGCTTTATATGGTACTTTTTGTGAAGTGGTGCCAGGGCACACACCATCTGAATGGTGCTGCAATTGGGATTGGCAATAATCTTGTGTACGCCCCTTATAGAAGCTGCGTTTATTTCGGGTACCACCAGGGGAACATTCTCTTCCATACGCCATGCTGATGAGTTGTCAATCACCACACAACCCTGTTTGGCAAAGAGGGGGGCAAATTCTTTTGAAGCCTCACCTCCTGCTGAAAACAAAGCCACGTCGGGTTTCAGTTTCAAAGCCTCCGGCACGGTTATGACCTTGTATGTATTGTTTCTGAATGAAATTTCCTTACCAACCGATTTCTCGGAAGCAACAGGAATTATAGCATCAATTGAGGTAAGCGGAATATATTTCCCCTCCTCAAGTACCTTAATCATCACGCTTCCTACCAATCCTGTGGCACCAACAACTGCAATCTTCATAAAGGGGTTATTTTTTCTTTTTCAGAATCAGATCAAAATCCGTAAAAACCAATTAATGGAAACGGTTGTGCAAAAATAATAATTATCGTTGAGCTATTGTAGATAGAACATTGGATGTCTGATAAATCCAATAAGAGATTGTTTGATGAGGTAAATTCTATATTTCAATGAAGTGCGGTACTTTTTAGTTGATTCCTGCTGATAATCTCCTGAAGCATCACAATAAATCAACAACTTCCAATAAAAATTTTGGACGTTCCGTAACCCCAACCGGGACCATATTAAAGTGCAGAAATTTTTTATTCAGAAAAAAATACTTCATTTATGTGAATATTTTACCTTTGCTTTTTGCATGCAGTTACACTATGAAATACTCGTTTTTACTTTTTCTGATCTTAATTGGATCAATCAATTTGAGAGCCCAGTTTTTCGAGAACTTTGATGATGGGGATATAACAAACGGTGTTGAATGGAATGGAAATACGGGCAATTTTAAAGTCAACAGTGATCATCAGCTTCAGTTAAATACTTCCGGCGAGGCTGTTTCATATCTTTCTGCTCATCTGTATCAGGGTGAAGTGCTTGAATGGAGTTTTTGGATTAAATGTACTTTCAGCCCTTCTGATAATAATCATGCAATATTTTATTTACTCTCTGATCAGGCAGATCTTAACAGTACATTAAATGGTTTTTATCTGAAATTTGGTGAATCGGGATCAGCTGATGCCATTGAACTCTATAGGAAGTCACCTAACGAAAGTGTTCTTGTTGCCAGAGGTCAGGATGGATTTTTGAAAGATCCTTTCACAATGAAGATTAAAGTTATGCGTGATGACGGCCATTGGGAGATATGGGCTGATTCAACTGGTTCTGCCGGATATAAAAAACAGGCTTCGGGCGATGATGATTACTGGCAGGATTATTCGTCGCTTGGTATTGTCTGCAGGTATACTTCAAGCAATGCAACTAAATTCAAATTCGATGATATTTATGCCGGTCCGAGGATTATTGATGCAAAACCTCCAAAACTTCTTGAACCGACGGTAATTAACTCAAATGAAATTGAACTCTCGTATGATGAGCCACTTGATCCTACTGCGATTCAGCAATTAAACAATTTCGATCTGTTTGAAGATATTGGTACACCCGTAGAATCATACAGGGATGATGAAAACGATAAAGTAATCCATCTTAAGTTTGCCGATAATATGATTGAAGGTCAGCAATATCATCTCACAATCAGAAATATGATGGACCTTGCGGGAAACAAGTCAAAAGACACAACTATTAATCTTACTTATTATCCGATAAGACAATTTGATATCCTGATAAATGAAATTATGGCTGATCCGGAACCTGCTTTAGGTCTGCCGGAATGTGAATACATCGAACTTTATAATAATACCTGTCATGCTATAAGATTGGATAACTATAAATTAATATCAGGCACTTCAGTCAGGGATTTGCCGGTTATTAATCTACCTGAATCAGGGTATTGCATCTTAACCGGAACAGATTGCGATTCAATTATGAACCAGTTAGGATATGCCATTGAAGTTCCAGGCCTTTCTGTATTAAACACCGGAACTACTTTAACACTCAAGGATGCAAATGATGGAGTTGTTCACCAGGTTGAGTATGATCCAACATTTTATAATAACTCCCTGAAAGAGTCCGGGGGTTGGGCGTTGGAACAAATTGACCACACAAACCCCTGTGGAGGATTCAACAATTGGTTGTTTTCAATTGATCCGTCGGGTGGTACACCGGGAAGAGGGAATTCTGTTAATAGTGAAAATAAAGACAAAAGCAGCCCATCCCTGATGGCTGTCGCAGTAAAAGATTCGATTACAATCAAATTGTGGTTTAATGAAGTGATGGATAGCATTAAGCTGACTAATTGCAGTAATTATATGGCTGATCATGGCATCGGATCTCCGATTAATGCCCAACTGGAAGACTTGATTTATGACCATGTTAAATTGACTTTCAGCAAACCATTTCTTTATGATTCAATATATTCGCTACAAGTTAACGATCTTCTTTGCGATTGTGCCGGTAATCAGTTGCCGGCAAGTTCAATATTATTCGGGTTACCATACCCTGTCGATACCAATAGCATAATAATTAATGAAATACTCTTTGATCCAGGTACATCAGGAACTGATTTTGTTGAACTATATAACCGTTCGGGGCATACTGTAAGTTTGGCAGATTTGTGGATTGGATTGAAAAATGAAAGCGAAGGACGAATAGATGATGCCTGTCGCATAAGCGAACAAGGCAGGCTTATTATGCCGGATGAATATGTTATAGTAACTGCAGAACCTGATCTATTAAAGGCCGATTACTTTTCGCCAAATCCTGCTGGTTACATTAAAGCTCCTGGTTTCCCTTTACTCCCAAATAGTGGTGGTAAACTTATACTTTGTACTTCAACTGGTATATACATTGATGAAGCAAAATTCAATGAAGAAATGCAGTTCCCACTTTTAAACAGTACCAAGGGTGTATCACTTGAACGAATTGATTTTAACAGACCTGCCAATAAAGAAAGCAATTGGCATTCAGCATCTCAAAATGCAGGATTTGCTACACCTGCCTACAGAAATTCCCAATTCATGCAGTATTTTGCAGATGAAGGACAATTAACCATAGAACCTGATGCTATCTCACCTGACAATGACGGATATAATGATGTTCTATCAGTAATCTGTAAACCTGGCAAACCAGACTGTCTTATTACCATCAGAATCTTTGACAGCGAAGGAAGAGCTGTGAAAGTAATCAGCCTTAATAATCTTTCGGGAGAAACAGCCAATTTTACATGGGATGGAACCGATGACAAAAATGAGGTGGTTAATTCAGGAATCTATGTGGTTCTCACTGAATTTGTTTCTCTTAATGGATCAGTTTCAAAATCCAGAAAGGCGATTGTTGTGACCGGATATTGATTAATTATCTCTACAATTTCATAAAACTTAACATTGAAGCGGTGACTTATTGGAACATTCTGCATCTTTCCTTGTTTATGAGAAAACAATTAAAGAATGAACAAAAAAGTCCTTTTAGCTGGTTCGATTTTAGCCGTTCTTGGTATTATCGCCGCAGTGTTGATTTACATTTTCGTGTACAATAAACCCCAGCCCGACTTTGCCAAAGAAAAGGCTGACTATACTGTTAAAGCAGCTGAACTCTTTAGCGAATTTAAAACCGATGCCAAAGATTCAAATACGCGCTACACGGGTAAAGTTGTCGCTATAACGGGTAAGCTTACCGGTGTTGAAAAGACTGATTCATTGAGCATAGCAGTATTTGCACTTCAGGAAGGGATGTTTGGGGATGAAGGAATACGATGTGCCCTGATACCTGAACATGCAAATGACGTTAATAACATTTCACCAGGTACTGAAATCACTTTAAAAGGCTATTGCACAGGGTTTAATGATACAGATGTTATAATGGAACACTGTTCTTTGGTAAAATAGCCGGATTCCAACCCTGGACCTTTACGTCTTTAACACAGTACCCTGAAGAAAGAACATTAAACATTTGGCACACCTCTTGTGTTATTAAGCGCTGTAATTAGTGGCTAGTGACTAGTGACTAGTGACTAGTGACTAGTGAAAAGAATCCAGAATCAGAATGCTTTAATCTTAAATCTCAAATCTGAAATGAAATTCCTAATCCTTTCCCTTTTCCTCGCGCTGAGCGTAACTGCAGTTCAGGCTCAGAAATATATTACCAAAACCGGATATATCAGGTTTTTTTCAACAACACCGGTTGAAGATATTGAGGCGCAGAATCACCAGGTGAACGCGGCACTTGATTCACAGACAGGTGATTTCGTATTCAAAGTACTGATGAAGTCATTCCAGTTTGAAAAAGCCCTAATGCAGGAGCATTTTAATGAGAATTATGTGGAATCAGATAAGTATCCGAATTCGGTGTTCAAAGGAAAGATTACAAACATTAAGGATGTCGACTTTACAAAAAGCGGTAAATACGATGTTATTGTAGAGGGTGATCTGACTATTAAGGATGCCACCAGGCCGGTTAAAGAAAAAGGCACATTGGAAGTGAATGGCGATAAAGTGACCGGATTATCAACGTTTTATGTACAGGTGGCTGATTATAACATAAAGGTGCCTAATACGGTAGCCGGAAATATTGCAAAAAGCATTCGTATAGACGTGAATGTAAACCTGGAGAAGTCGAACAAATAATATTACATTAAGCCAAACAGTAATAAAGCACAATTCGCATAAGCCGATTTGTGCTTTTTTTGTACTTTCGTACCTTATAATTCAATTGTATGTCGGGCAGGGAAGATAAATCCAGTCAGCGGAGGCTTCAGGCTTCAACGGTTACTACTATTATCAGCATCTCACTGGTATTATTTATGCTGGGATTGCTTGGACTGATAGTTTTGCATGCCGGCAAACTATCTGACTATGTGCGTGAAAATATTGGTTTTTCGGTGATCATTAAGGAGAACATAAAAGAACCGCAGATTATAGAGTTCCAGAAAAAGCTTGATACGGAGGCATTTGTTAAATCAACCCGTTACATTACAAAAGAAGAAGCGGCTGAGGACCTTAAGAAGGAGTTGGGTGAGGATTTTATTGACTTTCTGGGATACAATCCACTGCTACCGTCATTAGATATCAGGCTTAATGCTGACTATGCCAACAACGACAGTCTGCAGGTGCTTGAAAAACAGTTGCTGAAGAGCAGGCTTGTGAAGGAGGTTTTTTACCATAAATCACTGGTTGACATGGTAAACCGCAATATAAGGCGTATAAGCCTGGTACTGTTGTTTTTCAGCTCAGTATTGTTGCTGATATCGGTTGCACTGATTAACAATACCATCCGCTTAAGTGTATACAGTAAGCGGTTTATAATAAAGACAATGCAACTGGTTGGAGCTACCCGTCCGTTCATAAGCAGGCCGTTTATACTGAAAAGTCTGATGCATGGGTTAATAAGTGCCATTATAGCCATTGGGTTACTGCTCGTAGTGCTTTACTTTTCGAGGCAGGCTCTTCCTGAATTGGTCGATCTTCAACAGGTTGATATGTTTATAAGCCTTTTTGGCATAGTGATGCTGCTTGGACTGGTGATTACCGGTTTTTCAACATTGTTTGCCGTGGTGCGCTACCTGAACCTTAAATCATACAAAATTCACTGATAAGCTTAAAAATTCAAGCATGGATAATAAGAAAAAACCTGGAACTGCTGAGGCAAAAAAGGTAAATGAAAAAGTGAGTACAACACAGTTCGCCTTTGAAAGGGAAAACTACAAATGGATGCTTATAGGTCTTGCAATCATTGTGTTGGGGTTTTTACTGATGATAGGTGGCGGGTCAGATGATCCAAAGGTGTTTAACGCAGCTATATTTAGTTTCAGGCGTATCACGCTTGCCCCGATGCTTATTTTAGCCGGTTATGTGGTTGAGATTTATGCAATAATGAAAAGGCCGCGCGATTAGCGCAGAAGCAGCATGAGCATATTCCAGGCTATAATTATTGCTATTGTTGAAGGCATTACCGAATTTCTCCCTGTTTCATCAACCGGGCACATGATCATAACCCAGGAATTGCTGGGTATGACAATCAACGATTTTGTTAAAGCATTTACTGTCAATATTCAGTTCGGTGCTATCCTGTCGGTGATTGTGCTTTACTGGAAGCGTTTTTTCAAAAGTTTCGATTTTTATTATAAACTGCTGGTAGCTTTTATACCTGCGGCGGTAGTTGGTTTCCTCGCAATGGATTTAATTGATGAAATGCTGGGAAGTGTACTGATAGTAGCTATCATGCTTGTTGTTGGCGGAGTAGTTCTGGTTTTCGTCGACCGGTGGTTCCGGAATCCTGTAAAGGATAAGGAAATCACCTACAAGTCGGCATTCGTGGTTGGTTTATTCCAGATTATATCTATGATACCAGGGGTTTCGAGGTCTGCAGCCACTATTATAGGAGGCATGACTCAGGGTCACGACAGAAGAACTGCTGCTGAGTTCTCATTCTTTCTTGCTGTTCCTACCATGTTTGCGGCATCATCATACAAGCTATTAAAGAATTATGAGGTTATAACCTCACAAAATCTTCCCGTACTGATTGTTGGGAATATAGTGGCTTTTATTGTAGCCATGATTGCCATTAAAACATTTATTGCACTTCTTACGCGTTATGGCTTTAAGGTTTTTGGTTATTACCGTATTGTGATTGGGTTAGCAATATTAGTAATGCTTTCAATGGGATATAACCTCAGCCTTGCCGATTAATAACATTCACTATGGCATTTGATTTTGAAACAGGCGAAGTTATACTCGTCAATAAGCCGCTTAAATGGACCTCTTTTGATGTTGTAAACAGGCTTAGGATTGTTATTAAGCAGAGCCTTGGAATCAAAAAGATCAAGGTAGGGCATGCAGGTACCCTTGACCCATTGGCCGATGGTTTGCTTATACTTTGTACCGGAAGGTTTACCAAAAAGATTGACGAATACCAGGCGCAGGAAAAGGAATACACGGGTACTTTCCGACTTGGAGCTACTACCCCATCATATGATCTGGAACATGCCATTGATGAGGAATATGAGTACAAGCATATTACCACCGAACGAATCATGGAAGTAGTGAATGAAATGACTGGTGAGATTAATCAGATACCACCTGTATATTCAGCAATAAAGATAAATGGTCGCCGGGCATACAAATTTGCCAGGAAGGATAAGGATGTTACTTTAGATTCGCGTGCCATAACCATTAGTGAGTTTGAAATAACCGGTATTGAGTTACCCGATGTACATTTCCGAATTGTGTGCAGTAAAGGCACCTATATTCGCGCCCTGGCACGTGATTTTGGCCATGCATTGCAAAGTGGTGCCCACCTTATAGCTCTTCGCAGAACACGTATTGGCAGGTTCAAACTTGCTGATGCCATGAATATTGATGAGTTAATAAAGGAGATTAATCAAGATAAGCCTGGTTATGAAGGACCGGTTACGCCTGATTAGAATATTCTTCAACGGGTTGATTCTTCTTTTTTCCAAAAAAATCTTTCTGGAAAATAATCATTATAATAACCCCAAGTGTAATTGACGAGTCGGCAATATTAAAAACCGGCCTGAAGAACTGGAATTCACCCCCCCCAAGTATTGGGATCCATTGTGGGTAAGTTCCGCTGGCGATTGGAAAATATAACATATCCACCACCTTACCATGCAGGAAAGGGGCATAACCACCATCAGGCGACATAAATTGTGCAACTTCAAAGTAATTACTGTCAGTAAACAACATTCCATAGAAAGCACTGTCGATCATGTTGCCAATAGCCCCGGCAAGAACCAGCGAAAGACTTACAAGTACTACATTCGAGATCTTATGCCTGGTGAGGTTATAAATATATACCACCAGCACTGTAATTGCCACAAGGCGAAAAAGGCTGAGGATAAGTTTGCCATAATCACCTGAAAACTGAAGGCCAAAAGCCATACCGGGATTTTCGGTGAAATGGATGATGAACCAGTTGCCCATGACATGAAATTCCTGTCCGAGGGTCATATGGGTTTTAATCCAAATCTTAACTGTCTGGTCAATGAACAGTATAAGAGCAACAATAAGAAGTGATTTTTTCATACTCAAATGCAGCCTTGTGGAAGCTGATACTCATATTCAATTATGCCTGAGGCTTTGTCTGATTCAGTTTAGCTTCTATTGATAAGGTAGCATGAGGTACAATACGCAGACGCTCTTTCGATATTAGTTTACCAGTGACCCTGCAAATCCCGTAGCTTTTATTTTCTATCCTAATAAGCGCATTCTCAAGGGCAGTAATAAACTTATCCTGACGGGCAGCAAGTTTGCTGTTTTCTTCCTTGGAATTAACCTGATAACCTTCTTCAAGTACTTTAAAAGTAGGGGAAGTATCACTAATGTCGTGCTCATTGCTGTTGGCAAAAGCCTCGGTCAGCATTTTGAGGTCACGGCGTGCCTTTTCAAGTTTGTCAAGTATAATTTGTTTGAATTCTTCGAGTTCCTCGTCAGTATACCTGTTTTTCAAATTTTCGTCCTGTTCTGCGTTTTTCATAGCCTTAACTAAGTTAAATACGGGTTAACAATAATACAAAATCAGCTCAATTTATTGACGCTGATAGCTGCCTGCAATTCATCTGCTAAATCAACGACTATTCTGTCTGATGGTTCAATATGTTCTTTGATTTCTAATGTTGAAGCAAGGGTCTCAGAACAAATATAAGCATTATTTCGAGTGATTGCAGTTGTAATAGCCTCGTTTTTTTCAATATTAAGGGCTATTTTATCAGTTACTTCAAAGCCTTTATCCTTGCGGATATTCTGGATCCTGTTAACAAGCTCACGGGCAATCCCTTCATCGCGCAATTCATCAGTTACAGTGATATCAAGTGCAATGGTCATATTGCCTTCGGTAGCGATTACCCAGCCCGGAATATCATCTGTAATAACTTCAAGGTCACCTTCAACAAGTTCAACGCGTTCACCTTCAACAAAGATTACAAGTGAATGGTTACGCTCAAATTCGGCAATCTCACTCTGACTTATTCCGGCTAGTGCTGCGGCAAGTTGCTTCATCAGTTTACCGTACCTGGGCCCGAGTGCTTTAAAGTTGGCTTTAACCTTTTTAACAAGTATCCCCTCGCCGCTAATGTACTCAATGTTTTTGATATTTACCTCTGAAAGTATCAGATTTTTAACAGCTTCTATTTTTTCTTTTAATCCCTCGTTGGTAAGGGGAACCATTATGCGTTGCAAAGGCTGACGTACTCTTATACGGTGCTGTTTACGCAATGACAGTACCATTGATGATACCAGTTGCGCCATCTCCATACGTTCCTCGAGGTCTTTGTCAATCATTGCAGCGTTTGAAACTGCAAAATCAGCAAGGTGAACTGATTCTGCACTGCTTTTCCCGGTTACGGTATTAAGGTCTGTGAACAATTTTTCGGTGAAAAATGGTGCAATTGGAGCTGCCAGTATCGCAATAGTTTTCAAACAGGTATATAAGGTCTGGTAAGCAGATATCTTATCGGTTGTATATTCGCCTTTCCAGAAACGGCGGCGTGAAAGACGCACGTACCAGTTGCTTAGGTGTTCATCAGTAAAATCAGCTATTGCCCTTCCCGCCTTTGTGGGTTCGTAATCATCATAATAGCTGTCAACACAAGCGATCAGGCTGTTTAATTCTGATAGTATCCAACGATCAATTTCAGGACGTTCACTATACGGAACTTCTGCTTCAGTATATCTGAATCCATCAATATTGGCATATAGTGCAAAGAAATTATAGGTATTGTAAAGAGTGCCAAAGAATTTACGTTGTACTTCAGCAATTCCTTCTATGTCAAATTTGAGGTTATCCCATGGCTGTGCATTGGTAATCATATACCAGCGCGTAGCATCGGGTCCATATTTTTCGATGGTTTCAAAAGGATCAACAGCATTGCCTAATCTCTTTGACATCTTATTACCGGCTTTGTCGAGCACCAGGCCGTTTGAGACTACTGCCTTGAACGACAATGATTCAAAGGCCATGGCTGCTATGGCGTGAAGGGTAAAGAACCATCCACGGGTTTGGTCAACACCTTCGGCTATGAAATCGGCAGGGAAATAGTCGTGCAGATTTTCACTGTTTTCAAAAGGATAGTGGAATTGGGCAAAAGGCATTGCTCCAGAGTCAAACCATACATCAATAAGGTCAGGTTCGCGAAGCATACGCTTTCCGGTTGATGAAACAAGTACTATATCATCAACATATGGACGGTGAAGATCAAAGCGGTTGTAGTTTTCATCGGAATTATCACCAGGCACATATGTTTCGAGAGGGTTTGATGCCATATAGCCTGCCGCAATTGATTTTTCTATCTCAGCTTTCAACTGGGCCACAGAACTTATACAAATTTCCTCTGACCGGTCCTCGGTAACCCAGATTGGCAGTGGTGTTCCCCAGTATCTTGAGCGGCTAAGGTTCCAATCGACAAGGTTCTCAAGCCAGTTACCAAAACGACCCGTACCGGTTGATTCAGGCTTCCAGTTGATCTGTTTATTGAGTTCTATCATCTTTTCGCGGTAAGCGGTTGAGCGTATAAACCACGAATCGAGAGGATAATATAGTATGGGCTTGTCGGTACGCCAGCAATGCGGGTATGAGTGTTCGTATTTTTCCGATTTAAAAGCCCTGTTTTCTTTCTTAAGCTTAATGATGATGTCAATGTCAACATTTTCTTCATTAGCCGGATCATAATCTGCGGCGTATTCTGCTTTAACATAGCGGCCAGCAAATTCACCCATTTCTGCAGTAAATCTGCCTTGCTTGTCAACCAGTGTAAGAGAGCCAATGCCGTTCTGCCTGGCAACTTTAAAGTCATCAGCTCCAAAGCTTGGAGCGATATGAACAATGCCGGTACCATCTTCTGTTGTGACAAAATCACCTGTAACCACTCTGAATGCATCGCCATCAACCGGTTGTGCATATGGCAAAAGCTGTTCATAGCTTATACCCTGAAGCTCAGCACCGGTATATTGTCCTTCAATAATAAAGGGTATGTTCTTACTTCCGGCTTCGTAACCATTAAGCGGTAATTCAGCATTCTTTTCAGGAAAATACTTTGAAGTAAGATCCTTTGCCATGATTACGGTTACTGGAAGGTATGTATAAGGATTATAGGTCTTGACCTTTACGTATTCTATATTTTTACCAACGGCCAATGCAGTATTGCTTGGAAGAGTCCATGGAGTGGTAGTCCATGCCAGGAAAAAAAGTTCTCCGTGAAGGTCATTAAAGAGAAATGCTGATTTCTCGTTTTCAACAATCTTAAATTGAGCTACCAGAGAATTATCTTTAACCATGCGGTAACAGCCAGGCTGATTAAGCTCATGAGTGCTTAGTCCTGTTCCGGCAGCAGGAGAGTATGGCTGAATGGTATATCCTTTATAGAGTAAACCTTTTTCGTACAGGCGGTGCAATAAGAACCATAAGGTTTCCATGTACTTGTTGTCGAAAGTAATGTATGGATGTTCGAGGTCAACCCAATAGCCAATTTTAATGGTAAGGTCATCCCACATATCCTTGTATTTCATTACTTCCTTACGGCAGGCGCGGTTGTATTCATCAACGCTTATTTTCTTGCCAATATCTTCCTTGGTTATACCGAGCGTTTTTTCAACAGCAATTTCAATGGGGAGTCCATGAGTATCCCATCCGGCTTTACGGTTTACCAGAAAGCCCTTCATGGTTTTATATCTGCAGAATATATCTTTAACGGCACGGGCCATGACATGGTGAATACCGGGCGTTCCATTTGCCGACGGAGGACCTTCATAAAAAATGAAAGGCTCACTGTTTTCACGAATTTTCAGGCTCTTATTAAAAATATCTTCCTTCTGCCATTTTTCTAAGATGTCATTACTCAGCTTGGGAAGGTTAAGTTGCTTATATTCAGGGTATCGCTTCATTAAAACTCCTATTCGTAGTTGCTATTTTATAAAGAGGCGCAAAGGTACAAAATTTAGTGATTAAAATTCTTAATCGCCTTTTTGGGGGTGGTAACTGCGTTCAAACTTAAAATTTTAGAGATCAATAACAAAAAATGACAATCTTTTCTTTGCATTGTTTTAACTTCGTCTTGATAATTTAAATTTAAAGAAATGATAAAGTACAGGGGTTTTCTATTAGCATGTTTGCTGGTTTTGGCATGTCAGATATTTGCTGCTGATTCTCCTTATAGTATGTCCTTTAAGCAGGATAACTCTCTTATAGATTCGAATATAAAAGTCATGACCTGGAATATAAGGTTGGATAATGCTGATGACGGGACAAATCAATGGAAGTTCAGAAAAAACGGTTTTTGTAATGAAGTCATTAGTCAGTCGCCCGATGTGCTCGGTGTGCAGGAGGCACTGAATAATCAGATGGTTGATTTAAGGAAAGGTCTAAAAGGTTATAAGAGTCTGGGTGTAGCAAGGGATGATGGTAAAAAAGCAGGTGAATTCAGTGCCCTGTTTTATAAAAGGAACCGGTTAAAGGTACTCAGGTCAGGTACTTTTTGGTTATCTGAAACTCCCGGCAAGGCAGGTAGTCGCGGCTGGGATGCTGCATGTAACCGCGTTGTTACATGGGCTGAGTTTAAAGATAAGATCACAGGAAAGCATTTCATGGTTTTTAATACACATTTTGATCATATCGGTGAAGTGGCAAGGGTGGAAAGTGCCCGGCTAATCAACCGCAAAATTGCCGAACTCGCACACAAATTGCCTGTTGTACTTACGGGTGACTTTAATGTATCTGCCAAACATAGGGCTTATAATATTATAACATATCCTGAAAATGAATATGTACTGGCCGACAGCCGCCAAAGGGCCATGATGAAGACTGGTCCTGATGTCTCCTGGGTTAGTTTCGATCCAAATTATAATGAAACTGATTTGATTGACTTTATATTTACTACCCTTGACATTGAGGTTTTAAGTAATAGTATCTATGATTTCAGGCCTTCAAGGAAATTTCTTTCTGATCATTTGCCGGTTACAGCTGTATTGAAATTCAGGTAGATATATAGAAATAATGATGCAAGGACCATTGCCAATACAAATTAAATTGAAAATGGGATCAGAACATAACAAAGAGTGGTTATAAAATAATTACATACTTTATTCCCGCTAGTGTAATGAACAAGCAAGCGAACATACCGAAATCTTAACATCCGGAATCTGAAAAAGCACATGCCCTGCAGCTTCAAGGGTAGAACCGGTTGTAATTACATCGTCAACTAAAAGCAGATGTTTACCTTCAAGACCTGTAGTCGATTGTAATTGAAATATGTCTTTTACATTTTCCCACCGGTTAAACCTAGATTTATGGGTTTGGGTTTCAGAAGCATGGACCCTAACCAATACATCGGTATGAACCTTCGCCGACAAAGGCTTTGCTAATCCGCGGGCAAAATATTCTGCCTGATTATAACCACGTTGTTTTAATCGTGATGGATGTAAAGGAATTGGAAGTATGTCGTGTATATCAGAAAATAGTGGCGATTCTGCCAGTCTGGAACCATACAGGTTACCTGCATATTCTCCAATCTGTCTGTGACCTTTGTATTTTAGGTTGTGAACAAGTTGTTGCACCTTGCCGCCCTTAGTAAAGTAATAGAATGAAGCTGCCGCACTGAAGTTAATCTTACCATAAAACTGGTTAATAACAGGATTTTCAGGCATCAGATGAAAATCTGTTTCAGGGAGTCCGTGAATACAGTCGGTACAAAGTACTTCTTCATGTGCAAACAGACCTTTTCCACAAGCAAAACAGGTGCGAGGGTAAAACAGTGAAGTTAGCGATGACAAGTATTGGGTGATTTTATTCAAGTCGTATAGCATTGGTTAAACAGGCAAATCCATCAGATATGGCGGCATTTCAATTCAAAGTTCTGATATTTTATTGAGAAACGGGAAGAAAAAAAAGAGGCTTCTTTTCAGGGAAGCCTCTAATAATTGGTTGTGTGATATTTTTAATAGAACATAAGTCTGTGGTCTTCAATATCAGCTTTTTTCTTAAGAGCTTCATTGATTTCACGCTGGCTTCTGGTAGCAAAAGCGTTAGACAACATTTTCTTTTCAACTGAATAGTCATCCTTGGCGTTTGGAACAACCATCTTGTCAACAATTACCATGAAAACAGCCTGATTACCTTTGATTGGTTTTGACATTTGTCCCTGTTTCATGGTGAAAATGGTACCAATGACCTCGTCTTCTTTACCAAATCCCGGAAGGTTATTTGCACCGAAGGCGATGTCGGCAGTGTCAACTACCATTGCCAGAGCAGGGTAATTTTTTTCAAGGTCAGCCTGACTCTTGATATCCTTGTTGATCTTTGCAATAAGCTGTTCAGCCTTCTTTTCGCGTTTAACAAGTGGTTCTATATATTCTTTAACCTGTGCAAGCGTAGGATTTCCCTTTTCACGAACCTCTTTTAAGATAGCAACAATATACCGTCCATCGAGGTCGAATACGTTTGAAACGTTTCCTATTTCACGATCTTTATCAAATGCCCAGCGCACTACTTCGCGTGCATTCTGGAGTCCGGGAAGTGCGTTCTGTTCAACAGTCATTCTTTCAGCAAGGCGTTTTGTAAGTTTCTTTTCTTCAACGGCTTTATCAAATGACTCCTGGTCCTTAGCAACGGCGGTAAATTGTGAAGCCTGAGAATAAATATCCTGCATTGTCTTAGAACTTGCTTCAATAGCACGTTTCAGGAAGGCAACTCTAACCTTCTTGGTAGGGGCTGTTTTACCGGTAATTTTTATGATATGGAATCCAAATTGTGATTCAACCAATTTAATATCACCTACCTTACCTTCAAGAACGGCATTATTGAAAGCAGGAACCATAGCGCCATCAGCAAACCAGTCCAGATCACCTGCTTTCTTTGCTGCAGTTTGATCATCATTAACAGCAGTTGCTGCTATTTCATTGAACCTGGCGTTATTGCCTTTAACTATATTGAATATGCTATCAGCTTTTACTTTAGCCTGTTCTTTGGTAAGTTTATTATCAGGATTTACATTTGTTCCTTTATAGCTGATTAGAATGTGACTTGCGCGAAGTGAGTCGGGTCTTGATTGTGTATCCACAAGTCGAGCCATCTGGAACATATTATTTTCGATATACGGACCAAATGTTGCACCAATAGGAGCATTGAACATCATTGAATCAATCTGGTAAGGTAATGTTCCTTTTTTGTGCCATGTACTGTCATACCGTTCGTCAGAATTAGCATTTACAAATTCTTTGATTGAGGAGGTAGTACTGAATTCACTGAAAAGTTCATTAACTTCTTTGTTGAGCTTTTCACGGTCCTGATTTGAAGCAACAACTTCAAAGCTCACATACTCGATATCTCTTGATGCTTCCTGCTGATATTTGTACTTGTTTTCATTGTAGAATTTCTCATAATCAGCATCGGTGAGAGTAATCAGACTGTCGACGATAGAAGTATAAGGGAGAGCGAAATAACGGACAGTTGCAGTGGTGCTTCTGTTCTTATAATCACGTTCTGCAAATGCTTTAGGAACATAGTATGCTTTTGCAATCAGGTTGCGGTATTTTGTGTTTAACCGGTCTTCCTTGATAGCTTTTTCAATTGCAAGATATCTTTGCTTCATTTCAGGATCAACCTTGTCAAGGTTCTGAAGGAAGTTGATGACATTTGCAGGATCATACTGACCGGTTTTAGGGTCAGTGAAGCTCTGCCTGATGTATGGATGCGGATTCTTACCTCTGATAAGGTCGTCAAGTTCTTCTGTGGTTACAGTAACACCTATTTCGGCAACCTGTTCCTGAAGCAGAGTCTCATTGACCATTTGCTCCCAGGTTTGTTGCCTAATTTGGAATTGCTCATCCTGTGAAAGGTTTTCTTTGCCTGAATTAAGGCGCTGGGCTTCAATATTCTGATCTACTCTTGCATTGAAGTCAGTAATCAGGACCTTGTCGCCGTTGATTTCACCAATGAGATTTACACCACGTCCTCTACCAGGCCTTTTATTGCCTACAAAATCACCAAGAACAAATAAAGCAAGTGCTAAACCAATGACTATAGTTATAAATGCCGATTTTTTTCTAATCTCGCCGATTAATGCCATTTGATGTTAAGTTTTTGAAATAGGGTGCAAATTTACAATAAAAGTAATTCGTTTAAAATTATTTTGGCTCTTAGCCTATAATTTTGTAAATAAAGATGATACGTTGAAATGCCAGCTTATTTTGAACCGCGGACAGTGGTTGTTTCATTTATCCAGCAACCAACAGTAAATGATGATCCTTCCTGCATGTCTCTAAAGAAAAGATCGGTAGATGCAGGATAGTATCTTGAATACTGGGCAATTTTTTCATTTGCCTGTGATTCAACACTATTGTCAACGCTTTTAGCTTTTAAATACTTGTCAATGGCTGCCCAGAAAACGGTTTTTCCACCAAGGTCATCAGTATCACACATTCCTGCGCTCATGGCATACAGATCTCCAATCAGCAGGTAAGCTTTTCCATCATGTGGATTTATCTGAATTATCTTATAAGCAGTTGACCTGCTGGCTGCATAATTTTTATTGCCAGCATAAATATTTGCCAATGCAAATAATGCCTTGACCTTTTCAGTTGTGTCAGTTGACATTTCTGCAGCCTGACTCATATATTCAGCTGCTTTACTCAACTGGTTATTTTGAATTGACAATTTGCCCATAAGGTAAGCTGACTGGGCATTTGGTTCAATTTTATGTAAAGCTTCGGTGGCACGAAAGAATAGGTCTCCTTCATTTGTACAATTCCTTTTATCGAGTATGTTAAGCATACTCCTCAGAAATGCCGGATCATTTGGAGTTTCTTTAAATTTTTTACCGTAAATATTTACTAAATCAGAACATGAAGCGTGCGGTTCAATAATCGACTCGAGATTAATTTTTACCTTGTTCCAGGTATCAAAATTCTTAGGATCTTCTGCTGATGCATTTGCATTATGATCTGCAATAGTCATCGCTTTGTCGTAAACTGTAAATATTTCGGCCTTATCAATCTTCCCGCTTGTAGCAAGTTGAATGGCTGTATTCAGATAATAAACGAGAACAGCACCATCAGATTTGTTTTCTTGTAATTCAACTGAGCGCTGAAGCCATGGATAAACCTGCTCTATCATTGCGGGTCTGTATTCCAGTGCGTCAATTGCTTTTCGTCCCAACACATATCCTTCACGACCATAGTATTGTATACGCTGGTCATAAACCATAAGTAGTGTGTCAATTATTTTTTCTTTCAGTGCCGGATCGGTGGTTCGTCCTATATAATCAGAAATAATCTTGACACCATCAATATAAATATTCTGGGTAGCTTTTGGACAATTCATAAACATCCATCTCCAGTGAGGAAGAGCATGACTGTATAGTTTAATTTTATAGTATTCCCTGTACAATGACAGCTGCTCTTTGCATAATGTTGAATCAGCATTAACTGAAGCAGATGTTGTGGATGAACCTGTACCTGCAGTTGCTGTTTGGGCAGAAAGTTGAGAGAATGCAATGAAAGTAAGGAACGATAGAAGTAAAGTGAATTTCATAACACTTGTAAATTAGGTTGTTAAAGCGGATTGCAAAATTAGAACTTTTTATCTAATGCAATACAATATGTTAAAATGAAAAAGATCAGTCGGTGATCTTGCGGATAAGAACCTTCTCAATACGGGTTTCAGATGCTTCTCTGATCAAAAATGAATGGTTGCCTATAATAATTTCTTCATCTTGTGAAGGGATGCTTTCATGATAAAAAATGATATAGCCAGCAAGTGTTTGGTAGTCATCTGATTCAGTAAGCCCAAGATTGTATTTTTCATTAAGGTAATAAATCTCATCACGACCTGAAACCAGAAACTCATTCTCACTTATCTGACTGTCTTCAATTTCATCAGTGTCGTATTCATCTTCAATGTCACCAAATATTTCTTCAAGAATATCTTCAATAGTCAACATACCAGCAGTACCGCCAAATTCATCAACAATCACAGCAACACTCTTACGCTCAACTATAAACCTGTTAAGTAGGCGGTCAGCCGCCATTGTACCTGGCACATAGATTACCGGTCTGATAATGTCGTTTAGTTTTGCGGGTTTACCAAAGATATCATAAGAATGAACATATCCAATAATATTATCGACCGTTTCATCGTATACAAGTATCTTTGAATGGCCTGATTCCACGATCAGGTTTCCCATTGTTTCAATGGTATCGGTTTTTTCAATAGCTACAATCTCATTCCTTGGTACCATGAATTCACGCAGTTTGATGTTGTTAAGGTCGCGTGCATTCATTATCATCTGCAACTCCTGGTATTCCTCATTTTCTTTCAGGGGCTCTATACTGGTTTCGCTTAACAGGTTATTCAGGTCAGAAGTGCTGAATGAATAGTCAGTTGGTTTAATGTTGACCCTGAATATGCTTTTTAACACAAAAGTTCCTGTATAATTAAAAAAACCAACAATAGGATAAAGTGAAATATATATTATGAAAAGAGGCAATGCAAAGAACTTTAGTAAGCCATTCGGATTTATCCTGAATAAGAGCCTTGATAGAAACTCACCAAAAAGAATGTAAATCAGTGATAAGATGAAAATTTCAATCAGCAGGACCAGCGTATTGGCAGCATATTGTGGAGTAATATAATTAACCACAATAGTTGCAAAATATTTATCACCGTATATAGCATAAACTACCAATGAAATGATACCACCTGTCCAAATGGTACCTGTGAAGATAGAAGGATTTTTAATGATCCGTGAAAGCAGTTTTGCAGAAAAGAGGTCCCTACCCTTATCTACTTCAATCTTTAATTTATTGGCATTCAGGAAGGCTGTTTCAATTCCGGTAAAAAAAGCAGAAATAATAAGAGCTATAATTGCAGGGTACAATGGTTGCATTGTCAATTTATTAGACAAACAAAGTTAATGAATCGTCACTGATTATCATTAACATACATTTCACCACGAGGTTTTTTTATGCGCCAGTGATTAAAGCTTTCATCTGATTGCATTCCATCGCCATACAGAATACGGTCAGGAGTTGTAATCTTGACAAAGACATTCGAAAAAACCTTGCGGAGGTTTTGATCCCAAACCAGATGTTCGGTATTTAATTGTTCTCCTTTAAGCCGATTGATTACAACAACATCTGAACGGGCTTCCATTATTTTTTCAGATTCTTTGTTTATGCCATATTTGGCTGTAATTTCCGTTCTGATCTTGGAAGGATTCAATGAATCAAAAAAAATAACTTTAAACCCTTCGGGAAATTTTATGGTTGCACCTTTTTTTGATTCGTATCTATATAGAATGGGTGCTGTAAGGTTGTATTTTAAATGACCATTTTCACTTTCTGCAATTGTAACATTTTTTGCATACATAGTTGGAATGGAGTCTTCAGATGTGAGTCGTTTCACATCATCCATATCGTTCTTACAGCCCGAAAATGCAATTAACAGCAGACAATAAAAAAGTGCAAAAGCAAGATTGACCTTGCTTTTGCACCAAAATTCATTCATCAATAATTTAATATTATCTGGTGTATCCACTATTTTATACCTCTGATAGTTGTGTTCTGGTTGATCCAGCATCCAACAGTATATGGTTCACCATCATGCAGATCGCGGAAGAAGAGATCAGTTGATGCAGGGAAGTACTTTGAATACTGTGCAATTTTTCCATTAGCTTCATCAGCAACCGATGGATCAACACTCTTTGCCTTTTGATACATATCTATAGCTACCCAGAAAACTGTTTTACCTGAAAGATCATCTTCGTTACACATTGAAGAACTGGCTGCATAAAGATCACCTATAAATATATAAGCTTTACCATAGTTTGGGTTGATATCCAGAATTTTGTTTGCATTAGACCTTGCCTGTGGATAATTATGTTGTTCATAATTAATTGCGGCCATAACATTCAAAGCCTTGATTTTATCATCATTATTATCTGAAAGTTCAATTGCCTGATTAAGGTATGTTGTTGCTTTTGCATACTGTTTCTTCTTCATTGACATTGTACCCATAAGGTAAGCTGACTTAGCGCCAGGTTGTAATTGATGCAGTTTTTCAGTAGCAAGGAAAAATATATCAGAGTCAGTGCAGTTCTTGCGGTCAAGCATGTTTGTCATTTTAATCAAAAAGTTGACATCGTCGGAAGTTTGATTGAACTTCTTTGTATACATGCTTATGAGATCTTCGCAGGATGCAAATGGTTCAAAAGCCTGTTCAACACTACCTTTTACATTCCCCCAAAGTCCCAGATTCTTTGGATTATCCTGACTTTTAGCAATATTGTTATCGATAATTGTACTTACAACATCATAGGTCTCAACAACAGCTGATTTATCAAGTTTTTGTTGTTGTACCATTGCCAGTACTGACTGGAAATAGAAAGCAATCGTCGACGATTCTGTATTATCACCACCCAATTCAACAGCACGTTTAAGGGTATTATAATTATCTTCAACCTTATCAGGACGGTAAGTCACCATATCTATTCCTTTGCGGCCAAGAACATAAGCTTCGCGTCCAAAACTCTGAATACGCTGATCATAAACCATCATCAGAGTGTCAATATATTTATTTTTGGTCGATGGATCGGTTGTTTCCTCAATTTTTGATTGGATCAGTTTTGCACCATCAATATAGGTATTTTGAGAAGCGATTGGGCAATTGGCAAAAACCCACCTCCAATGTGGCAAAGCGTCCTTATAATTTTTTTGTTTATAGAATTCTCTATACAATGAAAGATGTATAACACAGTTTGCGGAGTCAGCCCCATATTTTGGTCCCTTAACTTTAGCACCTTCTCCTTCATCACCATTCTGACCGAAAGCGAGGCTTATTGACAGGAAGCCTGCTATTGTAAAAGTCAGAATCAATTTAACGACTGTTTTCATTTTGCTTTACTTTTTACTTGTGTATTCAGAATTTATTCATATTTCTTAATTACAAACCATCTCTCAAAAATAGATAAACCCAATGTGAATTTAACGTAATTTTCATTAATTAAGTTTTGCTCTTTAGTTCCTCTTGAACCTGCTTCAACAGCTATGTTAATTGTTGAGCTTGTTCGCGATAACGGTAAGCCTACTCCAAAGCTTATGCCAAACTCATCAATTCTTTGTCCTCTCAATTCAAGTAATCCATTGGAGTACCTCAAGCCAGCCCTGTAAGTGATTTTACTAAGATAATTAGAAACCGTTGATGTTGAAGGATTATAGAATCCTCCAAGTGCGATTTGCATGTTATTAACCAGGGGTTCAGTAGTAGCCGAAAATTTAAAATCTTCCCATTGTGTATACTTGAAATCACTTCCCAAGAGCCATTTATTGCCTTTGCCAATTGTAAATCCGGCTCCAAAACCTGTAGGAAGCGTTATATTTTCTTTTGCACTTTCTGCAAAATCAATCGTATCCCTTGGAGAATCAACACCTGAACCAGAAGAAGTGTATGTATAAGTAACCCTGTCAGCTGTTGTTGCCAAAGCAGTTTTGGCTATAAAGCTACCACCTGCTGTAAAATGGAATTTGTCAGAGAATTCCTTATGATACATAATTCCATATGTTATCATAAAATCATGCGCCCTGGTTGAGTATTTTGTGACTGAATTAAACCGGTATAATGAATCGGGAAATTCAGTAGAACTTGAATGGTCCATTGTCCCAAACAAATATGCAGCATTTATACCAAGGCTCAAATGACGTGATAAGTCAAAACTACTACCAACATAGAACTGATTGATTCCACCCTTGCCTTCATAAACATTATTATAGTTATTCCATATTGAGTCAGCATGATGATCAGTCATCTTATAGCCGGTAGCACTGTATGGAAGTAACCCGAAGCTTGCTTTCCACCACCTTGTAACAGGGAATCCGAAAAGCAGGTTCCCCAGCGAAGCATAATTAGCTGATTGAGATGCAGAAACGGTTGATAGATTGGTCAATCTGGCATGGAGGCCAACATCAAAAACAAATGATAGTGAATCAAAAGCAGTATACGATGCAGGATTTGCATAATTTACATACAATGGATTATACACGCCCTGAGTTATCCCTCCCATTGCCATGTTGTTGGCATGTGTATTACCTAATAATTCTCCAACACCGAAGCGTGAGTAAGGTGAACTGATTCTGTCCTGTGCGCTTGCAGTTGCTATGCAAAGCATAACCATAACTGCCGGCAATAAGAAATATTTAGTTTTCAAGTTTATGTTGCAATATTAGTTTTAAACCATTTAATACCAGGTTTGGTAATGCAAAGATGTTACTTTTAAGTATTTTATCAAAATAAATAGCATCACCACCTGTAAGTATCGTGATTAAATCAGGGTATTTTTGTTTATAGGCGTTGATAAATCCTTCTATTTCCAACAACGTACCAACCATTACCCCCGACATAATAGAACTGTTTGTATCAACACCCGTTAACTCATTAAAATAATCGGGCTCATATAACGGTAACCTTCCTGTGAAAGTATGCAGGCCTTTAAATCTGATCATCAAACCCGGTGTAATGCTGCCACCAAGATATTCCTTATTTCTGGTAATAATATCATAAGTAATTGCAGTTCCGGCATCAATAACTAAAACATCCTGACCTTTAAAAAGAACGGAAGCAGCTACAACACCTGCGAGTCTGTCTTTGCCCAGAGTTTCAGGCGTTTTATACTTGTTTGTGACAGGAACAGGTGTTTTATGATCAAGCACAAGCCAGTTAATATTGGGAATTAAAGATATAATTTGAGTTGGATTTCCTGAAACAGAACTGATAATGCCATCCTTAACATTGTATTCATTTAGCTTAAGTGCTTCAATTTCTCTGACACCAAATGAAGAAAAGGTTTTTACCCATTCTAAACCTTCATTCTCAAAGTAAGCAACTTTAATGAGTGTATTTCCCTGGTCAATTACCAGATACGATTGAATTAAATGCCCCTGATCTGCCATGAATCTTAAAAAAAATACAAAGGGCTTTATATGAAGATCGCCACCCTTTGCAAAATTACCTGATTTTAAACTCGCTGGGGATTTTTTTTTAAAATATTTGTTAAATCAGATTTCTTGTTTACCTTTGCAGCCGCAAATCAGGGTATCGTAGCTCAGTAGGTAGAGCAACGGACTGAAAATCCGTGTGTCGCTGGTTCGATCCCGGCCGATACCACACCAAAAAGAAAAAGCGCCTTTAAAGAGGCGCTTTTTCTTTTCTATTTCGGAGCTTTTACTGCTGTTATCGCAAAAGGAGAATTTGTCAGATTAATCAGCCAGTACAAGGATATGGTTATTCTCAACCTGAACAGTCCCACCATTAATTTCAAAATACTGCAGCTTGTTTTCAGAATCCTTTACTTTAATCTTTCCTTTCTTGAGTGAGGCAACCAGTGGTGCATGATTTTTTAATACTTCAAACGAACCGCTGCTACCAGGGAACTGAACTAAATTTACGTTTCCACTAAAAACTGTCTTTTCAGGGGTGATTATCTCCAAAACCATGTTTACTTCTATTATTATTTTGCTGAAAGAAGTTTTTTACCTTTTTCTGTGGCTTCTTCAATAGTTCCAACCAGGTTGAAAGCAGCTTCAGGAAATTCGTCCATCTCCCCTTCAAGTATCATTCGGAAACCTTTTATCGTATCTTCAATAGGTACAAATACCCCTTTTACTCCTGTGAAATGCTCGGCCATATGGAAAGGTTGCGACATAAAGCGCTGAATCCTCCTGGCCCTGTGTACAACAAGCTTATCAGTGTCAGAAAGTTCATCCATACCAAGAATGGCAATAATGTCAAGCAGTTCCTTGTAACGCTGCAGAATTTCTTTTACTCTTTGAGCAGTGCGGTAATGTTCTTCACCAACAACATCAGGACTAAGAATACGTGAAGTTGAATCAAGTGGGTCAACTGCAGGGTAAATACCTAATTCAAAAATCTTGCGACTAAGAACAGTTGTTGCATCAAGATGGGCAAAGGTAGTTGCAGGCGCCGGGTCAGTCAAGTCGTCAGCAGGCACATAAACAGCCTGGACTGAAGTAATTGAACCTCTTTTTGTAGATGTGATACGTTCCTGCATAATACCCATTTCTGTTGCAAGTGTAGGTTGATATCCAACGGCAGAAGGCATACGGCCTAATAGTGCAGATACTTCTGAACCTGCCTGGGTAAAACGAAACACATTGTCAACGAAGTAAAGAATATCGCGACCACCTGATTTTTCATCGCCATCCCTGAAATACTCAGCCATTGTTAGTCCTGAAAGGGCAACACGTGCACGGGCTCCGGGAGGCTCATTCATTTGGCCGAACACAAGTGTAGCTTGTGACTTGGCAAGTTCTGCCATGTCAACTTTTGAAAGATCCCATCCTCCTTTGCCCATATCGGCCGTAAAGGCATCACCATAGCGTATAACGCCTGATTCAATCATTTCTCTTAAAAGGTCATTTCCTTCACGGGTACGCTCACCAACACCACTAAAAACTGATAAACCGGAATAACGCTTGGCGATATTATTGATCAGTTCCATGATAATAACTGTCTTACCTACACCTGCTCCGCCAAATAATCCTGTTTTACCTCCTTTAGCATAAGGTTCAATGAGATCGATTACCTTTATACCGGTATATAGTACTTCTTTTTGAGTTGTCAGGTTCTCGAATAACGGCGGCTCACGGTGAATAGCATAAGTTTTATCACGTGATACTTCTGCCAATCCGTCTATTGGTTGTCCAATTACATTAAAAAGCCTGCCTTTTACATCTTCTCCAACAGGCATTGAAATTGGTTTACCCAGGCTAATAACTTCCATACCCCGGTGCAATCCGTCAGTTGAGTCCATTGCTAAGGTACGAACGGTATTTTCTCCGATATCCTGCTGACATTCAAGGATGATACTTATACCATCCTGTGTCTTGATTTCCAGTGCGTCGTAAATGTTTGGAAGTTTTTCTTCCTTGTCAAAAGTTACGTCAATAACAGGTCCGATAATCTGTGATATCTTACCTTTAATCGTTTCAGCCATAATAAAAATTAGTCTGGTAAAATGAAAAGCAAATGTAGGAAACAAACAAATGCTAACAATGTTTATGTCTTAAAAAATAAGGGCGCCTGCCAGTTTTTCAAGTGATCACTGAATGAAGTGATCAGTGACATTCTCAATAAAAGAGCTATTACTTTAGTCATATACTTTTAAACCTTAAGCCTTTTTTTGTATTTTGGCTCCCCCAAGCAATATTTACAATTTAGATCGTTTATTTAACTACCTGATTATAAATCAAACACATTAGAAAAATGCGAAACTTAAAGCTTACAGTCTTGTCAGTAGTTTTAGTACTCTTTACAGGAATACCAGCTATGGCATGTACTAACTTTTTAATTACTAAGGGTGCGACTACCGACGGATCTGCAATGATCACTTATGCAGCTGATTCCCATGTATTATTTGGCGAACTTTACCACCGCCCTGCTGCAGATTATCCTGAAGGGACAATGGTAGATGTTTACGAATGGGATACCGGTAAATATTTAGGCAAGATCAAGCAAGCCCGCCATACGTACCTTGTTGTTGGAAATATGAATGAACACCAGGTTTCAATTGGTGAAACTACCTATGGTGGAAATGAAGAACTTGTTGATACAGCCGGAATTGTTGATTATGGGAGCCTCATATATCTCACACTTCAGCGTGCACGCACTGCCCGTGAAGCTATAAAAATTATGGGTGAACTTGTTGCAGAATATGGTTATTGCAGTGAAGGAGAATCATTCTCTATTGCTGATCCAAATGAAGTCTGGATTCTAGAAATGATTGGAAAGGGTTCTCCTGAAGTCAAAAAAGATAAAAAAGGAAGATCACATACCGTATATAATAAGGGTGCTGTTTGGGTAGCAATGAGAATTCCTGATGGTTATATCTCAGGGCATGCCAATCAGGCAAGGATCACCACTTTCCCGACCAATGACCCTGAAAATTGTATTTATTCTCCTGATGTTATAACCTTTGCACGTGAAAAGGGCTTATATACCGGATTGGATAAGGATTTTAGTTTTTCTGATACTTATGCTCCTGTTACTTTTGATGGTGCCCGTTTCTGTGAAGCCCGTGTTTGGGCTGGTTTTAACAAAGTGTCATCTGGTATGGATAAATATCAGCAGTATGCTATGGGATATGACCTTAAAAACAGGATGCCTCTTTGGGTAAAACCAGATAAAAAGCTTAACGTTCAAGATGTTATGGCTATGATGCGGGATTATTACCAGAATACACCTATGGATATGACTAAAGATGTTGGGGCAGGCCCATATCATTCTATCGTTCGGTGGCGTCCAATGACATGGGAGATTGACGGTAAACAATATTTTAATGAAAGAGCTATCTCAACACAGCAAACAGGTTTTTCTTTTGTTGCGCAGTCACGCAGTTGGTTACCCGATCCAATAGGTGGTATTTTATGGTTTGGTGTTGATGATACATACAGTACAGTTTATGTGCCAATGTATTGCAGTATTACCGAAACCCCTCATGCTTACGCTGTTGGAAACGGTAACATGATGACTTTTTCACCAGATGCAGCATTCTGGGTTTTCAACCAGGTATCAAACCTTGCTTATACGCGCTACAGTGATATGATACCTGACATCCAAAAAGTGCAGCAGGCGCTTGAAAATAAATTTGTTGCATATACACAGGTTGTTGACAATGCTGCTCTTGAGCTTTATAAAAAGGACCAGAAGGCAGCTGTTGAATTTCTTACCGATTATTCAGTAAATCAGGGAAACAGCACTGTAGCCCGTTGGAAAGAACTTTATGGGTTCCTTTTTGCAAAATTCCTTGATGGAAATATTAAAGTGAAAGATGGAAATAATCAAAATCCAAAAATCACCCAGCCAGGTTATGATGAATCATATTACAGAATGGTGATAGAGAAAACTGGTGATAAATTCAAGAAACCTGAAGGTGTCGTCGGACATTAACAGTACAAATCAGATTGGATATATCAAATAAAGAATAAGAGGCTGTCTCACGAGGACAGCCTCTTTACTTAATTACCTGAACTTTACTTTTTTATTCATTGGATTGGAGCTTGCACACAAAAAAGAGGTTTTCACAAAATAGCATAGCCTCTTATTTATATAGCTCTATATAATTGAACCAGCCGGGGTGAACCACTAACCATAAAATTACTTTTTTTTTGATAGTTAGGAAATAAAACATGTAATTTTGCGTATCCTTTAAGGATCTGTCTTATTAAATGGTGAGTCAGTTAAAACACCGAATTTCAATACTTTAATCATTTTATGGAAACGCTTTCAGAAAATAGTAACTCACGTAAGAGGAATCCTTTGATCATTGTGATCGTAATATTGGTTGCGATTCTTGCCTTACTTGCCTGGTTATTTTTATCAACCAGATCTAAACTGAGCAATCTTTTAGAAGAAAAAGAAGCTCAACGCATGGAATTACAATATGAACTTGACTCTTTGATAACCGTTCATAACGAAATGAAGGAAGAGTATGGTTCACTTTCTGACTCGTTGACTTCACAGGATAGCGTTATTCAGGCAAATGCACAGGAAATCAGAAAACTTCTTGATACACAATATGAATTTTATAAAGTCAAGAAAAAACTTGATAAACTGCGGGTTATTTCACAGGGTTACCTTAGGCAGATGGATTCTTTATATAATATCAACAAAGAATTACGTGCTGAAAATGAGCAAATAAGATCAAGTTTCAGACAAGAACAGGAGAAAAGCAGTACCTTACTCAGAGATAAGGAAGCACTCACTGAAAGAGTTAATCAGGCTGCCGTTTTAAAAGCTTATAAAATTACAGCAACCCCTATGAAAGGAAGCGGTGACAGGGAAAAACAGGTTGAAAAATCCCGCAGGGTTGAAAAAATCAAGATATGTTACACCCTGAGCGAAAATCCATTGCTGACTGCCGGAAGAAAAGATATTTACATCAGAATAGCCGGACCTGATAAGCAGGTTCTGGCAAGAGGAGTGGGTGATGAATACTCTTTCTCATTAAAGGGCGAAATAATGCAATACTCAATTAAGCAAACGGTCAACTATGAGAATAAAGCGATCGACATGTGTGATTATTGGGTAAACAAATCCTCAAAAGATGAAATGAAACCAGGTATTTACGTTGTATCAGTATATGCTGAAGATAACGAAATCGGTCAGACTACTTTTGAATTAAGATAGGAAAGATTTAAAAGAAAATTTACCAGGTGTTTAATTTACCCTCGAAGGCTGGATCCTTTGAGGGTAATTTTTTTTTAGCAAGTGAGATATCTCTAAAAAGTACCCCAAACCCAGAAAGACCATAATTCCGAAATTGTAATTCATTCAACCGCAAACGTTTGCGGAAGGGTTTAATGTTAAGAAAACGTTAATTCTTTGGAAACGATTAGCGTTTATATTGTTTCCCGCATTATCTTTGCGCCTTTAATTTTATTTTGAATGGATGAAAAATTAATCTCCATACTGGAGGGTGCAATTAAATTATTTAAGCAGTATGGCTTGCGCAGTATTTCTATGGATGAAATTGCCAGGTCGTTGAGTATGTCCAAAAAAACATTATACCAATATGTAGACAATAAAGATGACCTTATTATTAAAGCTCTTGACTATATAATTGCAAAAACCAAGGTTGAAGAGATTGAGAAGGATGAAAACCTGAATGCCATTGATGTGTTACTTGAAATAAGCCGTATTGTCAGGACTGAAGTCGTGGAAATGAATCCGGTAGTAAAGTTTGACCTTTTCAAGTTTTATCCATCAATTTATCACAAAGCTGTAATGAAGAAAAAGGAGATGATCTTCAATGACATAATTATAAATTTTAACAGAGGGATTGAACAGGGCTTATACCGAAAAGATGTTGACATAGAACTTACTGCCAAGTTATATATTCAGAATTTACTGGAGATTCATGATCCTGAATTTATGAATGCACCACTAAGTAAAGTATTTGTTGTTATGTTCGATACCCTGATCAGGTCTATTGTAAATGAAGAAGGATTAAAATACTATGAACAAAAAATAAAACCTCAGGCAATTTAGAATCACCCATGAAAAAACTACTGACCCCTATTCTTACAATCCTGCTTTTTGCCGCATTCATTAATGTGGGTAAAGCTCAGGAAAAGACTGATTTCAGTCTTAAGGAGGCACAAGACTTTGCCTTACTGAACAGTACAACTCTAAAAAATGCTGATATTGACCTGGAACTGGCAAAAAAGAAGGTTTGGGAAACAACCGCTATCGGACTTCCACAAATTAATGCTCAGGCCAACTACCAGCACCTTTTTACTATTGATACCATTGAATTCGCTGAAGGTGCTCCTGGAATTCCACTTGGTGTTCCAAACAACAGTACTCTTGATATCACCATTACTCAATTGGTCTTTAGCGGAGAATATCTTGTTGGACTCAGAGCATCAAAAGTGTATTTTCAGATAACTGATCAAGCTAAAAAACTATCAGCAATTGAAACACGCGAGTCAATAGCAAACACTTATTCACTCGTCCTTATGTTACAGAGTAATTTCGATGTGATGAATCAATCACTAGTTAATCTGAATAAAACTCTCAATGAAATGAGGGAGATGAATAAGCAAGGCTTTATTGAGATAACTGATGTTGACCAGATAGAATTAACAACACTTACTCTTCAGAACGGTGTTAACTCAATGGAACGTCAAATAAATGCTGCAAAGCAGCTCATTAAATTCCAAATGGGTTACCCTATTGAAAAAGAGATTAACCTTACTGACAAACTTGAAAACATGGCGTCTGAAATTCAACTTGAATCTTTAGTAGCTAATGACTTTAAGATCAACAACAACATCAATTTCCAGATAATGGAAACTCAAGTAAAATTAGGTAAGCTTAATCTTCAAAGAGAAAAGTCAACTGTACTGCCAAGCTTAGCTGCCGTATATCGTCACCATCGAAATTTTGATGATAAAGCCCTTGACTTTAACCCAAGCAATCTATTTATGCTAACTCTGAATATTCCAATTTTCTCTAGTGGACAAAGATTTGTAAAGATTCAGCAACGCAAACTGGAGTTTGATAAAGCAATAAATAACAGGGATAATGTTGCACAGGGTCTTCAGCTACAATATATCAATGCAAGAAATGAAATGATCAATGCATACGACTCTTACACAAACGTCAAGAGAAATCTTGAGCTCACTAAACGGATTTATGATAAGACATTGATCAAATTTAAAGAAGGCCTTTCTTCAAGTATGGATTTAACTCAGGCGCAGAACCAATTCCTTAGCGCTCAAAGTGAATACATTAACAATTTGAATACTTTACTTACGGCTAAAAATAAATTGACCAAATTAACCAACCAACAATAAAATATCGCAACAATGAAATTGAACTATAAACTACCGGTATTGGCTCTTTTTGTATTGTTTCTTGCTTCTTGCGGAAATGGAAATCAGGATAAGAGCAAACAACTTGAAGATCTTAAAAAGCAACGCTCAGAACTTGATGCTCAAATTCATAAGCTCGAAACTGATCTTAATAAGGGAAAAGAGCAAGCCATCAAGACAATGAGTGTGCAATTAACAGAAATTAAAACTGAGCCTTTTTCGCATTTCCTTGAAGTGCAGGGTAAGGTTGATGGAGAAGATAATATCGGTGTATCGGCTCAAATGCCTGGTGTGGTTACTGCCATTTATGTAAAAGAAGGTGACAGAGTTAGCCGGGGTCAGGTACTTGCCCAGATTGAAAGCGGTGCTATGCAACAACAATATGAAAGTGCAAAGACCCAGCTTGAATTGGCTACAAGTGTTTACAATAAACAAAAAGCACTCTGGGACCAACAGATTGGTAGTGAAATACAATTCCTTACTGCTAAGACAAATAAGGAGTCAGCAGAAAAAGGACTTGCAGCCCTTGGTCAGCAGCTTGAAATGTCGAAAATTAAATCCCCGATCAATGGTGCTGTTGAAGAGCTTAATCTGAAAATAGGTCAAATGGCACAGCCTGGAATGCCTGCCATCAGGGTTGTTAATTTTTCAACAGTTAAAGTTGTGGCTGACATTGCTGAAGCATACGCTTCTAAAGTTAAACCTGGTGCTAAAGTGATTGTTTCCATTCCTGACCTTGGAAAAGATATAGAGGCAAAAGTTGATTTTACCAGCAAATATATCAATCCTGTGAACCGTACTTTCCTTACTGAGATCAGGTTAAAACCAGGACAAATTGAGTACAGGGCAAACATGATAGCAAGGGTAAAAATCAACGATTATAATAATCCTGAAGCTATGATAATCCCTATTGGTGTTGTTCGTGAAGCTGCCGATGGAAAATACATTTATGTCGCTGAAAATGAAAATGGTAAAATAGTAGCTAAGAGAAGAACGGTTGAAATCGGTCAAACATACAACGGTATGGCAGAAATCAGTAAGGGCATAAAACCAGGTGATAAGGTTATCACTACCGGCTATAATAACCTTGTTGAGGGACAACCACTCAAAGTTTCTTAAGCAAACTCCTTAATAAATACTCGTCATGAAAAAAAATAAAATACGGGAGTTCTTTGCCACTAGCTGGGCTATAGATAATAAGACCAGCATTTATGTGCTTACAGCATTTATTACCCTGCTGGGACTTTATAGTTATCAGACAATACCAAAAGAACAATTTCCTGAAATTGTTATTCCAACAATACTGGTTAATACTGTGTATCCGGGTACTTCACCTGAAGATATTGAGAACCTGGTAACCCGTCCTATTGAAAAAGAGTTAAAGGGAGTTAGCGGAGTCAAAAAAATAACAAGTAATTCATTGCAGGATTATTCATCAATTGCTATTGAGTTTAATACTGATGTTCCTGTGCCTGAAGCTAAACAGAGAATCAAGGATGCAGTAGATAAAAGTATGAGCGATCTTCCTAACAACCTGCTCGATGATCCAATGGTTATGGATATTGATTTCTCAGAATTTCCAATAATGTCAATTCAGTTATCAGGGGATTACGACCTTGTTCAATTGAAGAAATATGCCGATATGGCACAGGACAGGATTGAGTCACTGAATGAGATAACACGTGTTGATATTGTTGGCGCGCTGGAACGCGAAATTCAAATAAATGTTGATCTCTATAAAGCTCAAGCTGCCAAGGTAACCATGAGTGACATACAAAGGGCTGTTGCTTCTGAAAATCTTACCATGTCAGCAGGGAATGTCAGTTTACAGGGTTCTAAGAGAAGTATTCGAATTGCCGGTGAGTTTGATAATATTCAGACTATCCAGAATATAATTGTTACTTCTTCAAGTGGTGCCCTGGTTTATCTTAAAGATGTTGCTGATGTAAAAGACTCTTTTAAAGATCAGGAAAGCTTTTCAAGGTTATATGGAAAAAATGTTATAACCCTCAATGTTATTAAGAAAAGTGGTAAAAACCTGCTTGATGCTTCTGACAAAATAAAGAAGATACTTGATGAAGAACTAGTAAATAACCGTTATCCAACTGACCTTAATGTTACGGTCTCAGGTGAGCAATCGCGATACACCCGTAACACTTTGGAAGAGTTAAATAATACCATTCTTTTCGGGTTTATTCTTGTAACTATTGTGCTCATGTTCTTCATGGGAATTACCAATGCATTCTTTGTTGCTCTTGCTGTACCACTATCAATGTTCCTTGCATTCATGGTAATGCCGGCACTTGGTTTCAGCATGAATATGATCGTAATGTTTGCTTTCATCTTTGCGCTTGGAATTGTAGTGGATGATGCCATTGTTGTTATTGAAAATATTCATCGTACCCACAAGTATGAACCTAACATAATAAAGGCTGCCAAAAATGCGGCCGGAGAAGTGTTCCTGCCTATCTTATCAGGGACCCTTACAACGCTTGCGCCATTTTTCCCGCTGGCATTCTGGCCCGGCATTGTCGGTGAATTTATGTTCTATATCCCGGTAACTTTGATCCTTACCTTATTTGCATCACTCTTTGTGGCTTATATCATAAATCCGGTGTTTGCAATTTCATTTATGAGGCATGAATATGAAACCCGTGATACCTCTAAGGTTCGCAGAAAAGCAATGGTCTGGGTAGTTATACTGATTGCTTTTGCAATTGTTTGCTATTTATCATACTTTGCTACAAAGAGTGTTACAGCATTTGGTTTTGCAAACTTCTTTGTTTTCTTTGCTGCATTAATCATACTTTTCCACACGGTAATCAATCCATACATTAAATGGTGGCAAACCAAGGGATGGCCATACCTGATTGGTATTTATGAACGCCAGCTTCGGTATTTTATCAAAGGAAAACGCCCTATTGCCTTACTTGGCGGAATAATCGGACTTCTGTTCCTGACTTTTGTAATAAGTGGAGCTGCCGGCATTAAGGTATTGTTCTTCCCTGATAATATGCCGAATAATATTTTCGTCAATATTCAGATGCCTGTTGGAACCGATCAGAATGTTACTGATTCTGTAACTCGTATAGTTGAGAAAAAAGTGACGGATATTCTGGGTAAAAATAATCCTGCGGTTGAATCAGTGATAGCCAATGTTGCTTTAGGTGCTGGTGATGAAATGGATTTTTCAAGGAACATTGCTCCGGAAAAGGGAAAAGTTACTGTGAGCTTTGTGGAATATAAATACAGGCATGGTATCAATACCAATGACTATCTGGAAAGAATCCGTAAAGAAATCCGCGATATCCCGGGTGCTGAAGTCTATACAAGTAAGGAATCAGCAGGACCTCCTACCGGAAAACCAATCAATATTGAAATAACCGGTGAAGATATGGCATCGCTGATACATGATGCTGCTGCTTTCAAATCTTATCTTGATTCAATTCAGATACCCGGAATTGCTGAATTAAAAAGTGACTTCCTTGAAAATAATCCTGAAATTGATATTAAGATTGACCGGGAAAGAGCTAATCATGAAGGTTTAAGTACAGGGCAAATTGGTATGGAATTGCGTACTGCTGTGTTTGGTAATGAAGTTTCAAAATTCAAGGATGTTGAAGATGAATACCCGATTCAATTACGGTATTCAAAAGATACACGTGAAAATATTAACAACCTGATAAATATTCCTATCACCTACAGGGATATGAATACCGGTATGTTGCGTCAAATTCCGTTATCATCAATTGCTACTCTTAATTATGGTTCTTCTTACGGTGGTATTAAAAGACAGAACCTGAAAAGAATTATCACCCTTTCAAGTGACGTAAATACAGGATACTCGCCAAATGACATTGTTCCTCAAATTGAGCGACTGGCTGCTAATTTCCCTGTAAGTGAAGGGGTTCAGATAAAGATGACCGGTGAACAGGAAGATCAGGCAGAATCAATGCAGTTCCTGGGTCTTGCGATGATGATTTCTATTGGTCTCATCTTCTTCATATTGATCACTCAGTTTAATTCATTTGGTAAAGCCATTATTATCCTGAGTGAAGTTATCTTCAGTATTATTGGAGTGCTTCTTGGAATTGTCATCTTTAACATGGATGTTTCCGTCATTATGACCGGACTTGGTATTGTTGCACTGGGTGGTATTGTTGTAAGGAATGGAATCCTTATTGTTGAGTTTTCTGACACGTTGCGGTCAAGGGGTATGCGAACCCGCGAAGCTATTGTACAGGCAGGATTAACCCGTATTACTCCGGTTATTTTAACTGCTACTGCAACTATCCTCGGTTTGGTTCCATTAGCAATTGGATTTAACCTGAATTTTGTAACAATGTTTACGGAATTAAATCCACAAATCCATTTTGGAGGTGATAACGTAATGTTCTGGGGACCTTTATCATGGTCGATTATATTCGGGTTAAGCTTTGCAACCTTCCTAACTTTGGTTTTTGTTCCTGCTATGTACTTGTTACATCACGAACTGAAAGTGGGTATCAGCAGATGGAAATCCAACAGGAAATTCGCCAGAATTGCAGATGAAAGATGAATTGAAAATAAAAAGCATCAACTTTAATTAAAAAAGAGGCAGTCTGTAAAAAGCTGCCTCTTTTCGTTCTTGTATATTAAACCTTAAAAGGTTTTAAACCCTTAGCCATAATCAACTACTCAGAATTGGATAACTTATTTAGTGAACGATGTGTTATTTTTAGCAAGTTATTTTTGTATTGGTTTGATTGTTAGTTTTTTTGAACCTCCAGGCCATTTTACAACAATATTTAACGGAATATTTGAGCTGATAGTGATCTTAGGTTCATCCCCTGAAAGCCTGCGTTTTTTACAGTGTAAAGAGATAATACCTTCATTTCCGAAAGGATAGTTATCTATTCCAAACTCATCAATCAGATTAATATCCCATACTAACGTGTTGTCTGGAACATCTGGTTGCAGTCCAAAAACATACTCGAAAAGCACAGTGACAGGAGTCAGGCCTGTCCACCCAATAAAGTCTTTCCTGTCATTTCCCTGAACTTTATCGGGGGCATAGTTTTCAAAGAATGTACCGGTTTGAGTATACACTGAAACCACATTATTCAGATGATTGCTTGCTATTTCAAATGCAAGGGAATCAAAGCCATAATTTGTCAGGCCACGCAAAACCATATAATTGGTGGGAGCCCAGATGCTTCCTCTCCAGTAATCCCCGTCGGGACTGAATTCAGGATTATCAGCTGATAATGTTGCGACCCTGTGTAATCTGGCAAACTCATCAGCATTGGTTAAATGCAGGATAAACCGGTCGATTCTTTTTTCAGGAACTATTCCTCCAATCAGTGCCCAATATGAAGCTATACTCTTTACATCTGACAATGTGCCATCCCTGAAACGGTCATAGTAGAATGAAGTCCTGTCATCCCAGAGTTTCTCATTAATAAAGGACTTAAGGTAGTTAGTTTCTGTAATAATGTCCTGAACATCCTTCATCCGGTCAAGGCGTTCAGCCATTTTTATTAACAAATTGCCTGCAAAAACCTGCTGACAGGTTATGTCAATCCATGACATATGCGCATGTTCCCAAGCCTCATTAAAACCTGAAGGTAAACGTGGTTGGTTATCCATTCCACAGCCCCATCCACTTGAATAGTAAGTTCCGTCAGGCCATGACCGGTAGGTTCTGAACCATTGGTAATATGCCAGAAGTGGAGCAAATACCTCCTTTAACCTGACGGTATCATTGAAATTCAGGTAATATTCCCATTCGGTCCAAGGAAAAACATTTGGGCCTGTACTGTTGACATCAAAGCGTTCAAAGAAATCCTTACCGTCGGATTCCTTGATCTCCCGGCATATAAATCCATCTTTATGTTGTTTGGCGTAGAAATTATTTAGGGTGTTCTGAAAGTTAAATGCCCTGGTTCCATACTTGCCAAACATCAGCATAAAATGAGAATCCCACATAAAAATATGTCCGTTAAAAGCCGGGTCAATAAAGGGAGATATAAACCCATTAATCTCGGGTTCAGCCTTTTTAATATTGCTGAAGGCAATTTCCCATGCCTTCCAGTAACTGCTTATCACATCGGGCCGCGCCGGCCAGTATGGTTGTGGCAACTTGCTTCTTACTTCACTGAAAACCGGCAATGCAGTTAAATCAGGTTTCATTTGTAAAAACACATTCTCCTTAACAAGGGGGTTTTCTACATGGGTATCATAATATTCCTGGGCTTGTATAATCATAGGATAAAGGATGATTACATGAAAAATTAAACTGAGTATTGTTCTTTTCATTAGAGCCTCAATTTGAATGAAGTGACTGAAGAGTTTTACTGACCTAAAAGTAACGTAACTTTTCCTAAATTTGACTGACCTAACACTCCAAAATGCGAAAGCTCTTCAGTTCTTTAGCCATAAGTATCATGCTGGTAGTTACTATTGTGACCATCAGAGTAATTGAGAAACCCACGAATATGCTTACATGGGATGTTTTTGGCTATTACCTTTATTTACCATCGCATTTTATATACAACGATCCCTATCTTACCAATCATGCATGGTTAGATGAAGTGATGAAAAAATATGAACCATCACCTACCTTATACCAGTTGGTAGATCTGCCCAACGGGAACAGAATGATCAAATATTCATCGGGAATGGCAGTTTGTTATGCCCCATTTTTTTTTATTGCTCATTGGGTGGCACCACATTTAGGATATGCAGCTGATGGTTTTTCATTACCTTATCAGGTTCTGTTAGCTTTGGGAGGAATAATCTGGGCCATTATCGGTATATTCTTATTAAGAAGGCTGCTTTTGTACTTTTTTGATGACCGGATAACGGCAATAGTATTGGTTCTCATTGTTGCGGGTACCAATTATCTTCATCTGGCATCCATAGATGGAACCCTTCTTACACATAACTATCTTTTCACATTATATGCCTTACTGATAATACTTACTATTAAATGGCATGATAACCCGTCGTGGCTGGTTGCAATCTATACAGGATTAACTTTCGGTATTATATCCTTAATCAGACCATCTGAGGCAGTGGCATTTATGATCCCTTTATTGTGGTTAACCGGAACCAAAGAAGCCTTAAAATTAAAGTTCAGGATTCTGAAGACTTATCCCTTCCACATTCTGGTGGCAGGTATAATTGCGTTATCTGTGGGTTTTATTCAGTTTACTTACTGGAAATCAATTACCGGTGAGTGGCTTTATTATTCATACAGTAATAATCCCGGTGAAGGATTCAGTTTTTTTCCTCCATTTATCATTGAATTCCTGGTTAGTTTCAGGAAAGGATGGTTTATTTACACACCTCTTATGATAGCTGCTGTAACAGGTATTATAGTAATGCTGAAGAAATACCGTGAAAATACTCCTGCCATTATTATTTTCTTAATCCTTGATTTGTGGATTATCTCAGCATGGACTGCATGGTGGTATGGAGGAGGAAGTTTTAGTTCAAGGTCTATTATACCTGCGTATACATTACTTGCTATTCCTTTAGGATATCTGGTTAAAGAAGTTTCAATCTCAAAATTGCGTATTC
Organism: Lentimicrobium sp.; assembly: GCA_035298745.1. Lineage (GTDB taxonomy): Bacteria > Bacteroidota > Bacteroidia > Bacteroidales > Lentimicrobiaceae > Lentimicrobium. Next base: position 21,320 of record DATGXS010000082.1, on the reverse strand, counting down.
CGGCAATCATCACAGGCATATTCCTGATTCTTTTAAATCTGCTGCAGTCATGGCAGTTTCAGCACCACATAATTGATAAAGAGCGTATGACTGCTGACTATTACTTTGCTATTTTCGGCAAACTGAATGTTGATAAAGCGAAACTTGATCACCTGCTTTTAGTAGACAGGGGCACTGAAACAGATGAAACCCCAAAGCATATTGAGCGATACACAGGTCATACAATTTTTACGTTCGATATTCCTGCTGATGCTGATACAACCATAGCCTATAAACTTGATGCAAATAATCCCTTTTCTAAAGGAATCGATATCCCATTTAACCAACTCACTCATAACGACCATGTTTGGATTAGGACAAGTGCTGAGGTGTGGATTGGTAGAAATTATTCAGGGCCTTATCCTATGCTGGTCAATTCATTTCACTACAAAGGCGAAGCATATAAATACCGGGGTATTGCTTTGAATGACTCAACGGCCAGTAAAGGCGGCTGGAATAAAATGACATACTGGTACCTGACCCCCGAGGTTAGGACAAAAGATGACAATCTGAAGATATACATATGGCAGCAATCGCAAAATCCAGTCTATGTCAGGAATATGAAGGTTGAAGTATTTGAGTTGAAGGCTCCGGGGCTAAAGTGAGGTGATGGCAAACATATCGTTAAAAATTTAGTTATTTTTGTAGTACAGGGTAGATATTGTATTGCAGCCAAACTGGGGTTGGCTATTTTAATCATACTGGAATTTTATGTTTAACACGCGTCGCATGAGAACACCCGACTGGTATCTTGCCTGGTCGATGGTTATACTTCAATTTACAATGTTAGGATTGCTGTTCTTTACGGGACCGGTAATTACGCACAGGTGGTATGCCATTTTGCTTATGTTTATTGGTGGCCTTGTTGGCTTGTGGGCAATCTGGACAATCAGGCTTGGTAACCTTAGTATAATGCCTTATGTTAAAGAAGGTGGCAAGATGGTTGCTAAAGGACCTTATCGTTTTATCAGGCATCCTATGTACACCGGTCTTATCCTGGTAGGATGGGGACTGGTTTTAGGGTATTATACGCCTCTCCGCCTGGTATTTGTACTAATTCTTACCCTTGCATTGGTAATTAAACTTCATTTAGAAGAAACTTATCTTAAAAAAGCTTTTCAGCCCTACTCAGAGTACACCAGGCAGACAAAAAAACTGATACCATTTATCTGGTAGTCACTTTCTTCAAATAGTTTTTACTATTCACTTTCCTCTGAGAATATGGAATTTGATATATCCTGTGTTTCTTATACATCCATCTTTCATTTGTAAAGAAATAATATCGGAAATCCCTGCAGGGAAGAATAATTTCATAGAAATTACCAGAAACAGCCTGAGAGTTATAGATGTATGCTCTATCATAAGGGATAATAATACGGTTTATCTTACCATTATTAAATCTAGCTATACCCAGAGAATCTGTAATTGCTACTTCATCCAAATATCCCCTGTCTATAATACATGCTTGATTCGCTACAGCTTTTCCTTGTTCATTAACAATTTTAATAAAGATATCATATTGTCCTGGCTGATTATGCACTTTTACATTGTTAATCAGATTTATATTTTCAGGCTGAAATTGACTATTTAGAACGATATCATTACCATCAATATACCATTTTCCTTTTGTAACTCCCGACAATAAACTGCCAGTATGCCAGGAGTAATTAAAAAGCGAGTCTGAATTCAAAATAAGCACAGCTCCGGAATTGATAAATATTAGCTCTTTTGTCCTCTTGCTGGCATACCTCCCTGATAAATCATCCATTGATGATTTTTGTATGCATGATGAAACCAGAATGCATGAAATTACATAAAGCGAAAGTCGAATAACATAATGCACAACGGCTGTTATCTTAGTTGTTCAGAATTGTCAAGCTTATAATAATAGCTATTAAATCTGCTAAATCGCTGATCCAAACTGCTTTAAAAACCTTACATCGTTCTCAGAAAAGATGCGGAGGTCCTTCACATTAAAGATGAGGTTTGTAATTCTTTCTACACCAATACCGAAGGCGAAACCGGAGTACTCTTTTGGATCGATACCACAGTTTGACAATACAGCAGGATTTACCATACCGCAGCCAAGGATTTCAACCCAGCCGGTATATTTACAGAATCCGCAACCTTCACCACCACAAAGATTACACGAAATATCCATTTCAGCTGAAGGCTCTGTGAAAGGGAAATATGATGGCCGTAACCTGATCTTTGTATCAGCGCTGAACATTTCCTTGGCAAAATACATCATGGTTTGCCTGAGGTCGGCAAAACTTACGTTCTTATCAATATATAATCCTTCTACCTGATGGAAGAAACAGTGCGCTCTGGCTGAAATAGCTTCATTACGGTACACCCTTCCAGGAAAAGTCATGCGTATTGGTGGCTTTGTGTTTTCCATCACCCTTACCTGAACGCTAGATGTATGAGTGCGTAGCAGAATATCGGGATTCATATTGATAAAAAAGGTATCCTGCATATCCCGGGCCGGATGTTCAGGGGCAAAATTCAAGGCTGAAAAGTTATGCCAGTCGTCTTCAATTTCCGGACCTTCAGCAACGGTATATCCAATATGGGCAAATATATCAAGGATTCGCTTCCTTATGATTGCCAGGGGATGCCGTGAGCCGGTCTGCTCATCAGAGGACGGCAGGGTGAGGTCTGTTTGTTTTTCCTCTTTTTTACCAACAGATTCTACAGTTGCCTTAAGGGTTTCATGTTTCTGCTGAACAGCTTCTTTAAGCTCATTCAGCAATTTACCCATATCCTTGCGGCTTTCAGGTGCGACATTCTTGAATTCAGCAAATAAATCGTTTAAGATTCCCTTTTTCCCAGAATACCTGATACGGAACTGTTCAAGTTCATCGGCTGAATTGGTAATGAATGCCTTGATATCTGCAAGGTGTTTTTCAATCTGTTCTTTCATATAGTTAACCTTCAACAAAGAATAGCATAGCGCGATTCTTATTTAATGATAGTAATCTTCATTTTCACGTCTTTAACAGGACGATCGCCGGCAGCGGTCTGAACTGCAGCAATTTTATCAATCACTTCTAATCCCTTGATCACTTCTCCAAATACTGTGTAATCATCATCAAGATGAGGGGTGCCACCAATGGTAGTGTATATTTTTCTGCGTTCAGGTGATACTTTTTTACCTGTTTGTTTTTCAAAAATATCTAGTTGCTGATTATTCAAAACCTGTCCCTGGACTATATAAAACTGAGATCCTGAAGAAGCTTTTTTCGGATTTATCTGATCGCCTTTTCGGGCAGCTGCCAAAGCTCCTTTTTTATGGAAGTGGGCAGGAACAAATTCTGCGGGAATAGTGTAACCAGGATCATTTACTTTAGCTTCCTGACCACCACCCTGAATCATGAACTTGTTGATTACTCTGTGGAATATAGAACCATTATACCATCCCTGTTTTATTAATTTTACGAAGTTATCACGGTGAAGTGGGGTATCATCATATAAAACGGCTGTCATATTCCCATACTCGGTTTCAATGAGTATAGTTACCGGTTTTTTGGATGCTGCTGGTTTAGTTTGTGCGAAAATTGCAACGGAGAAAAGGATTGCGGCAATTGCCAGTACTAGTCTTTTCATTATTTTGATCTGTTAGGGTTACAAATGTTATTAGCTAATTCGAACTGTATGGTTAATAGTATAATAAGATATATGAATGTTAATGTTTCTTATTTCTTTTTTACAACTTTACCTTTATCGTTTATAACGAATATTTTCATTGCGATATCCTCCAGCGGCCTGTCGTTCTTATCACGCTTAACAGCTGCAATTTTATCAACAACTTCCATGCCTTCAATTACTTCTCCAAAAATCGTGTAACTCCCATCCAGATGGGGGGCTCCTCCGATCGTTTTATAGATCTCGCGCTTATCGGCTGAAATGGTAAAAGGGGTTTGAAGTGCATATTCCTTATCCAACATACCGTTGAGTGTATCCAGAAGGAATTTGAACCTCACCGAGTCTTTTTTGGCATCAGCTTTAACCCATTCATTCCGCAATGCAAGATTTTCAGGCCTGTTCATTATATTGACAAATATTTTTTGTTTGGCCATTGAGTATTGTTTCTTTTCAACTTCAGCAAGTGTTTCATCAGTGAATTTCTTGCCTTGTACGATATAGAACTGTGAGCCTGATGATTTTCTTTCAGGGTTTACATCATCGCTCTCACGGGCTGCAGCCAGTACACCGCGTTTATGCATATGTGATGGAAGTATTTCAGCAGGCAGATCATAACCCGGGCCACCATTTCCCAATTCTACTCCAGCTTTAGCACCCTTTGAATCAGGATCACCACCCTGAATCATGAATCCTTCAATCACCCTGTGAAATAAGGTACTGTCAAAAAATCCCTGCTTTGCAAGCTTCAGAAAGTTTTCGCTGTGAAGGGGAGTATCTTTATAAAGCTTAAGTTTGATATCACCCAGGGAGGTTGATATCACAACCGTTTCATTGTAATACTGATCACTGCTTTTTAAGACTTCTTTTGAGTCTTTCTGGGCAGAAGCACATAAAACAAAAGATACCAGTACAGCCAGCAGTATTGAAGATTTCATGAACTTTAGAGCCTTCATAGTGTAGATTATCAACAGCAAAATTAACTAAAATACCGAAATGTAGAGATGCAATGAAATGCATGTCAATAAATGAAAGGGAATGGAATAATTCTATTTCTTGCGCTCAGCATCAAAACATGCCCTGCAAAGTGGATCATAAGAATCAGTTTCTCCAAGCATTACAAGTTTCTGATCAGCAGTTTTCCTGAAAGAGTATTGGGCTAAATTGCCACAACGGATGCATATGGCATGAACCTTTGTCACGTATTCGGCAGTGGCCATTAGGGCAGGCATTGGACCGAAAGGTTTACCGGTAAAATCCATATCCAAACCGGCTACAATAACCCTTATGCCTTGTCCGGCCAGTTTGTTGCAAACTTCAACAATTTCATCATCAAAAAACTGAACTTCATCAATCCCTACAACGTCAACTTCATTGGTAAGAAGTAAAATCTGTGTTGCTGAGCTAACAGGAGTTGATAAAATAGAGTTTTCGTTATGTGACACTACATTAGTTTCATCATAGCGGGTGTCGATCATCGGTTTGAAGATTTCAACTCGCTGCCTGGCTATACGCGCCCGGTTGAGCCGACGGATAAGTTCTTCGGTTTTCCCGGAGAACATCGAGCCGCAGATGACCTCTATCCAGCCACGACGTTGTGTTGAATGAATGGAAGTTTCAAGAAACATTTTTTAATACTCCGGATTATTCTTTATACTTTTATTGCCGGCTATCTTTAAGTCGGAATTATTGATAAAATGCAGACTATCAGTGTTTATTTACTTTGCATTTTTGAGGTGCAATGTACAAAAATACTTGAATGTTACGTTAGTGTTACAATACCCCTTTTAATTCTGTATGGAAACAAAACTCAATTCCCTTCGCGATCTGATTGAAAAAGTGCTGGTCAGGATAGATAAAGCAAGTGAAAGCTATAGCATCAGCTCTATTGAAATTGATTTAATTCTCGATCTGCTCAGGCAGGCCTATGTAGCTTCTGAAGACCTCAGATATAAAGGTACCTCTAATGAAAGCCACAAGGCACCGGTGGTTCAGGTTATTCAACCACCTCAGGTTGAAACCCAACCAAAAGAAATATGGACTAACCCTGTAGCGGAGCCTGCGAAAAAGCCTGTTGAACCGGTACAGGAAGTAGTCTTTGAAAACAAACCGGTTGAACCTGTTCAGGAAGAGCCAGAGGTAATAAAACCTGTGCCGGTTAGTATTGATGAAGTTCCTACTATGTCCTTTCCTAAAGTGGAAATCTCAAATATACCACTAACAAGTGAAGAGACTAAGCTGACTACTCCTCCTTCGGAGAGTTTTATTTCACCTGCACAACCTGCAGCAGCATTTAAATCTCCCGAACCAACAAAAATTGAAACTCCTGCAGCACGGCCAGCTGGTACTTCACGTCAGACAAGTGATCTTTTTGGTTCGCAGACTCTTGCTGATAAGTTAAAGAATGAGACTCCATCATTGAATGAAAGAATTACCCAGGGTTATAGTGACCAGTCGCTGGCACATAAGATGCAGTTAAAACCAATCAGTGACCTAAGGACAGCCATCGGCATCAATGAAAAATTCCAGTTTGTGAATGACCTCTTTGAAGGCAGGATTGAATTATATAATGATGCCATCACTAACCTGAATAACTGTAATTCAGGAATGGTTGCCGACAATATTCTGTTTGACCTTAAAGCAAAACACAACTGGAACGAAAATATTGAAGCCTATAATAAACTGAAGAATTTCGTTGCCAGAAGATATATCTAAATACTATTAATAATGACTTCAGCTAGTAATCGGTTTACTGTAAACCTGATTTTTGCTTTACTGTTGACCTTTCATGTCTCTTCAGCCCAGGATGTAAATAACGTAAAAAGAATTATCGGGACCCTTGCGTCTCCTGGTATGTATGGAAGAGGATATGTCAATAATGGCTCACCTGTTGCAGCTAATTTTCTTGCATCAGAAATGGAAAGGATTGGATTGAAATCTTTTCCCGGAGGATTTAAGCAGGATTTTAATGTTGACGTAAGAACATATCCGACAAAAGTCGTTATGTCTGTAAATGGAAAGAATCTGAAACCCGGGTATGAGTTTACCGTTTTTACAGGCAGCCCTTCCATCAAAGGTGCGTTCAAACTCATAAAGATTGATTCTTCTTCCTTTATGAGAAACGGTAGCCTGAAAAAGATGAAGAAAGACCTTACCTCGACTTTTATTTGTTACGATCCGTCACTCATGAAAGGAAAGTTTAAAAAAATGGCAGATTCTCTTCTGAAAAACAACTTTACTAATTGTGCCGGCTTCATTCATCTTTCGACAAAACAAAGCATTACCTGGAGTGTAATGTCACGTGGCGATATTTTAAGGTATCCTGTATTTACAGTATTAACTTCAGCCTTACCTCCATTGTCAAATGAAGTAACAGTGGAGGTTGAATTGAAACAGTTAAATAATTATAAGATTTCAAATGTAATTGGTTATATTCCCGGAACTATTGTTCCTGATTCATTTATAGTGGTAACAGCCCATTATGATCATATAGGTATGATGGGAAGTGAAGTTTATTTTCCCGGCGCAAATGATAATGCTTCAGGAACAGCTATGATTCTTGATTTGGCCAAACATTATATGGCTGATACCAATAAGCTGGCATGCAATATTGTATTTATGGCTTTCGCTGGCGAAGAGATCGGGCTTAAAGGATCAGAATATTATGTTGAACATCCGTTGTTTCCTTTGAAAAATATTAAGTTCCTGCTTAACCTGGATATGGTTGGAACCGGAAGTGAAGGTATCACTATGGTGAATGCTGACCAGTTTCCTGCATATTATAATCTGATGGTAAAAATCAATGCCGACAATGAATATCTGATGAAGGTGGCAAAGCGTGGTGAAAGTTGCAATAGTGACCATTGTCCGTTTTATAAGAAAGGAGTACCTGCGGTTTTCATTTATTCAAATGGAAAAGAATATCTTGAATATCACAACCCAAATGACAAGGCTGAAAATCTGCCATTAACTGAATACAGTGACATCTTCCGATTAATACGGGATTACATAAATTCTCTTTGATAATGTGCGGTTAGAAATCTTTATGCCCCTACCAATTTATACATAATGGCAAAACTTTATATTGTTCCTACACCTGTTGGCAATCTTGAAGACATAACAATGCGTGCTGTACGTATTCTCAAAGAAGTAGGGGTCATTCTTGCCGAAGATACCCGTAAAACCGGCATGCTGCTCAAACACTATGGCATTGAAAATAAACTTCAGTCGCACCATCAGCACAACGAGCATCAAACGGCGGAGTTGATAGCCCGTCGCATAAATGCCGGTGAAACAGTTGCTCTTGTTACCGATGCAGGCACTCCCGGTATTTCTGATCCCGGTTTCTTGCTGGTAAGGACTTGTATTGAAGCCGGCATTGAAGTTGAGTGTTTACCGGGTGCAACCGCTTTTGTTCCTGCACTTGTGGCATCAGGTTTACCTTGTGACCGGTTTTATTTTGAAGGTTTTCTGCCACATAAAAAAGGAAGGAATACCAGGCTGACTTACCTTGCCGGACTTGACCAGACAATAGTAATTTATGAATCCCCATTCAGATTAGCCAAAACCCTTGCTCAATTATCTGAAGTCATAGGAAATGAACGTAAGGCATGTGTTTCGCGTGAGATTTCAAAGATCTACGAAGAGCACCGCAGAGGGACTTTGATGGAACTTGCTGCTCATTATGAAAACAATGAGCCCAAGGGTGAAATTGTTATTATAGTAGGTGCTAAGGATTAATCCAGCCCTGTCTCCCGGCAAAATCAATAGCATCTTTCAGAATCACATCATGGTCAAATGCCATTTCAGGCAACTGGTCAGTTTTAAACCATTCGCATGCTGCGGCATCATCATTCGCCACCGCTTTCATGCCATCAATCTCCAATAACCCCGCAAATGCAACAGTTATAGTCCGGTGCCTTGGATCTCGACCAACTTTCCCATAAACACCAAATTCTTTCAGTGATATATTCACCAGTCCTGTTTCTTCTTTCAACTCTCTTCCGGCTGAATCTATAAGCTCTTCATTCAGATCAATAAAACCACCGGGAATAGCCCACATGCCTTTAAAAGGTGGTTGTCCTCTTTGAATCAGCAAAATTTCCGGCTGATTGCCATTATTGCGGAAAATAACAGCATCTGTTGTTACAGCAGGCCGGGGGTATTCATATATGTAAGGCATATTGTAAAATTTTATTATATCTCCAGACAGGATATTATCAAAACAACATGTAAAATTACCAAAAGGTTACTTGATTCTTAAAATGAAGGGTAAAATGGCATTCAGGCAACCTAACTGATGGTCTTTACAAATCGTGTATTTTTGTAATTATGGAACAACAACCAAATAACCCGTTACATGGGGTAACACTTGAAACTATTGTGAAAGAACTTTATGCTCATTATGGTTGGGAGCGTTTAAGTTACTATGTAGATATCAGATGTTTCAAGGATAACCCTTCAGTACAATCTTCACTTAAATTCCTTCGCAAAACTCCCTGGGCAAGAGAGCAAGTCGAGAACCTATATTTGAGTATGATTGCACGCAAACGACAATGAGGCGCTCTGTACCGATGAGTATGCTAAAGAAAGTGATTGTGGTTGGTGGTGGCCCGGCTGGTATGTTTGCAGCCTGGAATCTTGCTCAAACATGCGAAGTGCATTTGTTTGAGCAATCCTCATCATTGGGCAGAAAGCTTCTGGTAGCAGGAAAAGGTGGACTCAATATCACTAACCATTCAATTCAAAAAGCAAGAGAAGTATATATACCTTCAGGTTTTATGAACCGGGCACTTGATGTACTTGATAATGAAGCTTTGCGCGATTGGCTTCATAATATTGGTATTCCAACCTATGTTGGCAGCAGTGGCAAAGTATTTCCCCAAAAAGGCATTAAAGCATACGAAGTTGTGCAAAAAATGACCGATGCGCTACATGAAAGAAAAGTGAATCTTCATCTCAACCATAAACTAATAAGCTTTACCGCTGAAAATGAGTTTACTTTTGAGATCACTCAGAAGGGTCAAGCTGAAACTCAATTTTCTGAACCTCAGCAGACTAAACAGTTCCGTGCTGACTACTGTATAACTGCGCTTGGCGGAGCTTCATGGCCACAAACAGGATCTGACGGAGAGTGGGTTAACATGTTTCGTGAAAACGGTATTCAAACTTTGCTCTTTCAGCCATCCAATTGTGGAATTAATATTGATTGGCCGGATAATATAAGGCAATTCCATTCAGGCAAGCCACTGAAGAATGTCGCGATTTCATTATTAACAGAAGGAGAACAGACTGGGCATCCTTCGCCGGTAAAAGTAAAAATGAATGAAGCCCTGATAACGGATGATGGATTGGAAGGAGCTGCTGTTTATGGTATTGTACCCGATCTTAGAGGATGCTTATCAGCAGGAAAAAATGCAAATATTTCCATCGACTTTAAACCGCAGAACACTATAGAGCAGTTGCTGAAAAAGTTGTCAGCTGAAAACATAAACAATTCCATTGAAGCGCAAAATTCTTCTGACCCTAAAAAAGAATCAGTAAAACTATCGGTAAAACAATCACTAAAACGATCCGTAAAACAGTCAGGATATTTTGTGCCCGATTATAAAGGTCTGCTTTCAATACAAAGTGAGCAAATGGCACTAATCAAAGCTTTTACTTCCCGGGAAATTCTTCACAACAAAGAACAATTCTGCCAGGCGATCAAAAACCTGATTATTCCCGTCAAATCCCTAAGGCCGATAGATGAAGCAATCAGTGTAATAGGTGGAATCAGCATTGATGATATCAATGACAATTTCTCCTTAAAATCACACCCATCTATTTTTGTGATTGGTGAAATGGTAAATTGGGATGCACCAACCGGGGGATTCCTTCTTCAGGGCTGCTTTTCAATGGCTGCATTGGCTGCGCGTTCCATTCTAAAAGGTTAGGTTTAACTTGTCGAAATCCAATAATTTGTGCTTCTACCACCGGCCTCTTCTTTTCTCAGGATACCTTTATTTAATAAATCGTTGATATCACGTATAGCGGTATCTTTTGAGCATTTGGCAATTTTTGCCCATTTTGAAGATGTCAATTTACCATCAAAACCATCCAAAAGTTTATTAAGCAACATTTTCTGTCTTTCATTCAAAACCATTTTAGTATGCTTATTCCAGAAATTAGCTTTGAGAAGCACACGATTTAGAATAGTTTCGGTTGAATTTAGTGCATCAATCAAACAAATTAAGAACCACTTGATCCATTCTGTTATATCAAGGTTTCCTTTTTGTGTTTTCTCAAGAACATCATAATACTGTTTTCTCTCTTTTCTGATTTGGGCTGACATACTATAGAACCTCTGAGAGCTTTTATCAGATTGAGCAAGCAACATTTCTGAAATTGCCCTGGTCAGTCGGCCATTTCCATCTTCAAATGGATGTATTGTTACGAACCATAAATGTGCTATTGCGGCTTTTAATACCAGGTCAATTTCAGTGGAACCGTTGAACCATTCTAAAAAATGATCCATTTCTATCTCTACCAATGAGGAATCAGGAGCCTGAAAGTGCACTTTCTCTTTTCCCATAGGTCCTGAAACAACCTGCATGGGCCCGGTTGAATCAGTTCTCCAGCTTCCAACGGTTATTTTATACATTCCACTTCGGCCTGTGGGGAAAAGCGCAGCATGCCAGTCAAATAATCTTTCAGCAGTCAGCGGTTTCAGGCAATTGTGGGTTGCATCAATCATCACATCAACTATCCCATCAACATTCCTGTCAGAATCAACGGAACCGGCAATTTCAATTCCCAAACGCCTGGCAATTGAAGAACGAACCTGATCATGATCCAGAAATTCACCCTCAATTTCGGTAGATTTCAGAACTTCAAGAGTTAGAGTTTCAAGTGAGGCTTCATTTCTTAGTTCAAACCCAAGGTTTTCCATTCTCCCTAATAACCGCCCCTGAAGATTTCTAAATTCACTTAACAGGTTTACAATTTCATCAAGATTCCAGTTGAAATGTGGCCAATTATCTAACTGATGGATGAATTCTTTCATTCGACGCATAATTTGCAACGAATATACTGATTAATCGTTGCATTTTGCAAGCTTTCGTTGCTTTAAGTAAGTAATTGTTGCAATATTTGCAACGAATAGTCAATTATTCGTTGCATTCAATCATGCTGGTTTTATTGGTTGCAAACTATCTAGGATCAAAACTTATCATCCATTCTATACCAAATTTATCTCTGAACATACCAAAATACGCACCCCAGGGACTTTCTTGCATTGGCATTTCAACCTGGCCACCATTGGATAGTCCATTAAATATTTTATCGGCTTCTTCCTTGCTTTCGGCGCTGACAGAAATCTTGCTCCGGGTTTCCATTTCACTATGTTTTCCCATTTGCTCCGGTGTGTCGCTTCCCATTAACACACTGTTTTCACCAATAGGCAATGCGATATGCATAATTTTTTCGGCTTCCTTCTCTGAATTTGGAGCTCCTTCAAAATTCATATCTTTATAACGAACGATCCTTTCAAAGTCACCACCAAAGACTGATTTGTAAAGGGTAAATGCTTCTTCTGCATTTCCATTAAAATGGATATAAGGGTTAATTGATGCCATATTTTTGATTTTAGTTTTTCAATTTTTCTTGTAAACACTTTATCAATAACAGGTTTTATTATACCATTGTTTAGTGAAGTAATTTAAACATATTGCTTCAGACGGTATCCGATAAAGCAGGTGAGCGAAGCTCAGCTTTTCACAATTTTACAACCCTTTCACTCAGCACCAAATGCCCATTGTAGTCTTTAACTTTAAGAAGAAATAAACCTGCTCTTAGTTCTGAAAGATCTGCTCTAGCGGTTGAATTGAAATTACATTGTTTTATTAACCTGCCTTGCGGTGTATACAGTTCAAGTATGTAACTGGCATTACCAGCCAATCCTTCAATGCTTAAGCTGGTGGTAAATGGGTTGGGATAGATATTAATATTTTCAGGATTGATGTTCGTGGAACCTGTTGGTAAAACAACATTAATATACCCACCCAGCCGGTCAGTAAGAAAGTTATACTGGAGATTCTTTAGTTCAAAAACACATCCAAACTGGCCTAACTGAGTTGGCGTACCAGAAAGAATTCCTGTTATCGAATCGAAAGTAAAACCCTGAGGAATATAAGGTATCAGATGAAAGAAGGTTGCATCTCCGGTGTCAATGTCAACATGAAACTCATAATACCGATTAAGGTAAGCTGTATCATAATTCTGTGAAATAAACTGAGGGTATAAAGCATCGATGTAACAATCGGAATAAGAATTCATCCATATGGTATTGTCATCCTGCAAACAGCACAGTAAATCACGTCTACCACCTGAAAAACCGGAAGCAAACAAACTGCTGTTCAATACTCCATGTAAACTGCCAAGACCTTCAACCCATATATCACAGATATAGTCAGGATCGTAGCCGGAGATATGAAAGAAGAACCGCTTTTTTAATTCTCCGTCAACGATAACCATATCTATACTATCGCAAACCATGGGTTGAGTATAAGTAGCATTAATCATTTGATTTTCAACCTGCACGGTATCTCCCTCCTGAATATCAAAATTATATACCATCCCCTCAGGTGTTCCATAGGAAGAAGTAAAGTAAACTCTTTTAGTAAGTGTATCTTCACGGATGAGACCAAGGTTATTCCATGACTGCAGTGAATCTTCGGATTCAAGTATATTCAGATATTGATCTCCGGGACTGATCTGAGTAAATTTGTGGAAATAGGTTTTAGCACAACAAACTACACCTCCTGCAACTACACCGGCGTGCAGAGTACTCCACCTTTTCGAGGAATCAGCAATCTGGAATCCCTGAGCGAATGTTAAACAATTCGCAAGAATCATCAAAAAGGAAAGTGTAAATTTCATTTTTAGAGTTATTAATGATTAGGGATTATTTTTCCGAAAGGCAATATTTTACAATCGCATCAACGTGTATTTTGGTGGTGTTGAGCATAGGGATTCCGACGTATTCCGGTTCGGGGAGGATGAGCGGGAATTCGGTGCAGCCGAGAATCAGTGAATCAATATGTTTTTCTTCAACCATCTTCCTGGTGATATCAATCAATTCCTGCCGGGTTTCATCTTTAAAAATGCCAAGCTCTATTTCACTGAAAAGGCGTTGGTTAATGAGTTTTTTATCAGCTTCTTCCGGCATTATCACCTTCATTCCGTATTGGCTGAAAGTATCAGGATAGAATGAAGCATTCATTGTAAAATGCGTACCAATCAGTCCCGGATTCTTCAATCCCCTTTTCGTAGCTTCTTCACGGGTTGCTTCCACAATACTTATGAGGTACAGCGGTGATTTATTTTTCACCTTTTCAAAAATCAAATGAGGAGTGTTGGCACTAATGGCTGCAAATTCTGCCCCTGCATGCTTTAAAGCCGTGATCTTATCAACAAGGTAGTCAGCAGCAGCATCCCAATCCTTCGCATTCATCGGCACCAGGAAATCTGCCATGTTTACACTATAGATGATAATTTCAGGATAATTCATTTCACCGCTTTCAGTTTTGAAGCAGTTAATAATTTCCTTGTAATAATCAACTGTTGCCTCAGGTCCAAGACCACCGATAATGCCGATTGTTTTCATTTGTCTCATGTATTATTACTGCTTGTAAAAACGCCATTTATTAAATTGCTCTCAAGAACAAGATTCTCTCATCCTGACTGTTTCTCTTAATTTAAACGCCCCTCGATGCGCTGACTTCCTTGCTTTTACGTTGTAAAAGCATCGGTCGAAGCTTACTCGGGGACCGTCGTAAAGAACAGGCTTTGTTAAATTCAAGTGAGTATCCCTAGATAAAGTTGCGTATTTTCTGCTTTTCTTAAAAATATTCGTTTCCCTTTTTCTGTTTTTTCAAATTCCTCTTTTTCGAGAAATATTCTTTCACCATCTACTGTAATGTAATAAATATGCATTTCTTGCATTTCAAGCATAAATATTTTCTTGAAAAACAGAAGAGATAGTAAATTAACAGGAACTGTTGCACTTCCTGGTTCATAATCAACTTTGTAAACACAATCTTCAACGATTATAGGTTCAAGCTGTACTTTCTTAACTTTAAAATCAATTCTATGTTTTTTGGTAAGAAAATAAAAGGTAATTGTTCCAGTTAAAATTGTCAGAATTGTTGGAATTGTAAAAGTCAATTCAAAACTATTTTTTAAACTCGCCCGGATAAAAACAATTAAAAAGAGAAATAGAGTAACTGCACTTGAAGGGAAAATTTTTCTAAAAAAGTCTAACCTAACTTTTTTCAAGTCATCTGCTGTTATATTCTCTAATCTACTATTCATAGACATTTCTCAAAAATTGCATCACATCTGATTCAGGTTATATACAAAGTAAAAATATTAAATATTTACTCTTGTTGTTAGAATGAAAAATAAAAATTACGCTCATCAATAAACATGACTAAGACGACAGTCCCCACCGAACCTCCCATTTGAAATAGAATTCTTTTCTTTGAATGTTGTACTTGCTTTACTCAGCAGAATTTCTAAAAAGGTATCCAAATGTCATACCCAGATATGGTCTAAAGATAAATGCAGTTTTATCTGCTTTAACTTCATTCTCAGGGCCGGCAACATACTCTTCCTGATAAGACCGGAGATATGTACCTCCACCAATGTATACTTCAATAGTAAAATGCTCTAGAAAGATCATCTGTCTGCCAACTGTAATACCAATCTCAGGTCCCTTTCGATTAAGATTCACTGTTCGTGGTTCCGAATGTATGCCTGTTTGGATCTTTGCATTCTTTATTTTAGTGTTATTGTATCTTAAAGTACCTGAAACAAACCAGGAATGAGGATTATGTGTCTGTTTCATCAAATAATACCTTGTAGAAGCTCCGACCGTAAAACCTTTACTTGTACTAAACTTAGCAAAAGATGGCCCCTCACCACCTTGTATATACCAGTCCCCATTTCTTAAAGCTAAAAGCAATTCTACCGAAAGATTATTATTCATAAGTTTCTCAAATATCACATTTGGGTTTTGGTGGAATGCATCCTGCAGGACTAAAGTTTTGATAAGAAAACCGTTTGAAGTCTGGCCATTTAGTAAAAATGGGAATAAAATTAAGAGAATTAATAGGCGTTTCATTTTTGGTGATGTTACTGGCTTGTTTAAACTGGATTTTATTGTCTATTACCTTAACGTTTGACAATCTTCACAGTAAGCGTTTGTGAATAGATAGTCATTATCACATTTATGAATCCTAAAAAGATATTTATCCAAAAGCCCCATAGTATGTCTTCACTTTCTAAACCATTGCCAATAAGGTAAATTAAAAAAATCATTACACTAATAAAGCAAAATAAACTCAAAATGGTGTTTAAGTTATACGCAGGTTTAATGAATGCTGTTAAGATACCTAAAAATGACAAAAGAAAAGTTAAAGAGAAGAGCCACAACATAACGTTTTCTTTAAAAAATGATAGATCTGTCATAGTTCCAAAGAAAATTCCATATCCGCTAATTGAGTTTTTAGTTGGTGATTTAAGAAGTGAATGAATTGCAGTGAAAGTTTCTTCCAGAGTATATTTTGAACTATTGACTTCCTGAGGTTTAGATTGAATGGATAAACTAGTTAATGCACAGGAATCAACGAGATGATCAGAATTATTTATAGAATCAGATATTCGAATTGAATCTAACCTGGCTTGCTCTTTTAAAGATTCTTTAGATGCCTCACATTGTGGAAGAAGGATAAATGGTAGAAAGAATGATAGAAAAAATAGAATTCGATTGATTTTTACAAAAGTTCTCATTTTAACCATATTAACTTGTGACTTAAAAGAAAGATGATAGGTAAATTAAGCAGATTATAGGTATTTCACTTCTTCATCTGCGTTTCATAAATATTTATCCACTTCTCAACACTAATCTTTGTCATCAACTCGCCAATCAGTTTATAGGGGATCTGATCAAATTTTTTAAAGCGGATGCAGCTTTTCCCCATGTCTAATTTCTGATTGCTGTGTTTGGGATATTCAGTTACAAACCATTCCAATAATGCGGGATCGGAATATATCCCCATGTGGTAAAAGTTGATAGTATTTTTCTGTGAAGCAATTCCGGCAAAAGGAAGTGGCTCACTTGGTTTGCAGTGATAACCTGCCGGGTAAATTCTATGCGGTACAACATAGCCTAACCCACCATAGCTTATACCGGCTTCAAAACCTTCAGGCAGATTTTCAACTATCACTTCATGCAGTTTGTTAAAAGGCTCCAACCTGTCCGCAGGCACATTAGCCAGTATTTCTGTAACACTATTTCCTTCTGCTTTCATTGTTTATTTTGTTGCATTTTTGATTAACTATAAACTTGACCCTGCGACGGTCCCCGAGTGGAGCAATGTGTTGTAATCGTTTCATTCTGCTTATGCTGAGATTATATTATAATTTTTCGTCTAATAACCTCTTGATCATTGTTGATTATCTCAATAATATAAAGTCCGGTTGAGTAGCTTTCTATATTAATCTTGTTACTCTTAGGTTTTTCTGAATAGATCATCTCTCCCTGACAATTATAGATGTTGAGTTTTGAAACACTTTCAACCTTATCTATTAATAATTCCTTATTAATATTGTCATAGAGAATCCTTAAGTCATCTTGTAAGATTTCGTTCACAGAAATTGGGAGGTCTTCATTTATTACTGTATTAGATGGTCCTGATTCCCCATCAGGATCTGAATATACACCAGTCACCCATATTTCCCCGATGATACCTATTTGAATATCGACGTACAAATTTGTTGTTGTAGTAAGAATAATGGTATCATAGGTATCATAAGAATAGTAATAAAGATTGTAATATTCTAATGTCGAATTGGTAGTGTTTGTATCAGGAGAAGACCATGTAAAATGCGAACAATATGTTGGGCCATATACCCATTGCCCTGCACAATAGCCGGCTTCATCTATCATAATATAATCATAGCTGAAGTCAAAGTCTTTTGGTTCGGGGAGCTGTGCAAAGACTGATAACGAAGAGATCACTAAAAAAATCACAATAAGTGTTTTCATGTTATGTATTTATTTATCGTTTCACAACTGATCAAATGTAAAAAACGCAAACAATACTTTAAACAATTACTTTACAATAGTACCATGTTACTACTTATAACTGTTTGAAATAGATATCAACGTAATCGGTCAATCCATCGCAGGGATTAAACCATTCCTGCATTCTCCAATATTTTCTGCCGCTGGTTGCCTGGAAGTTAAATTCTCCTTTACGCAGGCATGGTTCTCCCCTTTTAATAAATGATACTTTCGTTTCAATGGTCCCTTTAATTTTTAAATGATTCTCATTAACGATACTTAAAGTGCCGTTAATTTTAACATAATCACCACTTTTTGATTCTTTCCCATTTTGTATTCCATTTACACTAATGACGCCATTTTCTTTTTTTATGTTTATTGAACCTGCATAATCCTCACTAACCCAGTGCAATGTAAGTGGGTGTTTGCCAAGTACCAATAATTCTGCTTTACCTTCGGGTGTAGTATTAAAAGCTTTTACAGCCTTAATGCTGTCATTTTTTTTAATAGAAGCAATGCTATCATTGATTCGACTTTTGAATTGACTTTCAGGATATTTTTGTAAAAAATCTAAATAAGATTCCGTAGTGTTTGTGCTTAATGTAGTATTGAATGATTGATACTCCGATTTATGGTTTACGCTATCATTTGCAATGCTTATATAACTGCCATCCGGATACAGAGAAATATATTTATTATAACTATCTATGCTGTTTTGTGCTACCGCATTTTGCCATGCTGTTTTTTCTTTGTTTATCCATGGTTGCCATAAGAAAATCGATATAATTAAGGCAATTGTTCCTATGCCTGCAAGTACTATTGGTTTTATCTTCCTTATGGTTTTATTCTTGGGCTGATGTTTAATCCTGACAGTTTGATTCTCATGCTTGACAATTTATATTTCTTGTTTTTTCTCAATAGTGGTATGTACAGCTGCTTTTTGGTCATCAATCAGTGTTTTATCATCTGATTGATCACTATAGCTAAAAACCAGAGTTTTATCATCAGTCTCATTTGGCTTACTTTGTATATTTCCGCTCAACAAAGCATCTTTAAAAGCTTTACTTGACTGGAAACGTTGATCGCGGTCTTTGTTTACGGCTGTTTTTAATACTTTGTTAATTTCGGGATATTGCTCCAGGTCTGGAATCGGTTCAAACACAATTTTATTGAATATCTCAAAATTCGAATGCGTAGTGCTGTCGTATGGCGGTTTGCCGTTCAAAGTAAAATACAGCGTAACACCAAGCGAATATATATCGCTGCGGTGATCAATACTTTTATCGGCTTTTACTTGTTCGGGGCTCATGTATACCGGTGTCCCGATTTGTTGTCCGGTACTTGTGAAATCATCTTCAGTACCAAATATCTTCGCTATACCGAAATCCAATATTTTAACCTGATTATCTTCATTGATAAAAATATTAGAAGGTTTTATATCGCGATGAACAATGCCTTTGTTGTGTGCATACTGAAAAGCATCCAATATTTGTGTAAATAGCGGAATTGCCTGTTCTGGTTTTAATGCGCCTTTGGTTTTAATTAAAGTGCTTAAATCCTGCCCTGTTAACAATTCCATTACAATAGCCAAAGTATCGGTTTGCTCGTCAAAATCTATTACCCTGGTAATATTAGGGTGTTCGAGCGATGCCATAAATTTGGCTTCATTCTCAAATCGTTGCCGAATTTGTTTGTTAGCCGTTAAAATCGGATTAAGAATTTTTATAGCAACCTTAGTACCCAATTTTTCATGTGTACCTTCATAAACACTTGCCATTACCCCTTCACCAATAAAGTGGGTGAGTTTGTATTTTCCAATCGTTTTGTTCAAAAGCTCCATTTGTTACCAACCGTATTTTATTTTATTTCTTTATGTATTTCAATCGCTAATTGATTCAAAACTTTCCAATCGTTTGTATTCTGAAATTCATCTAACTCTGGAAAATCATCTCCAATTTTCTCTTTAGAAATTGTAATAGAGTTGTCAAATGCCTGAAGCAATTCTCTTTCTGAATCATTAAATGCTTCTTCAATTATCTTTTTATCTATTCGATAATAATTTTCCCATTGTTCAAATAATTCATACAACTGATCTTCTTCATTTTCAGATTCTAATTGACTTTCTTTTGAAGTCCACAATTTAAGTGTCTCAATTATGCTATTTCGAGATATTTCAAGGAAATCTGAATCATAAATTTCTTCACTCAATGCTTTTATTTTATTCTCTTTTTTTACTTTATAAATCCTGAATAAGTAAAAGGGGACATAGTAGAAATTTAAAAGTAATAACATGACAAGTCTGTTCGTATTCTTGTCATATTTATTTAAAAACCAAATGCAATAAATCCAAAGAATCATTCCAATTCCTAATAGAACTGGAAATACTTTGTCAAAGAAAAAACCGTCCATTTGCATCATATTTTATTTTTTCAATATGGCTGGCAACGGCTGACGCTATGGCAAGTTCGGGACTAGATAGTTGCTCAATTGTCTGCCAACACAAATGTATATAAAGATTCCAAATGTTTCAACGAACACGCAAACCCGCATTTTACTATAGCGTTTGTTGGCAACAGTTTTTTTGTTTATTCAATGATTAACTTGTATTTATTGTCAGTCTTTTTCAAATTTACTTTTTTGGTAATTGGTTTTTCGTCGAGTTTATTATACGGCCTAACCTCTGCCATTAAAATTCCATTCGCAATGTACAAATGCAAATCCTTTTCCATTCGCATTGACAGACCATAATTTTCATTCAAAGAAATATTATACCCACCTATTTCTTCACTTACTATACCAGAACCCAAGAAATAATTTGTATATATTTCGTAAATACTATCCTTGTCTAAGTCAGCCAGAAAAACTGTCTCAGTTGGCATTCCTTTAAGAATTGTCAGAACTTTTTTGTTTTTTATTATAGCTACGCCATTTATCCATGCATAGTCAAGAATCACCCGATATAACTGTACACCCATATTTTGCCACGATTCCCTGGTCGTTATTTCAGTTAATTTTATGACTGAACTAATATCACCCTTTACACCTTCTTTTCTTAATTCAGTTGTTATGCAAGCTTTTGCAACTGAAATGTCCACACCTTTCTCTGGTGTATAATAATCCCCGTTAATCTTCAAGGCTGGCAGGTCAGATTCTAAAATTTTTTCTATGTGCGGTACATTCAATGTGTCTTGACAAAATATATTTGTCAAACAAATAAATGTAAGAAGAAATAATGATATAGATACTTTATAAATCATAATAATTGTCTTGTCTTTTAAACTTGTTGCTAACGTTTTGCAGCTGCCCGAAGGGGGCGATTTACCACACAGTTCATTAAAAGCACAAAAGTTTTAATAGCTGCAAATCTGTCTTTGGAACACGAAAACCCGTTTCCTTCTTTGTCATGGAAAGTGAAATATGTATCAAAATACGGTGTACCGATTTCACCCCAAACATAAGAAGCGGTGTCGTTTAGTATTCTTAAAATTGTTTCAGTCTGTTTGCCGTCCAATGTTTTTGGTGCTTTGGT
>DATGXS010000081.1:0-40954 GCA_035298745.1 Lentimicrobium sp. | reverse complement strand
AAGCACCGTTTGGAACTACATTAATCAGCTACTTAATAGGATTACAGTTGACAAAAAACGAACCGGAAGCCTTGAATTTACCACAACTCACCGGCCACATCATGTAAGACACTCACCGAATTACAGCTTAAGCAAAATATCACTTGATGACCGGGATCTTCCCAGGAAAATGCATGACGGTAATCGGGTTAAGGCATACTATGCGTATGATGTTACATCAGGCTGCATAATTGGCAAAGCTCACAGCCGGGATAAAGACAGATCCTTATTCATTGATTGCATCAGGGATATGTTCCGGCTCATTGAAAACAATGGTTTTGGTCTTCCTCTGGAAGTGGAAGTGGAACATCACCTGGTATCAAACTTTGCTGACGGATTGATGAAAGCAGGACAGGTTTTCCCGTTCGTCCGTTGGTGTAATCCGGGTAACTCACAGGAAAAACGTGCTGAGCACTTCAATAGGGCAAAAAAGTACGGAGTTGAAAAAGACACGCAGAATGGTATCGGAAGGTTTTATGCAAAATTGGAAGCCAACAGGCCAAAGGTTGAAAAAGTAGACAACCAGTTCACTGACAAACGATACACCTATGATCAGCTAATTGCTGACGATATTGAAAGTATAAAGGCCTATAATAACGAACTACATCCAAAGCAGAAGAAATATCCGGGTCTCACCAGGTGGCAGGTATTATGCCAGAATCTTAACCCTAACCTGGGTGGAATGGACAAGGCTCTTCTGTATAAATACATTGGTGAAAAGACCCTAACCAGCATCCGGAGAAGCCAATATTGTACTGTTCAGAATGAAAAATACCAGATAGAAAAGCCTGAAATACTTTCCAGGCTGTCATCAGGAAATTACGAAGTTGAAGCCTATTGGCTGGCAGATTCAGAAGGCGTTATTGACCATGTATACCTATTTCAGCACGACGAATATATCTGTACGGCAACCAAGATAGTGGCTTACAATGAGGCAACTTGCGAACAGTCTGATGAGGACCGCGAGGAATATACTAAACAGGCCAAATATGTAAGCCACTTTGATAAAACCATCAAGGATCGCAAGAATAAGCTGAACAAAATTGCCATCATGCCAGCAGAGACAATTGACGAAATTGAATCCATACAGGTTGAAACTGTAGAACACAAGAGTATTTCTAACCAGGAAGATGATATTGAGAAGTTGATCGAGGAGTATGATCCCAGGGAATACCAGGACAAAGCGCACTACGATTTCTAAATATCAATTAAACTACAATTAATTATGGTTACAAATGAATTTAAACTAAGGATCCTGGACGCCCTCAAAGATGCCAGGTCAAACTTCGGAGGTAGCGACGCCAAGTTTGCTATTTCCATAGGTATAAATGCCGCACAGTGGAGCAGGATAAAAAACGGGGAGGTTGACAAAATATTGAGTGACGCCAACTGGATCAGCCTGGCAAGGACTTATAATGTTCAGCTGAGGCAGGAACGTGAATGGAAAACCGCTAAGACCCCGGTTTACGAATTTATCATGCATCAGTTGACCATGGCACAGCAGGAAAGTGGAAGCCTTCTTTTGTGTGATATTGCTGACATAGGCAAAACCTATTGCGCCCGCATTTATGCCGCCACCAACCTGAATGCTGTTTATGTTGACTGCTCGCAGGTTAAATCTAAACAGAAGCTTGTAAGGCATATTGCTAAGCTGTACGGATGTGGGTACAATGGCAGGTACAGTGATGTATATGCAGACCTGGTATTCTATCTCCGGAGCATCCAGAATCCTATGGTTATTCTTGATGAAGCCGGTGATCTGAACTATGAAGCATTTCTGGAATTGAAGGCCTTATGGAATGCTACAGAACGCTGCTGTGGTTGGTGTATGATGGGAGCTGACGGGCTGAAGGAAAAGATGCGCAGATCCATTGAATTCAAAAAAGTGGGTTATACGGAGCTTTTCAGTCGTTACGGATCCAGGTACCAGAAGATTACTCCTGACGGATCCGACGAATTGAGAAAGTTTGCACGCCTGCAGGCAGCTCTCATTATTAAGGCCAACGCACCCACGGATACTGCCGATGTGCAAAAAATCATCATGAAAACAGACGGCAGCTTACGCCGAATCTATAACGAACTTTCGAAACTATCAGCATAAATGGGGAGAGCTGTCAGCATGACTCAACTACTCACAAAGAAATTCAATTTACTACCCTTTGACGGAATATGGGAAGCAAGCTTCGGAAAACCGGAGCTGGCTGGCTCATGGCTCATCTGGGGGCAAAGCGGAAGCGGTAAGACTCGTTTTACCCTGCAGCTATGCAAGTATTTGAGTCAATTTGGGCGTATTGCTTACAATAGCAGAGAAGAAGGATGCGGACCGACTATCCAGAAGGCTTTCATTGAAACCGGAATGGATACTGTTAAAAGGTCAAGCATCATTTTACTAAATGAATCCACCCAGGAACTTTATGAAAGGTTGAAGCGCAAGAAGAGCCCACAGATTGTGGTAACGGACAGCGTTCAATATTCCGGGATGAATTACCGTGATTATTGCACTTTCAAGGACACGTTTAGAAGCAAGCTATTGATTTTCGTGAGTCATGCGGATGGAAAAGAACCCTCTTCCAGGACTGCTAAAAGCATCCGCTACGATGCCGACGTGAAGATCCGCTGCGAGGGATATAAAGCCTTTGTCACTTCGAGGTATGGCGGTGGAGAAGTTTTCACTATTTGGCCGGAAGGTGCCGAGCAGTACTGGGGTGAAAACATAATATCAATAAACTAAAAAACAGGACATGGTAAAATTAACAGTGATATACATTCCGGAAAAACGCCGACTGACCTTTTTTAAGGATGGCCGAATGATGGGAGGCCTTTGCGGCCAAATAGCAGAACAGCGTTTCAATGCTATTAAAGAGCAGGTAGAAGCATCAGACATACTCAAATCTCTCATACATGGAACTGAAGCAAAAACGAAGAAGGTTTAATGCCTTACTGGCTGCAGGCCAAATGATGGATGCAAAAGAACATATCCTGTCCGGGTATGGTGTTTCGAGCACCCTGGATCTGACGGAACCCGAACTGGATGGTCTCATCTCCAGGGTTGAGAAATTACTCGCTCAAAAGAAGGATGATACGGATAAAGCGATCCGGGAATGGAGACATAAATGCCTTCGGAAAATGAATGAATGCGGCATCAATACGAACGACTGGAATGCTGTGAATGCTTTCATGCTGAATAAACGCATATGCGGTAAACATCTCTATGAACTGGACCTGAAAGAACTCCAGGTATTACACCGGAAACTGCACAATGTTAGAGATAACATCATTGCAAAACGACAGGAAGAACTTCTGAAAGCAATGAGCAACTAATATGAAAAGGAAAGATATCATCAGTGTTGAAAAAATGATCTCAGAGATCCAGCATTGCATTAAGCTAAAGAACGCATTTTTTGAAAAGAGTATTGATTTCGAGGAATGCGCCGCCCTATTAATGGAAATAAATAATCTCGAAATGAAACTTGAATTCTATAATACTTTAAAGCATGGAACAAAAAAAGTTATGCAGCCTATTGAAATATCCGCCATCCGCCGAAATATGCATGACACTCGGCCTCGATGACCAGGATGTTTCGTCAAAGGTTATTTGGGATGGTACCAGGGAGACGCTTACCATATTTGAAAACGGTGTGCCTCTTGAAATTGAAACAGGATCCCAGGGACTTTTAACATTCATTGAAATCTTTTTAGCCGCTAATCATAAACGCAAATCATGAACCAAAAATCAACTGCAGAATTCTGGATTGACGAAGCCGGAAATAAAATTCCCTACAACCGCACCAATAAGGTAGAACGGTTGATGGAACGTCAGGCAACCAAGCTACTTGCCAAAGCAAAGGAAGTTCAGGCCAAGCTAATAGCTCTTAAAGCTGAATTTCAGGCCATCAGTGATGAGGTGTATAATGCCTTTATGGCTGAACGTGAAATTAAATCCGAACGCAAAGGAAACTTCACCTGGTACAATTTCGACCGGAGCATAAAGGTAGAAATCAACATCAGCGAGCGGATCACCTTCGATGAACTTACCATAACCGGTGCAAGAGAAAAACTTGACCAGTTTCTCACAGAGAATATGGACGGTAAGATCGAATTCATTAAAGAACTGGTTATTGATGCCTTTAAAACATCAAAAGGCCAGCTGGATGCCAAGAAGATAATGAGTCTCCTGAAGTATCGTTCGAAGATTAAGCATGAGATGTACCAAAGTGCCATGAACGACATTGAGAGTGCCATCAGGAGACCCAGTTCAAGAACCTACTACAGGATATTCGAACGCACTGAAAGCGGCGATTATAAACTGATTGATCTAAACCTAAGCAGCATTTGACATGAAACTGAAAGAATTTAACAAGGAAAATTCAATGGGTGTAACTCCAAGGGCACCCTTCATCCGATTAAACCGGGGAGCAGGATTGATAACCCTTAATTCGGGTGTTAAAAAGCTGATGAACCTTAAACCAGGAGACAAGGTCAGTTTTTTCCAGAATGATGAAAATGCAAAAGACTGGTACATCGGTAAAAGTAAAGAAGGATTTGAGGCCTGGGCGAAGGATGATAATACCTCATTATGTTTGAACAATTCCCTTACCGTAAACGAACTGCTTAATTCGACCGGGTACACAGACGTGAAGGGTGTTTCGTTTCCCGTGTCCAGTGCGGAAATCCAGGAGGGGGGGGGTAAAATTATTCTTTATAGTTACCGCAAAGCCAGCTAATATAAAGAAGAAATGAGGGGTTACTCCCAAATGAATCGGCTTAAGAAAATACTCCGGATCCAGGAGATCACCCTTGAACATACTAACAAGGGGGTGACACAGGAATGGATATACTGGAATATCATATACCCAACCTTTTTTATCCATAGAACTACTTATTACAGGTATTTATCCACTAATGCTAAGGCTGAGCTGAAAAGGCTATGTGCTGAACCAAGCTGAAATGACAGAATGCAAGCAAGCTATACTGAATTACTTAAAACAGCAATTTGATGCATCAAAATGGCCTTTTTTCGGTTTTGTCCAGCTCAAAAAGCAATTTGGTAAAAATACCAGGGATGCTCTCAATGCTCTTCGTACAGAAGGGATCATTCGCAGACGTGAAGGAATCAATGATATCATTATAGAATACCTAAATGGCCAAGTTTGAAACAGCATATAAACTTACATGCGGACAAGAGGGCGGGTACTCAAACAGCTCGCATGACAAAGGCGGTGAAACCTATAGAGGAATAAGCCGCAAATGGTTTCCTGAATGGAAGGGTTGGAAGGTTATTGATTCCTATAAAGCCAATCATGACCTGCAGCAGGGAGAATACATTAATGACTTTGTCCTCGAGGAGCTGGTATATGACTTTTTTGAAGCTGAATTTTGGGATGCTAACCGGTTAAGTGAAATTACCTCCCAGGAGATAGCCAATGAAGTTTATGACACTGCAGTGAACATGGGTAAGAACACTGCAGCAGTATACCTGCAGAAAGCAGTTAATCTGCTGAACCGAAATCAGAAAGACTACAATGATATCAAGGTAGATGGACACATTGGAACCGCTACTCTTTCCCTGGTGAACAGGTACCCCAATTCGGCAGTACTCATAAAAGTACTTAATGGTTTACAATTTGCCTGTTACCTGCAGATCTGTGAAAAGGATCCTGATCAGGAATACAATTTTAGAGGCTGGTTAAACAGAGTTTAAACAATATACAAATGGAACCGATTCTCACACGAACATTTGAAATAAGCCGCACCGTGCGCTGTGGATTTTGCGAGGGGACGGGATGTAGAGATCTGGGATTTGGAGTTGAAAAGTGTGGCTTTTGTGGTGGATCGGGAGAGCTGATCGATGTGAGAAAAGGTTCCGTTTGTCTTTATCCGAAAACAGTTGAAAATGGAACCAAATAAGCGTTTTAAAAAGGCATTTGATTACTTGTGCTCTGCCACCATGATAACCTATGATGATATGATGAGCAAATGCCGAAAGCATGAAATTGTAGTGGCCCGGCAGCTGATGGCATCTGCCTTGTGGGTAAAAGGTTACAGGCTTAAAAATATAGCTGAAGCGTTAAACGTGACCCATAGCGCAGTTTTACATGGGGTTGACACATTCGATAACCTGATCGCAACGGATAGAGACCATAAGAATTTATATGGTCCTATTTATAATCGCGTTCTGGATTTAGTAACAAGTCGTGGCGGAGCTATTAAAGATGGTGTTTATCTATGCGGAAAAGTAACCGGAATTGAGTATGAAGAAGCTCTTGAGAAGTTTAATTCCATAATGAAAGAACTTAAAAGAAGCAAGTTTCAAAAGATATTCAATCCGCTTGCTTATGATAAGTACATGGAAAACAACTTTGAAACGAACAAAAGATGCTTTTATCACATGCTTTCCTGCAAATACATTTACGTGCTACCGGATGCCTGCAAATGTGAACAAGCCAGGCTTGAAATGGAGGTGGCTAAAAACATTGGACTTACTTTTTTAACCGAACAGGATTTATACTATTAATATGGAGGAATTCATATTCACTTCAGGCACATTTGAAGGTTCCATGCGATTCGGGTATGTGAACGGGATCCTGGAACAATTTGAAAATAATGCCATCCTTAATGACACTCAGATGAATCATTTGAGCACTCATTTTCCTTTTCGGATGGAATACCTGGAATCACTTAAAGGATCCTCAGGGGTAATAAAAGAAATAACCGACCTGAGCTTTGAAGCATTCTGGAATAAATACGAATACAAGGTTGACAAACAGCAGGCGGAACACTTTTGGAGTAAGATGTCCAGAGAGGATAAACTTGCCGCCTTGGCCGGTATTACAAAATACAAGTACCGCTGTAAGCTCAAGAATACAGCTATGATATACCCGGTAAGGTACCTCAGGAACCGGAGATGGGAAGATGAGTGAGATCTATTATTAACCAATATCTTGAAACACATGAAGCCAATTTTGATTTTGTTTTGCTGCCTGGTGATATCCCTGGCAAGTTCAGCGCAAAATGCCGGAAAGATCCTCTTATTTGATGCTGCAACCGTTACGGGTTCTGCCACTAAGTGTATACCACTTAAAAGCGAGGACATGGGATTTATGCAAGTGGTCTTTACCTCGCTTGATTGTGATACTTCACTGATAAAAGTTGGATATGGCCTTACTGATACGGTAGTGACCTATCCATCCACGCTATCAGGATTAAGCAATCCGATTGTATTAAATAAACTGGCTACCGATCCTTATGATTCAGGTCAGCTCTTTTTCAGCCATACAGTATCCGGTAGGACTAATTGTGCTTTCGGAATTATGGTTCCGCAATGGAGACCCTACTATTTAACATTTGAATACCGTAAGGCCTGTAATCATGGTAAAATTTATTTAATCTATAAGAAGTAATGAAAGCACTATTAATTATCGTTTTAATGGCCATTACAACGGTTTGTAATTGCCAGGTAGCTGAAGACAATGGTAAACAATCGGAAGATACTTATTCAAAAGGCGAAATAGATGATAAAATTGAAGATATTGTTATTGAGGCTGGTGCCGGCACTGTTACATCGGTTGGTATTCAGACTGGTACATCTGGGTCAAATATAAATATATCCGGATCTCCAGTAACCACAACCGGGACAATTACAATAAATATCCCAACTGCTTCTGCTACAAATAGAGGCGCATTAAGTACTACAGATTGGAGTCATTTTAACTCTGCTTATAGTTGGGGAGATCATGCCGGACTATACCGGTTAGTAAATTGGGTTCCTTCATTTGCCGATATATCTTCAAAGCCTACTACGTTATCGGGTTTTGGAATAACAGATGCAATGAGTACCTCTCATGCAGCTAATGGTATTAGTGGTTCCGATATAACTAATTGGAATGCTAAATTATCAAATATAACAGGACTTATTAGCCATGGTAGTAATGTTACTATTACAGGCAACGGTACAAATGGATCTCCTTATGTTATAACTTTTTCTGGAACAGGAGGCACAGGAACCGGTCTGAGTGAATCAGAAGTAAATGCACTTATCGAGGCCGCTTTAAATGCCAAAATACAGTCTGCAACAGTCGCTATTGCCAGGAAAGATTCAGGAGATACGTATGTAACTCCATATCAATTAGAGTTGCTGCAAAATACAGTTATAGCACAAGCAGAAGAAATAACAGCATTACAGACATGGGTCAGTTCTCATGGTGGATCAGATTTAACACCGCCTCATTTTTCAAGCGCACAAATTTTGAATGCTAGTCCGACTATTGTAAGGATTACTCTTGATAAAAACGACTTGAATCAGGATTCCATTTCTACGACAGCGAGTTTTACTGTAAATGATGATGGTACGCCTGTAACCGTATCTTCAGTAGATGTAGTTGATAGTGTAATATTGGTAACAATTACTCCAGCTGCCGAATATGCATCAGTGTATACATTCAGTTATACTCCCGGTGCAAACGCTATACAGGACATTTCGGGTAACAAGTTGGCTAGTCAGTCAAATAGATCAATAACAAACAATGTTGCTCAGGCCGCACAGAACATGATCAATAATGGAACCTTTGCCAGCGCAACTGGTTGGACACTGAATGCAGGGGTTACTATATCAAATGGAGTGGTGAATATACCACGGGCAAATACATGGTTTTCCCAGCTTGAAGCAGATATGCAAACGGCATTGACGGCTAATACAAATTATAGACTAACATTCGATCTTGCAGCTCCCAATGGAAATATAGACATCCAGCTTTGGGATGCTGGAAATAGTACCCAGCTGACAACAAATACAGTATCCTGTACATCCGGAGCTAATACAATTGATTTTACAACTCCCGCTTCACTTAACTATGATAAGGGTATACGTTTCCGTATTTTCTATTCTGAAGAAGGTTCAATGGATAATGTAGTCTTATCAACTCTATAACCTATGAAAAGAGTATTATCCTACCTGTTAATGGTTGTTTCATTATCAATTAATGCCGAAACTTACTATGTATCCACGACGGGCAATGATAATGATAACGGCGATATTACCCATCCTTGGGCTACGTGGCAGAAGGCTTTTAATAGTGCACAGGCTGGGGATACAGTGTATTTTCGTGGCGGTATTTGGTACCCAGATGCTACCTTACCAGCTCCTTACGCCAGTCAGATCACATTGATTGACCCTACAACAAGTCATGGACATTCTGGCACATACACAAATCCAATCTGTTATTTTAATTATCCGGGTGAAACACCGATACTTGATTGTCGTAATGTTGTACCCGTTAGCAATTGGAATACGGGAATCAGTATATATAACGCTGAGCATATAAAATTCCGGGGGCTAACGGTACGTAATGTTTACCAAACCCGTAATTATGTGGAGTGCGGAGGAATAGGAGCAGACGCTTGCGCCAATCTATCCTTTGAAAATATGTCCGTGTATAATATTTCAGGATACGGGTACAAGGATGCCAGGAATCAGAGGTATAGTTACACCTACGATTCTACCTATTTTGTCAATTGCGATGCCTACAACTGCCTTGATAGCCTACCATACAATTCAAACCATACATCAGGCGGTAACCTAGCAGATGGATTTAAGACTTACAACGATACCACGAATCATGGAACATGCATATACTATCTGTTTCAGGGGTGTAGAGCATGGAACTGCTCGGATGATGGATTCGACCCATCCAGTGACGGTAAGGTAGTTATCGAAAATTGTTGGTCTTTCCTTAATGGCCAGGTTGATCCTGTTGTATTCTCGGAACGTGGAGGTAATGGTTTTAAGACGGGGGGAATGTGGCAGGATAATGGGACTGAAGTAACAAGAATTGTCCGAAACAACCTAGCCGCATTTAATTTGGAAGATGGATTCTTTATGCTTGAATATGTCGATTACTGGCGAACTAATGGAAGGATTTATAATAATACCAGCTACAAAAACGACTATGGTTTTGCAAATAGCTCCAATGCGCTACATCCTACTGTTTTAAACTTATATCAGAACAATATTGCATACCAGAATATATCGGGACCTGTTTTAATGCCTTACATGGATATTCCGGAAAGCCACAATACATGGGATGGAATTAATAGTTTCAATGGGTATTCATCGACCGATACCGTAACTGTCACGGATGCTGATTTTGCATTGGTAGATTCCGCTCAAGGAGTAGCTCAGCTCATGGCTTCAAGAAAGTCTGATCATTCTTTACCGGATATCACATTTTTAAAACTGGTAGAAAGTAGTGATCTGATCGATGCTGGAACTAATGTCGGTTTACCTTATGCTGGTTCAGCTCCCGACCTTGGTTTTAATGAGTATGGTCTAGAGGAAGCTCCTGTAATTGATACGTCAAGACATCTTGTTAAGTATACAGACGATAATCTAATGTCTGATGGAGCAGGTAATTTTATGGTATACGGAGGCACTGACACAACAATACCAGACGATACCACAACGCCACCAGATCCACCAGCAGGTGGACAGATAATTGCTGACCATAATGCAGTGGCCGCTTTTGATAATATACCTCAAAACTGGATTGATTCTGTAAAAACTATGTGGATGTGTTATGCCGGTGAATCACACGCCCTTGGTTTAAGAACCGCTTTATTTGAGTTATCACAAACCAATTCAACCTATATAACATATAATTCAAATCCACCAGCAGGTCCTACACCAGGTTATCTTAGACTATCTGGTCGCATGTACGGTGACTATTCTAATGCAACCGGATGGACAGAATCTTATGGAGAAGAGGACTGGTGGGATAATTCAACAGCCATCGAGAGGACAAAAGCTAGTTTACAATATGCTCACGATCAGAATTTAAAATTGAGTGCTGTAGGTTTCGGATGGTGCTGGGATGCTACAGCCGGTAATGCAAGCAGTGGCACAGATGCAACTACAGGAAATCATTGGTATGGCTGGAGCGAACAAGGACCTTCTGGTGACCACGCCTGGGGAATAGATGATGCTGACAACTCTGCATCCGGTAACTCTATAAATATGGATGATTATCTTGATGCAACTCAACAATATATTAATTACTGCGCAACACATAACATTCCTACTAAAGTATTTTTTACCACTGGTCCAGTCGATCGGGGAGCCAGCCAGGGAAGTGAAGCTATGTATCAGGGATACCTTAAATATGAACACATAAGGAATTATGTGTTGCAGGACGAAACGAGAATACTATTTGATTTTGCTGACATCCTTTGCTACGACAATGGTAGTTCAACGCCATATACTGTAACATGGGATGGTCATACATTTCCGGAGATCACTCCTACCAATCTAGGTTCAATGGATGCCGGACATATCGGATCAGTAGGCCGTGCAAGGTTGGCAAAAGCAATGTGGTGGATGTTGGCACGGATAGCTGGTTGGGATGGAATAAGTAATTAAAATCAAACCCATGAAAATCCTAAAAACCCTCACCTACGTTTTCTTTTCTCTATTTCTGGTATTGGTTATTACCAATTGCATCACAAACGGAGCAAAGGAGCATTATGCAAATGCTGATGCGCAAATTAAGCTCACCGCATTTATGATCGCTTTCCTGGTTCTTGGCACTATATCCGGTATTATTACCGGTATTTCTGGACTAATCAAATTCTTTAAAAACAACTAATGGAAACACTTACCGAAAACAACGTACACCCTTTAGGTCAACTTGACGGTTGTTCTAATACCCGAACGGGTATTAAGTTTAACTTGCTCACTCCGGATCCGGGGATGATATCCATAGATGATATTGCCTCAGGATTGGCCTATCAAAGTCACTTTAACGGACAAACTCCGCATTTCTTCAGCGTGGCTCAGCATTGTCTGTTAACTCTTCACAATTACTTAAAATGCACCGCCCGGCAAGATGACAAGCTTGCCCTGGTATTATTACTTCATGATGCCGCCGAGGCGTACATTGGGGACTTAATTAAGCCGATCAAGATCTTTTTACCTTTCTTTAATACCGTTGAAGACCGCATTATGAAGGCCGTGGCCATTAAGTATCAGATTGAGCCGGTTGCCTTTAAATCACCCCTGGTAAAAAGATGGGATATGCTTGCCCAGGAACAGGAGTTTGAAACCTTTTATAAAGGATCTACTGAGTTCATAAAGGAGTACCTGCAGCCGGAAGACGCACGGATTGAATTCCTGGCCACATTTTGGGATCTATACACAGCCTAATTTTAAATATAACAGCATGGACAGTATTAAATGGGATGTATCACGAAAGGATTCTGAGTTAATCGTCAGAATATCCGACCGCGCAGAGGACACTTTAGAAATTAAAGACGGAGTAAATCTGATGATGGATATAACAGCCGTTCACCGCAATGATGTGGAGCTGGATCTTCAGAAACTACTGGATGCTCCGGAAGCTGATTTTGCACATGACATTTACGGGATTCAGCGGCATATTGACCGTTCAACCGGAAAGCTTACTCAATGCTTTTTACCCCGTTGTTCCAAACCTCAAAAGGAAGCTGCAGTATGAAAACGTACATTTCACACCTCGGAATGACTTATGTAAGTCATAACAAAGCTGAAGAAGCAGCTTTGAAAGTAGCTCAGCAATTTAACAGACGGGTGGTGCCTGAAGACCGGGTAAAGGATTTTAGGCATGAATTCTTTGTAGCTATTGAAAAAGTTAATATGCAGTTCAGAAGATGCAAGGACCTTGAGTTAACCATTACAGATTATGACCACTCTGGAGATCTGGATTTCTCTATTTCAGGAGGCTTATTTCATTTGCACTTATACTGGGGAGAACAGTTATGGAAAACGAAGAAGAAGTAAGACTGATCCAGGATAAAGTTGATCACCTGGTGAAAAAGCATCGAATAGGCAATGGACCTATTGTGGTGATGATTGATGTTGATCCCAGTGATGAAGCAATTCGAATAATTAGAGCAACCAATGTACATGATATCATCATTGTGAAAACTCCTCCAGTTGATTTGCATGATTTTTCAAGAATACCTTCCAGGGAATTCCCGATTAAGAAAGTCATACTTGAAGAAGCTCCAGTGCTGAAAGACATTTCCGATAATAAGCCCTGGTATACCCGTTTTGACCGCAAACGCAAAAAACGATAATGCAATGGATATTAATACCTATCTTGACTACATAGCTCTTGGAGTTTGCCTGATCTTCTTTCTTACCGGAGCTATTATCTATTTTATAAGCAACCTGGTTGATTTGTTTAGGGCCCTAAGAAATTATATCAACTTAAAATACCCTTTAAAGGGAATTAAAACGCGTCTTAACCGAATCAGGGCATACATTGCCCTTACCAGCATGGACTGTGACGGCATGTGTCATCACTGCCCTGAGCGATACAGATTGATTTGTTTAAATAATAAGCATTAATTATGATTTGTCCGAATACTCATAGCGACTGTGTGCATATTGACACCAGCGGAATGCATCAAATGCTAGAATGCAAGTATTGCACAAGAAATAGCATTCGAATGGATAAAGACTTTGCAGCGCCTATTGATGCCGTTATTGAAAATGAAAAGACCTCCAAAAAGGCTATTCGCAATCGCGTGGAAACTATTAAGCTAATAAAAAAGCACGGTGGCCTTTATGGTCGTGTACTTGATATTGGTGAACACAACCTTTTTACCGATGTACTCCAAGGTTATTTTGAAAAGGCCACTATAGAGAATACCTGGGGTGATCTGGACATGGGATTAAATTGTCTATTTCCTATTTATAACTATGTACATTATAACAACGTCATCGAACATCAATTTAATCCTTTACGCACCCTGCTTGATATTAAGGAAGTGTTATCCTTATCCGGAACCCTTATTCTGGGAACGCCCATTAAACCTTCCTGGATTACTTCAGCAAAATGCCACTTTCATGAAATGGATGAATACCGGTTTAAGAAGCTTATAGCCCGTGCCGGTTTTGAAATATTCGACGAAGTGCATTTCTGGCATGATATAAGCCTGAACGGGATCCGTGGTATCCTTGGATCCTTTTACACAAAGCAAGCAGTTTATTTACTAAAACATAAAATTTAAAGCTATGAAAGATAAGATTGGAAGAATACTTCGACTATTGGATGAAATTATTATCAAACAACTGAGAGCCTATATCACAGGATTTATTACTGTTGGATCAGATGATATGATAGAAACGCCATATGGTGAGATTAACAGCAATCTGGTTGAGAAAGTAATATCAGGTGCTGTGCTTATAGCGGATGAAAGGTATGAGCAAATCAATAAACATGAATTTAGTATTGAAATGGATTTGGAATTCAATTCAAATAGGCAATTACTCATAGCTGCAGATGAACTTATAACCGGAGCTGCAAGCCCTAGGAATTTTCCAAAGGATTGGGATGAGGATATTGTTGAACATATGATCGGTAAATCACATCTCGACCGGCTCATTACTGCAGGCGCTTTAATTGCCGCAGAGATTGACAGGTTAATGGCCAAAAAACAAAAATAAACGCCCTGGGCGGGCATTGTAAAACCCTTACTATTATGTCGTGGAGTATTTTATTCATTGGCAAACCTGAGAACGTTGCCAAAGCACTGGAAGATGAAAAAGACAAAATGAGCGGACCTTCAAAAGAGGAATATGTTGATGCTCTTCCTCACCTGGTAGGACTTGTTAAACAGAATTTCAGTACCAATCATCAGTCGCCCATTAAGATTTCGGCCAGTGGTTGGGGAATATCAAGCAATGATGTTTCACAAAGAACACTGAGTGTTAGCATTGAAGCCGTTCCGGGAACGCTGGTGTAAAATTATGAACAGGGCTGAAATGCCCTGTTTTTATTTGGTATGGATAAAGTAGAATTAACGTACTTACAGGAAACCGGGAAACACTGCAATGATTTGGAATGGGAAGTATCCTTTTACCGCTCAAAGGGTAAATGGATTCTTGAATGCAGTGATGAAGAAGTTTTTGAACGAATTCACAGATATTGGAGCATCGACTGCCAGAATCAGGACTTTATTACCTGGATGAGAAACAAGCTGAATGAATTATTATAAGTATATTTAATTAAATAAACCCTTAAAAATAATATTATGAAAAAAGTAATGATTTTCACTGTTTGCATTGTCCTTAGCTTTGCAATTAAGGCTCAAGACATAAGCACAATTTCAACAGGGATTCAGTGCCAAATAAATGACCTGGAAGCGTACAACGACATGTTTCATAAAGACATGTTTAGGAGCATTTATACTGAAGCCAAAGTGCTTATCGATAATGACTCAATTGTTAAGGTATTATATTCAATTGATAGTTCAGATTATTCCAAGAATAAAGTATTCGTAATTATTGATCGTAGGCTAGATGCGGTATCCAAAGCATTTCAAGTTCTTTCAAATAAGGGTGTAATTTTTATTAATAAAAAGTATTTTAATTGTGCGGATTATACCCTTGCTTTATTAACAAATAGTGGTACGTCAAATCTGAAAGCGGGATTTTCAGTTAAAAGAAAATATAATCAAAAATTACAACTGGGTGAATACGTTGTATATTGGAAAGAGAACAAATTCACCTATAAGTACATTGGATTAGAATAATTATGGGCAAGTAGCCCACATTGGGGAGTTGGAAGTAAAACCCGGTCAACTATTGACCGGGTTTTTTATACTATTTAAATCATAATTAGCTGTGAGTACTTCCATTTTCTTTTTCTGCTTTCCTGCCTTAGAATTTACCGATACATTGGCTTCAAAGGCTTTAGTATGCCATTCATTCTTTTTGGTGTATTCATCGAGAATTACTGAAGGATACGAGCTTAAAAGGAATTTCCCCTGGATCCGGGATAACAGTTTCAGTAAAGCTTCAAAGTCATCAATACTATAGCCATCATAATGACCCATGTCGCTATTAAAGTATGGCGGATCCACATAAAAGAACGATTTGTCCGAGTCTCGGCTATTAATGATATACAACGCATCAGCGCACTCAAGCTGAACTTGCTGCAATCGGATAGCAAGATCTATTGTAAAACTTTGCTTTTTATTATTTAGTCTCTTAGGCATGCTATTTCTCGATCTGTCAAATCCCCAATTGCTATCAAGCTGCCCGGCAAACCCCTGGCTGGATAATACCCATAATGCCCAAGCTCTTTTAAGTTCCGAGAACATGTCCGGATTATTATATATCACTGAGGCCTTACGATGCAGATCCCTGCTGTGAAGCGTTATTTGTATTTCCTTTTCCAGGCTTGTAAAATCATTTTGAATGACCCTATAGAAGTTAATCAATTCCCGATTTGTGTCATTTAATACTTCAACTTCACTTGGTTGCTTTGCAAAGAATATTGCTGCTCCGCCGGAAAAAGGTTCGCAGTACAAGTTGTGCTCCGGTATAATGGGCAGGATATGCCTTACCATTAATTGTTTTCCACCATAATAGGTGACAGGGGTTTTTAAATTCAGAATCTCACTCATGTGTTTTGGAATTATGTTTGTATTTTTGTTGTCTCTCACAAATAAAAGGTGCCATAACACCAAAGGCATAGGCCTCTGTCGTGGTGTTATGGCACCTTTAATTATACAGCGTGTGAGAGCGGTGTATATAAGACAAGGGTTCTTTATTTCCCTGGCTTTCTAATGGTATAGGCTATATTTGCATCAGGACGATCGTCACCGGTTAAAGACTGGTATTGCGGAATGGCAGATTCATCGAAATACATCAAACCAAAAGTGATCCGGTATTCAAAGATATCATCATAACTAACCTTCCGTTGCGTTTCCTTCAGGATCCCGCCAAAGTTGGTGCCTGATGTTCCTACCAACGCTTTCGTAATTTTATTCAAGAGCGCATACCGGGTAGCATCTTTCTTACGAACCGCCAGGCGAACGGTAACTTCAGTATCGGCCATGCCTAAGTTTTCACCAGCTGTACTGTAGCTCATATCGGTGATGTCAAAAAAGGCGCCAGGCAGCTGCAGGGTTACTTTATCGTCGAGCTGGCCTTCATCCAGTTCAGCCGTTTTAATGTCCCGTATC
The DNA here is from genome assembly GCA_035298745.1 of Lentimicrobium sp. Lineage (GTDB taxonomy): Bacteria > Bacteroidota > Bacteroidia > Bacteroidales > Lentimicrobiaceae > Lentimicrobium. Next base: position 23,911 of record DATGXS010000081.1, on the reverse strand, counting down.
AGTACAGGATCCTGTTCGGTTCCTGTATTTGTGGTAATGCTTTCAAGCTTTGTTTTAAAATGATTGAGTATTGCTTCCATAAAAATTTATTTGTGTTTTATGCAAATTAGTTTGCATTTAATGTCAATTAAATGGCATTTCATATCTTATTCATGATCCTTTTAATATCCCGGTTAAATCGCTTTTGAATGTTTTCATCCAGCACCATGCTCGGACCCATAAACTGGCGTTTTGGCATTTGAAATTGGTGGCCCTTTCTACCAGCCATCAGTCCTTCATTATGTACCTGGGCATATACCTTATCGCTGAAAATTACTGTTCGGCGCCGCTCAGGTCTGAATTCAATGGAGCTAAACAGGTCACCGGTGTCACCCTGCAGGATCTTGCGCTTACCGGCCACTCCTTTTCGAACCGGTGGCTGACGGCGTTTTACTTCTTTCCATCGCTTCAGGGTAGCGTCGGTGAATCCTTCATTATCAAACCCTAATTTGAAGTGATCGACGGCAATTTTACCCACATGCCTGGGGGCGTCATTGGCTATGTACTCCGCTATTTCTTTTTGCTTTCTCCGGATATCACCGGCAAAAAGTTTAAAATTTCGTGCCATATTCAATTAAGTATCACTATATTTGTACCGGTTCGCGACGGTTAACACCTCAAGAACCCCACCTCAGCCGACAGCTAAATACTGCCGGCTGTTGTATTTTACAATGGAGGTAGTTTATCGTTTAGAATCTCCTGTATGCTTACCTTACCTTCGTAAGTGTCATACCAGGTAAAATGAACAAAGTCAATCCGGCAGTCTTTACCCAGGCGTGAAATCCTATCTTTTAATCCGCGCCTGATTGCTTTAATGATGTCAGGATTGGCTCCGGATTCAATATGGAAGGTGATATCACCCCTGAGTCCTCTTTTCTTATATTGCCTATTTGCCTTTTGGAATAACTTATCAAATGCATTTGCCGTAAATGACCTGGGTGCTTTAAATTCATTCCAGATGCCATTCACTTTAGCATCAATATTCAAGTGATTGAACACCTGGACCTCATTTCCTTCAGCAGCTAACAACCTGCCTACCACATAATGACGGTTATACTCCTGGCCAAGCTTGTCAAATGAATACACACAACCATTGGTGGCTTTAACCGGCTCCCAGAGGGTTAATTCTTCTGAACTCCGTTTATGAATAGCCGCTATATTTTCACGAAGGATCTCATTCCAGGCATGATCCATTTCCACGATGTAGGGATGTGAGTTGCTGAAGATCCTTCCGGTTTTACCCGGGTTTATATCCAACCCTGGTGAAACATCAGCAGGCCTCGAGGAAGGTACTGGCGTCGGATCCGTATCGCAAGTTCGCCACCAGCATTGACAACCCCAAACTGACGGAGGCATATGAACATTCCACCAGGGATGATCCATAGGCAGAATGGTGCCATAATAGTGTTTATGTTCCTCTCTGGGTTCAACGGCACGTGATGGCATGTATTCAATATTCGGATACAGATCCTGATCAGCCAGAGCATCCTGGTAGTTTTTTGCACTTCGCATCCGGGCCTTACCGGTTCGATATTCTTCGCGCAACCAATTTACATTATAATCTCCGGTGATGGAAAGTGCTCTTTTTTTGAATTCAGCAAATGATTCGGATTTGGTAGCTTCACGTAAATGCCTCAGCGTAGTTTTCTGATGAGCGCTCTTGTATGCCGAAAAAACGCTGTTCTGGTATTTAAGCTTATTTCGGAAGTATTTAGAGCCTCTGCCGGCGTCGTATTCTTCATCCACTGCTTTATTAAGCTCATCCACGGTAATCTTCCACAGATCCGGATCAATATATCCTCCGGATCCGGAATAGATGCTTTTGAGTGCTTTCTGAATCAGCTCATCAATGTGTCCTGGAACATCCGCCAGGTTAATGGATGGATTCGCCTGGTAAAGTTTGCACAATTCTGCAGAAAACAATCCATGCAGATCTAATCGTAGAAATCTTCCGTCTGCTGCGAGCTTAACTTTTTTTTTTGATTGTTTTTGTTTAGTGGATCCTGCTGATCAGTAGGTTTGATTTCCTTTTTGCCCATGATCTTCACTCCGTACTTATCAATAAAATACTCTGGTTCCACGTCATAATACTTCAGAAGCATTTCTTCAATATCTTTCATCTCCTCCGGGCTATACTCATGGGCATCATCCCAGTCGAATTTAAAACCTTTAAGCGGCCATCCGTGCTTGATAAGAAAAGGGAAAAGGTCATCATTTACTACGTCACGAATGAAGTCGCGGTCATCTTCAGCTATGTCATCAGCCACATCTTCATGAACCAATGCCTGGGCCCTGGAGCTTCCGTTATCCATGGTCATAGTTTGACCCAATATTGCTTTGCTTATTTCACTGTTGGCCCTGATAATCCTTTGATCATACACTTTAAAGGCATCACGCTGCTGGCTGCCGATCACCTCAATGGATGTTCCCTCAGGGAAGAGTCCCCAGGCAGCCGCACCCATTTTCTCCAACATGTCCTGAACCTTTTCATGATCTTTCGGATCGCGGCTGGTAGTTTTACCCACACGGATGGGCATACCGAACATTTCAGCAAACTGGTCCCAAAACTGCAGAACGTATTTTTTGCTGATGGCCTCCTTTGATGGGCTGTTTAATTCACCAAGATCCTTTTTTGATTTGCATACTTCGATGCAGGTGTCTGCCAGTTCTTCGCGGTAAGGAATACCTTTATCGGGCCAATCGGTAAAATAAGGCAGAACGACACCATATTCAGGGCACACATGATAACGCGGTACCAGCTCCACGTTAGTGAACTTCAGCTTGTCGGTTCGATCCACACCCGTGAGCTCAATTAGCGAGTGACCGTAAAATACCGAATCAATTGCCAGGTTTAAAAACTGCTTGAACCATTTTGATTTTAGCAGCTCAGTAAGATCATCATTCTTATTTCCGGAAGCATCCTTGATTATAAATGGTTTCCCCACTACGGCCATCTTACGGTTACGCACAGCGCCTTTCAAATGCAAATCATGCATGGCATCGTCATAAATGCCGTAAAGTGGCCAGCGTTTCGGATTCTCCAAAAATATGGCTGTTTGATTGGCCTGGCGCCATGACTTAATATCCTTTTGGGTAAGCTGTTCGGTGAGAAGTTTCAGCTTTGAGATAACGGATATTGCTTCATCCCTTTTAATCTGAGTTTTACCAAGGGTGATATGATGATCAGAGAACCTCCAATCGGTGGCAATGTTAAAGGCCTGTTTAATGCGGTTTAATGCTTGCATAATGGTTTACCAGCTTGATGAAACTTTTGTGTTACTTCCCCATTTGAATGGGTTATTCAAATCGCGTTCGTCGGTGCTGTCCACCGTGGGTAAATCGGGTGCGATAAGTCCCCTGGAAACGCCTTCGAGCCAGGTAACGGCTTCGTCTTTTCTCCGGACCCTAATGTCGGGTATTAACCGGTCGGGCTGAGCAGAATAGAGCAAATACAGCATGTAGTCAATAACGAACATCACCAGGGAGGCATTACGGGTATCCGGATTGGGTACATTTCCTTCCAGATCTGCAAAAATTGTATCTACATCATACCGTTTCAAGTACCCGCGAAAAAAAGAAATGGTACTTGCTTCAGCGCCGTTGAGGGTGCTGCTGTCACTTTGGCTGAGAACTTCTAAATCAGCGTCTGTGCATTGCTTTTTAATGTCGCTTTCAAAAATGAATTTCATATCACCATCCTTTTTTATGTTTGCGTTCGCCGATCACTCCGGGAAAGGCTGCTTGTCTTCCCTTATTCATCAGGATCCAGATAGCGCCTTCATCGGCATCGGGACCATCGTCATGGATATTGGCACCTTTTTGAAAACCCAGGGTTTGTTCCACTGCAGTTACCATATGTGCATTGGCCTTCTGTTTGATATTATAAGTTACCAGGCCTCTTTCCCATAACGGCGCAATAGCCTGTATCCTGGAATACTTATCGGGCTTTTGTCTCTGATCACCCCGGATGGGAAGATAGTACCCTCTTTCCCTGGCTTCTGCTTCAAAATCCTCGAAAAACATATCCTGCAGAAATACGTCTTCCATGTAGTAATCACAGATCACGTCAGAGGGCAATGACTCATGAAAATCATACAGCCATTTTACAGCTTCAGTAACGGTACCCTGTTTGCAAAATGCATCGATCTTATAAAGCTTCAATCCGAGTTTTCCCCACACCTTAATGGCCTTATAGTCGTTGGTTGTTTTAGGCTTGTACGATGGATCAAAATAGGCCACGATGTTATCCATGTTCCGGAGGTCCGGCACTCTTCCCCAGTGGATCCATTCTGCTTTGAAAACCTTGCCTTTTATAATGGGATTATGAAAGTACTCGCGGTTGGCCAGAAAATAACCCATACGAGAAAAACGGACCTGCAGCTGCTCTTTAGTGAACTTCTCAGGCCATGAAGGTTCTCCGTTAAAGGATCCATCCACAGTGGCGCAAATCTTTGAATGATGCAGCCCTTTGCGTTTGGGTTTATCCAGTTCGGTATCACCCACTACATGAGCCAGGATGGATTTGGGATGAATGCGGTTGCCTACCATCAGGAAACGGCTTGCCCGTATATCCATGGCGCCGTAAAGTGATCCGAGTAGCCAGTCCACTACCTGTTCTACCCTGGAGATATTGAGTACTATTTCGTCATCATCAATATCATCCACTACGCAATAATTGGGTCTTTTCTCCCGGTTCCGGAGTCCCCTGGGTGATTGTCCACGGCCATATGCTTTGAACAGGATCCCGTCAGCAATTTCAAATTCACCTTCTTCCCAGGATCCCAGTTTCTTTTGTTCACCAAAGTACTCGATTAGTCGTTGATTGAACTCAAATTCGGCCTGTATATCCGAAAGCAGGTTGCAGGCGTCGGTTTCATTCTTGCCTACCAGTACCATGCCCTGTAATTCACCGTTTATCCAAAGCCATATAGGCACCGAAACATCTGCATGAACACTTTTTGCATGTTCGCGTGGCCATTCCCAAACGCCGAAGAAATTGCGATCCGCTTTTACTTTATTGGCTTCCCTGATCTGAAAATCGGCTGTTGGTGCTGAAGCATAATGTGGAAATATCTCGGAAATAAAGAAGGCATAATCCTTCTTTAGCCTGGCAATGTACTTGTTTCGCTCGTCTTCGGTTTCATGCCGTATGACAACCGTTGTAGATGATTGAACGACCCGGCAGTGTTCCTTCCATTTTTTGTATGCATCGGATAAATTACTCATTTACCGCTCATGAGTGTAGTTATGTAGGAGTCCTGGTACCGGTTAATCTGCTTGATCAGATCCACCGTAACCAGCTTATCTGTGATGCTCTGCTTTTGGAGCCACTGAACGAAATCGATAAACACATCCATCACCTGCACAGGGCTGTTCTTTTTATCAAGCTTTTCAATAATGGCCACCAGCTTGGAAAGCTTGTCAGCCACTCCGGAATCCTGAGTCATTGCATCTTTATCCGATAGTAGATCATTGATTTGATTCAGGGTTTTATTGATGAGTTCCTGCCGGGTAATGGTCTTTGCGGCTCTCTTCTCTTTCCATAACCCGTCATTTACCCACTTGCTCACGGATTGTTCAGAAACACCAACGCGATCGGCAATCTCTTTGCTGGTAACTGAACTCATGTAAAGCATGAAGGCTATTTCACGGGCCGCTTCAAGTTCCTGCTTGGTCTTGCCTTTTCCTTTCATGATACCTACTATATACACAAATGTGAAACATTATTGCAGCTATCTGAAAATTTAGTGTTACAGTAATATCATTCAGTAGTATTGTAATACATATACTTGCAGTGATTTAATTTATATATGACTTTTACTTCAACTTTATCATGCAACCAGAAATACAAGCAGAATCATGAGGAATTAATTTGATGAAACACACCTTCATATTCACCGATGAGAAAGTGCTGAACAGCTATGGTTTCAGAGTAATGACAAGCGGGGGCCGTTTTGAACAGTTCAATGCGAACCCTCTCATACTTTGGATGCATCGCAGGCCCAATAAGTACAACGATAAAAACGCCGATAACGACGTTTTTCCGATCGGTCTCGGATCGAATGTGAGAATAAAGGACGGACAGGGACTTGTAGACGTTGAGTTTGACGAAAAGGACCCATTCGCCCAGAAAATAGCTCAGAAGGTGGAAAGCGGAATTGTTCGGATGGCGTCAGCCGGTATCGATCCTATTACCTGGACTGAAGATCCGAAAATGCTGCTTGAGGGTCAAAAATGCGCCACACTTGCTGAGTGGAACCTTGTTGAAATATCCATTGTGGATATAGGCAGCAATCCGATGGCCCTGAAGCTGTATAACGCAAACAAGGAACTCATTGAACTTACTGCAGGTAATCAGCATGATTTCATTCCTCTCTTGAAAAAGGAACCAAAAACTCAAACCAAAAACATGGAATTTTTAGCTCAGGTAGCTGTATTACTTGGCAAACAGCCGGATGCAGCTTTAGACAGCGTTACAAAAGCGCTCAATGAAAGGCTGCAGCTTGCTGCCAAAGCCGAAGAGTACAAACTGAAGTATGAAACCCTGGTGAACGAAGTGGCTCAGGCAACTGAGAAAACGATCATTTCATTAGTGGATGCTGCCGTGGATCGCAAGATCACTGCCGACGAGAAAGACTTTTATGTAAAGCTCGGTAAAGACAGCGGTATAGATGCACTAAAAGCTGTTTTAGAAAGACTTCCGGCCATAAAGACATCCAAGCAGATTATCCTGGGTAAGGAAGGTCCTTCCGGATCCGGTGAGAAGGAAATTAAAACCTTTTCGGATTTGAAAGAGCAGGGAATGCAGGCTATTGAGCTTTGCAGGAAGAACGAGCCTGAAAAGTACAAAAACCTGTTCAAGGCTGAGTATGGCTATGAGCCGGATATGGCTGAGTAATTTGAATTGTAACATCATTTAAAACCCGATACAATGGCAGTTTTATTGAGAGATTTGTGGACTGGTGAACTGATCAACCATTTCCGGCATGAAGGTGAATTCCTTTCAAGGGTTCCCGGCGCCAATCAGTATGTGGATAACGACGCCATCCACCTGGCAAAAATAGGAGTTGACCCTGCAGTATTGATCAACAATACTACCTATCCCATCAACGCCGCTCAGCGGACTGATGAGGACGTAGTAATCCACCTGGATAAGTTCGACACTGAAAATACCATCATCACGGATGATGAGCTGTACGGACTTCCTTATGACAAACCCGGAAGTGTGCTCAACCAGCATCGCGAAGCCCTGGAGGAAAAGGTTCTTGAAAAATCATTGCATTCGCTGTGTATTTCTGCCGAGTCAGCCACAACCCCGGTTGTTATGACGTCCGGATCTTCAAACGGTGAAGACAATGCCCGCAAGAGGTTAACCAGGAAGGACCTTACCATTATGAAGCGGAAAATGGATCTTCTCAAGGTGCCGAAAAAAGGCAGGGAACTGGTTTTGTGTCCCTGGCACATTGAAGATCTGCTCCAGGAAGATGAAAAGTTTGCCAATCAGTGGTATAACCGTGAACTGGGAAAGATCATCAACCTGTTCGGTTTTAACATCACTGAAAGTGGTTATTTCCCGGTATTTGACAGCGCTACCAGCCAGAAAAAAGCTTTTGGAGCTGCACCCAATGCTGCCAATGACCTGGCTGTATCGGTTTGCTTCTGGGCACCCAGGGCTGTTCAGGCTCGCGGTTCGGTAAGCATGTATATGCAACAGGCTAAAGACAATCCGAAATACCGCCAAAGCGAGGTAGGTTTCAGGTTGTATCATATCTGCCTGCCCAAGTATTCCACCGGCTTCGGTGCATTCATTTCAACCAAGGTTTAATCATCCATTAAATACCCTTTAACAGCTATGAAAGCATTGAAATTGATTATCGGGTTCCTGGCCTTTTCCATCATGATGGCAATTGCACCCGTTAGAGCTCAGGATGTGAAATTCTCAACGGATGACACATACCGATCCTGCACTACCATACAGGCTACAGACACTGTGAATACCAACACCGAAAAAGGAAAGATATTCCTGGTGGATAAGCCTCTGGCATATACGTATATTCTGACCGCTAAGGCTACCCGCACATCAACTGCAAAAGCCTGCCAGTTCATCCTTTACGGATCCATAAACGGAGTTGATTATTTTGCGATCGGAAATCCCATTGCCTGGAAGCAGGCTACGGCGGATACTACGGTCGTATTCAATTCGTCTACCACTACGGTGAACTGGAGATTTCTGAAGTGTACCCTAAAGGCAGCTGCTTCAGGAGCACGAGCGCGCTTAGGAAATCAATACCTGAAAATCGGTCTTTAAAATACCATACCCGGATCTGTTTTTTGTCCATGCTGAAATCCGGGCAGCGATGTCTGTCCGGATTTTTTTAAAACCATGAGAATGAAAGGAGCATTACCGAGTGTAGGTTTAGGGTCACTCAGCACAATTTTTACATATATGACTACATCGAACGTCATTGAGGCAGTCATAGTAGGATTTATAGGAGGAGCAGCCGGGTATATTGGAAAGTTACTTATTGAACTCATTGTTAAACAGATCAAAAAACTTGTAAAAAAAGCATGAAAAAAATTGGATTTCTTTTAACAGCGCTGCTTGTGGCAGCAATCGCCTTCACGGCATGTTCAAAAACTGATGATTTACAGGGAAAACAGAAAGCCTCCACAGCACTTTACGCCGATCAGGGTAACGCTGAGCAGGCAGATCTGATGGTAAACGCTACCTATGAAGAGAATGTGGCTGCAGCAGGAGCTGTTTTTGTCCAGGACACCGAACCGGTTAAGGATACTGGCAGCAAGCTTGACTTTTCGACCATCCTGAATATTGTGCTATCCGTACTTACGGTTATTTTGGGCGGTTTCATGGCGAAATTCAAATTGAAATTGGGTCAGCTTGTATCTGTGGGTACCGCCGTCATAAGTGCGGGAGTTGAAATTGATAAAGCCCTTGCGGATAATAACGTATCCAAAGAGGAAATAGCTATTATCAGAGCCAAAGCGAAAGACGTCAGGGATAAGTTCAAAGAGCTTATATCCTTTAAAAAGAAGGAATAATGAACGCCTGGCAGGGATTAGCGCTACTCTTTGTCGGTTTTGCTGCCGGTTTGTTCCTGGGAGCAAAATACGGCACAAAACCGGTAAACGAGTATCACTTTGATAAAGTGAAGGCCAAAGGCAAGGATAATGAAATTACATCGATCATCACTCCCAGGGAAGCAGAGGAAAAGAAAAAACGATTCAGGTTATTCAAACGAAAAAACAGGAACAATGAACAAGCTCAGTAAAAAGGATTTTGCACAACGGGTTGACGAATACAGGGCGCTGTATCCGGGACGGACGCTTTATTTTACCGAAGATGGAAACTGCTTCCTTGAGAAGAGTCCATGCGAGGACCATGCCCGCAAGACTAAGCAGAAATGGGTTGAATCTCCTGCAGAAGTTGCAAACATTCCGACCGATGAATCGACGGGTTGGACCAAAGAAGAGGCAGTTGCTTTCCTGAAGGAAAGTGAACTTGACGATAATATGGACTACCAGTTAGTAAAAGACCTGGTAAAAGTTCTTGAACTTACCCCGGTAAGCAATTCAAAGGACAACCTGCTGGTTGCCCTGGAAGAATACAAAATGAGCCTTACTGTAAAACAACCTGAATAATGAACTTTCCTGAAGTAAGCATCATATTACAGAATGGCCGGCTCGGAAGAGTGGATGACCTGGGGAACGGTGTTCCGGGTTTGATTGTTCTGATGGCCAGCTCACCAACTGGCCATGCCTTTGGTGACGTGAAGAGTTATTCGAGGTTTGTGGATCTGCCTGCAGAATTAAAGCTGGTAAAAGCCCTGGAATACTATTTTGCCCTGGCAGATGGATATAAGATATACATCATGCCGGTGGCCAGCACGACGGTTATTTCTGAAGCCGTGGATCCGGTTGATGACTTGCCGTATGCCAAACAACTCATGGAAGCCGGAAACGGTGAAATCAGGTTTATTGGCGTTGTAGGCACGATGCTGCTGGCAGCTATGGCAGCCACCATTGGTAAGGCTCAAGATATGTATGAATATTCTGTAGCTCAGAAAAGCCCGTTACGCGTATTTCTGCCTTACAGCTTCAGGACTGCAGACGTGATTTCAGCACTTACCAGTCTTACCGATAATGGCGTAGGTGTAGTGGTTTCGTATCGTGGTGATGAAATAGGACTTCTTCTTGGAAGGCTTGCTTCTACTCCGGTTCAGCGGCATCCGGGACGCGTGAAAGACGGTCCTATGCCCATAACCGACGCCCGTCTTGACGGTGCTGCAGGAACCCCTACCAATGTGGAAGATGACATGGTAAAGGTGAAAGCCCTGCACGATGCAGGTTATATTGTTCTCGGAATTCTCATCGGAAAAGCCGGTTATTACTTTATGGGCATGCCTATGGCAACTGCCAATACCGATGATTACGGAACGATTGTAAACTGCAGAACCATTGACAAAGCCTTTGTTGTGGCATATGGTGTTTACCTGAACGAACTGAACGAGGAAGTATACGTGGATGCTGAAGGCAAGCTTCAGGCCGGCTATGTAAAACACATGCAGGCAGCTGTTGAAGAAGCTATCGACCGTCAGATGACTGCAAATGGTGAAATTTCGGGCCGTAAGGCTTTCTTCGATGATCAGCAGGATGTGATTGCTACCAGTGAGGTGTCAGGTAGCCTTGATATCCAACCTGTAGGTCACAGCAGCAAAATAACGATCAATTTGGGACTGACTAACTCTATAGCATAATGACTGCACCAACCTTCAGTACAAAACAATATGCCTGGAATGCTGTGAAAGTATTTCTGTTTGGCAGGCTTGTTACCGGTTTGCGCGGTGTTGAATACACCGTAAAAAAAGACAAGGAAGCGGTATATGGCGCCGGAGAGGAACCTCTTGCCATTCAAACAGGAAATAAAGAGTATTCAGGCAATATAACCCTTTTGCAGAGTGAGCTTGAAGCCATTACCAAGGCTGCAAAAACCGCAGGTTATGCAGATCTGACTGATATCCCCGGATTTGATGTCCAGGTTTCCTATGCTAACGTCGGAGAAAGGCCTACTACCGACACGCTGGTAGGTTGTGAATTCACCGAGGAAGCCAAAGGAATGAAGCAGGGGGATAAATTCATGGAAGTAAGTCTTCCGATTGTATTTTTAGGCAAAGTCGCACAGGTTTAATTATATAGGGTATGGAATTTACACAACAAAAAATAGACGAACTGAAAAAGCAGCATGGTAAAGTGTTTTTATTTCAATGCGCTGACGATCCTTCAAAAAGCTGCCTGTTAAGAAGGGTTAACCGCAATGATCTGAGTATGGCGAATATGGCAGCTATTTTGAAGAATGCTGATGGATCTTCGCACTTTGATGCTCATAAGTTTAACGAAACGATCCTGCTCAACACCTGGCTTGATGGCGATGAGGAAATAAAGACCAATGATCAGCTTTTCCTCGGAGTATCAGAACAGCTTGATGCCGTTATTGAAAAAGCGAAGTTTGAGGTAAAGGAGCTCTAAGGGTTGCCGGTGAAATAGCCCAGACTGACGAAATAGGTTACAGCAATTTCCTGCTGAAGTACTATTTCAAAACCGACCAACCCGAAAAATTATCTGACCAGGAATGGGCGCTGCAGGTAAAGATGCTGGAAAGGATCCGCCAGGAGGAAGCATTGAGCAATTTTAATCAGACACAATGGGCACCGCGCAGCAATACGAATACATAATTTATCTCAATGATAAAATGAGCGCTACCATGCGAAAGGTAGCGTCATTGTCTGTTTCGGAGTATAACAAAATCACCAATGCCCAGGATAAGTTAAACCGCTCAACAGCCAATTATGGTAATACACTCCGTAATGCCATAGGTGGCTATTTAGGTATGCAGGGAATTCGCACCCTGGCCCGTTGGGGAACCGAACTGAAACAAACTCAAATTCAATTTGAAACACTTGCCTCATCGGCCCAGAAGGGAGATGATTTATATGCTCAGCTGAAGCGATATGCCAATATCACTCCTTACCTGAACAGTCAGGTGAATAAAGCAGCTGTTACCATGCTCAGTTTTGGTGTGGCTGAAGATAAGATTATGCCGGGCATTCAAACAATAGGTGATATTGCTTCAGGAAATGCAGAACGATTTGAGGCCCTTGCCTTAGCTTATGCTCAGAGCCAGGCTGCAGGTAAAATGATGGGACAAGAACTTCTGCAGATGGTTAATGCCGGTTTCAATCCCTTACAAGAAATAAGCAGAAAAACTGGTATTTCAATGGCTGTTTTGCGCAAACAGATGGAAAATGGTGCTATATCTTCAAAAATGATTGAAGACGCATTTCGGTCAGCGACGGAAGAAGGCGGAAGGTTCCATGGCATGATGAACCGGATGACTAAAGAGGCCTTTGGTGTTTGGAGTAACATCACGGGTCAGTTGCAGACCGGTTTTGGTAATCTTTCTTCAAAAATGCAAGATGCATTAATCGGTAATTTAAAGACCATTGAAAGTATATCAGGTAAATTTCTTGAGTGGACCGAACGAGTTAATATCAATGCGGCCACCGTTGCAAAATGGGTAAAAATTGCATACCAAGGAGCCAAGGCCATGCTGATATTCAAGGCAGCTACCATGGGAGTTAATATATGGATGAAATACCTGGTGCCTGCTTACAAAGCTGCAAGTTATGGCTTGTTCGCCATGCGCTTCCAATTAAAATTTGCTACTGCAGAGACTTTCGCCTTAACCAATATAGCCAGGTTGGCAAAGATACAATGGATTGGACTGAGTAAAGCCATGAAGGCTAATGCCATTGGATTAGCTGTAACAGGATTGGCTATGCTTGTCTCTTGGTTGGGAAGAGCCAGGACTGCAGCTAATGAAGCAAGCGAAGCTCAGCGGTCATACAATGACCAGCTGACCAATACGGATGAAATTGCCAGGCGAAGAAGCGTTGATGAAATGCTTGCCAAGTACGGAATTATCAGTTCGAATGGAATTGATGTAGGTGTCAATCTGGAAGGCGGAGCATATGCCTGGATGGACAAGTTTGACAAAATGATTGCTGAAAGCGGAATCAATGCGCTCGGTTCATTTCAGACTATGCTCCAGGACCAGGTAGTGAGCACACAAAGAAAACTGGATCAATTAGGAATCACTGGTCCGGATGAGAAGTTAATGACCTTGAAGCTTGCCCTGGATAAGGTAAATGCGGAACTTGAAAAGTATGATAAGAATACCGCAAATGCCGGATCGAGAGGAATGAATTTCAATACGGTAAGCGAAACTTCAAATAATATCATCTCCGGTGGATCCAAACCAACAAATATTACCATAAACCTGCAGAAACTGAATGAAAAAATAGAGGTCCATGCAGCGAACCTAAAGGAAAGCCTTACTGATATTGAAGGTCAGTTTGTAGATATGTTCTTAAGGGTTCTTAATTCATCCGCTAAAATATCAACCCAATGACGCCGGCATTATTCAAATTAGAGAACTTATTTCCGGCCAGTTTTGGTGGAGTTGGTGTACCATTCCCTGGGATCCCCCGGAAGGGATCCGGATCTACCCAGGTAGAAGTAAATCCCCTGAATAAATCATCAGTATCCTGGCCTGATAGTGGGGAATTAAATATACAGGGACCTGCTTTTGGTGTGAAATATTACCTGCCGGTTGGTTTCCGGATCGAAGGGAAACTCTTGCAGCTTCCACTTGAGCCGAGTATGACGCTGGATTTTAAAAACAATATCATTAAGACGTTCCTGGCCGGTAATACTAAACGGGGAACGGTAAAAGAGCTGATTGGTGAAGATGATATTGCTATAACCATACAAGGACTATGCCTGGATCCGACTCGGAAAGGTTACCCTACTAAACAGGTTGAGATTTTAAAAACCATCTGGAATTACAAAGGCAGTATTGAAATTGTATCGATGCTCACTGCATTTTATGAAATAAAGAATGTGGTATTGGAAACCAAGAGTTTGCCGGCCATTACCGGAAGACCCTATTCACAGCCCTATTCTTTCACATTATTAAGTGATGAAGACTTTTTGCTCGTGTATTAGTATGTTCATACTTGGCTGCAATATATCTATAGGCGGTTACACCTTCAACAGGTGTACCGAAGTGAAGATTGAAAAGAGCATTGATCTTGTTTCATCCACTGCAGTTATTGTTTTGCCGATTTCTGCAGTTTTGGTAAGCAAAGGTGAAAAAACCACAGTGGAAACGGCCCGTCTGATCACCGTGGGTATGCCGGTCAGTATTGAACTTTCCTATAATGGCATATATTCAGGAATTGAATACACTGGTTATGTAAAGGTGATCAATCATAAGATTCCGCTGGAGATTGAATGTGAGAACATTTACCCGCTTAGGAAAAAGAATATTAATAAAGTGTGGGCTTCTACTACTCTACAAGATATTTTGAAGGAAATTGTTTCCGGTACTGATATCACTTTGTCATCTGAAGTTCCCGCTATAACTATGTCTCCTTATAGTATTAAAAATGCTTCAGGAGCTTTTGCTCTTCAGAAACTCAAAGACGATTTCGGATTGACGGTTTACCTGGATGAGAGTAATCGGTTATATGCCGGATTGGCCTACACAAAAAGCACCGGTACCGTTAAGTATTTTCTGAACGGATCCAATGTAAATGTGATTAATGCCGACGATCTGAAGTACCGCAATAAGGAGGATGTTTTATTGAAAATTAAGGCTATTGGTGTAAGCGGTAACAACACCCGGACAGAAGTGGAAGTCGGTGACCAGGACGGGGAGCTGCGCACGCTGTTCTTTTATAACATTACCTCAAAGACAGATTTAACCAGGTTAGCCACCCAGCAGCTGAACAAACTCAAATTTGACGGTTACGAAGGCAAGTTATTGACCTTCTTAATTCCGAAAGCGGTTCCGGGAATGACTGCCATACTGAATGATGAGCGTTTTCCGGTGCGCTCAGGCAACTACTATATTGATTCTGTAATGACCACGTGGGGCACACAGGGAGCCAGGCGCGAAGTGGGAATTGGTATTAAACTACAGGCATCATGAGCGCAAAGAAGAAGGCTGAAATACTTGAGAAACTCCGGGATCTGTCCAGGACTTTACCGGTTTTGGTTCCTGCAGTGGTGAAAGCTGTTCATGAAAGTGACTCTACCTGTACTATAGAGATTGATGAATTGGAATTTAAAGCCCGTTTAAACGCGGCTGAAGGAAGTGAAAAAGGATTTATCCTGCTTCCGGAAGTCGGATCCTGGATCCTTGCCGGCAGATTGGATGAAACCGGGGATTACTACCAGGTGCTTGCCTTTACTTCAGTAACCAAAATTACCCTAAATAAAGGGCAAAACGGAGGATTGGTTATTGTGAGCGACCTTGTATCCAGGCTAAATAAAATCGAGCAGGATATCAACAGCCTGAAACAGGTATTTAGTACCTGGACACCGGTCACCCAGGACGGAGGTGCGGCACTTAAAGTAGCCTCGGCTACATGGATGGCACAGCAACTAACCCAAACAACTGCTTCAGATATTGAAGACGATAAAATTGTGCATTGATGGATTTTGTACTGGATAACGATTATATACCCGAAACTGAAAACGGTGACTTTGTTTGCAAGGACGAATTGCAACAGCAGCAACGGTTATTATTGGCTTCTGTTAAGGGAGAGTGGAAAGAAAATCCTTTAGCCGGTTGTGGTATTATCAATTATGTGAATGAGGAGAATCCGCAGGCTATGATCATGGAGATTAAAAGACAGTTTAAGGCTGACGGATTGAATGTGTTGATGATTACCTATAACGACAGTGAATTGCGTATTGATGCTGAAAGAAGTTAAAATATTAAAAGGCCAGACTTTGGCCGACATTGCCATACAGGAAACCGGGGAACTGGCAGGGTTGTTCCAAATAGCCTTTAAGAACGGCATTTCACTTACCGATGACCTGGCAGCCGGTGAGGTAATTCAAGTTGATGATTTGGATATTAATATCAGTGAATTAAGGAAAATCAGGCTTGATAATGTGGTGCCTGCGACTGCTTTCGGGTATGTAGTAAATGAAGAAGGCGAAGAGCCGATACTGGATGGGATAGGGTACTGGAGTGTAGGAATGGATTTTATTGTATTATAATATGGCAAGAACAATCACTCAAATTCAAAATCAAATCATTGACCTGGTCCAGGCTGACAGCACACTTTCAGTCAAAATCAATTCAACGTCAAAAGTAAGCGTATGGAGGCTTTTTACCTTCATTATTGCCAGTGCCATTTGGACCCTTGAAATGCTTTTTGATACGCATAAAACTGAAGTTGAAGGCATAATAAATAACCTGACGCCACATTGGCCTTCATGGTACTGTAATAAGGCGCTGGCTTTTCAATATGGTCATTCACTTATCCAGGATACAGATCGATACCTGGTAGACGATGAAACGGCCAAAATCATACAATATGCCTCAGCTGTTGAAAGTGTTGATGGATATTTAAAATTAAAGGTTGCCAAGGCATTAGATAATACATTGGATAAGTTATCCGGAGAATGGCCAAATACAGGAGTTTCAGGACCCATGACGGGTTCATCCGGAGGAAGCGGAGAGAAGCTTGCCTTTTACATTTACATGCAATCTGTAAAGGATGCCGGTGTGAAGATCCGGTTTATCTCTCAGGATCCTGATCATCTACGCCTGGTTATTGATGCTTATTTTGATCCAATGGTACTGGATAACGAAGGTAAACGTTTGGATGGGACAGATAATACACCATTGCAAAAAGCGATCAATTCCTACATTGAGAGCTTGCCATTCAATGGCGAATTTACCAATGCAGGCCTTACCGATGCCATACAGGCTGTGAATGGTATTAAAATACCTCAGATATTAAGCACAGAAGCTTGTTGGGGTGCTTATGAATGGGAAATCATTTCTGCAAAGTACAATCCGGAAGCAGGTTGGCTTAAAATTTATGACAATGATTTAACAATTAACTGGATCCCATATGGCTTCAATTTATAGCATTGATTATAATAAGCTGATCAGGTGGCTGCTTCCTCCGAAGCTCAGAAGTGAGTTTACGCTAAACTGGCTTAAATCGCTTGTTTCACCCATTGTAATCATTTATAATGCATTTATACTATACCGGTCGGATGTAGAGTACAGAACCGCTATCACTCCCCAGGTATGTTACCTGCAAAAAGTTTTGAATGACACATTTGATAATACAGAAAGGAGAATCATCATATTAGATAATCCTGAGAAGACTGTCTTGCTGATTCACACGGATGAAGCTAACAAGCCGTTAATGATTCACAAAGTGAGGAGCGGTCATGATAGTGTGACCCCTTTAATTCATGATAGCAGCTCTTTTTCAGGAGGCCAGGATTTTACGGTTAAGGTGCCTTTTAGTCTGACTCAGGCCCAAGAATATAGAATGATGTCTATTCTGAATAATTACAAATTGATAAGCAAACGGTATAAAATTCTTTATGCATGAATACAATAGATTTTAACAAAAATGATTTTCCATTGACTACGTCTGTTTTTACATTCCTCCAGAATGCTATAAAGGATATTGAAAAGATTGCTGGTATTTTAACGGGAAATTATATCATTTCCGGATGTGAGACAGTTGGGGGATCCGTAAATGCAGGATATGTGGTCGTTGGTGGAACGATATTGAAATTTGATGGTGGTCCGATGCAAAATTGGGTTAGGGTTGAAACAACAGATTCTGTTATTACTGTTGGTGATGCGACTTATACCACTACAGTTAAGAAACTTGTCTGGGGGACACTGAATAATCAATTGTTATGGTCTGCTTTTCGGAGAGCACCAGAGGTGATTGAAAATCCTACTCTTTCACTTGATACCATTACCGGATCAGGCAGCATGCGCCGAAAAGTTATCAATATCGGCGACTGGAATATGCAAACAACAGCCAATATAAATGTTGACGATAATACACTGGAATGGGATAAAATAAGATCAATCAAAGTCCTAATTCGCGGAGATGAAGGACAATATGTTATGAGAGATCTTTTAGAAGCTGGCAATTATTCAGTTTCTTCAAATGGAGGTAATGCAAGAATCGCTCTAACTAGAGACGCTTCACCTGGACGATTTGCGGTAAATGACTCATATAATTCTACTTCCTACAATCGTGGATATATCGTAATTGATTATGTATTATGACAGCAAGAAATGTACTTAAAACATGGTTTGAGACAGGTGATAAGCCATCTCAGGCACAATTTGCAGAATTGATTGATTCATTATTTCATCGTGATGAAGATGTGCTTTCCATTGAGAAGATATCGGGACTTCAGGATGCTCTTAATAACAAAGCGAACGTAGAATCAGTAATAGCACCAATTGAGCTTCAAAATGCAGTTTCCGGATATTTAGTCATTGGTGATATTACTTTATGCTATACGATAAGAATTGAATACGTAATTGT
The DNA here is from genome assembly GCA_035298745.1 of Lentimicrobium sp. Lineage (GTDB taxonomy): Bacteria > Bacteroidota > Bacteroidia > Bacteroidales > Lentimicrobiaceae > Lentimicrobium. The sequence continues at coordinate 5,402 of DATGXS010000081.1, read as the reverse complement.
AAGAGGTGACCTCTATGAAATGGGGGTGATCAGGGTTGACAATCGTGCTAATTCAATTCTCATCCAGGATTCAGATTTAGACGTCACCGGATTCATATTTGGTAAAGAAATAACCGGTAATGATCTTAGGCTTACCTGGTCTGACAATTTGGCTAATCAGATTGACGGATTACTTTACATAACTGATATAAGAAAAACATTAATTCAAAATTAAATGAGACATCTGGTAATTTCTTTTATGTTTGTATGTGCTATATATAACGCATCATGTCAGACACCACACAGGATTAACAGAGATGTAGAAATTGATGGTTATTTATATCCTAAACCACAACCATCCCTACCTATTATTGGACATCCTGGACAATTAGAAAATTTCAATGATACTTTATGGATATATTATTCGAATGCCTGGCAATCATTAATGCCTGTTGCTGAAGGATATACTATTAATGTATCAGATACCCTACAGGATATATATCTGATTAATAGCATGAAATTTGTTGGTAGTGGATACATTAAGAGATACTCATCATCCGCTATAGAATTATCACCTAATGGAGCGGATAGTTCATACATTAGATTTTCACAAAACTATACAATTGGAACTACACTTTCTGGCTTACAAACATTATGGTTTGGGAAAAATGGTGATCCATATTTTCCTTACCAAGATTATATGAGGGCATTCACTGATGACACAATACCCAATCATTCAGATGCAAGTTCCACCGCTTTATCAATTGCAGGAATAAGAAAACTAATTAATAGGGCGATTCAAACCGCTGCTCCTAACTTCACCTTGGCTATTAATCAGATACCATATGCGACATCCGCAAATCATATTGGAGGAACAGAAAATCTAAAATGGCAGCCAGGTACCTCTACATTAGAGATAAGTTCAGGTGTGGCTCAAATGAATATATCGAGTAGTATTTTGGGAATTACTACATCGAATTTAGAACGTACTAGATTAGCTCCTGGTTATAATGGTACTGCTTCGAACTATTTATTTACAAGCACAATAGCTCGCACAACCGGATCGCATACTGAATTTATTGATGCTGGCAAGTCTTTGTTTCGAATTTGGCGTGATTCGTTAGTTGCAGAAGTGCCAATTGCTGTTAAAGGTGGAATTAAAGGAGACATAACAGCAACAAAACTGGCCGGTCATGCTGGCCAGATCGTATCAGTGGATGCAGATGGAAAGCTTGTTATTTTAAAACAGCGAAAACAATTTGCAATCATTTGTACTACCACTCAAGATGCTACTACTCTAACTTCAATTTATGCTCCGATCGGCGCCGACTATAATGGATGGAATTTAATTAGGGTCGAGGTTATTTATGGCGCTGCGCAGGGAACTGCTATTCCTGTTGTCAATATATCAAGATATCGAGGGACTACTGAGGCGATAATGACAAGTACCGGAGGAAATTTTACCACTAACGCGACAATCAATACAGCAAATGACGATGTCGCTACAGGTGATCGAGTTTGTGCAAAATGGGTATGGGGATCAGGAATTGTGGCAACCGGATTTAGTGTTCTGTTAACTTGGGAGAAGCCATGAAGTATATCACCTTTGTTTTTTCAATTGCCTTATCGCTAAGCGTAGAGGCTCAGAAACCCGTTTTTAAACTACTTTTCGATGGTAATGGTGCGGATTCATCAGGCAATAATTTTGCAGGCGGCATACAAGGATCAGCTACCTATTCATCGACATATAGAGTACAGGGAAATTACTCTTACTCCGTACCTGAATATTCTAACTGGGAAAGCAATTCAGCCTATACAATCACAAACAGGACATTTTCGATCTCCGCAAATATTAGAAGGCATTACGAATATACTGGAAGTCATATTCTTTTTAGTAACAGGGAAAATACAGGATCAAGTGGTTTTGATATCCGTTGGGATGAAGATAATTCTAGATTATATGGAAGATTCTCAGATGGAGTAACACCAAATGACTTTTATTCGTCAAACTCAATTTTAATTAGTGACACCTGGTACCATATCGTGATTATTTCGACTTCAACGGGATATATAAGAGTTTACTTGAATAACGTTAAACTAACGCTTTCTGATTCAGCCGTGGGTACGACCTGGACAAACAATAAAATATTATCAATCGGGTCAGGAAGCGATGGTCATAGTGCGTTTTGGATGACTGGATATATAGATAACTTTCAATATTATAATTATGTGCTTAGTTCTTCACAAGTGGACAGCTTGTACGATAATCGTGCCAGTTCATTCCAATTAGGAGAGGCAACAGCTCCAGTTATTCCCAATCGGGCTGGGGTTATTTACTATGAGGATTATTATGTCGTTTTAGATACCATATCTAATCCAAATCCAGATCCAGATCCTGAGGAGCCTACGGACGTTTTACTTTCGACGGACTTTAGCGCCTGGTCAACATCCGACTTCTCGTCTGTGGATGCACTCATGGCTAAGTGGCCTCTTGTGTATTATAATAATGTTGAGGCAAATCAAGAAATAGTGAATGTTGGTGGAACACATGGAAACGTATTTAAATCAACGATTCATACGGGTGAAACTAGGAATTTTGAAACATATATATCCTTAGGAGGTAGTTACGAGGCTCTTAAAATTTCATTTGATTATTATATTGATCCAGCGTTTAACGGCGATGGTATAGGTGGAGGCCATTCCGGAAAAATGTTTTTTGGTGCAGCTGGGAGCGATTTTTTAAATATCGACGAAACGGATACCTACGATACTACTAGCATACATGGTATGGGAGGTAAAGCATATCTGTATGTTTGGGGTTCGGGTGGATTGGAAGCGAAGCCCGGCCCGTACCAAAGAGATCAGTTAAAAAATTATTTTCTTTGTGGCCCATGCGGTTTTGTAATGATTCCTAAAGGAGAATGGCATAGGATCACAACCTATATAAGAGTGAATGATCCTGGGTATACCAATGGATTTTTAGAAACGGCTTTAGATGGCGAAATAGTTTCCTTAATGCCGGATTTGCGTTCCAGGTCTGCTGTGCAAGGAAAAGATTTCGGTAAACTGGAGTGGTTTATATTTGACTATTTCTTTGGAGGTTCTGGATCTTATTATGCTGCTAAAGGAAATTACTATATAATGACGGATAATATAGTGGTTGAGAGGGCATCGGTAAGAAGTCCAATAGGCATTGGTGGATCAATGCCTGCCACATTGCTTACAAGTTCCGAAATAGTGCCGGAAAATTTATTAAAAGACGAATCATTTACTAGTTCTGCCGGAATTATATACGATATGGGGCAAAAAGATATTTATTTTCCGGTTTTTAAAAAAGGTATCGTAACAAAAACAGTTACAAGGCCAGTAGGGCAGCAAATAAAATACAAATTTGATGAAGAAGAATTCGGCTTTCCAGATTGGGGTACTGATTGTGAATCATATTGTAAGGTCTATTCAGGTACTGGCAGTACAAAAACATTATTAAATAGTTTCGGTCGAACCGGTGTGAATAATGGAACAGATAAAGGTTATGAGAATCCATCCGGATGGTACACAATACCTAATAATACTGCCACTTTCGAGATGTATACTGGTTGTAATTCTGGAGATAGCAAGGGTATTGCTGTGAGATATACGAGCGGAACAAATATTTGCTTCGTGGGTAACTCAATCATGGTCCCTGTTTACAACAAGTTTGTAAGTGATGGTGAACAGTACGATATGACTAATTTAGCCTTTTCAGGACATACAGCTACTCAACAGTTATCAGCCTGGAACGCATTGAGCCCTGTTACAAAGCAGAGTTTTGACTATGTATTAGTCGAAGTAGGTGTGAATGACGTGGCCATTGGTGAAAATTATTTATCAAACTATCAAGCCTTAATAACTCAGATAAATACAGACGTTAAAGCCAGTTGTAAGATTATAGCGGCTACTATGACTCCTTGTCGACAAACTGTAGATTATACCAGATGGCAGACTTTGAACGCTGCAATAAGAGGTGAAGGCGCCAACGCCATTACGGGTATCGATGTCGTAATGACTGATAATACAACCGATTTAGATCTGAATCATGACGGTTATCTGGATGCTTTTGTGAATAGTGGTGATGGCGTTCATCCAAGTCCAACAGGGACTGCTATTATAAAACGTAACTTTATTAACGTTCTGAAGTAATCGTATTAATGAGGTAAGAATATCAAATGAAAAATCCCAAGGTGTACTTGGGATTTTTTTTGTTAAGGAGGTCCAATCAATGTCAGAAGTTTGCGCTACAAAGATACATTTTAATCGATTATTATATTTAAAGTGCGTTTAATTTATTGTACAATTCGATTTAAATTTGTTGACGTTTCGATTTGGCAATTATATAAGCGTGCTGCCTGTAGGCTTATCACAGGCAGTGGCAAGTGTTCAGCATGGCTTATGGTATGCCCGGTCAATTGAATTTATGCAACAACCCTATATTCATACTTTCAAATGGATGCGTGTCATTGGCGATACTGTCTTTGCACTCGGCGTGGTGGCTCTTGTATATTTTGTATTCGGCCTGGCAACCGGATGGAGCTATAAGGATCACCGGGGGGTTTCTTCAAAGCTCAGGCAATAAAACCGGCTGTGTATCTCTGAACAGATAGCACTACCTTTGTTCCCTGAACCAACTCATCAGTATATGGCATTTTTATTTTCCCCGCTCAAAATCAGGGATATTACATTAAAAAACAGGATTGTTGTTTCACCGATGTGCCAGTATTCATCAACTGACGGATTCGCTAATGACTGGCATCTTGTCCACCTGGGAAGCAGGGCCATGGGCGGAGCAGGCCTTGTAATAGCAGAAGCCACTTCGGTAAGTCCTGAAGGCCGAATTACACCCGGTGACCTGGGCATTTGGGATGACAGGCATATAGAAAACCTGGCAAGAATTACAAAGTTTATTCATGAACATGACTCTGTTTCAGGAATCCAGATTGCCCATGCAGGGCGGAAAGCTTCATGTGCGGTCCCCTGGAAAGGAGGTAAACAGCTTGCATTGGACGACGGTGGATGGGAAACACTGGCTCCGTCAAATATACCGTTCCGGCCGGAGGAAAGGACACCGTATGCCATGCAGCTGAATGATTTAAATAAACTAACAAAATCATTCGAATCGGCAGCAAAGCGGGCATTGGATGCCGGTTTCAGGGTAATTGAAATTCACAGCGCTCATGGATATCTCCTGCATGAATTTCTTTCACCATACAGCAATGTAAGAAAAGATGAATATGGAGGCGGATTTGTAAATAGGATAAGGCTGCTTTGCCAGGTTGTTTCTGCTGTAAGAAATGTATGGCCTGAAAGGTTCCCGCTTTTTGTGAGAATCTCAACAACGGAATGGAATGATGAATTGCAGTTTTCACCCGAAGAATCCGTAGAACTAG
>DATGXS010000080.1:0-36282 GCA_035298745.1 Lentimicrobium sp. | reverse complement strand
AAATGGACGTTTTTCACTTAAAGTACCGGCAGATGCCAAAACCCTTCAGGTTTCCTTTGTTGGTATGAAATCAAAAGATGTTCCCATTGGAAAAGAATCAACAATTAATGTAATCCTTGAAACAGAAGTAATGGATATTGAAGGTGTTGTTGTAACAGCTCTTGGTATCAGCCGTGAAAAAAAGGCTCTTGGTTACGCTGTTGAGGAAGTTAAAGCTGAGGAATTAAACCAGACCCGTTCAGGTAACCTCATCACTTCTCTCTCAGGTAAAGTATCAGGGGTAAGTATCACAAATGCTTCAGGCAACATGGGAGGTTCTTCGCGTATTACCATCAGAGGTATAAAATCTGTAGCAGGAAACAACCAGCCTTTATTTGTAGTTGATGGAGTCCCAATGGATAACAGTAACTATAATGACATTGATACCCAACGTGGTGCCGGTGGTGTTGACTATGGAAACATGGCCAACGATATCAACCCCGATGACATTGAATCAGTATCTGTACTTAAAGGACCTACCGCTGCAGCTCTGTACGGCTCACGTGCTGCCAATGGAGTAATTCTTATTACTACCAAAAAAGCAAAAGCAGGTAAAAAAGGTATTGGAGTAGAAGTTAATTCTTCAGTTTCTTTTGAGCAAGTATCTCTACTTCCAAAATATCAGAATTCTTATGGTGGAGGTTATGTATACACAGGAGAAGGTACTGATGCAGGTTTTGCACTTCAGGATATTAATGGAACTAATTACCGACTGATCGACTATGCTCTGGATGAGAGCTGGGGTCCTAAATATGATCCAAATATCCAGGTTCTTTCTGCTTTTGACATTTTTGACTGGGAAGCCAATGGAAAACAAGGTAATCCAAAAACTTCTTCATGGGTAGCTCCATCAAAAGATGTTAAAGATTTTTTTGAAACAGGAGTTGTTTTTAATAACAATTTTGCTGTTACCGGAAGTAATGAAAGTTCTGCATTCAGATTGTCATACACAAACTATAACCTTTCGGGTTATATGCCAAACAGTGAACAAAAAAGAAATGCAGTAAACTTTAATGGGGAATCTCAAATAAGCAAAATACTGAAGGGATTCATCGGTGCAAATTATGTCAACACCTACACTTTGGGTCGTCCTGAAACTGGATATGATGATAACAACATTATGCAGAAATTCAACCAGTGGGGACAGCGCCAGCTTGATATGGGTGTTATGAGTAATTATGTTAACCCTGATGGAACACAACGTGTATGGAACCGTAGTTCATGGGATGATCCCACACCAGCATACTCTGACAATCCATATTGGACAAGGTATAGAAATTACCAGGATGACCAAAAGAACCGTTTATTTGGTAATGTTGGTTTGATACTTACTCCTATGGCGGGTTTAAGTATTCAGGGCAAATGGAACCTAGACTATTACAATCTTAGAGAAATGGAGCGTAATGCTGTAGGTTCACAAGCTGAATCTTCATATACTGAAAATACACGTGAAGTTAATGAAACCAATGCTGAGTTAATTGCAACATACAAATTCAACCCAACAGATAAGTTCTCACTTAATTTCATGGCAGGTACTAACAGGAGGCACAGAATTTATTCACGTAACACAAGTAATACTAATGGTGGTTTGATTATTCCTAATCTTTATAAGATTACAAACTCAACAAACAAACCAACAGTTGCTGAATATGAAGATGTTAAGGAAGTACAAAGCGTTTTTGGAAGTGTAAATGCAGGTTATATGGGAATGTTATACCTCGATTTAACATATCGGGCTGACTGGACATCAACACTTACAGATGCTTCATACACTTATCCTTCAGCAACAGTAAGTTTTGTATTTTCAGAACTTGATGCTCTTAAGAACAATGATTTCTTAAGCTTTGGTAAAGTCCGTATGGGAGTTGCTGAATCAGGTAATGATACCGATCCTTATAATAATGATTACTATTATACTTATGTAAGTAATTTCGGTGGATTGGCTATGTATTCAATACCGGGAACTCTTAACAATAAGGATTTACTTCCTGAAACAACAAAGTCATTCGAAGTTGGTACAGAATTAATGTTCCTGAAGAACCGTATTGGCCTTGATTTTACTTATTATAATGAAGCAACTTATGATCAGATTATTCCAGTAGCTATTTCAGGTGCATCTGGTTATGGATTCCGTTATATCAATTCAGGTAAAATCACCAATAAAGGTATTGAAGTGCAGTTAAATGTCACTCCAATCAAGACCAAGGATTTCACATGGAATATCAATGGTAACTTCACAAAAAACACTAATGAAGTTGTTGAACTTGCTCAAGACCTTGATGTATATCAACTTACTAATGGTCCTTTCTCAGTTTCCGTAAATGCTGAAGTGAAATTACCTTACGGTTCACTCATCGGTACAAGTTATATTACAGATGATAAAGGCAACATAATTGTTGATACTGATGGTTATACCTTAACCGGACCTGTTAAATCTATAGGTACAGTTCTTCCTGACTGGATGCTTGGAGTTTGGAATAAATTTAACTATAAAGGACTTGAATTATCCTGCTTAATTGACGTTCGTGAGGGTGGTCAATTCTTTTCAACAACAAGTATGTGGGGAAGATACAGCGGTATCTTAGCTGAAACTGCAGAAACTAATGATAACGGTATGAATGTACGTGATGCTGTTGAAGATGGTGGCGGTGCTCTTTTCGAAGGTGTTTATGGATATCAGAAAGAAGATGGTAGTATTCAATATACCGATGCTGATGGTAACGATGTAACTGAACCTGTTAAAAACACTACCCATATTGATGCTGAATCATGGGGTGGATGGCATTATGCAGGACCAGCAGAAGCTAATGTTTTCAACGCTGATTATATTAAACTTAGGGAATTACGTCTGAGCTACACACTACCTGGTAAATGGACTGGACCTATACAAAACCTTGCAGTTTCAGCATTTGGCCGCAATTTGGCAATTTGGGGAACTGATATAGAACATGTTGACCCTGAAAATACAACAGGCAGTGGTAACATACAGGGAATTGAAGGCGGTGCTTTGCCAAGCCTCAGGTATTTTGGCTTAGGTCTTAATTTTAACTTTTAATTATATCACGATATGAAAACAAACATCCTAAAATATATACTCAGCTTTGTGGTGCTCGTGGTAATGGCTGTTGGTTGTACCAAAGATTATAAGGAAATCAACACCGACCCAAATCGCCCGAAAGAAGTGCCCACTGTTAACCTCATTTCTACAGCCGAAAAATCTCTCACTGATGATATCTTTGATGAATGGTTTAGTGGCCGTCAGGGATTGCTCTGGTCTCAATTCTGGGCTCAGCGCAATTATACTGAAGAAGACAGGTTTATAATTCGCCAAAATACAAACAATACCTACTGGCGTTTAATCTATACTGATATGATGGACTTACAGCAAATTATCAATATTGCTAGTGATCCCGCCAAAGTACCAGGTATTAATGCTTATTATGGTGATGCTGTTGGACAGGTAGCTGTTGCTAATATACTGAAATCTTATGTTTTTCAATTGCTGGCTTCAACTTACGGTGATGTTCCTTATGAAGAAGCATTTGATGCAGTTAACAATCCGACACCAGCTTATTCATCACAGAAAGTTATCTATCTCGATCTGTTTGCTAAATTAAAAGCTGCTGCCGATTATCTTGAAACATCTGGAACTCAGGTTTTCACAAGTGGTGACCTTATTTATGATGGCGATCCCCAGAAATGGGCAAAATTTGCTAATTCACTTCGCCTGAAATTAGCTATTCGTTTAAGCAAAGTAACTGATGCTGATCTCATTGCTGCTCGCAATGAAGCCATAACCCAAGCTTCAGATTTTGTTTTTGAAAGTAATGAAGATAACGCAGGTATAACCTATCTTGGAGATGGTGAAAGTAATTCACCTATGTATGATGGTTGGTATACTGCCCGCAGAAATGACTTCACTGTGACAGCAAATTTTGTTGATCTTATTAGCGGTTATAATGATACGCTGAATAATAAACAAAATCCTTTTGAAGGTCTTCAGGACCCAAGATTAGTTATTTGGGTTCCATTGAGAAAACTCACAAATGGTGATGTTATTACTTATGTCAGAAGAGGTATGCCTTACGGTATTGTTAACCAAAATGCATCTTCTCTTCGTGGTTATACTGCTGACCTTTACAACAATCATAATCTCGTAGCCGCTGGTGATGCCAATGTTTGCTGGATGGATTATGCTGAAGTTTGTTTTATCCTTTCAGAACTGAATGGATGGGATCAGGCTTGGTATGAAAAAGGGGTTGTAGCATCTATTGAACGCTGGGGTGGTGAAGGCGCAGCAGAGTATGTTGCTACTTTACCTGCTGCAAACCAGGAAACTGTTCTTACCCAAAAATACATCGCCCTCTATATGAATGGCTATGAAGCATGGGCAGAATATCGTAGAACTGGATTCCCTAAAAGTATTATCCAAGTTGGAGAATTGACAGGCCCACTAGTAAATGGTAGTTCTGTTGTTTTTGAAGCAGGTAATGACCGTATTCCATTAAGATTAACTTATCCTGTTCAAGAGTATACTATTAATAAAGAAAATGCACAGGGTGCAGCTGATGCTATGGGCGGTGACACTTTCAATACCAAACTTATCTGGGAATAGAAATTAATTCACCTACTAAAAAAATAGGCTGTCGTTCCCGACAGCCTATTTTTTTTAATCAATAATCTTCTTTCAAAATGAAATTTGAACAGAAATATTTTCCTTCCAATAGTCATTTTTAATTCTTTTTTGTTGAGTTTAAAAGTCAGGTAAGGTAAAATCTCTCCTGAAACACATTACCCGCAACCATACAACCAGGAATAAAGCTTATAGAGTTGAGTCCCAAACCAAAATATAAGGGTCTCATTTTCTATAAGATATGCATGTATTATGTTATAAATAATGTAATATATTTTTCATTCACCAAACTACACAATACTATGAGAAAAATTGTCTTTTTAATGGTAGTAATGTTTTCCTGTGTGCAGTTTGCCCTGGCTCAAACAACAATTACAGGCGTTGTAACCAGTGCAGAAGATGGCCAGCCAATTCCTGGTGCTGCTGTTCAGGTAAAAGGTACTACAATTGGCGTCACAACAGATGTTGATGGCAGGTATTCGCTAAAAGTACCCGCTGATGCGCAGGTACTCCAATTCTCTTTTGTTGGTATGGCGACAAAAGAGATTACAATTGGAACCCAAACAGTAATTAATGTAACCCTTGAGACTGAAGCAGTCGATATTGAGGGAGTTGTTGTTACCGCATTGGGTATTTCAAGAGAGAAAAAATCGCTCGGTTATGCTACACAACAAGTCTCGGGCGATGAAATGAACCGGGTAAGGTCTGACAACTTTATTAACAACTTGTCAGGGCGAGCTGCAGGTGTGCAAATCAAAGCCAATAACAATATTGGTGGTTCTACTAACGTGGTAATCCGTGGCTCTTCGTCACTTACCGGTAACAACCAGGCACTTTTTGTTATTGACGGTGTTCCTGTGAACAATAGTAATACGAATAATCTGGGACAGATAACTGGCCGTTCAGGTTATGACTATGGTAATACGGCTTCCGATATTAATCCAAATGATATTGAAAGTATCAATATCCTGAAAGGTGCGGCTGCTACTGCTCTTTATGGCTCTAAAGCTGCAAATGGTGTGGTTATGATAACCACTAAAAAAGGAACCCGCAGTCAAACCAAGTCAGTTGGTGTATCTGTCAGTTCTAATGTAACAACTGGCTTTATCGATAAGAGTACCTTCCCAAAATATCAAACAAATTATGGCGGTGGATATGGGCCATTCTATAGTGACACTTTGGTAGCAGGCTATCCGAGGGCATTCCCTGGATTTGAATACTTCTATGATGTAAATGGTGACGGTGTAACTGATTATAATGTACCGACTTATGAGGATGCTTCATTCGGTGAAAAATTTGATCCAAGTATGATGGTTTATCAGTGGGAATCGTACTACCCTGCTTCTCCAAATTACAAGAAACCAATGCCATGGGTTCACCCTAAAAATGGGCCTATTACATTCTTTGATACCCCGATCAGTCTGACCAATAGTGTTGAAGTAAGCGGTGGCGGAGAAAAAGCTGACTTCAGACTATCATACCAAAATCTTGATCAGAAAGGCATTATGCCTAATAGTCATATTATCAGGCATAATGTAATGTTAGTTGGATCGTATGATGTTGTTAAGGCAGTCAAAGTTACTGCATCAGCAAATTATGTGAATACCAATGGCCTGGGAAGAAACTCAACAGGTTATAGCGATAATATTCTTAGTTCATTCAGGCAGTGGTTCCAAACCAATGTTGATATGCAGCGTCAGAAAGAGCTTTTTGAGCAAACTGACCAGAATATTACCTGGAATCCTAAATCACCTGAAGATATTACCCCTTCATACTGGGACAATCCTTATTGGATTAGGTTTAAAAACTATGAAACTGACAATCGCGACAGGGTCATAGGATACTTGCAGGCTGACTGGAAACTTTCTGATGCATTTAGTATTATGGGCCGTGTTTCGGCAGATACTTATGCAGAACTTCAGGAAGAAAGAAAAGCTGTGGGATCTGTAGCAGGTGAAATGGGTGTTGAGAGACCTGATGAAACATCAGGATACTCGAGGTTTACAAGGAATTTCATCGGAACAAATTTAGACCTTATGGGTCGCTATTATCAACGTTTGACTGAAAACCTAAACCTCAACCTGGTTCTTGGTACAAATATCAACAGAACTAAAATTGATCAGGTATTTGCTTCTACAAATGGCGGTTTGATTGTTCCTGAGCTCTATTCGTTAAGTAATAGCCGTAACCCAATGCTGAATCCAGAAGAAAGACTTGAAGAAGTTGGTGTAAATGGTATTTATGCAAGTGCATCAATAGGCTTTTTTGATCAGTTATTCCTTGATGGTACCATCAGAAGGGATCAATCGTCAACCTTGCCTAAAGAAAACAATGCCTATTACTATCCATCAGTATCTCTAAGCTGGATCTTCTCAAATCTCATGGGTAACACAAGTTGGTTGCAGTTAGGTAAACTTCGGTTAAATTATGCTGAGGTTGGTAATGATGCTCCATTTGCAAGTATTGTTGATGCCTACCGCCAATTTAACTCATTTGGCACTGCACCACTATTCTCGGTACCAAATACCAAAAACAATCCTAATCTTGAACCTGAAAGAACGACTTCACTGGAAGCAGGTCTTGAATTAGGTATGCTCACCAATAGAATTAAGCTTGACTTGTCAGTATACAAAGACAATACCGTTGACCAGATCATTCCTGTTGAGGTATCACCTACAACCGGATATACAACAAAGTTTGTTAACGCAGGCGAAGTTCAGAACACAGGTATTGAAATTCAGTTAACCGGTTCTCCAATTGCAAATAATAATGCAAGATGGGATATAACACTAAACTGGGCTAAAAATAATAATGAAGTTGTTTCTTTAGCTCCAGGCCTTGAAAACCTCCAGTTGGCTTCCTTACAAGGTGGTATTACTATAAATGCCCGTGTTGGTGAACCTTATGGTACAATTCAGGGAACTGATTATGTATACCATGAAAATGGCCAGAGAATGGTTGGAGCAAATGGATATTATCTGCAGACTGCTACTTCTGATATTGTATTAGGAAATGTAAATCCCGACTGGATTGGCGGTATCAACAACCGTTTCTCATATAAGGGATGGGCTCTGAGCTTCCTGATTGATATGCAGCAAGGTGGTGACATCTTCTCACTTGACCAATATTACGGACTTGCCACAGGACTATATGAAGAAACAGACTTCATTAATGACCTCGGTAATCCGGTTCGTGATCCGATTGCATACAATGATCCGGAAGTTGGTTTTGAATCTGGCTATGCACCTAATAGCGGTGGTGTACTGCTTGAAGGTGTAACAGAAGAAGGCACCCCAAATACCAGACGTGTAGCCGGTAACGACTACCGTGTATTTGGATATGCCCGAAATCCTAATAAAGCCTTTGTATATGACGCTTCTTTCGTTAAATTAAGGGAAGTTACATTAACATATACAATTCCTGGCAAGGTCCTTGATAAATCCTTTATAAGAGGTGCTTCATTCAGTCTGATAGGTTCTAATCTCTGGATTATACACAAGAATCTACCTCATGCAGACCCCGAAGCAAGCCAAAGTTCAGGAAATGTTCAGGGATGGCAAAGTGGTGTTATGCCAACCACTCGTAATGTTGGGTTTAGTGTTAATTTAAATTTCTAATAAGAAGCAACTATGAAAAAACTAATTTTCTTAATAACTATTCTGGCTGCTTTTGCTACATCATGTACGAAAAACTTCGAGGATTTAAACAGTGATGACAAGCATGCCACCAAAGTACCCGGCGATTATCTTTTCTCAAATGCACAAAAGTCGCTTGGTGATCAAATTGCCAGTACCAATGTGAATTTGAATGTTTTCAAATTATGGGCTCAGTACTGGACTGAAACAACATATACCGATGAGGCAAACTACGATATTGTAACCAGGACCATTCCTGACCTTACTTTTCGTACTTTCTACCGTGATATATTATCAGACCTGAAAGAGGCTCGCAGAATCATATCTGAGGAACAGCCTATTCTGGAAACTGATATCAGTGCAAAGCAGAACAGGTTATACATTATCGACCTTGTTGAAGCTTATTCCTATAATTATCTCCTGGAAACGTTTGGTGATATTCCATATACCGAAGCACTCGATATAGAAAATATTTCGCCGAAATACGATGACGCAAAAACTGTTTATCTGGATCTGCTTTCCAGGATTAAAACGGCAACTGATGGGTTGAATGTTGATGCTGCCGGATTTGGAGAAGCCGATGTTTTCTTCGCAGGTGATGTTTCAATGTGGAAAAAGTTTGGTAATTCGCTTCAGATAAAAATGGCAATTACGCTTGCCGATGTTGATGAAGCAACAGCCAGACAATATATTGAAGCTGCAGCGCCAGGTGCATTTGCAGAAGGAGAAGGTGCTTTTATGGCTTATCCCGGAACTTCAAATGCTACTCAGAATCCATTATATCTTGATATGGTAGCCAGCGGACGTGATGACTTTGTTCCTGCCAATACAATCATTGACATTATGAATAATCTCAATGACCCAAGAAGGGATAATTACTTTGAGGCAAACACTGAAGATTCAACATACGTTGGTGGTGTTTATGGTGAAAGCAGTCCATTCGGACAACTATCGCACGTAACTTCAACTATTCAAACACCTACTTATCCGGTTGATCTCCTTGACTATACTGAAATTCAGTTCTACCTGGCAGAAGCTGCAGAGAGGGGATTTACAGTTGAAAAAACTGCTGAAGAGTATTATAATGAGGGCATCAGGTCATCTATCCTATTCTGGGGTGGAACAGAGGATGATGTAACAACCTACCTTGCTCAGCCTTCAGTAGCCTATGCAACCGCAGAAGGTGACTGGAAACAGAAAATAGGTACTCAGGCGTGGTTGGCCTTTTATAACAGAGGACTTGAAGGATACACTATCTGGAGGAGGCTTGACGCTCCAACATTTAATGTCCCTCCGGCAATTGAGAACTATAATCAGATTCCTCTCAGGTTTACATATCCTGTTAATGAACAGACACTGAATGCTTCAAATTATGCTGCTGCTTCGTCTGCAATTGGCGGTGACCTTTTAACTACTCCATTGTTTTGGGATATTAATCAGCCCGGCAAATAATTTGAATTCCATTAAAAATAAAGGGGCAGAAAAATATTCTGCCCCTTCGTTTTTTTATACAGACAGATAACATTCTGTCCATTTATTCTCAGGATAAAGCCAGAAAATTGTCTGCCCTTACCTTTATATTATTCAAATGACCTTATTGAATCGATAATCCTGCTTATGGCATCACGTAACTGCTCTTCACTGATTACAAGCGGAGGAGCAAAACGAATAATATCACCATGGGTTGGCTTTGCAAGTACGCCATTATCGCGCATCTTCAAACATACATCCCATGCTTCCTTACCATTCTTGGGCCTGATTACAACTGCATTTAATAAACCTTTACCTCTCACCAGTGCAATCATATCTGATTTTACTTTTCCAATCTCTTCGCGGAAAATATTGCCAAGATATTCAGCTCTTTCTGCAAGATTCTCTTCCCGTACCACTTCAAGAGCTGCGATAGCAACCTTAGCAGCAACCGGATTACCTCCAAAAGTAGAACCATGCTCACCCGGTTTAATGGTCAGCATAATTTCATTATCAGCTAAAACTGCCGAAACAGGGTATACACCACCTGATAGTGCTTTACCCAGGATAAGAATATCAGGTCTTACATTTTCATGATCGCATGCAAGTAATTTACCGGTGCGTGCAATACCTGTCTGCACTTCATCAGCAATAAACAATACATTTTTGTTCTTGCAAAGCTCAGCTGCTTTACTTAAATAACCGGCATCGGGAACAAAAACACCAGCCTCACCCTGAATAGGTTCAACAAGGAATCCTGCAACATTGGGATCCTGCAGTGCTGTTTGCAAAGCATTGATATCGTTATATGGAATCTTGATAAAACCTGGTGTGAAAGGACCGTATCCACCATATGATTCAGGATCTGATGACATTGATACAATGGTGATGGTACGTCCGTGGAAGTTTCCTTCGCAAACAATTATTTTCGCTTGATCTTCGGCTATTCCCTTTACTTTGTATGCCCATTTGCGGCATAATTTAAGCGCTGTTTCATCAGCTTCAGCACCGGTATTCATTGGCAGCACTTTATCGTAACCGAAATACTCGGTTATGAATTTTTCATAAGAACCCAGTGAATCATTAAAGAATGCCCTTGAGGTAAGGGTCATTTTCTGAGCCTGTTCAATAAGTGCATTAACAATTTTTGGGTGACAGTGACCCTGGTTAACAGCAGAATAAGCTGAAAGAAAATCGTAATATTCTTTGCCTTCAACATCCCATACGAGAGCTCCCTCTCCTTTTGCCAGTACTACAGGCAGTGGGTGATAGTTATGCGCACCGTACTTATCTTCCAGTTGCATTAGTTTTTCAGATGTCATTAAATCGATCATGTTTATTATGAGTTTGTGAATTTTCACTTACCGTCTTGGCAAGCAAAGATATAACTTAAAAATCAACCGCCAAACAGATTTAAATCGTGGGTACAACTTCGTGAATTACTTTATTATGTAACAAACAAAAGACTTTATTACCTTTGCACCATTGATTATTTAACCAACCAAGAACAATAGACGATCATGAAAAAATTATTATTTTTTGCAGCCATTGCATCAATGCTGGCATCATGCAATTCAGGGAAAAAAGAGGCATCAAACGGAGACTCAGTCAAAGTTTTTGAAACTAATATTGAGAACGTTGATTCACTCGCTTCTCTGCCAAACGGTGTATGGAAAAACCTGAAAACTGTTGTTGAAGGAGTAGCTCACTCAGGCAGGTTTTCAAGTAAAATTGATTCAATAGAACAATTTAGCATGGTGTTTGAAGATCAGCTCTCAAACCTGGATTCCAAAATGCCGAAGAAAGTCAATTTCTCAGCATTTGGTAGCGCTGTAAAGCCAAATACGCCTGTGCTCATCGTCTTATCGGTTAGTTCTGATAAAGTGTATAAAACTGCTTCAGCCGATTCATTATTTACTACCCTGAATGAATGGAAACCCATCAATGCCCAGTTCGAATTACCTGATAATCTTGCAGGTGACGATATTTTAAAAGTATATGTATGGAACAGGCAGAAGGGTGAATTCCTTGTTGACGATATTAAGGTTGAGCTGATTTACTAATCAGAACAGGCTATTTTTCGTCAGAGTATTTCGTTTCCTGAAACTCTTGCGGAACCTGGTCCTTATTGTATTTTGAAGGGCATTTTAAGTTCATTTTATGGGCTTCAAAATGTCCTTCTTTCATTTCACCTATAACAACTATCTGCTCAAGTTTTTCAAAATCCTGGGGTTTGCTGTCGTTGTATTTAACCAGCATTTCGTTTCCTTTGTCATCGAGCATGGTAAACATAAAGCTGTTGGCATCCTTTTGTGCATCGTAAATAATAGGTTTGCCCGGACTTAGTTTTCCCATAACATGGAACTCACGGCCTGTGTGGTCGGCAGCTTCCCTGAAAGTCGCATATGTTGATGTATTCATTGAAAGGCTGAGCACCACCCCAATAGCCGCTACCATCACTATAAGTAAAAGAATATGTATACGTTTCATCAATCGTTGGTTTTATGTCTTCAAAATTACACTAAAAACACATGCACGAAACAGTCTATGTGCAATGTTTCAGCTACTTAATGTCTCTTTTATCATTTATTAACTCTTGTTGTCTCTTTTCAATCTTTCCCAGCTTTTTATCAAGGAAGAAAAGGTAAACAGCAATGCCAATGAATATGATAGCCATCACCATGGCTACAACTAAAAATTTATCTTCTCCAATTAACATATCTAAGGTTATTGTTGTTGCAATTCAATTATTCTTTTTCTTTTTCTAAGGTCAAGTATCCAGAAAGCAATGATTATCCAACCAATTGCAGCGGGATAAAAGACCATTCTCATTGTAGGATCCAAATCACCCATTGTTGAACTGTTCCCACCTTTGCCCGGATGAAGCGAACTATCAGCCAGCCTTGGTAATATGCCAAGGAAGATAATCAACAACATAAAAGCGAAGATGTTATATACAGCTGATACTTTTGCCCTGAGTGCGCGCTCATCAATTGATCCGCGCAAAATTGTATACGCCAGGTATGCCATCACACTAACTGCTGCACCATTTAATTGTGGATCGTTTGTCCAAAAGTCACCCCAGGTGAATTTAGCCCATATCATGCCTGTCATAAGTCCCAAAGCGCCGAAAAGAAGGCCTGTGTTAACTGCCTGGGAGGCAACAAGGTCATCCTTCAGTTTCATTCCGCTAAGGTATTTTACGCTATAAACAAGTGATGTTCCAAGCATTATAAACATGGCAAACCACATTGGCACATGGTAAAAAAGATTCCTTATTGTTTGATGGATTACAGGTAATGCAGGTACATCAACGAGCATTCCGGCAACAATAGAATACATTATAAGTACAAGTCCGGGAATTTTCCACTTCCAGCCTTTTATCATAAGTAGATATTTAATTATTTACGCCAAAGATACGGAAAAAGAATAACCGCAAGTATTACCACCACTGAATCAATCAGGACCAGCGAAGCCAGTGAAGTAACGATACGTATTGCCGCAATGTCTAACTGCAGCGATAGCTTGAAAGCATTAATAACCAGTAATAATAGAGGTATAACCACCGGAAACCCAAGAACCGCCATAAGCGCTGCATTGCTTCCTGCCGAAGAAGCAATAGCTGAAACCATTGTTAAAGCACTGGCCAGGCCTATGCATCCAAAAATAAAAGCCGGGTAGAAAAGTACAGGATTAAATTCAGGCATTCCCAGAAAGAGCACATAAAGGGCAAGACTTAAAAATCCCAGCCCAACCATCAACAAACTGTTGTATATAATTTTTGAAAGAATCACCGACACAGGTCCTGCAATCATGAAATAGTACAAACGCCTGGCAGTGTGTTCCTGTACAAAACTCTTGCTTACTGCATTAAAGGCAGCAAAAAGAAGAATAATCCAAAACAATGCTATCCAGGTTGTCTCATTAATGATATTGCCAAATGAGAGCTGAACTACAAAAACTGTTGAAACTACATAAAGAAGTATTGCATTAAGGGCATACTTCTGCCGGATTTCAAGCAGGAAGTCTTTTTTTATCAGCTCTAATACTTCTTTCAATTGCGCGGTTGGTTTTTTATGTATTATTTACAGGCAGAGTAATCTCTACTGGTAGAAGAAATTATGCTTCCTGTTTTAATTGGCGAATTATAGTCTGAATTCTTCCGGGTCCCAGAGAAATAACAGAAATTGGCAGATCAAAATTACGCTCAAGAAAGTCAATGTAATTTGTGAAAGATTCAGGCAAATCATCCCAAGTCCTGAAATCGCTTATTTCCTGTTTCCAACCATCAATATATTCAACAACCGGCAAACAATCGTTGGTTATTGTTTCAAAGTGCGGAAGATTAAAAATGTCACCATCCACTTCATATTGAGTAACAATACCAATCTTGTCAAGTTCATCCAAAACATCGGCTTTCATCATTACAAGGTCAGTAACCCCATTTAACATGATTGAATATCTCATTGCGGGAATATCAATCCAACCGCATCTTCTTGGCCTGCCGGTAGTAGATCCGAATTCATTACCCTTTATTCGCAAAGTATTACCGGTTGCATCAAGTAATTCTGATGGAAATGGTCCACTTCCAACGCGCGTACAGTATGCTTTAAATACACCAAAAACGCGACCTACTTTCTGAGGTGAAATGCCCAATCCGGCACAAACACCTGCTGTTATTGTATTGGACGAAGTAACATAAGGGTATGTTCCATAATCGATGTCAAGCATAGCACCCTGTGCTCCTTCAGCAAGAATCCTTTTGCCTGCTTTAATACTTTCGTTGATAAAAATCTCACTATCGATATGCGGTATATCTTTCAGGTATTCGATTCCTTCAAACCAAAGTTTCTCGTAATCAGCCAAAGGCATCTTGTCAATAATAATTTCTTCTGGAACAAAACCATAAGAGTTAATAATACGAAAATGTGCTTTTTTTTGCTCCTCGTATAAATCTCTGAAATTAGTGTCAATTGTATTTCCAATCCTGATACCTGCGCGTGATACCTTGTCAGTATATGAAGGGCCTATTCCTTTAAGTGTGGAACCAATCTTTGAAGCTCCTTTAGCGCTTTCATATACAAAATCAAGGGCGCGGTGAGTAGGTGTAATTAAATGGGCTCGTTTTGAGATAACAAGGTTTTTCTCGGGTTCAACATTCTTTTCCCTGAGTTTTTTTATTTCATTAGCAAGAATGTATGGATCAATGATAACACCGTTACCGATAACATTCATTTTTTCAGGATGAAAGATACCCGAGGGAATAGTATGCAGCACATGTTTTCCACCATCAAATTCCAAAGTGTGACCGGCATTGGGACCACCCTGAAACCTGGCTATAATATCATACTGCGGAGTTAGAACATCAGTTATTTTTCCTTTTCCCTCATCGCCCCATTGCAGGCCCAATAATACATCAACTTTCATCAGAAAAGATTTTATTAATCAGTAAAGACACAAAAATAGCGGAAACAGCTGGTTTTACAGTGTTTCCGAAATTCCTTGTTTATGATGCAATATTAGTAAAAAGATGGAAGTGCGCAGCAATTACCCTTCGGAAAAATAACTATGACTCAGCTATTTCTGACGGGTTTTCCTCAATTGATTTTTTCTTCCTGGGCTTTTTGCTCAGAATATGGCCATAAAAGGTCAGAGAGTGGCTGGTAATTGTAACACCCAATATACGTTCAATAGATGCCTGAATTTCCTGTAAGCGGGGATCACAAAATTCCAAAACAGTACCATCATCAATATTGATAAAATGATCATGCTGCTTGAACTTGAACGACCGCTCGTATTGTGCATAGTTGTTACCAAACTGGTGCTTAGTCACTAAATTGCAGTTTTGTAACAATTCAATTGTGTTATAAAGTGTGGCACGGCTCACCCTGTAACGGTTATTTTTCATCCTGATATACAGGGATTCAATGTCAAAATGGCCCTTGGTGGAATATATCTCCCTTAAAATAGTAAACCTTTCAGGAGTTTTTCTATGGCCATTGGTTTCCAGATAGTCTGTGAAAATCTTTATTACAGTTTCAAAATTTAAACGCTCATTATCTTTCATGACGTCCACTTGCAGGTTTTATAGTGCTTGAAATTGGCTTCAGGCTGTAAAGTTACAAATTTTCTTATTTGTAATTTAGAATAAATAAAAATAATGAACAGGCTAATTAATGAAGATTTATTGTTAATGAGGGGACGGATTCCTGATGAAATATTTCAGATCCATTTCACTTAACTTCCGTTTAACCTCCATTCTACCTCCATTTAGCCTGCATTATAGGTGCATTATAGTAATGAAGGTTAAATGGAGGTTAAATGAAGGTTAAATGCAGGTTAAATGCAGGTTGAATGAAACAGATCATCAACAATTCTCCAACGATTCATCATAAAATCTCAGATAGTTCTTAAAATCTATAGCGTAGTGCCTGGACGAAGGTTATCCTACTTACATAAAAAACCTGAAAGCGCAGGGATCAAGGAAAAATTTAAACAGCAGACTTATAAGTTGAAAATCAGGCCTTTTTAAGGGTTTCTGTAAGCCTGCTGATGCGGTAAACATTACTTATACCGGTTAATTTGCGAAGTTCAGAAATGCATTTGTTAAGGTCATCAGTATTATGAACCAGCAGCATTATGGTTGCCTCAAAAACTTCGCCGGTACTGTCGATGTGAAATGACCTGATATTAAGACTCATCTGACTTGATATTATGTTTACTATTTCATTCAATAGCCCCATATTATCAAATCCTACTATCCTGATACCACTTAGGAATGTTCCCGCCTCGCTGCCTGTCCAGTTTATTTTTATGATCCGGTTCCCATACTTTGACATCAGTTGAATGGCTTCAGGGCAATTGGTTCTGTGAATCCATATGCCACCATCCTGGGGAACAAAACCAATAACCTCATCACCGGGTATAGGATTACAACAATCAGATATTCTATATTCAACTTCACCATTTACGGTTCCCGGCAATTCTTTGTTGATGAGTTTCTGCTTTACCTCATCTGCAAATTTCTGCGGTACTGATGGTTTAGAACGTGAAAAAGGACGGGTAAGAAGATTGAGCCACCCTGACCTGTCGTGCTGTTGTAAACAGTCTTTAATTTCTTTAATTCCAATTTCGTCCTTTGCAACTCTATAGTATAAATCTATAGTTGAACTTATGTGGTTACATTCCTGGAGTTTTAAGATTTCGTTCTTATTCAGTTCAATTTTAAGTTCTTTAAAATATTCCTCGAGCTTAACCTTACCCTCTTCAGTAAATTTTTTACGTTGTTCTTTTAGTGCATCCTTAATAAATGACTTCGCTCTTGCTGTAACAACATAATCGATCCACTCTTCTTTTGGACTTTGTTTTTTTGAAGTAATAATCTCAACCTGGTCGCCACTTTTGAGTGCATGATTCAGAGGCACAAGTTTATGATTGACCTTTGCTCCAATACACTGATTGCCAATTGCTGAATGTATATTATAAGCGAAATCAAGAGCAGTTGCGTTTGAAGGAAGGGTTTTCACTTCACCTTTTGGTGTAAAGACAATTATTTCATCGGCGAATAGATTGAGTTTAAACTCATCCAGAAAAGCAAGTGCATTTGAATCAGGTGCCTGCAGTAGCTCTTTTATCTTATTTAGCCAACGGTCGAGACCACTTTCACTGTTTGATTTTTCCTTATACTTCCAGTGTGCGGCATAACCCTTTTCGGCAATTTCATTCATTCTCTTGGTTCTGATCTGCACTTCCACCCATTGACCGGTATGGCTCATTACGGTAGTGTGAAGCGACTCATAACCATTTGCTTTAGGTGTCGATATCCAGTCTCTGAGCCTGTTTTGCTTAGGACTATAGAAATCTGTTACGATAGAGTAAGCTTGCCAGCACTGATATTTTTCATTCTCGGGAGTAGTATCAATGATGATCCTGATGGCGAATATATCAAAGACCTCCTCGAAAGGAACTTGCTTTGACTTCATCTTCTGCCATATAGAGAAGATAGATTTTTCGCGCGCAATGATTTCAAATTCCAAACCCTGGGTCAATAAAGCCTTCCTGATAGGATATATAAACTTATTGATGAATTTAGTTCTTTCAACAGAAGTTTCTTCCAGTTTTCTGGCAATTGACTTATAAATTTCGGGTTCTGTATATTTCAGCGCCAGATCTTCAAGCTCACTTTTGATTGCATAAAGTCCCAGCCTGTGGGCCAGTGGTGCAAACAAATAAATGGTTTCAGATGCTATTTTTAATTGCTTTTCATGTGTCATTGACTCCAGGGTGCGCATATTATGCAACCTGTCGGCTAATTTTATAAGGATCACTCTTACATCATCAGAAAGAGTAAGCAGCATTTTCCTGAAATTCTCAGCCTGAGCAGAAGGAGTATGATCAAAAAGTTCCTTTATCTTGGTTAATCCGTCAATGATTCTGGCAACTTTATCACCGAACATACGACGCATGTCGTCAATTGTGTAATCGGTATCTTCCACCACATCGTGAAGCAGGGCACAAATAATCGAAGTTTCGCCCAAACCAATTTCACCAGCAACAATTCGTGCCACTTCTATCGGGTGATAGATATATGGTTCACCGCTCTTACGGCGCATATCCTTGTGTGCAGAAACAGCCAGATTAAAGGCTTTCCGAACCATGCGCTTATTTTTTAACTCAGCACCGTTACTCCAGGCATTTAATAATCCCCTGTATCGTTTCAGAATTTCTTTCCTTTCCTGTTCCGGATCGGCTATATACATATTATGCTCCCTATCTTTCCTGTGTAACTACAAAATTACCGAATTTAATGATGAAACCATTAATCGCACTTTTCTATCATAAAAAAAACAAGTCAAAAGGCAAAAATGCGCTATATTTGTTCTTATTAACGGAAAAGACAGGAACCTAAATATCATTTAGGGTTAATTTCTTGATCTATCGTTATTAATCTTCAGCACGATCAATCACTTGGTTCATTGATATGGCTTAACAATTACCCGCTGATGAAGGCAGTAAAAGCTTATGACTATACCTTGCTAAAACTAGTTTTCCTGATTTTAGCTCAAACTTGTTTACTTACACTACCTGCAAAAGCAACTCATCAGCGTGCCGGTGAAATCACATACAGGCACCTGAACAATCTTACCTACGAAGTTACAATCACTACCTGGACTTATGCACCCAGTACAGCTGACCGGTGTGAACTTACTATTAACTGGGGCGATGGAAAAGATGATATTTTGCAAAGAGTAAATGGCGACAGTGGTTCAACACCAGCCGGTGTTCCCTGTAATCATATTGGTGAAATTGTTGGCAGGGAAATCAGAAAGAACGTCTATAAGGGAGTACATACCTACCCTTCTGCATCAACATACAGGATCTGGCTTGAAGATCCCAACAGAAATATGGGTATTCAGAATATCCCCAATTCGGTGGATGTTCCTTTGTATATTGAAACCCTATTGGTGATCAATCCGTTCCTGGGCAGTAATGATTCTCCGCAATTACTTATTCCACCAATTGATAATGGATGCATTGACAGGCAATTCGTTCACAATCCCGGAGCTTATGATCCTAATGGTGACAGCTTGTCGTATAAATTAGTCACTCCCCGTGGTGCCGGTGGATTGAATATCCTCGGTTATCAGTTGCCTAATATGGTTGATGAACAAAATCCCGGACTATTCACCATTAATCCGGTGACTGGCGATATTTTATGGGATAGCCCTACCATTCAGGGTGAGTATAATTTTGCCATGATCATTGAAGAATGGCGTAATGGTGTAAGAATTGGATATGTTACCCGCGACATGCAGGTAAATATTATTGCGTGCGAAAATGAACCGCCTGAATTGAGCCTGGTAAGAGATACCTGCGTTATTGCCGGCGATACTTTAAATGTGAATATAACAGCAACAGATCCTGACTATGACAAGCTAACGATAACTGCATCGGGAGGTCCGTTACTGTTGCCGGTTAACAATGCCCAATTTAATATAACCTATGATTCAGCAGGTATAATGAGAGCAAACGTGGAATGGCCAACCACATGCAACAACGTTAGGCTACAGCCTTATCAGATCTATTTTAAGGTTGAAGATGATGGCGCTCCTGTTAACCTCATTGATCTTGAGACAATGAATATCAGGGTTATTGCTCCACCTGTTACTGGCGTTTCAGCTGCTCCATTAGGTAATAGCATAACACTCAGCTGGCAACGTGCAAACTGTTCTGAAGCTCGTGGTTACAGAATTTACCGTCGTGCTGGTAATAGCAGTTTCACTCCGGGCCCATGCGTTACCGGCGTTCCGCCAAGCTCTGGCTTTCGTTTGGTTGCAACTCTTGATGGAATAAATACAACATCATATATTGATGATAATAATAGTGTGGGACTGGTAAGGGGTATTACCTACTGTTATATTGTAACGTATTGGTTTTCTGACAATGCTGAAAGCATAGCATCGGAAGAATTCTGTACAGACCTTAAAAAAGACCTTCCGGTACTTACAAATGTGAGTATTGACAGCACATCTGCCACAAACGGGCAAATTTATGTAGCATGGTCAAAGCCCACAGAACTTGATTCAACACAAACACCCGGGCCATTTATATACAGGTTGTACCGGTCAGATGGTTTTAGCTCAACAAATGAAGTGCTGGTCACTGAATTGAATGATTTGAATGATACAATATATGTGGACAGGGGAATGAACACCCTCGAAAATTCATGGACTTACCGGGTTGAATTGATTAACAACACCCCGGGTAATGTTTTTTCAGTTGGATATTCGGTACCTGCTACTTCGATATTCCTTCAAACAAGCCCATCTGATCGACAGATAACACTTATTATTAATGAAAATGTTCCCTGGGCTAATGAACAGTATATTATTTACAGGAAAGTTACGGGATCAAGTGTATTTGATAGTCTCACTATGATTCAGGTTAGAAGATATGTTGATACCGGATTGGTAAATGAGCAGCAATATTGTTACTATATCAGAACCGTAGGCACCTATGGTACACCCGGGTACATAGAGCCTATTATCAATTATTCACAAATTAAATGCGAATCGCCTATTGATAATGTTGCTCCATGCCTTCCAATGCTAACCGCTGACATTAATTGTGAAGACCTTCAGATAACATTTGCCTGGGAGAATATAGCGTTAACCTGTGCACCTGATATTGAGAGTTACTTATTGTACCGAAAAGGCAACCCAACAGAATTAATAGCCACCATAAGTCCTGAAAATACAAGCTATGTCTATAATATACCAAGCCAGATTATATCTGCTTGTTATTTTGTAGCAGCCGTTGATACCAATGGAAACCTTGATACAACAGGAGCACTTGCATATTGTCTTGGTATCGACGATTGTCCCCGCTACCGATTACCCAATGTATTTACACCTAATGGAGACCAGATAAACGACTATTTTGTTCCTTTCCCCGGCTATACTTCGGTTGAAAGGGTTGAAATGCAAATTGTAAACCGCTGGGGTGTGGTAGTTTTTGAGACCGTAGATCCTGAAATCAAATGGGACGGGAAAGATAAAAACACCAATAAGCTTTGTCCTGAAGGTGTGTACTTTTACCGGTGTGTAGTCTATGAAGTGGTAAGTTCTGCTGAGACGCCTGAATTAACATCGGTGCAGAAACGATTGCTGACAAATAGTGTGCATCTGCTATATTAAAAATTAAAGAGGCTGCTTTTAACAAGCAGCCTCTTTAAGTATAATTGTAGTTGATGCTGTTTATGCAAACATCTTTTCAGCCAGGTCAACAACGCGTGAGGAATAACCCCACTCGTTATCATACCATGAAAGAACTTTTACAGTACGGCCATTAACCATAGTGCTAAGTGCATCAAAAACTGAAGATGCAGGATTGTGGATAATATCAACAGAAACGATTTCATCCTCGGTATATTCAAGAATACCTTTCATAGGACCTTCAGCAGCTTCCTTCATAGCAGCATTAATCTGCTCTTTAGTAACTTCAGTCTTAAGATTTACAACGAGGTCAACAAGTGAGCCTGTTGGGGTAGGAACGCGAACTGCAAGACCATCTAACTTACCTTTCAATTCAGGAATAACTTTACCAACTGCTTTAGCTGCGCCTGTAGTTGTAGGAATCTGAGAGACAGCAGCAGAACGTGCGCGTCGCAGGTCACTATGCGGGGCATCAAGAATGGTTTGGTCGTTTGTATATGAGTGAATGGTGGTCATAAGTCCATTTTCTATACCAAAACGGTCATTAAGAACCTTAGCAATAGGAGCCATGCAGTTAGTGGTACATGATGCATTTGAAACGCACTGATCAGTTTCTTTCAGATCGTGGTCATTGACACCAAGGACGATTGTTCTGTCAATCTCATCTTTAGAAGGAACAGTAAGAATAACTTTTTTAGCACCGTTTTTCAGGTGGTCACCATATCCGCCCTTTGCACTTTCGCGTGAACGGAATACTCCGGTTGATTCAACAACTACATCGGGAGTTTGCGCCCATGGGATATTAGCAGGGCTTCTTTCAGCAGTCACGGGATACTTAACACCATTCACAATAATAGCGGTTTCATCAAAGGAAATAGTCCCATGAAACCTGCCTTGTGTTGAATCGTATTTAAGCAGATAGGCAAGTGTCTTAGTATTGGTAAGGTCGTTAATTCCTACCACTTCAATGTTTTCACGCTCCAATGCGATCTTAAAAACATTACGTCCGATTCTACCAAAACCATTGATAGCCAGTTTAATCTTTGACATACTCTTATTTTTATTTGGAATTAATTTACGGTTGCAAAATTACGCAGAAATTAACTACATAAACAACCCGTTGTATTATTTGTTGCCAATCAAAGAAAGCTAATTTGGCTGTTCAAACCTTTATATAGAAGCGGATAGAATTTTTTGATTATTTTTGCATTGATGAAAAATACCCGCAATTTTTGTATTATAGCTCATATCGACCATGGTAAAAGCACCCTGGCCGACCGACTTCTCGAATATACCGGTACCCTAACCGAGCGTCAGCAACAAGACCAGGTGCTTGACGATATGGATCTTGAAAGAGAGCGTGGAATAACCATAAAGAGCCATGCCATTCAAATGGATTATAATTTTGAAGGAGTCGCCTATAAACTTAATTTGATAGACACGCCGGGCCATGTTGACTTCTCATATGAAGTATCAAGGTCAATAGCTGCATGCGAAGGTGCACTTCTAATTATTGATGCCACACAAGGTATCCAGGCTCAAACCATTTCCAATTTATACCTGGCATTGGAGCATGATCTGGAGATTATTCCAATTATGAATAAAATGGACATGGATAATGCCATGCCCGAAGATGTTGAAGAGCAGATAATTGAACTTATTGGATGCAAACCCGAAGAAATTATAAGGGCAAGTGGCAAAACAGGTATGGGCGTTGACCTAATACTTGAAGCTATTATCAATAGAATACCAGCCCCTTCAGGTGATCCCGAAGCCCCGCTGCAAGCTTTAATTTTTGACTCGGTTTTTAATAGTTTCAGAGGTATAATTGCCTATTTCCGTATTATGAATGGCCAGATTCGCAAAGGTGACTTTGTGAAATTCTATAATACAGGTAAAGAATATAATGCTGATGAAATTGGGGTGTTAAAACTGGTTCAACAGCCAAAAGATACCCTAAGTGCGGGTGATGTTGGGTATATAATTTCAGGAATCAAGACTTCTAAGGAAGTTAAAGTTGGTGATACCATTACCCATGTTAAAAGGCCTTGTGATAAAGCAATAGAGGGTTTTACCAATGTTAAACCTATGGTTTATGCAGGTATATATCCTGTTGATGCCGACGATTATGAAGAATTACGCTCTTCAATGGAGAAACTTCAATTGAATGACGCATCGCTGGTTTTTGAACCTGAATCATCTGCAGCATTGGGTTTTGGATTCAGATGCGGTTTTCTTGGTCTGCTTCACATGGAGATTATTCAGGAACGCCTTGATCGTGAGTTTAACATGGATGTTATTACCACGGTTCCCAACGTTTCGTATAAAGCTTATACAACGAAGGGCGAAATGCTGGAAGTTCATAACCCATCAGGGTTACCGGCTCCCAACTACCTTGAATATATTGAAGAACCCTATATTACAGCCCAGATTATTTCAAAGGCCGATTATATAGGCCCTGTAATGAACCTATGTATTGAAAAGAGAGGCACACTTCAGAACCAGGTATACCTGACAAGCAATCGCATTGAGTTAACTGTTGAACTTCCTTTGGGTGAAATTGTCTTTGATTTTTATGATAAGCTTAAAAGTATTTCCAAAGGATATGCTTCATTTGACTACCATATTACAGGATATAAGATTGCTAAACTGGTGAGGCTTGACATTCTTTTAAATGGCGAGCCGGTTGATGCCCTTTCCACACTTATACATCAGGATAATGCGTATAAGTTTGGAGCAAGAATGTGCAGCAAACTCAAGGAACTAATACCACGACAACAGTTTGATATTGCAATACAAGCTGCCATTGGTGCAAAGGTAATTGCCCGTGAAACAGTTAAAGCTGTGCGTAAAGACGTTACTGCCAAATGTTATGGTGGTGATATTACACGTAAACGCAAACTTCTGGAAAAACAAAAGAAAGGTAAGAAACGTATGCGCCAGGTAGGAAATGTTGAAGTACCTCAAACGGCATTTCTTGCAGTACTGAAACTTGATTGAAACCAGCATTTGATAATATCATCAAATGTCAATCAATTGATGCTTCAGTCCGTATATTATTACTTCTATTATATTCTTCGCCCCTATTTTAGTCATCACATTTGCCCTGTGTTTTTCAACAGTCCGGCTGCTAATAAACAGTTTATCAGCAATTTCCTTTGTGGAAAGTCCTTTACAAACAAGGGTAAGGATTTCAACTTCTCTTTCTGAAAAGCCGGAATCCTCAATTCTTTTCTCCTCATTATCAGTATTCTTATTAAAAAGAGCCCTGAGTTTATTGATCAGCTCTTCCGATACATAGGTGCCTTTACCACCGATAAGGTCAACTGCCTTTTCAAATTCGCGGATATCACTTAGGCTCAAACCACCAATTGTCTGATCGTCAATAATTGCTTTTTTAGCCGGAGAGAAGATACCTAACAAACTGGTACGGCCCTTAACTTTAAGGCCTTCCACTCCATACACTTCAACTTGTACAAGACTACCTGATTTATGCTTTGCATTAAAGATAATGTGCAAGTCTTTTTCAAACCCCTGAAGGCAACGATTGATTTTATCCATCATAACCTGTCGTTGATCGTCGGCAATCAAATGCAGGAAACCCATTTGAAGAAGCTCTTCCCTCGAGTAGCCAAGCATATTTGATAAACTTGGGTTAGATTCAATAAAACGATCGCCCTGGTAAATATAAATACCATAAGGAGAGATCATTGAAAGGGCAATAAACTTCTCTTCATTAGCACGCCTTGAAGCTTCAGCTTTATTCAATCGGGTTGCAATAGAGGTAATCAGCTCATCGTATTCAAAAGGTTTTACGATATAATCATCAGCTCCGAGCTGCATTCCGAACCGTATATCTTTTAGTTCAGACTTCGCAGTAAGGAAAACAAAAGGAATCATGGAAGTAGCGGAGCTTTCTTTCAATACATTGAATACATCATATCCACTTATTTCCTTCATTGAAATATCACAAAGAATGAGATCGGGAAGTATTTCGAATGCCTTTTGTATTCCTACGGCACCATCGGGTGCATGTGTAACATCATACCCTTTCACTCTCAAGAGGTTGATGATAGTCATTGCCAAAGCTCTGTCATCTTCGATCAGAAGGATCTTTACCGGATTTTCGCTTTGTATGCTCATAGCATCATGCTTTTAAGATCAATTATTTGGAAGGCAAATAGTAAATATACTTCCCTTACCTGGTTCACTGGTAATACTAATATTTCCCCGTTGTAAATTAAGACATTCTTTGACAATCGCCAATCCTAGTCCAATTCCATCGGGCAGTTCAGAAACCGGAACGGCAAAGAAAACAGATAAAGCATCTAATTGTTCCAAAGTTAATCCAATTCCATAATCTGCAACAACAAATTTCAAATAACCATCTTCACCAACAGTTGATTGAAACAATACTTTATGGTTTTTCCTTGAATAACTTAACGCATTAAAAATTAAATGGGTGAACAAGCTAACAAACAGGTATTCATCTATATGAACTTCACTTATTCTCTCATCATGAATGTAATTAACCCTGTTGGGAGTTACTTCTGCGTCATTTAATTCTTTAACCAGGTTTTCGCACAACTCCTTCAATTTTAAGGAGGTTGGCTTATATTCAAGTCTGCTCTTATTAATCGAATCAACAACCGATACTTTATCAAGTACCCTCAGGAGCGATTTAACCGCCATTCTGCTTAGTGAAAAAGCGTCATTTATAGTTTCTGCATCCAGGTGCCCTTCATGCTGTTCAAGAAGTTGAAGGTTTGCATAAATTATAGAAAGCGGTGTCCTGAAGTCATGTGATACTGATGAAATGCACTTGCAATTAATATCGTAAAGATACTTATCAGAAGCTAAATGCTTAGCATTAGCTTTACTGATAACAGTCCTTTCAATACATTTAACTATATAATTATACCAGTACCCGCCATTATTCTTTATACGGCATTTGGTTATGAGAAAACTGTATAAAATTCCATTAAACTCTGTTGAGTGAGTATGCTCAACCAAACCGGTTTGCCAATCATCAGTTTTATCTTTAATAATTGACTCAATCAGTTCAAAATAATACTCAGGCAGGTAGATGTAGAAATTGTTGAAGGTTAGTTCAGCCGTTGTATCTGAAAAATTGAAAGAAATGCAGTTATTACTGCTATCTTTTAAAATTGTTATAAATTCACTTGGTTTATCAGGTTGTAATGAAAAGGATAAATCTTTTTCAATAGTTTCTGCTTGTTTTAAATCACCCATGGTTTAAAATGAGGATATTATTGAATGTTAGGTTACTACTAACAAAAGTAGTAAATTTAAACAAGTAACCGGAGTATAACAGAAGTTTAATGAAAAGAAAAAAATGCTGACAAGTGTAACTTTTTCATAACCCTGTTAGTCTTAATAGTAACTGAAAATACTGTATGGACTCAGCTGAATACAACAAATGCGTCAAAGACTATGCTGACAGCGTTTTTCGCTTCATCTTAAAGAATATGGGTGATAGAGAAAAGGCTCGTGATATAGTACAGGAATCATTCTCAAAGATGTGGGAAAAAGCGCCTGAATTATCTTTTGAGAAATCTAAAGCTTATTTGTTTACAACCGCTTACCATACAATGATAGATATGATACGCAAAGATAAACGACAAACTGTAATTGATGATTCACACATTAATCAGCAGCTGACTTTCAATCGATACAGTGATCTGCAGGAAGTACTTAACAGGGCATTAGATACCCTGCCTGAGATTCAGAAAACAGTTATCACGCTTAGAGATTACGAAGGTTACTCATATGAAGAGATTGGCGGTATAACCGGACTCTCTGAATCACAGGTTAAAGTATATATCTATCGTGCTAGAGTTGCTTTGAAGAATTATATCGGGACTATTGAAAGAGTTATTTAGGTACAGGAGGAAAGAGCTATGGAAATCAATTCAGAAAATTACGAAGTTTTTATTATCGATTATCTCGATGGTAAGCTTGATCCTGTTACAACAGCTGAACTTTGGTTGTTCCTGGAAAACAATCCGCATTTGAAGGAAGATTTTGAAGCATTAAAAGAGGTTTCAGTTTCACCATCACCTTTGGAAACATTTGGATTCAAAGAACTACTTATTCAGCCTTCAGATAAAGATGCATCCCAGTTAAATAATGAAAATTACAGTCACTATTTTATTGCACGGATTGAAGGCGATCTTTCAGGAAAAGGAATAAAAACTGTTGCTCAATACCTTCAAAATCATCCTGAACTACAAAAAGAATACAATCTGTTTGCTTCATGCAGGCTAATGCCTGATAAGAAAATCAGATACCCTGAACCTGAACAACTAAAGGTTTCGACAAAAAGGGCGTTTATTAGATATTATCTTGCTACCGGAATTGCTGCAAGCATTTTATTACTTGGGACTATTTACTTCAGACTTACTCCGGAGACCAATGAATCTATTGACAGAAGCCTGAGAGATGCTGTTGAACATCAAATGTCAGTTGACAAATCTCCTGCAGTTGAAAATGATAAAAAGGAAAATGTGGATAAACCTTTGGATAAAACCGATAAAGAGGTTCCAAAAAATGATAATAGTACTATAAACAAGAAATTAAATATTAAGACAGCACCTTCAACCAGGAAGGAGAAAATTGAACTTCAACCGATAAAAAAAATAGATCGCAAACCAATGATCATCAATACTACCGCAATGATGTCAGACGGAGGGTCACGCACTTTCTATTCGGGTTTATACGAAGATATCACCCTATCACAAGAGCTTGCCTTAAGTAATATTGAAGACCGTGAAGAAGCATTGGCTAATCAGCAATCAGAAAATGCTGAAAGGGTAAAAGGTGTTAAAGCAGGCAGGATTATCAATTCGGTAATCAGTTCAGGGGAACAAATTGCAGAACAGATACCTCAAACAATGAATGGCTGGCTTTTTGCAGATATAGGTATGAAAGGTTTTAACTTTCTGACAAATAAGAATTACAGCATTGACAGGCGATTAAGCAGTAAGGGTGGCATCAGGGAATTGAAAATTGAAGAAAAAAACCTTTAAAACTTAATAGAGCTGTAACAAAGTGAACCATTACTCCGTCATAAAAGAAACATTAACACACTAACAACATGAAATCGCTACTTAAACACAGATCCCCCTCAATGATTTTAATTGCTCTATTAGCAATGTTGTTACCACTGGCAATATTCAGCCAAACAGAGGGAAGCGGTAACGTTCAGAAACAAAACCGTCCCTTGCCCCCATTCAATAAAATTGAGGTGGGCAGCGCTTTTACCCTCTATCTCAGCCAGGGCGAGCCATCAGTTATCATTGAAACTGATGATAATTTAAATCAGAATATAGAGACTCTGGTAGAAGACGGAGTACTCCAGATAAATTCAAATGGAATTAAAAACCCTACTTCACTCAAAGTTTATGTTACAGCACCTGACATAACAGATATTTCTTTATCTGGTGCAGCCAGGCTAAACACTAAAAGCGCTGTAAATTATCCGGTACTTCATTTAGAAGCTACGGGTGCCTCAAGAGCAAATATTGAAATTAATGCCCAGGAATTAACTACAGAAGTAACAGGGGCTTCAAGGGTAACACTGAGAGGTTCTGCCACCAATCATATTGCTGAAGTAACCGGTGCTTCGTCATTGAATGCGTTGATGCTAAAAACAATAACCACAACTACATCTGTCAGTGGTGCCGGTAAAATGTCAGTCTTCGCCAAGAATCAGATAAATGCTGATGTTACAGGAGCTGGAATCGTTTCTTATTTTGACAACCCTCAAATTAAAAAATTACGCCAGACAGGCTCATCTGTTATTACACTGAATAACCCTGATGATGCAATGCCAACCCAATCAGATGATATGCTTGGCAATGATATTGAGATCAAAGTATTTGAAGATGGTGATTCAACCTTCGTAAAACTTGGTGATCTTGATGTGAATGTTAAAGAATTGGACGACATGACCAAGATTGAATTAGGAAAGCACGAGTTGGAAATTGATGACGATGGGAATGTTAAATTCAAAAAGAACAAGAAAGAAAAATTTGATGGTCATTGGGGTGGTGTTGATCTGGGAATAAATGGCCTGATCAATGCAGATAATAAAATGGATCCACCTGTTGGTTATGAATACCTTGACCTTAGAATGGAGAAATCAATAAATGTTGCTGTCAACCTTTATGAACAGAATTTCAATCTTGTTGGTGAAAAACTTGGATTAACCACAGGTCTTGGCATTGAATGGAATAATTTCAGGTTTAATAAATCAAATACTATTCTCGATCTAAATGCTGACACACTCACAGGATTTATTGATACCGATGAAGAAATTAATTATTCAAAGAGTAAATTGGTAAACACCTATCTGACTTTACCTTTAATGTTCGAATTCCAGACCAACAACAAATCAAAGGGCAATAGCTTACACTTTGGTGTTGGAGTTCTTTCAGGATTAAGGATAGGTACTCATACCAAGGTTATGTACAATGATGGTGACAAACAAAATGACAAAGAAAGAGGAGCTGCAGTTTTCAACCCGTTTAAACTTGATGCAATGGCCAGAATTGGTTGGGGTAAACTGAATATTTACGGTAAATATGCCCTTCTAAGCCTGGTAAAAGATGGCAGGGGTCCTGAGCTCTATCCTTTCTCAGTAGGTATAAGCCTGCTTAACTGGTAACAATTTTCTCATAATAAATAGAAAAATGCTGTCCCCTCTTATGGGGACAGCATTTTGCATTATTAAAAATATACTAATTTTATGCACTGAAAACAGTTTAGCTTTACGCAATAAATAATTGATGTATGTCAGGACACAATAAATGGTCAACCATTAAAAGAAAAAAAGGGGCGCTTGATGCAAAGCGTTCAAAGATCTTCTCGAGGATCATTAAGGAAATTACAGTCGCCGTTAAGGAAGGAGGTCCTGATCCGGACGGCAATCCACGGCTTAGACTTGCCATTGCAAATGCCAAAGGTGCAAGTATGCCCAAAGACAATATCACCAGGGCTATTAACAAGGGCGTAGAAAAAGATGGTGCAAACTACCAGGAAACATCGTACGAAGGCTATGCTCCCAACGGAATAGCTGTTTTTATTGATTGCACCACCGATAATGTTCAGCGTACAGTATCAAATGTAAGGTCATACTTCAATAAATTCGGAGGAAGTCTTGGCACCAATGGCTCACTTGCTTTTTTATTTGACCGTAAAGGTGTTTTTACTATACCACAAGGAACCATCAAGCTGGATGATATTGAGATGGATCTGATTGATGCAGGGGCTGAAGATATTCAGATAGAAGACGAAATGATTACTGTGACTACGGCTATGGAAGATTTCGGCCAGATGCTCAAGAAACTGGAAGAATTGAAAATAGAGCCGGAAAATGCAGAATTACAGCGCATTCCAAAGACAACAGTTAAGGTCGATAAAGATACAGCACGTAAAGTGATGAGACTAATTGACCATTTCGAAGAGGATGATGATGTAACAAATGTTTTCCATAATATGGAGTTAACGGATGAGATTCTTGAAGACCTGGAATAGTCCGGGGGGATCAACGAATCAGGGGAGAGAATGAAAAAGAAGGCCATATGGCCTTCTTTTTATTTTTAAACATTAAAACTGAATGCGATAAAATAGAGATACTATACCTGACTTATGCACTAGCGCAGCATGGGTTCTACGATCTCATATGTATCAAGCGCAATTACCAGTTCTTCATTGGTAGGCACTACCATAACTTTTACATTGGAATCATCAG
The DNA here is from genome assembly GCA_035298745.1 of Lentimicrobium sp. Lineage (GTDB taxonomy): Bacteria > Bacteroidota > Bacteroidia > Bacteroidales > Lentimicrobiaceae > Lentimicrobium. The sequence continues at coordinate 5,016 of DATGXS010000080.1, read as the reverse complement.
CTGATATAATAGCCTCTTTTCCCCTAAGTCCGGCATTTTTTGAATTGTCGAATTTAATACCCATGAATTCAAGTCCTTTTGTTGTCAACAACCTTGTAGCAGGATCATTTTCACCAACACCTCCGGTGAAGACTATAGCATCAACACCACCCATAGCTGCAGCATAGGCTCCGATATATTTCTTGATTCTGTAATAATACATTTCAAGAGTTACAATTGCTCTCTTGTTGCCTTCTTCAGCTGCTTTTTCGACATCCCTCATATCACTTGATACCCCTGAAACGCCGAGCATACCTGAATGTTTGTTCACGAGGGTATTAGCCACTGATATATCTAATTCTTCCTTGTTGATGATTTGAAGGAACGCTCCGATATCAAGATCACCTGTGCGGGTGCCCATCATCAGTCCTTCAATAGGAGTCATTCCCATAGAAGTATCAAGTGATTTACCGTTCATAACAGCTGCAATTGAAGCCCCGTTGCCTAAATGGCATGTGATTATTTTAAGGTCTTCTACTTTCTTGTTCAGAATCTCTGCAGCACGTTGAGATACGTACCTGTGACTTGAGCCGTGGAAACCATACCGGCGGATCTTATATTTCTCGTACAATGAGTATGGAATACCATACAAATAGCTATAATCAGGCATTGTTTGATGAAATGCGGTATCAAACACACCAACCTGAGGAATTTTAGGCAACAGGTTAGTTATTGAATAAATACCTTTTAAATTTGGCGGATTATGAAGGGGAGCAAGGTCAATACATTCTTCAAGTGCTTCAATCACTTCCTTAGTAATGTATACACTTCCCTTAAAACGCTCACCGGCATGAACAACCCTGTGACCTACTGCATTTATTTCATTTAAATCTTTGATGCTGCCATATTTCTCACTAATCAAAACGCCAAGCAGGTATTCTATTCCCTGTTGATGATCAAGTATTTCACCCTCAAGTTTAACCTCCGCTCCATCGTTACGTGTGTGCTTAATAAGCGATCCTTTAAGTCCGATCTTATCGACGAGTCCTTTTGCAAGCACCTCTTTTGAGGGAAGCTCAAATAACTGGTATTTTATGGATGAACTACCACAGTTCAATACTATTACTTTCATGATTTCTTTATTTACAAAATTGATAGATGGAGTTTATTATACACGGCCAAGATTAGTAATATGACCATATTTAGGTAATCTTTTATCGCCCTGGTATAAATAGAAGCCCTCGCCTACCCTGCGTCCGAATAAATTAGCCCGGACCATTCTTTTGATAACCGGCGAAGGTTTGTATTTCTGTTCACCGAACTCTATATAAAGATTTTCCATCCATTTAAGCAACTTGTCCAAACCAATTTTATCAGCCATTTCAAAAGGTCCCAATTGCAGGCCTGACGTTTCTTTCATGGTTTCATCAATATCAGCAACTGTAGCAATCCCTTCCATTAATATTTCACAAGCTTCATTGATAAGCGGAACTATCATTCTGGTACTAATATTCCCAGATGACTCATTGACATTTATAAGCTTTTTACCAATCAAAAGAGCAAGTTTGCTTACAACACTGTACGTTTCATCGGAGGTATAGACTGAACGAACTGTTTCTATAATTTTTACTTTACTAACAGGAGAGAAGAAATGAAGACCCATTGCCCTTTCCGGATGCTGCAAAACTGATGATATTTCTGAGATCATTAAAGTAGCCGTATTTGAGGCAATTACTGCTGTTGGAGAAACAACTGCTTCGATTTTCTTAAAAATCTGTTGACGCAATTCGAGACTGGTACCTTTCTTTTTTGAATTTACTGTTTCAATAACTACGTCGCAATCAGCAATTGAGTTATAATCTGTTGAACCTTTGACTCGTGAAAGAATAAGTTTTTTCTCACCCGAGGTTAAACCCCACCTGCTTATGCGATCATCAAGCATAGCTTCAATTCGCCTCATTACTTCAGTAATTCTTTCATCACTTATATCAATGAAAGCCACTTCAATACCTGATTGGCTAATGAGCACCGACAACTCCTGTCCCATTGTACCGCAGCCAACAATACCCACTTTCTGGATAGTTCCCTTTGACTGCATCGATTTACCCAGGCTGAAATCCTCTAATCGTTCTGACATTTCTTTTACAATTTAATATGGTAAATGTTGTTTCTGTTACTTATTAAGCTGATTGGTTTGCTGTTATAGCTACCAGATTAACGATGTCGCTTACCGAGCAACCCCTTGAAAGGTCGTTAATTGGTGCTGCCATACCCTGAAGTACCGGACCAATGGCTTCAGCACCTGCAAGGCGCTGAACCAGTTTATAGGCTATATTTCCGGTTTCAAGTCCCGGAAATACTAACACATTTGCTTTACCGGCGATTGCACTGCCCGGAGCTTTGCTTCTCCCCACGGCCTCAACAATAGCAGCATCTGCCTGCATTTCGCCGTCAATTTCAATCCATGGTGCTTTTTCTTTTGCAATTCGTGTAGCTTCAACAACTTTATCAACCAATGCATGTTTTGCACTTCCTTTAGTTGAAAAACTCAGCATGGCAATGCGTGGTTCGATCTTTGCAATATTCTTTGCTGTATAATATGTTGATACGGCGATTTCAGCAAGCTCTTCAGCAGTTGGATCAGGATGAACTGCGCAATCAGCAAAAACCAGAATGTTCTCAGCAACATAAGGATTATCTTTCAAAAGCATTATGAATGCACCTGAAACAACACTAATCCCCGGTAGAGTTTTCACAATCTGAAAAGCAGGCCTTAAAACATTTCCTGTTGAGTTCATTGCTCCAGCAACTTCTCCATCTGCTTCACCTGCTTTTATTAGAAGTGTGGCCAGATATAAAGGGTCTTTGGCCAACTTTGATGCTTCCTCAAAGGTTAACCCCTTTGATTTTCTTAATTCGAAAAGAAGTGAAGCATATTTTTCATGATCAGGATTGTTCTCAGGGTCAATGATCTTTGCCTTATTGATATTGGCAAGGCCAAATTCAATACTCTTTTTCATGATCTCTTCCGGGTTTCCAATCAGAATTAACCTTGCAAGATTTTCGCCCAGTATCTCATCGGCTGCTTTTAAGGTACGGTCTTCAGTACCTTCAGGAAGTACAATGCATTTGTTAAGTTTTTTTGCATTGACCCTGATAGTTTCCATTAAGCTCATTTAGTGATAATTAGATAAAGAAATGTGGATAATATATTTTTTCGTATCGAGCGCAAAATTATAACTAATTAACCGCCCTTCCTAAATTTTTGAAGTGTTTTAGAGGAGTATTTGTTGAATATTACAGCGTCAAAAATAAATACCTAACTTTGCCGTTCAATAGCTGTATGACTGTAATGTTTAACAGAGTTATCCTGTTTATCCTGCTCTTATTAATTACTTTTCCTGCTTTTTCACAGGCCAGGAAGAAAATAAAGCTTATACAAGCCGATGAAGCAGTTTATGATAAAACTCTTGGCGAAGATGTGCAGCGAATTATTGGAAATGCCATTTTTGAGCATGAAGGGGCTTTCTTATATTGTGACTCAGCACATCTCAATAATAAAAGCAACAGTGTAAAAGCATTCAGCAGGGTTCATATTAAGTCAAGTGACACTCTCAATTTGTTTGGAGATTCTATAAATTATAACGGCGAATCAAAAATTGCAGAAGTATTTGACCATGTGAAGCTCATTGATAATAAAACAACCCTTACCACCGATAAATTGCTGTTTGACCGGAATACCGGTATAGCATCGTATAGTACCGGCGGTCATATTGTGAATGAAACAAATACCCTTGACAGCCGGCGGGGCTATTATCACACGAATTCAAAAGATTTTTTCTTCAGGGAACATGTGGTCCTGGTTAATCCTGATTACGTGATGAATTGTGATACACTCGAATATAATACACAAAACAAAATTTCGAAGTTCAAAGGTCCAACCACTATTAAAGGGGAGGATACTGATATTTACGCCGAGAATGGTTGGTATAATACTGACACTGATATTGCCGAATTTAATAAAAACTCAAGAGTAAAAAACGGCGACCAGGTTCTTACCGGTGACAGCTTGTATTATGAACGTACAAACGGGTTTGGTGAAGCATTCAACAATATCAGGGTTATTGATACCGTGCAGGATGTAATTGTTTACGGCAACTATGCCCTTTATGAGAAGGCACTGGGTTATACGATGATCACCAAAAATGCAGTAGCCCATTTGATAGAAGATAACGATACCTTGTTCGTACATTCTGACACGATGAAAGTGACATTTGATTCGGCACAGAATACAAAGGAAATATACGCATACTACAAGATGAAGTTCTTCCGCAGTAACCTGCAGGGCATGGCCGATTCACTAATATATTCTTTCTCGGATTCCACATTGAGGATGCATAAAAATCCGGTATTATGGACAGAAAATAACCAGCTAACCGCCGATTCTATATATGTACTGACCGGAAAAAAGAATGTGAAGAAAATGTTCCTCTATAATTCAGCTTTCCTTATATCGAAAGATACAACCGGTTACAACCAGATAAAAGGAAGAGACATGGTGGGCTCCTTTGTTGACAACGACCTGGTTTCCATCAAAGTAACCGGAAATGCTGAAACCCTTTACTGGGTTAGAGAAGAAGATGGAACATTAACCGGCATAAATAAAGCTACTTCGAGCAATTTACGGATTGGGTTGAAGCAAAAAAAGATCAAACAAATTACCTACCTCGAAAAACCCACTGCCACCCTATACCCTGAAAAGGATCTTCCACCTGCCGATATGCTCTTACAGGATTTCGCCTGGTATGGTGATGAAAGGCCAAAGGATAAAAACGATATTTTCAACTGGGAGTAATCATACCCGAACACTGTAACTGGTTATTACCGGTTCTTATTTTCACTTGCTTCATGGTAGCCCCCTATGAAGCAATTATTGAATAAATCCAGGATCTTAACTCTATCTATTTTACTGAATCAGAGGATTCAACCGGGACAGTTTTATCTTTTCCTCCAAAAAGGGAAAAGTGAACATATCGC
>DATGXS010000079.1:0-5543 GCA_035298745.1 Lentimicrobium sp. | reverse complement strand
CCCATTGTTGTTCATAATATGTTCCAGGTGCATTATAGCTTACTAAATACTCCACATTAGTTTGCCACCATATTCCGCCTACTTTCTTCTGTGCAGTTGTTCTAACTTCATATTTATAGGTATTAGCAACATCTGGATTTTCATATAGCCTACCAACGAGTCTTACCCTGCTAGTCCAATATTCTGTCCTATAGCTATATAAATATAAGTAATTAGGCCACCGTCCTACTTGAGTCCCAATTTGCACTTCTCCATTCTGATTTAATATATAAGCTAACGCAGCACTGTATGGCATATCATAAAATGTACTTCCATCTCCAAGTATCTGTTCTAAAAAAACATTAGGGTATGTCTGGATATAATTTATAATAGAAACTGAATCTGTTACATTTGAACCTCCCTCATAAATCTCCATAAGTGAGGTAAACAATTTATTCTGATTGTACTGAATTATTGCATTCGGATTACTGATATTATTTTCTACCCATTTAAGATGGTTTAAAAAAGCTGCAGTATCTGCAAATTCCAAGTGCGTTACGCTACTTTTTAGTTGATTAGTAGTAGCATTTTCATGATTCAAACTTTCCTTGTCACAGCTTGTTGCCATAGCAGATATGAAAACAGCTACAATAATGTAAATTAAATTTTTCATTGATTTGTTATTTGTTAAGTGTACTAATAAGAGCAAATTTTATAATTTACACTTAGTCAATTAAACATTTTATTATGAAAGAAATATTGGTGAGGGTATTTTCGTAACGAATATCCGCATCAACCCTAAACCTGCTTTTAATCTTTGCTAACGCATAAAGGCTGTCGCTTCAAACTTTACCAAAGGTTTTTATTAGTCGGTTGAAGGTGTCTACCTTGCTCGGAAGCAAAACCACATATTTTGAATTGTATTAAAACAAAATAACCACCAGTAAAGTGTTGATTACATGGTGGTTATTTTCTAATTTCTGAGGTCTCGAGCGGATTCGAACCGCTGTAGAAGGTTTTGCAGACCTCTGCCTAGCCACTCGGCCACGAGACCTTTAAGTGGCTGCAAATTTATAAATTATTCCTTGTAAAGTAAAAATATATTTAACATTCGGTCAATCAGTTTAATTACATTAGTCTTTAAGCTAAAACTTGTGTTAATTTTGCTTTATTGTAAATAAGCAGAAAATGGCTACAATCAAAATTGAAGGGATGGACTTCTTTGCCTATCATGGCTGCTTCACCGAAGAGAGCATTATTGGAACACGCTTTGAAGTTGATCTTACTGTTAATGTTGATACTGAACAGGCAGAGGTTAGCGATAATCTTCACCATACAGTTAATTACCTGACTCTTTTTGAAACAGTCAAAATGGAAATGGAGGTTAGAAGTAATTTATTGGAAAATGTCGCTAACAGGATCATTAATGCCATTAAAAACCGATTTCCAGTGATAAGTTATATTGAGGTTAAAGTATCAAAACTCAATCCACCACTCGGCGGTAAAATTGAAAGAGTATCTGTTACCCTTAATTCCACAATTCTGGAATGAATTTGATAGCTTAGAAAGTGATACTTATCCCTATTTAGAACCATTCTCATTAAGATTGTGAGTGCATATATATGATATGACGTGACATTCAGAGATTAAAAAATGCAAAAATCTCTATATGTGAACGAACATTGAGCGAATATCTTGGTTTTTAATCTAAAATAAAAACCAGGTTATGATCAAATCCTTACTCTCAATCTTAACAGTAACTCTTTTACTTATTGTATTCAATGTTACTGATGCATTTGCAGTCAAACATGTTGTAAATGTTCAAAATTATGCTTTCGTTCCCGCAAACCTTAATGTACAGGTAGGTGACACTATCAGGTGGGTTTGGGTAAATGGTTCACATACAACTACATCTACTACTATTCCAACGGGTGCGGCAGCATGGGATGCGCCTATTAACAGTAGTAACCAGGTATATGAATACAGGGTAGCTTTGGTTGGTGTTTACCATTATCTGTGTACTCCGCATGCAAATACTCAAATTGGTTCATTTACAGCTACTGCTCCACCACCAACTCTGGCAGTTACACCCTCAAACCAAAATGTAACTTCGTCTCCAGGAAGTACAAATTTCTCTGTTACTTCAAATTCAAACTGGACAGCATCCAGCAATGCCGGTTGGTGTACTGTTACTTCATCAGGATCAGGTAATGGAACCATTGTTGCCAATTACCAGGCAAATACAACAACAAGTCAGCGAATTGCAACTATTACTGTAACAGTCGCCGGATTACCATCAACTACTGTCACTGTTACACAGGCCGGTGCAAGTGCTACCCTTGCAGTTACACCTTCAAATCAAAATGTATCATCTACAGCGGGAAGCACAAATTTTACTGTAACATCAAATTCAAACTGGACTGCTTCATCAAATGCAGGCTGGTGTACTGTAACCCCATCAGGTTCAGGTAATGGTACACTAACTGCAACATATCAGGCTAATAATACCACAAATCAGAGAATTGCCACAATTACAGTTAATGTTTCAGGGCTACCTTCATCTACAGTTACTGTAACTCAAGCTGCAGAACAGGCAACATTAGCCGTTACACCTGCAAATCAGAATGTTACTTCTGCTGCCGGAAGCACTAATTTTAGTGTAACTTCAAATTCAAACTGGGTAGCATCCAGTAGTGCTTCATGGTGTACTGTCACTTCTTCAGGCGCAGGTAATGGAACTCTGGCAGCAACTTATGAGGAAAATACAACGCCTGGTGTAAGGGTTGCCAGTATAACCGTAACTGTTTCAGGCATTCCTTCTTCAATTGTTACCGTTACACAAGCTGCTTTGGCAGTTACTTTGCAGGTATCACCAGCAAATCAAACAGTTACATCAACAGCAGGGTCAACAACTTATACAGTTCTATCGAATTCAGCATGGACTGCATCAAGTAGTAATGACTGGTGCATTGTAACACCTGCTGGAAATGGGAATGGTACAATTACTGCTACCTATGAGGAAAATACAGGCGTAGATTCCCGGGTAGCATCTATTACTGTAATTGCAGGCGGAGTTAATACAAGTATTGTAACAATAACCCAACAGGGTTCAGGTACTTTTCTTGCAGTAGATCCGTTGAATCAGAATGTAACCGCCCAGGCAGGTTCTACAACGTTTAATATAACATCTAATACAAACTGGACTGTAACAAGTGATGTTATTTGGGCTGTCCCAATTACAGAAGGCAGTGGCAATGGTATCCTTGAAGTTAATTATGAAGAAAATGGTTCTGTTGATAGCAGGATTGCTGTTCTTTCTGTTACGGCACAAGATGTTATTCAGTGGATTACTATCACCCAGGAAGGGTCAGTATCGGCGTCAAATATTGAAACCAATATTGTCAGGGCTTTTCCAAATCCGGCAAATGGTATCGTAAAAATCACTTCCGATCTTAAATCACTGAATACTTATGTTTCATTGATTACATACACTGGCAAAATTGTTAAATCATTCAGGATTACGAATCCATCATCTTTCACTTTAGATGTTAACGGATTGCCATCGGGAAATTATATCCTCAGGCTTAAGCAGGAAAGCAAGGTTTATAATTTGAAATTAGTAGTTAAACATTAACCTTTTCAAAAGTATCTGAAAGGATTATAGCTTATACCCCTGTCATACACGTCAACGTTTTCCTGTCGTTTAAGGAAATTTACTACGGCGTATGTGACAGGGGTAAATAATATCTCAACACCTGTTTTAAACAGGTAGTTTGAGACAATTATAGCAGTGAGTACTTCTGCAGGGAACATGCCATAAAAGGCTACAAAGCAGAAAATTGCGGTGTCAATACCTTCGCCAATCAGCGTTGAACCGATGGTGCGCACCCACAGATACCTGCCTTTAGTGGCTATCTTCATTCGCGATAGTATGAATGCATTTGAGAATGCACCTCCAAAGTAGGCTATTAAACTTGCGAGTACAATACGCGGGACAAAGCCCAGTAATGACTCATAAGCTTGCTGGTTTGGCCAGTCAGTTGCAGGAGGTAGTATCTGAACCACCCATAAAACCAGCGACATCAGTAATGCAGCTCCGAAACCGGTCCATATTACTTTTCGCGCCCGCTGATAACCATAAACTTCAGTGAGTATATCACCAAATATATAGCTTAACGGGAATAATAATGTTCCTCCGTCAAAAGTAAAAGGACCAAGATCAAGTATCTTGGTTGATGCCAGGTTTGAGATCAGTAAAACGGCCACAAACGATGCCATGATCACATCAAAATACCTGAAGGTCCTGCTTCCCGGCTCAGTATTAAGTATCATCATTTATTTGCTGATGACATAAAATAAATGGCGATAGAAAGAAAGACAAATGAAATCAATTGTCCTTCAGTTACCTGTGGTACAAAGCTGAGGTAGATCTTATAAATGAACAGCAAAGTCAGGAATATTGCAGAAATTACTGTTAATCCCGGCTTTGAAGAGAAACCACCTGCAAACAGCAATGCACCAAAAAGAATAAAGCCAAGTGCAATGTAAAACGGCTGGTTATGCACATCCATCCCCTGAACTACCTGTATATTATGCATGAGAAGCCATCCCAGCATAAGAATCCTAAGCAACCACCTTGAGAAAGGAAGAAGGGTTTTAATTGGTTTCATTTTTTAGGTAGATTAACAATAAGCTTCAATTCATCAAGTTGTTCCTGCTTAATTGGAGCAGGTGAATCTATCATCACATCGCGACCTGCATTGTTCTTTGGGAATGCAATAAAATCTCGTATGCTGTCAGAACCACCAAAAAGTGAACACATACGGTCGAATCCGAAAGCTATACCACCATGCGGGGGTGCACCATATTCAAAAGCATTCATGAGGAAACCAAACTGTGCCTGTGCATCTTCATCAGTAAAACCAAGAATAGTAAACATTTTCTTCTGAAGATCACGGTTATGTATTCTGATTGAGCCACCACCAACTTCAACACCGTTTATTACTATGTCATAAGCATTAGCCCTGACTGCACCGGGATCTGTTTCAAGTAGTGGAATATCTTCGGGTTTTGGTGAGGTAAATGGATGATGCATGGCATAATATCGTGCGGTTTCGTCATCCCATTCCAACAGTGGGAAGTCAACTACCCACAATGGAGCAAATACTTCAGGATTACGGAGACCGAGTTGATTGCCAATTTCTAAGCGTAATTCCGATAATGCCTTACGAGTTTTGTTCTTTGAACCGGCCAGTATTAGCATAAGGTCACCAGGCATGGCATTGAAAGCCTTTGCCCAGGCCTTCAGGTCATTCTCACTATAAAATTTATCAACCGAAGATTTTATGGTTCCATCTTCATTATACCGGGCGTATACTAATCCTGCAGCACCTAATTGAGGACGTTTAACGAAATCAGTCAGGGCATCAAGCTGTTTCCTGGTATAACCGGCACATCCGGATGCATTTATTCCAACTACTATTTCAGCATCATCAAAAACTTTGAACTCATGGCCTTTAACAAGTTCAGTCATTTCAACGAAAGTCATACCAAACCTGATATCA
>DATGXS010000078.1:0-7290 GCA_035298745.1 Lentimicrobium sp. | reverse complement strand
CCCAAAATGCCAGTAGCTGTTAAAAGGAGAAAAGATAGCAGATAATATTTCATAGGAACGATTTTCATTTCAGTTAGGTCTATTACAGTTATTAAGTGATTTAATTATGATATCATCGTTTAATTAAAATTCATACCTTTACTCTGTCATAAATATAAAGGTAAATATAATGATCATAACCATGATCATGAGATATCTATTACTTATCTTGTTGGCTATTATTTTAATTGAACGTATAATTACCTTACAGTAGCACCGGATGATCGTGTTCTCTATGGTATTATGGAGAGACCCGACCGGTTTATTGTTAAATACCATCTTCAATTGTGATTTCGTTTTAGCTATTGCAAGAGAATCAAGTCTTATAGATTGATATACATATATTGCATTAAACAAGTTAAAAATATAGATAAAATATTATACCCATAGTATTGACATTTATATTTTATTCCTTATATTAGCATCAATATTTCTCAGATGAAAAAAGATATCAGAAATATTGATAATCCTTGGCTTCTCACTTTTATCACGAATATTAAAGTGATATGGGGGGGGGGTAATCCCGCTAATAACTACACTTAAAAAAAGTACCGCACATCTCGACCTCTATTTAGGCTTAAGGCTTTATGCCTGGCTTTTGGTTGTGGATGTGCCTCCGTAAAAAGCCCCAGCTTGAGTAATGCCAAATAGTTAACAATCTTTTTTAACATAAAATGAACTAGAAAATGAAGAAGTTATTCATTTTAACAGCCGCAAACCTTGCAGTAATTATAACCATTTTATTCGTAAATCCATTTCAAGCATCATCTTCTGAAAATCCTAATTACTACAGAGATGCTTGGTTCTATTGTGATGGATATCCTGCTCCTACTTGCAATTGCTCATATTTGAGACATGAATGCTGGACACCTGGAATATATCCAACATGTGTTGAAGCAGCATGTACGCTGACCTCTAATCTAGAAGCGATTATTCATTAGATGTGACTGCCGAGAAATCGGCAGTCTCATTGCTATAGGTATTTAGTATATGAAAAAAGCAATTACAATAACTTTCATTATTATATTATGTTCATCTTGTAATCGCAATAGTAACAAGTATGATCAATCTGATATTTTCAACAGAACATTAAGCATCAAAACATCTAACAATAATGATTGCAGAATTTGGGATGAGCTTATTGCAGATATGGAATTTGTTCCCTTAGAAACAAATGATTCGTGTTTGATTGATGAAATAGATAAACTTCTGATAGCAAAGAATCGTATTTTTATTCTCACAAAACATGAGGAGATATTCGTATTCAATGAAGTGGGACAATTCATTAAAAAGGTTGGTACAAAAGGAAAAGGACCTTTAGAAATATTAAAACCATTTGACATAAGTATATCTAATGAATATAATCTATATATTTTAGATATTGGAAAGATTATTAAAAGTGACTTAAATGGCAATATACTTAGTGAAAAGTATTTTAATAATGATTGCATAGGGGGCACTCCTAATAATTTATATGTTTACGATGATCTTCACATGTTCGCTTGGAAAACTGCTGTGCCACCTTTACTTGAGACCCATCCGTATCATTTATTTGCATTTGATGATAAATTTGAAAATTCACAAAGACTAATCCCTTATTCGCATTTTTCGTTGGCAGTAAAAAATCGCTTTAGTCAATGTGGCGACGGTCAAGTTGCAATCGCACCTAACGATCTGAATGATACAATTTACTGTATTAAAAATGGTGAAATAAAACCAACTTTTATTATTGATATAAATAATGGGGAAAAGAAGAAACTAAAACCATTATTGGCATCCAGTATTGAAGATTATCGTTTCCCAACTCAATTATTAAAATATGTTTCGAATAATAACTTAAAAGTAATTACAACTAATGTAGTGTTTAATAATGAGTATATTACATTTGGTATCCGCACTTCAACAGACGTGTATCGCTTGATATATAACTACAAGAATGATTCGTATGTAACAATACATTGTTATGCTTATGGAGAAAGAAGAAATTTATTCTCACCCGGTATTATTTTTGGATCCTACAATAATTTATTCTATTCATCAATAAATGCTAACCAAGCTAAGGAAGCAATAAGTAATGGTGATACTATGTGTGGTTTTCTAACGCAAAACAAGCAGCACAAGCTCGTTAATAAAGTTAAGGCAGTGAATGAAACTGATAATCCCATAATAATGATCTTCCGCTTACATACTGGCAAATGACTATAATTATAGTGTTTATTTAATTTATTATTCTTACATCAAATCTCCATGAAGAAAGCAAGCCATACAATTATTTTACTGGTAATATTGAATATCGTTTTACTTATAATATTGATTTACGGGCGTTTTTTTTGGATAGATTCAAACGAACCAGAGTCAATAAAGTCTGACTTAAATGATATGACAATGTACAATCTTCAAAATAAAAATTATTTATGGTACCAAGCAACATCTGATAATACAAAGTTGAACAAGGGTCTAATAGTAAGAAATGAAAATGGAGATACTATCAGTATAAAAAATTTATTTTCAAAACCCTCTCTTGTTTTACGCTATTCTGAGTTAAATTGTCAGTCATGTGTTGATATCATTCTTAAGTCTTTGTTATCTGATACCTCATTTAATGAGAATAATACCTTGATTTTAGGTTATTATAGAGAACCTGATTATTTGTACCAATTCAAAAGGATAAACAGTGTTCATATGCCAATATTCAATATATGGGCTCTAGAACTTCCTCCTGATACATTAAATGTGCCTTATATCTTTTTAATTGATAACTACAGGGTAGCGCATAATGTTTTTATTCCTGAACAAGGAGATTCAATTGCCATTAAGAATTACTTGAGTTTTGCTGCTAAGAAATTAAAGAACATGTAATTAAACATTACCTTTATTCTTAAATAGATTGTAAGAACTTTTAAAGATGTTAAAACTCAAAAATCTCCAATCAGTAGTTTTGTTGTTAATAACTGTGGCTTGTAATACAAACAAAAACAATAACCTGAATTCTGGAAGTACATCACCAATAAATAACAGTGTCAATGACACTGTTGGAGTTGAGGATATTATAGTAAAAAAATCTCCCTTTACACTTGAAACTTATTGTAATGGTAATTTGCAGGCTTCTCAAAAAGCGATTGTCCCTTTTGAGGTTCAGGGAAATTTGGTGAATGTACTTGTAAAAAACGGACAGTGGGTAAGTAAAGGACAGACACTTGCGCTTATTGATGACTATAAGCAAAAACAGGTGCTATCACAGTCTGAGGTTAACTACAAGCTTGCCCTTATAAACTATAATGATCAGTTATTGGTAACCGGCTACAGAATTGAAGATACTGCAAGAATTCCGAAGAATGTTAAAGAGGGGGCTATGCTTCGCTCAGGATTGTCACAGGCTATTCTGGAATTGAGCAAGGCGCGAAATGAACTCGCGAATACAAGGATTACTGCTCCGGTTAACGGAATGGTAGCAGGATTAACAGCAAAACCTTTTACTCCTACAACTGAATATAAGAACTTCTGCACTTTGCTTGATACCCGCGATATGATGGTTAATTTTGATGTGCTTGAACAGGATGCAACACTTATTAAGCCGGGAATGGCCATTGAAGTATTGCCTGTGGCCATGCCGGGGAGTTTTAGTGGTAAAATTGAAGGGGCTGATCAAATGCTAAGCAATTACGGAACACTCAGTGTTTCTGCACTTGTACCCAATTCAAAAGGATTGCTTATCGACGGTATGAAGGTTAAAGTTGTTGTTAATAAAGTAATTCCCGACCAAATAGTTGTACCTAAATCTGCAGTTCTGGCCAGGCAGAATCGTCAGGTGGTTTTTACTGTTGAAGATGGTCATGCCATTTGGAACTATGTTACTACCGGTTATGAAAATAGTTCACAATATACTATAACAGAAGGTCTAAAACCAGGGCAGCATGTTATTGTGAGCAATAATCTCACCATTGGTCATATGGCTCCTGTACTTGTTTCGGGGCAGGCAAAATAACTCAATTTTGAAGGACAGCAGCGATAAAGGAATAAAGCATTATAGTTCATTTACAGTGAATATGCTTTTTGTTTTGTTTGCTGTATGTGGACTTGCACTTATTCCCAGGCTAACTGTTAAGCTCAATCCAGGCCGTGAATCTAATTCACTCACCGTTAGTTTTGTTTATCCGGGTGCTGCCCCACAAGTGGTTGAGCATGAAGTTACTTCTGTGCTTGAAGGTGCCTTAGCAACCATGAATGGTGTCAGACAGATTGAATCTAACAGCAGTTTTGGGTATGGAAGTATTATTATTGAAACCGAAGAGGAAAGTAATATTGAAACACTTCGTTTTCAAATTCTTTCAGTTATTAAGGATGTCTGGCAACATTTGCCCCAACAGGTGGGGTATCCTGAAATTAGTTCTGGCAGAGACCAAAAAAGCAATAAGGAATTGCTTGTTTCATATACACTTACTGGTAACGCTTCGTCACACAAACTTCGGGAATATGCTGATAATTCGATAAAAAGAGCTTTCAGTCGGATAAAGTCAGTCTCTGGAATTGAAACATACGGAGCTACTCCTTATGAGTGGAAGTTCACATACAACCACCAACTACTCAACCAATATGGCATTTCACCTAATGATCTTGCCGGTTCATTGAATCAGTGGCAACAAAAAACAGGTGTAGGTGTATCAGGTGATAATATAACGACTAAAGGGTTGCACGCTACACCGGTAGTAATTTCGTATTCAGATGAAACCGATCTGATTAATTCCTGGAAGGACATACCTGTTACAATTATTGGAAATAAAATTGTGAGGTTTGGGGAGGTTGCAAAACTTGAAATTAAAGAACAACAGCCTGCAAATTATTTTAGGATAAATGGCAAGAATACCGTTTCAATAAACATATATGCAGCACAAAACTCCAATCAGCTTGCTCTTGCCAAAGATGTTGAAAAAGTTGAGCATAATATTCAAGTCTCATTACCCCAAGGATGGCAATTGATTCAAATGTTTAATTCAAGTGACTATCTGCGTACAGAAATTAATAAGACTGCACTACGTCTTATTGCTGCTTTATTTTTTCTCTTTCTTTTCATACTGCTTATTCAGCGGAGCCGGAAGTATCTGCTTTTCATCATGATAAGTCTTGCTGTAAACTTTTCAATAGCTTGTATCTTATATTATTTCTTTCATGTTAAAATTCACCTTGTTTCAATTTCTGGTATCACTGTAAGTATTGGCATTATAATGGGTAATTATATAATAATGGCCGATTACTTGCGGAGACGTAAGTCACTCAGGATTTACATGCCATTGCTGGGTGCTACCTTAACTACACTGGGCGCACTCGTGGTTGTTTTTTTTCTTGATGATAATGATCAGGTTAACCTGATTGACTTTGCAATGGTAACCATAATTAACCTCTTAGTTTCACTTATAATCAGCTTGTTTTTTATTCCTTCACTCTTAACCGGGCTCAGTATAAAACAAAGTGAAAAGCTTATATCACAACGAAGAGTTAGACGAATTGCAGTGTTTTCAAGTATTTATGGCACATATATTAAATTTGCCAATAATTGGCGATATGCCTTTATAATTTTGATAATATTGATATTTGGATTACCCACTTATTTTCTGCCATTCTCAATTGAAAGGGAAACCACATTTGCTAAATTATACAATAGTACGTTAGGCAGTAATTTTTATAGGGAACATTTAAGAATGCCAATTGAAAAGATTTCAGGCGGAATATTGCGATTGTTTATGCAGCATGTGTCAGATGGTAACGGTTCTTACCAACCATCAGGAGAAACAACGTTATATATGCGCGTTTCACTGCCAACGGGTACCACAATTGTCCAGCTTAACGAAGTATGTTTATGGATGGAGAACTACCTTGGCAGATTTGAAGGGATACGACAATTTCAGACGTACGTTAACAGCCCTCAGGATGCCAGCATTATAGTTTATTTTACAAAAGAAGCTCAAAATTCAGCTTTACCTGCTGAAGTAAAAAGTTTTTTAATACAGAAAGCTAACGAATTTGCAGGTGCCGATTTTGGTATTTATATGCTAAACGAATCGTTCAGTAATGAACTTACTGAGGGCTGGCGATCATCACAAGTACAGATTAGTGGTTTTGATTATCGTCAACTGGTTTCATTGGCTCATGAGTTTAGTGATACCCTAAGCCATAATCCCCGAATAAAGGACATAGCAATATTCAGTGGAAATGATATTTATCTGCAAACAGCAACTCTTGATGAAAAAGGTTTAATCATTGATAAAAGTATGCTCGCAAGAGCCGGAATCCAATACAATGAATATGTGGCTTCAATGCAAAAATATCATGCCGGTGCAACTGCACAAACAATGATTACCGATAATAGAGGATATGCTCCCGTTAGTTTTTTTGCCAGTGACTTGAATAATTTTGATTTTTGGCAGTTTATGCACACTTCCATTGGTAATGATTCAGTTAAACTGCGTCCGGCGGAAACATCTATGCTAACAACAATTCGTGTTGATGGAAACATTTACAAAAAGAATCAATCGTATATGATAAGGCTGGCATACAATTTTATAGGGCCCGATGAATTATCAAAAAGAGTTATAGAGAGAGAAACAAATAAATTTAAAGGAAGATTACCACTTGGTTTCAAAGCTGAAATTCCGAAATACGATTATTCCTGGATGTTTGGAAGTAAGCCAATCCAGTATTGGTTGATTGCATTAATTATACTGATAATATGGGCTATTGCAGCCATTCTGTTTGAATCGCTGAGTCAACCCCTGGTGGTGATAAGCTTGGTTCCAATTTCGTTTATTGGGGCGCTTTTTACCTTCTATTATTTTGAAATTCCTTTTGATGTTGGTGGTTATGCATCTCTTATACTCCTTAGCGGATTGTCAGCAAACATGGCAATATATATTTTAAACGATCTTAATCAAATAAGGAAATACAACAAGCACAACCCACTTAAGAATTATGTAAAGGCATTTAATTCTAAAATCGGTCCGCTTCTTTTAACAATACTATCAATTGTTGCGGGCTTGCTTCCTTTTTTGCTTTTTGATACATTTACAAGTTTCTGGACTGCTTTTGCAGCAGGCACTATTGGGGGGCTGTTGTTTTTAGTCCCACTTATTGTGCTCTTTCTTCCAGTGTTTTTGAAGATGGATCTCAAAAATAAGAAAGAAAATTCGTTCACAAATAAACCGATAAAGCTGTAATTATGGTACGTTACCTGATAGAAAGGCCCATTGCAGTAATCAT
>DATGXS010000077.1:0-86006 GCA_035298745.1 Lentimicrobium sp. | reverse complement strand
AATCATAGCATTATACTTATTGATTACAGTGTATTCCCTTTGAAGATTTTCCTCAATAAGAATTCTGGCCTTTTCTAAAGTTATTGCTGAACTCGAAAGAACTGGCTTTCTAAGTGAAGAATCAGAAGAAATAAGCATCATATCCAGTTCCATTAACCTATTGGTAAATAGGCTGTCGATCTCCTGATACCGTGGCTTCATTGAATCAATACTGTATTCAACTTTAAGCTGTCTTAAACTTGTTCCTAACTTTATCAATCCCTTATTACGATAACTCAAATAAAGCGGATCCTTTAACATGACGAAGCCTCTGCTTGAATTCTCAACATCCTTGAAAGCTTCGTACGCCTGGATAAGTAAGTCACGATGTGCAATATGATCTTTAACCTTTGCATTGATAATTTTTATACTTTCAAGTACCATATAGGTTTGAAATGACATAACAAGCAGAATCAATGCAACTACCAGATAAAGTCCCCTTAATAACCCTTTCCGAATATTTATTGTCATAACCATTTTTTCCAAAAGTAAAGTTAAGAAATTCTAATTACCCATATCTTTGAGAGAGAGCTTTATTACACGTTTAGGAGAGAGTTTTATTACACGCCAAATAACTGTCCCATTTTGAAAAGGTTAGTCCCATTATTAATCGGATTCTTTTGTTGGCAAGATTCAATTGAACGTTAATGTGTTAGTGAAAACAAAAAACAATCTTTTTTAACTCACTGATATTATGCTTTTTAAAATCCAATTTCATTAAATGACGATTTGTGGCATACCCTTGTTGGCACGTTATTCGACTATATTCTTTCAACTTTAAGTAAGTTAAAACAAGAAATCAAAAACAAAAAAATAACATTCAACAATCCAACAATCATGAAAAAATTAACAACCATTTTAGTAGTAGTTTTAGCAGTAGCTTTCACTTCAAACATTTTCGCTCAGAATTCAGCAACTGTTGCATCAGCTTCAGCATCGGCTAAAATCATTGCTCCTATTACGTTATCAAATTCAGTTGCAATGGACTTTGGTACTGTAGCCTCAACAACTGATGGTGGTGATGTTACTCTTGTTGTTGCTCCTAATGGTTCTGTTACAAGAACATTTGAAAATTCTAATGCACAGGCAACCACATTAGGTAATCCTAAAAGTGCCAAATTTGATGTGGCAGGTGAGGCAAATGCAGCTTATAATATTTCAATACCAGCTGATGGAGTTGTTTCATTAAATGGCCCAAGTGGATCAACCCCGATGGCAGTGAAAACTTTTACTTCAACGGTGGCAACAAATGGTGGTACTCTTAATGGATCAGGCACACAAACATTCTATGTAGGAGCTACTCTTGATGTAAATGCAACTCAAACTGCAGGAACCTATTCAGGTACATATTCTGTTACTGTTCAATATCAATAACCCTTGACAAAATATACTACAATACTTTTTACGCGTACCAATTCTATAAGTTCTTTCACATCTTAAATTAAAATCATGAACCGCAAAATAACAGCGATTACACTGTTACTGCTGGCGGTGGCACTGAAGGGTTGGTCACAATCATCAGTTACAGGCCAGGCTTATGCGGAAGTGATTGCTGCCTTGTCAGCTTACGAAAACAGTCAGATGAATTTTGGAAAATTTTCACCTGAAGTAAGCGGCGGACAGATAGTACTGACTCCCGACGGAGTTCGCTCAGCACAAGGTTCTGTTGTGTTGGGTGGTGGTACGGCCCAGGCGGGGAAGTTTATCATTACCGGACAAGCTAATGCTACCTTTACAATCCAACTGCCTGTAGGACCATCAATGCTTACCAACGGCAGCAATAACACGATGACTATAGATAACTGGGTATCAAACCCTCCTGCCGGAATTGGAACCGGCATATTAACAGGAGGCACTGAAACAGTTTCAATTGGCGCAACTCTTACTGTTGGCTCTTTTGAAAATAACCCGGTAGGTATATACACAGGAACCTACAGTCTCACTTTTGCATACAACTAAATGTTTATATCCCTAAAAGCGCTGCTACTCCCCTGCAGCGCTTTTTTTTTAAAAGCTTAGTTCAAATCAACGCTAACGTTGTAACTAATTAAAAACTCAGTAATTTAGCGTAAGTTTGATAAAATTTTAAACCAACAACCATGCAACGCATTTATTACCGACCAATTTTAATTGTACTCTCTTTTTCAATACTTTTAGCAGCCTTTCCTTTTGCATCAAGGGCTCAGGGCGATCTTCTTATCACACCCCGCCGTGCTGTTTTTGAAGGCACAAAGCAATCGCAGGAGTTTACACTGGCTAACACAGGTAATGACACTGCAAAGTACAATGTTTCGTTTGTTCAATACCGCATGACAGAGAACGGTTCTTTCGAGCAAATAACTGAGCCCGATTCGGGACAGTATTTCGCTGACAAGTACCTGCGTGTGTTTCCACGAAGCGTAACCCTGGCACCAAATGAATCACAGGTTGTTAGAATGCAGTTCAGGAAAATGCCCGACATGAAACCAGGTGAATACAGGTCGCACCTTTATTTCAGGGCTGTTCCTAATGAAAAACCACTTGGCGAAGATGCATCAAAAGATACCGCATCAATAGGCATTAGGTTGATTCCTATATTCGGTATAACTATACCTATTATAGCCCGTGTTGGTGATTTAAGTCTCAATGTTGAACTTTCTGAGCTTAATCTTGACTTAAATTCAGATACAGTTCCAAATCTGGCCATTACTTTTACAAGAACCGGCGATAAATCGGTGTTCGGTGATTTACTGGTCAACTGGGTATCACCATCAGGAGAATCAAAAGAAGTTGGTATTGTGCGTGGTATAGCGGTTTACACCCCTAACCAGATACGACGCTTTAACATGAAGCTTAGAAATTTACCTGATGTCAATTATAATACAGGCAAACTGGTAGTAAGGTATCAGACTCCAAATGAACAGAAATCTGAATTATTTGATGAAAAAGAATTGAAATTATAAGCTTGTCTTCATAATAGACAAATTAAAAATGACCAACAACCATAGAAGCATAAACTACATAAGAAAGATTTTAGCAATTTTTGCTTTGCTCTTACTTGGATTGATTTCAAATAATAATGATATTATTGCCCAGACAGTTGAATTATATGAAAATTCCGGAACCTTCACAGTACCAAATGGTGTAAATCAAATTACAATTGAAGCCTGGGGTGGTGGTGGTGCCGGTGGTTATGCTACAGGTAATAGATCAGCTGGTGGTGGTGGTGCCGGTGGATCTTATGCCCGGAGCATTATATCAGTAACTCCAAATACTAGTTATACAATTGTGGTTGCTGAGCCAAAAGTGAGCACAACAACTACTGCTTTAAATAAAGGCAATTCATCATATATTATCGATGCCTCAAATGTTGTTATACTTCGTGCAGAAGGTGGAAATGGTGGATCATCAATAAGCAGCGGAAATACAAACGGATCAGGTGGTACAGGAAGTACTGTCAATTCAATTGGTCAAGACGTTTATGCTGGAGGAGATGGTGCCACCGGAAATAGGTCTAGTTCTACCCGTGGTGGTGCTGGTGGTGGCGGTGCCGGCTCAGAAGGTCCTGGAAATGATGCATCAGGTGGAACTGGCGGAGGTCCGAAAAATGAAAATGGTGGTAGTGGCGCATCAGGATTAACAAGCAATGGATATAATGGATTAGATGGTCTTCAATATGGTGGAGGAGGTTCAGGAGGTAAAACAACCGACAATTCTGACTATAGTGGTGGTAGCGGTGCAAAAGGATTAATTCGTATTAGCTATACGATCGTTCCGCTTTCAGCCACAGCTACAACCTCACCTTCATGCTCTGGCTCTAATCCAGGCACAGGAAGTATTAATATAATTGCTTCAGGTGGTACTGAGCCATATACATACAAACTAGGAAACGGCAACTTTCAATCATCACCTCTTTTTACTCAGTTATTATCGGGGACTTATTCAGTTACTGTAAAAGATGCTTCGAATACAACATTCCAACTTAATAATATTTTAGTCGGTTCTATAAACCCTTCTATGCCTGCAATAACTGCTGATGTTATACATGCTTCGTGTGGAAGTTCAGATGGCTCAATAACGGTTACGAATATTCCAACTGCTTTAAACTTTATTAAGAGCAACTCCACATATGTAGATCTAGGCGGTAGTTTACTAAACAATCTTTCCAAATTTACTCTTGAGGGATGGATCAAAATTGATAAATCATTAATTACTGGAGATAGGACATGGGGCTTGTTCGGTCAGAATGATGCTATAGAATTTGGTATAATGAATTCAACAACGCTTCAACTATGGACAGCCAATGGTGGTCAGGTAAATATCTCTATGAATTTGTATCCAGATGATAACAAATGGCATCATATAGCAGCCGTTGGAACTGGCACATCTCTTATAGTCTATTTCGACGGAGTTCAAGTTGGTACAACCTCCTCTACAACATCTAATTATGGTTCAAGTACATATCACTCGATGATTGGTGGAAACATTTGGGATGTATCAGGTAATTTCTTCAATGGAAGTGTTCTAAAAACCAGTTTTTGGAGCAGAGCTTTATCTGCATCTGAAATTCAAAATCTAGCAAATACAGAATTTTATCAATATTCCGGTTCTGCAAGTGGTCTAATCGCCGGCTATAATTATTTTGAAGGCAGTGGAAATACTTTATCCAAAGTTGGATCTTCACCTTATAATGGCACTTTGGCAAACTCACCTGTATGGATGGAAGTCTTTATTTACAACTGGATAAAAACAGGTGATGCCAGTTTTTCAGCGACGACTAAAGATTTAACCGGTATTGCAAGTGGTCAATATACGCTCACTTCCAGCTTCCCTCAACTATGTTCAAATACCGGAACCTGGATAGTTAATTCTAATGGTATTAATACATGGACAGGTATACAGGATATAAATTGGAATAATTCAGCAAATTGGTCATGCGCTATTCCTGATCTTACAATTGATGCAATCATACCATCAGGCTTAACCCATTATCCCACATTAAGTACCGGTGTAATCGGAATGTGTAAAAACATTCAGATCCAATCAGGTGCTTCCGTTATTGTTTCAAACAATACACTTCAAATTGCCGGTTCAATTACCAACTCTGGAGTGTTTGATGCAACCCAGGGTACAA
Organism: Lentimicrobium sp.; assembly: GCA_035298745.1. Lineage (GTDB taxonomy): Bacteria > Bacteroidota > Bacteroidia > Bacteroidales > Lentimicrobiaceae > Lentimicrobium. The sequence goes on along the minus strand of DATGXS010000077.1, from coordinate 80,854 downwards.
TTGAGTTGAAGGGTACTGCAGCGCAGATAATACCAGCTGCTTCTTTTTCAGGCAATGCGATAAAAAGCCTTACAATTAACAATTTAAATGGCGTGACCCTAAATGGGACACTTTATGTTTACAATATCCTAAAGGCCACAATAGGTACTTTTCAGACAAACGGATTTTTAACTTTATTGTCCACCCCAACACAGACTGCCCTAATTGATGGAAGTGGCACAGGAGCAGTGCTTGGCAATGTTACCATGCAGAGATATTTGCCATCAGCGTTTGGTTATAAATATTTTAGTTCACCTTTTACGAATGCCACAGTTGCTCAGTATGCTCAGGAAATAAATCTTAGTGCAAGTTTTGCCACTATGTATTATTACATTGAGAATGTGGTATCAACGGGATGGAAAGCGTATACGGCAACAACCGGTGTTCTGCAGCCGGGAACAGGTTATGCATTGAATTTTGGAACAGTCGGTACTCCAACCACAGTTTCAGTAACCGGCACTGTTAATAACGGTACTGTTGGTCCAGTCAATCTTTATAACAACAATCAACCTTTTACCAAAGGCTTTAATTTGGTAGGCAACCCTTACCCCTCACCTGTTGACTGGAATGCTGCAGGCTGGACAAAAACAAATATTGACAATGCACTCTATTACTTTGATGCAGGCACTACTGATCAATATGTTGGAACCTACAGCACATACATTAACGGTATTTCAAGCAATGGAACAGCAAGCAATGTTATTGCTGCACAGCAAGGTTTCTTTGTGCATGTAAGCGATGGAGCTTATCCGGTTCATGGAGTGCTTACCTTCTCGAATTCTGTACGGACTAATAATTTGAATCCGTTGTTTCATAAAAATTCAACTGCTGAACAACAATCACTGATCCGCCTCAGTGCTTCATCCAAAGGATATTTGAATTCTGACCACATGGTGATTTATTTGAATGAATTTGCTTCTATGTCATTTGATAAAGAATTGGATGCACTCAAATTAAAAAATACTGATAATTCAGTCCCCGATTTGTATGTATTGTCAGAAGATGGCAGGGAAGTTTCAATAAAAGCAATTCCGGAACCTATTGACACTTATACCATAAGCCTTGGCTTTTCATCAAAAATAAATGGAACAGTAATGTTAAAAGCTGAAGACATTTTGAATGCTCCTTCTGGCTATAATATTTATCTTAAAGACTGTTATACCGGTCTTGTTCAAGATCTTGCAAGCAATGCTGAATACTCTTTTACCTCTAATACAGAAACGACACACGACCGCTTTAAAATCATATTAAGTCGTGAAAACTTATCCCATGGTACAATGACAGATGAGAATTTTTTAGCATTTTCTGAAAATGGGAGCGTTTATGTAAATCTGGAAGTGAATGATCTGCAGACCATTGTTCAAATGACTGATCTTACAGGTCGTATGATTGTTCGTAAAGAATTACCAGGTGAAGGGAAATGGTTAATAAGTGCTGTTCAGGGAAAACAGGTGTATGTGGTTAGTTTATTTACCCGGAATGGAATTTTTTCCAAAAAAGTTTATGTCGACTGATGGATAAGAGAGTTATAATAATATTGACGATCATGCTGGTTGTCATTGGATTGGCTCATAGAGCATCTGCACAGGAACAACCTCCGCGCCCCTTACAGGTGACTACTTTTCAGAACATGAGTTTTGGGGCATTCATCAATGGGAATTCAGGTGGTACAGTTAGCATTACACCGGAAGGTGCAAGAACTTCAACAGGCGATATATACCTGGTTAACATGGGTATGCCTTATTATCCTGCTATTTTTGAAATAGAAGCACTGCCTGGCAATATCATCCATGTTATGCTCCCTTCATATGCAACATTAACTGGACCTGGAGGTAAGATTACACAATTGGAAATTAATTCATCACTACCTGTTTCACCATTCATTAATACCACCAATCCCCCTTTTAAAACTCAGGTAAGAATTGGTGGTACGCTCAATATCGGTAATCCGTTAAGCAATCCTTCAGGCGATTACTATGGAACATTTACAGTAACCTTTATGCAGGAATAAGCTCTGATTAATGCAACCAACAACCACAACTATCTTTCTTAGCCGTCTACTACTACGCTCTATGCTGGTTGTATTTCTGTTTACAGCCATACTTTTACCAGTTAGTTCATTGGCTCAGGAAGAACAATCTGAAGTTGAAGATATCACCGTATTCTTAATGGTTCAAAACGTAGGAGGCTTTGAGATAGATGCCCTGTACATGAATGATAATATTTATGTTGATGTACCAATGCTCTTTCAACTGCTTAAAATCAATCATAAGGTATCGGCAAAAAACGACAGCATTTCGGGCTTTTTCATTAATGAGGAGAATAAATATATTATCAGCTACAATCAGCTCTCAGCAAAAGTCGGTAACCAGGAATTCAAACTTGATAAGAATGACATCTACCGTAATGATTTAGGTTTATACCTTAAAAATACGGTATATGGCAAACTTTTCGGATTAAATCTCAATTTCAACTTCAGAAGTTTGTCACTTGAACTGAAAACAGCAGTAGAACTGCCTATTATTAAAGAACTTAGGCAGGAACAGATGCGTAAAAACATTGACCGGCTGGGCGGTATTGTGGAAGTTGATACAACCCTTAAAAGAGAATATCATTTATTTCGCGGCGGTATGGCCGACTGGTCAGTTATTTCAACACAAACAAGCAATAAAGAAACCGATACCAGGTCTTCTCTTGCTGCAGGTACTGAGTTGTTTGGTGGTGAAGCTACGGGTATGCTAAACTATTCAACAGTTACCGGATTCGACGACCGTCAGCAACAATACAGGTGGCGCTGGGCAAACAATGATGCCAGATTGATTAGACAGGTACAACTTGGTAAAATCCCTTTACGATCAACTTCTTCCATATATGCACCTGTCATTGGAGCAAGTATAACCAATACACCAACAACTTTCAGAAGATCATTCGGTTCATATACCCTGAATGATTTTACTGAACCTGGATGGACTGTTGAATTGTATATCAATAATGTTATTGTTGATTTTACAACTGCTGACGCCTCAGGGTTCTTCAGTTTCCAGGTACCTCTGGTGTATGGTGCTTCACAAGTCACACTTAAATTTTATGGGCCCTGGGGTGAAGAACGTATACGCGAACAAACCATAAATATACCATACAATTTCCTGCCAAAGGGAACAATGGAATACAATATTACCGGCGGAATTGTGAGAGATACACTCAATAGTACATTCACAAGGGCAGAGAGCCAGGTAGGTATAAACAAGAATTTTACTGTTGGTGCCGGAATTGAATATTTATCAGCACTTGAAGAAAATCCAGCTATGCCTTTCCTTAATGCATCAGCACGATTTCTAAAGAATTTTATGTTCACAGGGGAATATACTCACGGTGTTAGATCACGTGGTTTGTTGAATTACCGGCTTCCATCAAATCTGGTACTTGAACTCGACTATACAAAATACATTCCCGGGCAAAAGGCTATCAGCTTCAATTATCTTGAGGAGCGTAAGGCAAGTCTTTCTATTCCGGTAAAAATAGGAACATTCCGCTCGTTTGCCCGAATGACATATCGCGAAAATGTATTACCATTGACTACATTCTCAAGTGCTGAAGCCATGTTATCCTCATATTTTGGTGGTGTCAGTACAAATATTTCCGCTTTTGGCAACTGGATCACAAACGGTAATCCGTATATCTATTCAAATATTGCACTTGGATTCAGGTTGGGAAAAAATATCAACCTCCGGCCACAGGCGCAAATCGACATTACCAATAAAGAGTTCATCTCTTACAAAGCCGAGATTGAAAAGAGTTTTTCACAAATAGCACATTTATCAATAATATATGAGGATAACCTTCGGTCCAACACACGCAATTTAGAAGTGTCCTTCAGGTACGATCTTCCTTATGCCCAAACAGCTTCGTCAGCTCGGTTCTCTGGTAAAAATGTCACTACCACTGAGAGTGCAAGGGGAAGTTTTGCCTTTGGTAGTGGCAATGGATATGTGCATGCTGATAATCGCAGTGCGACCGGTCGTGGTGCAATTACTGTTATTCCGTTCCTGGACATTAATAACAACAATATTAAAGAAGATAACGAGCCCATCGCTCAGGGCTTATCGGTGCGGTTGAATGGAGGTCGTATTATTAAGTATGACAAGGATTCTCTTATCAGAATCATAGAACTTGAACCATATGCTTCATACCTGCTTGAACTGGATGAAGTTGGATTTGAAAATATTGCCTGGCAACTACCTATCAGGACAATGAGCATACAGATTGATCCCAACCAGTTCAAAAAAGTTGGAGTACCAATAAAAGTAAAAGGGGAAGCTAATGGTACTGTTTATGTTAAAAAAGGAAGATCACTGGTTGGTCAGGGTCGTATAATCATTAACATATTGGATGCAAATGGCAAAACTATTATGAGAATGCTCACTGAATCTGATGGTTACTTCAATTACCTTGGCCTGATGCCGGGAAAATATACTGCTCAACCCGATTCAGCACAATTAATTCGACTGGGTTATACTGCAGAACCGACTTCTTTTGATTTCACGATTAATCCGTCAATAATGGGTGATATTATTGATGACATTACATTTACTCTAACTCCTATAATTCCTGTAGAGCAACCTGAAGAAGCCAAACCATTAAAAGGAGAGTCATCAGATTTATCTCCCGATAAAAAAACGTCTGGCATGACAAGCCAGAAAGTTCAGAAGGCTGAAGATATAAAAGACCTGACAGTTGAAAAAACAAAAAACGAGAGCACAATAGAAGTAAAGGACACGAAAGGAATAAAAACAAAAGAGAAAGCTGAAGAAACAAGTGGCAAGAAAGCTGAAAACAGTAACTTTAATGCATCAGAGATAAAAGGGTTTCCAGGTGATTGGTTTGTGCAGGCAGGTGCTTATATGAAGTTGTTCCATGCAAGAAATATGCAGAACCGACTGACTATTATGGGCTATAATGCTGAAATAATACGTATTCAACCATATCACAAGGTTCGAATAACTGGCTTGGAATCAGAAAAAGACGCCAGAAGAATAGCTTTTGAACTTTCGTCCGTTGGAATTGAGAATTTTGTTGGCAGGTAGTCTTATAAGTAAATCTTGCTACTGAAAAAGTTTTGAATTATGGGTAAATCGAATTCCAGGGATATTTCAATCATTCTTTTAATCACAGTTCTTATTAAAGTTGCCTATATTGCCTTTGCCAAAATATTAGATAAAGGCGTTAATCTGTCAGACATCGATAGTCTAGCAACTATATTTTACAGGAATGACTCAAGCTGGTATGAAAAGATAGCCGTAAATCTTTATCCACATATTTATAATCTTAACGATCTTGGTTATGCGCATGGGCCTTTGATCAAACAAAGTGAATGGGCATTCTTTCCGCAATATCCATTGATGATAAGAGGATTAATGCAGTTTTCGTTGTCATTTAAGGAAAGTGGATTTATACTTCTAATTCTGTTTTCTTCATTGGCTGCAATTGGAATGTACCTCTTTACTCAAGAGTATCTGACCAATAGGAAAAGCGCAATTTATTGTACACTGCTTTTAATTGTGTTTCCCTTCAATTTCTATTTTTCAATGATGTACTCTGAAGCACTATTTTTCTCATTGCTGATCTTTTCCTTCATTGCAATTCAGAAGCAAAAGTACTTTTACTTACCATTTTTAATAATACCACTAGTTCTCACCCGATCTCTTGGCATCGTTTGTTTGTTACCACTATATCTTTTTTACCTTGAAAGAGAAAGAATACTAGATTCTTTTAAGATTAGCCTGAGCACACTATTTAACAAAAAGAACATTCTTATCTCTCTATATTTTCTTTCAGGTCCAATGGCTTTCCTTGCTTACATGATTTATCAGAAAGAAATGACCGATACCTATTTTGCATTTAGTCTTGCACAAGCGGGCTGGTCAAGAAAGTTCATGTTTCCATTAATTGCATTTTTTAGGAGAAGCGATTTCTCAACTCAGTTCAACTCAGTCTATACTATAATTGTAATTATTTTTTGGTTTTTCCATGTTAGAAAATTTCCGCTGAGTTTGAATGTTCTGATTTTTCTTTGTCTGTTTTTCCCACTTTCCTCAGGCAGTGTCATTTCAATGCCCCGATTTATTTCTATAATCTTTCCTATAACTATAATTGCAGGAATTTGGCTGAGTAAGATCAAATTCAACAAACTAGTGTTAGTCTTCATTTTCGCAACGCAATTGATTGTTTTTTCGTATTGGCTGGCGTGGCATCCGTTCAGTTATTAAATTTCAAAATTATTTTATATATTTGATACGATAAAACTTACCGTCTTTATGAAAAAGGCAATATCCTTCCTGCTCTTTGCATTTTTAGTTATTTTAGTTTTCATTAGCTGTAGTCGGTTAAATACACTTAAAGTAACAAAGATGAATTTTACTGATCAGATTGATCAGTTTCAAAACCTCCAATTCTCTTTTGATCATGAAATTGTAAGTGATTCGTTGATCAATAAATGGGATTCAACGGCATTCATTCAATTTGAACCTCCTATAGCAGGAAGATTTCGATGGACTGGAAGACGTGACCTGGAGTTTTCACCTGCGGGTCCCTTTGCGCCTAATACAGAATACAAGGCAACTTTAACAAGGCTTATAACGAATCATACAAAAGTTAAGTATACAATACAGGATCCTGTATTTCACTTCCATACTCCCTATCTTGAAATTGCGGGAAGTAACTCATATTGGGCTCTAAATGAAGGAATAGAGAGTGAAATCGAATTGCATATAATGCTTACGTTCAATTACCCTGTTAATTTTAATGAGGTAGTTAAATACATCAGGCTTGGAATAAACGGTAAAGAACGGTCTTACAGATTAGTGCCGGGTGATCAAAACACTTCCGCTGAATTGGCTATAAGCGCTGATCAGAAGGAGAATTTCTCATCCATTGAAGTGACAATGCTACCAGGAATGAAATGTATAGGATCGGATCGTCAAACAACTGAGGCTGTAAAAATTGCAGTTATTGCCCCGGCAAACGACAGGTTGGATATTACCGATGTAACCGCAGAATTTGAAGATGGCATGGGTATTATCAATGTTTATACTTCACAGCCGGTTTTGATGCAGGGCATTAGTAAATACATCTCAGTTGATCCATTGGTAGAGTTTGATGTCAGTGCTTTGACGAGTGGCTTCCAACTAAGAGGCGAATTCAGCGATGATAAAAGTTATCAATTAGTTTTACGTAAGGGAATAAAAGGAATGTTTGGCCCTGAACTCAATGAAGAGCTGGTACAAACGGTCACTTTCGGTTCACTGAAACCATATATTGCTTTTGCAGATGAGTCAGGCATGTATCTTACACCAGGCGGCTCAGGCAACCTTGGATTAAAACTGATCAATATTCCAAAAGTTAAAATTACCGTCTTCAAGATTTTTGAAAACAATATTCAGCATTTCCTGCGTAAAGGAATGGATTGGGACTGGTATAGCGGAGATGATGAGTATTATGAAAGCTATCAGTATTCACTTGATGAAAACTATGGTCAGGTTGTTTCTTCACGAGAATTTTCCACAAATGCACTTCCCAAAAAAGGAAACCTCAGATTATTACACCTGAGTGCCGCTGATCTTCACATATCTGATGACCTGAAAGGGATTTATCTTATTAAGGCAGAGTCATCTGATAAAGTCTGGCTAAATGATGTGCAGCTTTTATCATTTTCTGACATTGGGCTGATAGTTAAAGAAGGCGAAAATGAAATATTTGTTGCAACCCGGTCAATTGCTACTGCTCAACCAGAAGAGGGAGTAACAGTTAGCCTATATAGCAAAAACAATCAGGTGGTTAATAAACTGGTGACTGGCCGCGATGGTGTAGCAATCTTCAGAGACATAGAGAAAAATAGTAAGGGCTTTAAAATAGCTATGATAACTGCACGTAAAGGAGATGATTTTAATGTATTGGCATATAGCAGGTCAAATATCGACCTCACAAGGTTTGAAGTAGGTGGCAAACACACTTCAGGTCGCGAATTTGATGCGTTTATGTATGGAGACCGTGATTTATACAGGCCTGGTGATAGCGTGCACATAAATATGATCCTACGTGATTTTGGCTTTAAGAATGTAACCGGATTCCCGGTTATACTTCGTGTAATTAGTCCTGACGGGAAAGATTTTTTAAAAAAGAAACTCTCAATAAGCAGTACAGGTTCATCTGAGGTTTCATTTATACTCCCTGAAAAGACGTATACTGGGACATATACGTGTGAATTGCTTACAGTTAGTAATATCCTGGTAAGTTCTTACCGTATTAAGGCAGAAGAATTTATGCCCGACAGGATAAGTGTGACCCTGAAGGCAGATAAAGAGGATTATCTGCCCGGTGAAAGGCTCAAATTAACGGTTACTGCCATGAATCTTTTTGGACCGCCAGCTTCAGGCAGAAAAATAGAGAATGAACTGAGGGTAAATAGAAGTGTATTTTTACCAAAAAGCTATGCAAAAAAATACAACTTTAATCTTTACACTTTAGATGAAATGAGTGTAATGTCTGAAGTTAATCAAACAGTTACTGGGGCAAACGGAGTTGCATTACAAGAATTCCAACTCCCTGCATTCACAAATTCAGGTCTCTATGAAGGAAAAATCTACACTACGGTATTTGATGAAACCGGTAGGCCAGTCAACCGGATTTTCAGATTCAACCTTTATACCCAGGAAGCCTTCCTTGGAATAAGCAAAACCCCTGATTGGCTTAACTCAGGAAGTCCTGTTAAAATGAACTTCATTTCACTGAATAAGAAGGAAAAACCCGTTGCAACCAAGGCAAGAGTTGAAGTAGTGAGAGTAGACTGGCAAACGGTCATTGAACGTAATTACGGTCAAGTACAATACCGCTCACAGCAAAAAGAGAAGGTTATTTCATCACGCGAAATAACAATACCAGTCAGTGGTTTTGATTACTCATTTATCCCACAAGAATCAGGATCTTACAAAGTACGATTAAGTTTGCCTGGCAGCAATACTTATGTTCAACAGGAATTTTATGCATACAGTTATGGCTTTTCTGATGAAAACAGCTTTATGGTGAATAAAGATGGGCAAATTGATATCAGCTTTGATAAGGCTACTTATCAACCTGGTCAGGAAGCTAAAATTCTTTTTAAGACCCCTTTTTCAGGCGAACTTTTTGTAACTGTTGAACAGAATAAGGTATTGAGTTATTATTCGCTGAAGGCTGATAATAATGGAGCTGTGCTAAACCTGGATATTAAAGATGATTTCATCCCAAATGTTTACATCACTGCTACTCTTATAAGAAAGGCTGAAGAAGGAGGAATACCTTTAACTGTTGCCCATGGTTTTAATTCAATGGCAGTTGAACGGCTATCAGATAAACTACCTGTATTTATATCTTCACCGGATCAGATAAGATCAGGTGTTAATCAGAAGATAACAGTAAAAACATCTCCAGGTGCAGAAGTGACACTTGCTGTAGTAGATGAAGGAATCTTACAAATCACCGATTATAAAACACCGGATCCTTATGGATATTTCTATGCAAAAAGGGCTCTTGAAGTTGATTCATATGACATCTATGATGAGCTGCTTCCTGAACTTTCACCTGGTAAGTCAAAAACCGGGGGGGATCAGGGATTTGACCTTGGTAAAAGGTTAAACCCTCTCACAGCAAAAAGGGTTAAACTACTTTCTCTATGGAGTGGCAGACTTATAGCTAATAATAATGGCGAAATTACTATTACAGCCAAAATTCCTCAATTTTCGGGCGCTGTAAGAATCATGGCGGCTGCGCAAAAGAATAACCAGTTTGGTTCGGCTGAAAAAAGAATGCGCATTGCCGACCCTGTCACTATCAGTAGTTCAATTTCTCGTTTCCTTAGTCCGGGTGATGAAGCCGCAGTATTTGTAACACTCACAAATACAACAGCCAAACCAATTGATGCAACACTATCGGTTAAGACAAATGTTCCATTAAAAGCAAGTGCTATAGCTAAACCAAAAATCACCATTCCTGCCAATTCTGAGGTTAGAACCTCATATATTCTCTCCGCTGGAAACAATACAGGTATATCATTAGTCATTTTCCAGGCAAGTACCAGCAGCGAGTCTTTTACCGAAAAAACAGAACTTAGTGTAAGGCCAGCAGTACCAATGGTTAAACAATCAGAAGCGGGCACACTTGCTGCAGGAAAAACAAACACATTCACAGCCAAAGGCAATTTTTTGAAAGGCACAAGCCGGTCAAGGTTAATGATCACCAAAAATCCCGTTGCACAATTTGCATCTCATCTTGAACAACTGGTCAATTACCCTTATGGCTGCATTGAACAAACTATTTCAGCTGCATTTCCTCAATTGTATTTTCAGGATATCGCAGATTTACTAAAGGCAGGTCATATAGGAGGTTCAGGACAAGTAAATTATAATGTAAATGAAGCAATCATTAAGATTGGTGCCTATCAGCAATATAATGGGGGAGTAATCACCTGGCCTGGCTTTTCAGAAATAAACTGGTGGAATACTGCTTATGCTGCTCATTTCCTTTATGAAGCAGAAAGAGCTGGTTACACAGTAGACAAGCGGGTAACCGACAATATGCAAAAATTCCTCCTTGAGAAAGTTAAACTTAAAGAAACTACAGAATATTTTTATTACAATGAACCTTCAAACAAATACATTCCGCAGAGATTAGCCAAAAGAGAAATCTTTTATTCGTTGTTTGTTCTTGCTCTTAATGGTAAGCAGCACCTGCCCACAATGAATTATTTCAAAGCAAGGCCTGAATTGCTGACAACCGAAAGTAAGTACATGCTGGCTTCAGCATACCGGCTTATAGGTGATGTAAAAAGTTATAATGCGATTCTGCCGCAGAAGTATGGTACTGAAAATTCCAGTAACATGACAGGTGAAAGCTATGGTAGTCCGCTTCGTAATAAAGCTTTGGCACTATATGTATTGCTTACAGCAGATGCTGACAATCCTCAGATCGCTTTATTAGTTTCACAATTAGGACAAATGGTCGATAAAGCAACCTGGATGAGCACACAGGAAAACGTTTATACAGTACTAGCACTTGGAAAACTGGCGAAAAACATGCCATCAGCAGGTGTTGAAGCTAAAATTACTACAGGTACAAGGACAATCAACTTTAAGGATAAGAACATTATAATCGACCTTTACCAGAATAATGCAACTGTTGCAGTGAATGGAAAGGGAACTTTATATTGGTTCCTTGAAACAGAAGGGATCCCCCTGAAGATGTCAGTAAAAGAGGAAGACAAAGTATTAAGAGTACGCCGCAAATTGTTAACTCGCAACGGTGCCCCGGCTACAAATATCAAACAGAATGACCTTCTGGTGGTTGAACTTGCATTAAATACAACCGATGGAAGTAATGTAGATAATGTAGTTATTACCGATATGTTACCTGCATGCTTCGAAATTGAAAACAGCCGATTGAATTCTGAACGGGATTTACCATGGGCAACAAATAGGACCATTCCTGACTATCAGGATATCAGGGATGACAGGATTAACATCTTTACTACTGCAACCCCTGAACTAAAGGTTTTTTATTATATGGTAAGGGTTGTTAACAAAGGAACTTATACGCATGGCCCAGTTGGTGCAGAAGCCATGTATTACGGACAGTATTTTTCGTACTTTGGCTTCGGAAAAATTACTGTTAAATGAAAGATGCCTACAGCGTATTAATTGCTGTTTTTGTGTGTGTTGGGGTATTCGCAGCAGCTTATTTGTTCGATCATGCATTAGGCGTTACTTCCCTCTGGCTTTTCTTTTTCCCTTTTCTGTTGTCGCTTTTTTCAGGTATTATCAGAGGTTTGCTCTTTGGGAAATACGATTCAATGCGTTTTTCTATAGAAATATTTAAAGCGAATTTTCATTTTGAAAGGGACCTTGATTACTGGCATGGTGTGAAAACAATACTAAGCCGGTTATTATGGGAACAGCCTCAAACTATGCTTGGAAATATAGCCATGCAGGTATTGAACAGTGTTTGGCTCATCAGACGTACCGACTTCTATAAAGACACTTTAATTTGCCAGGGATCATTTCTCAACGGTGGTGGTATTGCTTTCGGTTCTTTCCTAATGATAGACCTTTTATCAAAACCAACTCTTGATATTTTACCAATGGATGACCGGACAGTTCCAGAAAGGATACTTATCAGGCACGAATATGGCCATGCATTACAAAGCAGGGCTTCTGGTCCTTTGTTTATTTTCAAATATGGGTTTCCAAGTATACTGATGCAAGGATGGACAGAAGTGGATGCTGACTATCGGTCTGATAAGGAACTACTAATAAGTGAACAGATAATGCCTGTTTTTAGTAATCACAGGAATGTAAGCAAACCTTTAAATCCAAAATGGTGGGAGTTTGCTTTTTTATTGACATTAATTGTTGCAGGCGCATGGGTTAACTCCTTGCAGGGAGTAGCAGGAAGCCTGTTGATTGGGAGCATTTTTATTACGGCCCTGAACATCAAACACCCTGCTTAATCCTGAAGTATACCTATTTAAAGATAAGATAAATTACTTCTCGGTTAGAATGGCCAGAAATGATTATCGTACCACACTTCTTCTTTAAGTGCTTCGTTAAGTTCATGAAGTATCTTATGATGTCCCTGCTCCCATTCTGCCAGAAACATATACAAGTGCTTTTCGTTCTCTTCTGTGGTTTCCATTGCTCGCCTGGTATAGACTTCGATGGCTTTGGTTTCCATATCAATAGCAGCAGAAATGGCAGCAGCTTCATAACCTGCCGCTGATATTTGCTTTTTTAACTCTTCAGTAAGAATCATTTCAGAAACACCATTTGGAAAAACAGGTGGAAATTTTTCAATTGGCTCACCTTTCGTGTAATTTAAATAGAGATCTGACAGAAACTTTATGTGTAACCGTTCCTCATCTGCCATCATGTTGAAGATCTTCTTCACTTCTTCAATCTGTGTTTGTTCAGCCACAGTTGAATAAAACGCTGACCCTCTGCGTTCCATAAGAATCGCAGTCTTTAAAATGTCAATAGCTTTAGTATCCATATATTTTACCTTTAGATTGCTTGCTTAACAAATATAGACATATTTTTGCATCTTACAGTAAACGTACACTAAATGGCATTTTCTGAAATATCACTTAAAGAACTGCATAAGGAATTAAAAGGTTCATATCCTGAGAAAATTGAATTGTTGCCCGCATCAGGATCTGATCGTAGTTATTTCAGGATTTTTTCAGACGATGGAAAAAGCTGCATTGGAACATGGAATGAAGAAGTGAAGGAAAATGAAGCCTTCATATATTTCAGTGACCACTTCAATAAATGTATGTTGCCAGTACCTGAAGTGCTCATTGTTGATAAAAACAAAAAAACTTATTTACAATCAGATCTGGGGGATGATACGCTCTTTTCTGTTCTTTCATCCAATGGCTTAAGTGATGAAGTTGTATTCCATTACATGAATGTTGTTAGATGGCTACCGGCGTTCCAGGTGAGAGGCATTAAAGGATTAGATCTTTCTTATTGTTATCCAAGGCAACACTTTGACCGCCAGTCAATGATGTGGGATCTTAATTATTTTAAGTACTATTTTGCCAGGTTGTCAGGAATTAAATTCGATGAACAGGCTTTAGAGGATGATTTTCTGACTCTGGTTGATTTTCTTCTTACAGCAAATAGAAATTACTTCATGTTCCGTGATTTTCAGTCACGGAATATTATGATCCTTAACAATAAACCATACTTTATCGATTATCAGGGTGGCCGGTCGGGTGCTTTGCAATATGACCTTGCATCGCTTTTATATGATGCAAAAGCCAACCTCCCCCCTGCTTTCAGAAATGAACTTATTGAAGAATACCTCAAAGCACTGGCAGTTGAGACTAACAAAGAAATAAACAGGGATGATTTCCTGAAATATTTTAACGGATTTGCGTTACTAAGAATCCTGCAAGCGTTGGGTGCTTATGGATTCAGGGGGTTCTATCAAAAAAAAGAACATTTCCTCCAAAGTATTCCATATGCCATGAAAAATCTCAGACAGTTATTTGGCAATAATGATTTTATAGTCAAGCTGCCTGAATTAAGCAAATTACCTGATTATGGAAGTAATGCCGTGGTGCTGCGTGAAATTCCTAAGACAGATTTAAAAGTTCGTATAACCAGTTTCTCATACAAACATGGGATACCTAATGATACTACCGGTAATGGTGGCGGCTTTGTTTTTGATTGCCGCGCATTGCCCAATCCCGGAAGGCTGGTCGATTATCAAACACAATCAGGATTGGATGAACCCGTTATTATATATCTCAAAGCATTTCCTGAAATAAATAGTTTTCTTGAGAATGTTTTCAATATAGTTGATGCAGCTGTTAAAAATTATATCGACAGAGGCTTTAAGAACCTGATGGTTAGTTTCGGTTGCACTGGTGGGCGTCACCGCTCGGTTTATTGTGCTGAAAAACTTGCAGAACATCTTCAGCAAAAATTCGGAATAATAACTATACCAGAGCATACCCGGAAAAGCAATTGGGATTCTGACTAAAGTCACAGATTTTACAATGAAAAATTCATACCCTGGAAGTAAATTCTTATAAACTCTAATCAGGAATAGAATGTCGAAAACAATGTGTGAAAAGGGGCGTAAAGGAGAACAGGATTCACCTGATCCAAAATTTGTTTGTAAGAAATGTGGGGCCCTGGTGGAAAAGGAGAAAAAGGTTTGCAAGCCAAAACAACTCGAAAAATTATAAATCAGTGTAGCAGGAACGACAATTAAATTATAATGCAGGAACATTTTAATATGGAACCTTTGAACCTTTTCAATAAAGAACCTTTCAATATAGAACCATTTAAAACCCAGGAACTGGTAATTCGCCAAACAGTTGCCCAGGTGAAAAAGGATTTCGGAATGTTTGGCCTTGATATTGATTTCCCTTTAGACTTCAACATGGTTTATGACGACCTGTTCAGGCATGTGGTTTATCATATCGATAGGTTACTGGCTGGTAATCTTCAGAAACTTGCTGCCCTTATGTACCAGATAGATATAAGTGAAAAAACGATTCTTGAAGGCTGGCAGGAACACCCCAATTATACAAAAGCTGAAGTAATCACAGAACTGCTTATTTACCGTGAACTTAAAAAGGTTCTTTTTAGAAACTACTTTAAAAATTATAAACTTAAAAACCAGCCTGAACCATGAAAGCAATGATTCTGGCTGCCGGATTGGGCACACGGTTAAGACCTTTTACAAATACCAAACCCAAAGCACTTCTTCAGGTAGGTCCTTATACTTTGCTTGAGTTTGCTATTAAAAAACTTAAGAAGCACGGGTTTAATGATATTATCATTAATTTGCATCATCTTGCAGACAGTGTGGTTGAATATCTGGCAGTAAATAATAGTTTCGGATGCAGGATTCACTTCTCATATGAACTTGATGAATTGCTAGATACCGGTGGTGGCATAAAAAATGCAGCCCCTTTCTTTACAAATGGTGAAAATGCATCAAAGGCTTTCCTTGTTTATAATGCTGATATTGTGAGTGATATCAATTTAACCAGAGTATATGATTTTCATCTTGAATCAGGCAACCTGGCTACAGTAGTTGTTCGTAGACGTGAATCTTCCCGTTACCTTCTTTTTGATGAATACATGCAACTCACCGAATGGCAAAACACAGCTAAAGGACTGCGTAAAATTGTCCGCTTAACCGAAAAGCCTCCTAGACCGTTTGCCTTTAGTGGAATCCATGTAATAAATCCTGAAATATTTAGCTTGTTTCCTACTGGAAAAGTGTTTTCAATCATTGACGCATATCTTGAAATAGGTAAAAATCACCGCATTGGAGGGTATGTTGATGAGAACCCTTTGTTTGCGGATGCAGGTAAGCCTGAAAGTTTTAAAGTAGCTGGCGAAATTGCAGGCAAAATCATTCTATAACTAATCATATTAGCCTTAATGGAAACATTTCTTGGCAAGATAACCCAAATCATAAATCAGTCGGGGATCCCAGAACACGAGATATGTGTTGTCTTTCCTAACAGGCGTGCCGGGCTTTTTCTTAAAAGGGAAATGACACCGTCAGATACACCCCGATGGGTGCCTGCCATACTTTCGATTGAAGATTTTGTATTTGAAGTTAGCCGGTTATCAGAGCCTGACAACACCCAATTACTGGCACTCCTTTATAAGGCATATAGTAAAGTTACCCCGGAGGCCGCAAGTTTTGATACTTTCCTTGGGTTTGGCACTGAAATATTGAGGGATTTTGAAGAAGTTGACCAATATATGGCTGATCCACGGAATCTTTTTGACTATGTAAAACAAGCCCGTGAAATTGACATCTGGAAACCTGGTGAAGAATTGACCGATTTTGAAAAGAATTACATCAACTTTTATAATTCCCTAAGCAAACAGTATTTTGAGCTGAAAGATATTTGTCTGATGAGGAATTTAGCCTGGCAGGGACTTGCTTCAAGGATTATTGCAGAAAATCCGGCTGCAGTTCTTGATGGTTTGCCCTGGAAGAAAATCTTGTTTACAGGCTTTAATGCACTTACGCCGGCTCAGCTTCGAATTATGAAATACCTGGTGGCACAAAACCGTGCAGAGATCATCTTTGATGCCGATGAGTATTATTTGGAAAACCCTGAGGCAGAAGCCGGACTCTTTCTGAGAAAATACAGGGAAGATAAAGAACTGGGCCTTTTCAGGGAAGTAACTTCAAATTTCATAACTAAAGGAAGAAAAATATATACTTGCGGTATCCCCGGAAAAACAGGACAAGCTCGAATTGCAGGTAGTATACTTGAAAACATCGCTCCTGAAGAACATCATTTAACAGCCGTTGTGCTTACCGATGAAGGTATGTTACTGCCAGTGCTGAATTCATTGCCTGCTCATCTGTCGAGTTTTAATGTTACAATGGGATTCCCAATAGTGCAGGCACCATTGTATGCTTTAATTGACAACATCTTTAGCTTGCATGTCAATTCAGTACCTGCCGGTGCGGTTGAATCCGCCTTTTACCATTCTGATGTTACTTCTGTCTTAAGTAGCAGTTACCTCCACCGCATAATAAATGAGCGACTTGCAACTTCAATCATAGCACAGATACGAAAAAACAATTACTCATACATTGCTTTAAATGAAATATATCGCCTCGCCGGCAAAGAAGATGACCAACTGCTGAACTTATTATTTACCGGTTGCTCACAAACACATGAGCTTCTATCTAAAGTTGCCAGCATTATGCTTCTTTTAAAAGAAAATATTATTGATGAACAAGCCGTGGGTGAAAATAACTTTACGCTAAAAGAATCAGGCAAAAACAAAACTAACCCGGTTGATAATTATCTCTCTGAAATTTTATTCAGCCTGTACAAAATAATAACTGACCTTATTCAATGTTTTAATAAAGAAGAGATTGAAATTGGCAATCTAAGAACGCTACATTCTTTTTTTAGGGAAGCAGCCTCTTCAAGCAGGGTACCGTTTTATGGTGAACCTTTGCAGGGAATTCAAATCATGGGGATGCTCGAAACCCGGGTACTTGACTTTAAAAATGTTATACTGGTTTCTGTAAATGAAGATATACTTCCTTCTGCTAAATCAAACCGCTCATTCATCCCATTTGATATCAGGTTACATTATGGGCTACCAACACATCAGGAAAGGCAATCAATTTTTGCCTATCATTTCTATCACTTATTGCAGCGTAGTTATAATGCATGGCTAATTTACAATTCAAACGAAGACACTTTCGGTGGTGGTGAAAAAAGCAGGTATATAAGCCAACTGGAATGGGAACTTCCCGCAAGAGGAATATACCCCATTCCACTTAAAGTGGATGAAGGAATACATTCAAATGGAATACAACCAATTGAAATTGCTAAAGACCGGGTGATAATGGACAAATTGCTTGAAAAAGCAAAAAAAGGCTTCTCATTCTCGTCTTTGAAAACCTACATCAACTGCTCACTGTCTTTCTATTATACTTACATACTGGGATTGGAAGAACTTGAAGAAGTTGAAGAAGATATCAGTGTGCGAACAATGGGGACTATTCTCCATGAAGTATTAGAAGATCTTTATAAACCATTTTTAGGTAAACTTCCTGATGAAAGTACCTTAAAAAATGCACTTTTAAATGCTGAGAATCTGATAGCCCAAAAAACGGCTTTGATCTTTCCGGCATTGCGTGTAAATACAGGTAAAAACCTCCTTTTCATGAAAGTTGCCGAAACCTGGTTAAAGCGCTTCGTTAAAAATGAGTTAACAAGCATTAGCGATCATAATGCTCCTATACTAAAAGGTGTTGAGTTAGCTTTAAAACACCCTCTGTTAGTTGAAGTACAAGGCATTGGAAATATAGATATAACCTTATATGGCAAAATTGACCGGGTTGATTTAAAGGACGGTATACTGAGAGTTATAGATTACAAAACAGGAAAGGTGGAAGAAAAAGATGTTAAGGCTCAAAACCTTGATGACCTGTTTAATCCCAATAAAAAAACCGACAAACAATTACAATTGCTTCTTTATAAATACCTTGCTGAACACACTGAAGATCTGGCGGGTTACCCCATACAACCTGGTTTGTTGTCCTTCAGATCGCTGAATAAAGGATTTATGACTCTGGAATCAAATATTCAGGCTACTGAATTTGAGTCGGGTTTGAAAAGCCTGTTTCAGGAAATATTCAATACTGAAATCCCATTTAAACAAACCGATCCGAAACATTGCAATTATTGCAATTTTAAACAAATTTGCCAGAGAAACTAACAACCAGACCTTTAATTGAACATGAATAAACATTTAGCAATGCTAAGTATGCTTGCAGTATTTTTTACGCCTGGCTCTCATTTGGGTTGTTGGGATTGCCGACATTGAGGTTCAAAATTCAAGTACAAATTCCAGTTGTTAAATTGCAATTATCTTTAATTTTATACTGTTACTTCCTAAAGAAAATGTGATTAATACACATATATTCTGCACAGATTTTATTCGGCAAAAAAATGAAAAAAATTACACTTATCACATTGTTCTTATTCTTTGTCTGCGCATGCATTACAGCACAGGATACTTCAGTAGTTAAGGACTATCATTCATACCCATATTGGATTGAAATGATGCAAGACCCTGATGCCAATTTCTTTGAAACACAAAAGGCGTTTTACAATTATTGGGATGGTCGTGAAATGACCAAAGGTAACGGCTATAAAGCCTTTAAACGATGGGAATACTGGATGGCCAGGAAAGCATCACCGGATGGCCGAAAACCCGCCCCTGACCGTAATATTAAAGCTATTCAATCACTTAAAACATTCAGTAATTCCACATCCAGCCAAAACCCGGATGAATTAAACCGCACAACAACTACCAATGGAAATTGGACAACACTTGGGCCATCATCAGTTCCTTCAGGTAATAATGGCTATCGTGGAATTGGAAGAGTTAATGCCATCGCATTTCATCCTACCGATGCTAATACGATTTACATAGGCTCACCGGCTGGTGGTTTATGGGTAACAAATAATGGAGGATCAACATGGACAACCAACACAGATATACTTCCAACACTGGGAATTTCTGCAATTATAACAGATTATTCCAACCCTTCAATCATCTATATTGGAACAGGCGACCGTGACCATGGAGACGCACCGGGAGCTGGTGTTTGGAAAAGTATTGATGGTGGCGTTACTTTTCAACCTTCAAATACCGGGATGTCTTCTGCAACAGTAAGCAGACTGGTGATTCATCCATCTGATCCTAACATTTTACTTGCTGCTACAAACAATGGCATTTTCCGTTCCATTAATGGCGGAGTAAACTGGTCTCAAACATCAACAGGTAATTATAAAGACATCGTTTTTAAACCTGGTGATCCGAATATCGTTTATGCATCAGCATCAGGAAACTTCTATCGCTCGATAAATAATGGGGTATCATTCACCCAGATATCCAGCGGACTTACTACCGGATACCGTGGTGCAATTGCAGTTTCACCCGCCAATCCAAATTATGTTTATTTCTGGGTCACCAATTCTGACTCCTTCAAAGGTTTATACCGATCAACTGATGCAGGACTTACCTTTAGCGTGAGATCAACTACGCCAAATATTATGAGCTGGGACTGTAATGGTGGTTCCGGAGGTCAGGCCTGGTATGATCTTGATATGGCATGTGACCCCACAAATGCTGAAATCATTTATGGAGGAGGTGTAAACTGCTTCAAATCAACAAATGGCGGACAAACATGGTCAATTAATTCGCATTGGTATGGTGGCTGTGGTGTTCCTTCGGTTCATGCCGATCTTCATGTGCTTGAATATAATCCACTAAATAACAGACTATTTACTGGTAATGATGGGGGAGTATACTGGACATCAAATGGTGGAACATCATGGACAGAAATAAGTAACGGTTTAGTTATCAGCCAGGCATATAAAATCGGACAAAGCAGAACTGGCAGGAACAATGTTATTAACGGATACCAGGATAATGGTACCTCGACTTATATTGGAACCGATTGGGTCAATGTAAATGGTGGGGATGGAATGGAATGTGCCTACGACCCAACTGACAATAATTACAGCTATTCGTCAATTTATTACGGCGATATATACA
This sequence comes from Lentimicrobium sp., assembly GCA_035298745.1. Classification (GTDB taxonomy): domain Bacteria; phylum Bacteroidota; class Bacteroidia; order Bacteroidales; family Lentimicrobiaceae; genus Lentimicrobium. The sequence continues at coordinate 60,149 of DATGXS010000077.1, read as the reverse complement.
GACATCTTAATAATAATGATGACGGACAGATAGCCGGTAACGGTGTAAATGGTATTACAGAAAGTGGAGCATGGGTTACTCCTTATGTAATTGATCCAAATGATGGCAATATCATGTTTATAGGGTATGATAATGTTTGGCGCAGTACAAATGTAAAAGGCCCGACAGTAAGCTGGACTAAGATATCCACCATCAATGCCAGTGACCTTGATGTAATGTGTCAAAGTGATGCAAACCCCAATTGTCTGTATGTTTCTAACGATAATAATTTATACCGGTCTGATAACTGCAAAGCTTCTTCAGTATTTTGGACAAATCTTACTTCCACACTACCATCAACAAATTACATAACTGCAATTGAAACAAGCCCCGTTGATGAGAATATTGTATATCTGGTTCAACAGAATCATGTATACAAATCAACCAATAAAGGTGTAACATGGATTGACATTACCGGGAATCTTCCTGACGTTCAGATGCATACCTTGGTGTATTATCACAACAGTATTGAAGGATTGTACCTTGGCACTGATATAGGAGTCTTTTACAGGGATGCCAATAATCCGACCTGGATAACCTATTCAACAGGTCTTCCGGCAGCAGCATGGGTTACAGAACTTGAAATATATTATGACCAGACAAACCCCTCACAAAACATTTTACGTGCAGGAACTTTCGGAAGAGGGCTTTGGGAGTCACCATTGCTGAACACCGCGGCCCCTGCAGCAGCAGGATCTATTGTAGGGCCTGAAGTTGTTTGTCAGGGACAGACACAAGTTACTTATTCTGTTGAAGAAATTCAGAATGCTACAGCTTATGTATGGACACTTCCCGAAGGTGCTACCGGGTCAAGCAGTACAAATACTATTACAGTTGATTTCAGCATTGAAGCAACTTCAGGTGAAGTTAGCGTTTATGGTACCAATCAGTATGGAACAGGCGATGCATCAGCACTGTTCGTATCTGTAAACTCACTTCCAGGAGAAGCTGGATATATTTCAGGTCCTGCTCAAGTATGCCAGAACGAAACATCTGTGGTATATTCCATTGAATCTGTCGCTAATGCTAACTCTTATGTTTGGACACTCCCTGCTGGAGCAACAGGTTCAAGTACAACCAATTCAATTACAGTTGATTTCACTAATTCCACTAATGGTACAATTTCAGTATATGGCCTTAATGACTGTGGAATGGGATATAATTCGGCATTGCAGGTAATTGTGACCCCGTTACCAGGGAATGCAGGCGCTATTTCAGGTATGACATCAGTATGCGAAGGTCAGTCAGATGTTGTTTATTCAATTCAACCAGTGCCAAATGCTACAGCTTATACCTGGTCATTACCTCCAGGTGCTTTGGGCAACAGCACCACAAACAACATTACAATTGCATTTCCGCCGGGGACATCATCAGGTGAAATTACGGTAACCCCCGAAAATGATTGCGCTCAGGGTACTGCATCAGCATTACCAATCAATGTTAATGTTATACCCGCAGTGGCTGGCACTATAACAGGATTGCAGGTTCTGTGTCAGGATACATATGATGTGACTTATAGCGTTCCCTTAATAACAGGTGCAACAGCATATCAATGGACACTACCTCCGGGCGCAACCGGCTCAAGTAATACAAACACAATTAATGTTGATTTCGGAATAAATGCAGTAAGCGGGAACATTAGTGTATATGCTTCCAACAATTGCGGTGACGGCAACCCTTCATCATTTTTTGTTACGGTTAATGCAAAACCTGTTACGCCAGTAATAAGCAATAATGGCCATACCATCCATTCCAATGCACCATCCGGAAATCAGTGGTACGATCAAACAGGAATCATTTCCGGTGCTACCGAACAGGAGTATACGGTAACCTGGGATGGTGATTATTATTCAATTGTTACATTAAATGGCTGTAGTTCTGATCCATCAAATACTTTAACAGTAATTGTAACATCAACCGGAACATTATATTCTGAAAATGGCATTATGATTTATCCTAACCCTGTTACAAGTGAATTAACAATTGAGATCAAAAACAACCTTACCATAAAGACCATTGATATACTGAATACTGCGGGTCAAATGGTTTATACCGGAGGTATAACAGATAAAATTATCATCAATACAGATCACTATTCTCCCGGTGTTTATTTAGTAAGATTAACCGGAGACAATGCACCCGAATTCATTAAAATAATTAAGGAATAATGTATAAGAACGTGATTTCTGTATAAGCAAACTAAAAATAGTGTCGGTTCACAAAGGCACCACATATTTTCCAATGCAGTATTAAAAAACAAAAGAGACGCTTTTCAGCGTCTCTTCCCTCGCATTCAATGATCACAATGTGATCCCACCCTCCTAAATAACCTGTACGCTCTAACTCAATTTAAACTAATTACTAACCAATTAACCTATCTTTAATTCTCTGTTTGAGCTTATAATGTATTTTTAATTGCTTTTAATGTTTTCTTTTCACTTCCAGTATCTACCCTGATGAGGTAACCGCCATTTGGCATTGTGCTCATATCAAGAATAGGTTCGGCAGTCATGGTAGCAGTTGTCTTCTTAACCAGCCGACCAAGCATATCGTATACTTCAACATTAGTCTGTTCATACAACTTACCCAGTTTGATAGAAAATTTACCGTCGATTGAAGGATTCGGAAAAACGAGCATTTCTTTGGCTGCTTCACTACCCAATGAATCGCCTTGGGTAATCTCATCCATTTTGTTACTATTAAATTCTGAAACCCCTGCATCAGGATAACCTGCTACCGGAACCAAAGCTCCATAATAGTCCTTTGTTAAGCTTACATTGGCACCTTTATTAATTGCTGCTGAACCTGATTGAAGGTGGAAGTCCTGATTTGATGGGTTTACGAATGCAGGATTACCAACGACTGAGCTTCCATCATTTCCGCTAGCTGATCTCCAAGCAGTCAGGGTGCTGTAACTATTTATAAAGCCTGAATGCTGGGTATTGAATACGTTATTATTAGAAGATACACTTGAGCTTGTCTTTATTGCTTTCTGTGATGTAGAGCCCAGATTAAAAATATTGTTCTTTAGTGTAGTGGTAGTACTTGAAGCTGATGATACACCGTAATTATAGTTATTATAGAACACATTATTCCTGGCATTCACTGTATAACCCGACATTGTTTGGATGGCTGTATTATTTGCTGAAAAAACATTATAGTAAGCATCAAGTTTTGCATAATTATAAATGCCGTATTCACCAGTCTTTATTATATTGTACCTTACACAAACAGTCTTTGTAGTCGGTGAAAAATAAATACCACTATTGTTCTTGGTGCGGGCGCCAATTAGAGTGTTCCTTTCTATAGTACCTGAATAATTGTTACCCCAGGCAATGATACAGAACTTGTTACCCATTGAAGAGTGGTCGATTATATTGTCATGGATATTGAAAACCATATTGTTGGTAGATGCTATCTGAACACCGTCGCCCGATGAATAGCTTTCGTCTGTATTTACAAGGTACTTTTTGTTAACATCGAAGATGGTACAAAAACCAATTTCAATACTGCTTGCATCTTTGATGTATATACCATCATCGCGGGTGTCATTAACAGTAGTATGCATAATTTTGTTACCGCCCGACGTTGTTAGAACTCTTACACCCCACTCGGTATGACGCAAAACGCAGTTATCTATTGTGTTGTTACCTGCGTTTGAACCTTGAATTATTACAGCTGAAATCCATGTTCCGGTTGAATAAATTTCCAGATCTCTAACTGTTACACCTGATGAACTTGTCACATTAAGAATGTGCTGTCCCGTACCTGAAGTTACAATCTTAGGTTTATTGCCTGTTCCATACATTCCAAGCGTCACGCCTGTTTTACCGTTTATTGTTATAGTGGAAGTACTTGTGTATGTAGTACCTGCTTTTTGAAGATAAGCGTTACCACTGTTGATGGTGAATTTTTTCCATGAGTTATAAGGATTGCTCATTGATCCTGTTTGAGTTGAGCCAGTGTATGAAGGATCGATGTAAATAGTGGAACCAAAAACGGTGGCACCTATGGCAACATAAATAGCGATTAAAATGACTGTTAAGAAATAAAACCTTATTCTTGGGCTAAACGTTGCTGCCTCTGTGGTTAAAGGCTCAACTGTGATTTGTTCATTTCTGTTATTCAAGTTGGATGTGTTCATTCTTGCGAGTATTTAATTAATTATCTGCATTCAATCACACTCCATTATGAATAATAGTGCCGTTACTTAAAATCTACATGAGGCTTTATAAAATTATTAAGCATCAATCTTCATACAATTCAATGATATCAATAGTTTCAGCTGTTTATCGATTAACAAAATAAACATTTGAACCGTGCCAAATCACATAAAAAAACGGGGTATTTCTTATGGGAATCATCCCGTATCGGGGAATTATTCTACGTTTTAAAGGGGTACTCCTAATTTAGCTTGGGAAAGAAAGACCAGGGACTCTTAAAGCTCATATGAGTTTTAAGAGTCCCTGGTCTTATAAGAAGTAGAATTGGTGGTTTTTATTCGAATACAATCTTCATTTCAACCCTGCGGTTCTGTTGTCTTCCGGCCGCAGTTTTATTATCAGCTACAGGTTTTTCCTGACCAAACCACTCTGATATAATTCGTTCAGTAGCAACACCCTGCCCGACGAGATAATCCTTCACGGCATTTGCCCTGTTTTTAGAGAGTTCCATATTACCTGCAGCAGTGCCGGTGTTATCTGTATGCCCTGAAAGTTTTACTTTCCAGTCTGTTTTAGCAATCAGCATATCTGCAAGTTCATTAAGTGAAGAATATGATGAAGCCTTTATTATAGCTTTGCCTGTTTCAAACTCAAGGTTTGAAAATGCCTTTGCAAGAATTGCTTTTTCCTCTTTCTTAATTTCAGGACATCCCTTGTTAGCAAGTGTTCCAAACGTTTTCGGACATTCATCTACATTGTCGGCAAGTCCGTCACCATCGGTATCAGGACAACCTTTTGTAATTGCAGGTCCTGGAGTTGCAGGACATTCATCCTGTTCATCAGCAACTCCATCCTTATCATAGTCATTAAAGGGACAGCCTCCAAATTCCTTTTTACCAGGTATATCAGGACAATTATCGTCCTTATCTGCAACACCATCATTATCACTGTCAGGGCAACCTTTCATCAGCGCAGAACCTGCCTTATCCGGACATTCATCCTCACGGTCAATAACACCATCACCATCTTTATCGGGGCAACCATTTAATGATACCGGGCCTGGTTGATCGGGACATTTATCATCATTATCAATAATACCATCTCCATCACTATCAGGACAACCATTGTATTCGGCTTTTCCTGCAAGGTCAGGACAACGGTCATTTTTATCGGCGATACCATCACCATCCCTGTCCGGACAACCTTTAAGATCAGCAGGGCCTGGTTCATTCGGGCATTCATCCTGAGCATCCGTTAAACCGTCTGCATCACTGTCAGGACAACCTCGCAGTTCCCATACACCTGGAATTTCAATACATTGATCCATTTTGTCACTTACCGCATCTTTATCCCTATCGCGTGGGACTCCCCTGAAAATTGGCAGTTTAACAAGAAAATAAACATCATAAGAATATGTCTTGTTAGCGAAATTGGCTGAAAGCATAGTATTTGAACCAACCCAAACAGGGCCCAACCTTAATGCCAAACCAGCCCTGAACCGTCCAAGTTCATCAGCCTGTATTGGGAGCGCTGCACCAAACCATTTTAGGTCATACCTTGGTGTTAAACTGAAAGTGGTATAATTATGAACCTTTGATTCTATGCTTACACCTTTACGCATAGCAAAATAGGGGCTGAAATTAATGTAGAAGTTCTTTCCAGCATTGTAATCAAACTGCAGACTTAAGGCAGTTGGCAGTCGCATCATAAAATACTCTTCAGTATTGGGATTTAGGCCAAACCTCTTTACGATAGTGTCGTTGAATCCCTGAACATCTTTTATTTGCTCATTGGCAAGATCCCACTGATAAATATCAGCTGTGAAGTCCTGACTATAGAAATCTTTTTTATACTGCATGCCTCCCAAATCAAGTAAGGCAACCCCAACCCTTAAAAGATATTTTTCCTTGTCAGGACGAATGAGATCCTTTTTGCCATCCATGTCGTACTTATATTGGTCCATATGTGGACGATATTCATACACAAAACCCAGATCAAGTCCAAAGCCCGGATCAGAGCTAAACTTGAACGGATTGGTGGTTGCATCATCAAAATTTCCTGACAAGCCATAGTAAAACTTGTTATTGTAAATATTGAGAATATCAGAAGACTCTAACATAAAGTCCAGATTAGGGGTGTATACATATCCCGAAGCTACACCTAACAATAGTTTTGGAGTAATACCCGCCTTGAGGAAATGCCTTTCACTATTCAGTGGTATAACATTTGCCCATGTAATTCCGAATTCAGTCCAGAAGTTAGCCTGAACACTAAGGTCGGGGTTAACGACACGCTTTCCGAAAAGCCCCTCAACATCAAAATTCTCAGCCAGTACTTCAGCAAAATCAGAATCTATATTATCAAAATTTATCAATCCCCTAAATCGACTTGAAAAAGCGAACGCTGTATTATCTGACACATTTATCATGAATGATGGCAGCACCATGCCCATTCCAACTAGTCCTGTTCGATCATTCGATCCTGTATTTCTTACTATGTATTTATCTCCAAAAGTACTGTCATTCCATACTGAGGGTTTGTAAATACCGTCTCTCTTCAGCGCCAGGTAATTATTTGATGCATAAAAATCACCACCAAAAATAGTCATATCGAATAGATACCTCGAATCAGCAATAGATGCGGGTTGAAGTAAAAGTCCTGATACACCACTATAACTACTTTGAGTAAATGGCATAAATTCCTGACTATAAGAGAGATGGCTTTTTGAAATCAGAAGCACAAACAATACTGCAATGAGCGTAAAAGGTCTTTTCATGTGTTTGGTTTGTTAGGGTTGTATATTAATCCGAAAACCGGTAAAAAGTTTGGAAAAATTACAAAAAAAAAGGAGACGCGATAAGGTCAGCGTCATGTTTCTTAAAGGGAGAATTTGATGAATTTATCATCTGGTTCCTAAAAACGAAAACGCGATGGTGTTAGCATCGCGTTTCTCGAAACAATGAAAGCAAACTTTAAATCTTTAAGATTTTAACATGACTAAAATCAATAGAATCAGGCGTATAGATTGTACTTAAATTCCAATTTCTTTTTCCCACGTTGCAATGATTTAAAATCTCCATTTGAATCTTTTTGCGCAGGTTGTGAGGACGTTGCAGATTTTGCCTCATTTGTCTTTACGGTTGCAGGTTTTGTATCGACGTTAACCGTTGTTTTTGTTGTTTTGGTTTGGTTGTTGTCAGGTGTTGCTGAAAAGGCATTGTGGTTTACTGGTGCGCTGGATACCATTACCCTTGTCATCAGAACGAGTGCTATGGTTAGGATCGATTTCATACTACTTCGGTGTTTAGTTATTGATCTTTATGATTGCGTGGTTGACTCCTCTATAGGAAAGATAGTGCCAAGTCATTAAAACTTCAATGCTTTTTTAGAAAATAAATCTGAAAATAAGCCATTTTTGCATTATTATCAAGGGTTGTAGCTAGTACATTCTTTTTTTTTAATGGATATCTTTTAAGTCGAATTAAGGATAAACGATGGCAATAAACCCCCTATTGGGGAAATTTTCTACGTGGAACAATAGTAACGCTTCCCCAAAAAAGGTATACTTTCAATTCCAAAACAGGAATTTGATGTATCAATTTTTGAAATTCATTCCAAAAATCACCTTTGAAATAATTGACATCACTATCGGGCTTTTGTAATTTTATATAACATAAACCTTAAAAGAGGTTACCAAGAAAAAGTCCCTACTCATGTGTTCCAGGTCCACGGGAATCAGTCTGGTTAAAAGCCAGAAAAAGGGGGATGAGATAATGACCGCCCCTAACCCTGCCGGCGTTGTCAAGTCTCAGTACGGTTATTGAGTCCGCTCTGCGGACACACCTCTGGTAATGTCGTAGATGGTGTTTAATCCTCATGTATCACCACTGATCGATAATTTCATTAAAAGGTGCAGTCAATACTTTAAATGCCGGGAGATGTTGTATTGGATTGCATAAATGAAGTTGCTTCTTTAGTCTCTTAAGGCTGTTATCCTATCTCCTGCTTTTCTTTTTCCGGCAAGGTGAAATTTGATACTGATTAATCGCACGATCTCCCGGCTTTCAGTAAAGCAATCAATTTTCACACATAATTTTAAAAAACCATGAGACGTATACTTATCGTTTTATCTGTTTTTTTGGTCACTTTTATAGGCTCATGCCAGAAAGAAGATGATCCAATTAAGTCAATCAATGATCAGGGAGTTGAAAAAAACCTTCAACCCACGCATTTCGTTTACAATGCCTCAGGCTATACCTATATAGGTGGTACAGCGGTTTGTGGACAAAATTATGAGCACCGGTATTTCGTTATCGGAGGCCTGGCATCTGGCTCACAAGTTCCTTTGAGAGCTGATTATTGTTACAGGACGATTACTATGGCACCTGCACCTGTTAATGCAACAATTACAAATGGCAAGGCCATTTACATTGGTGAAAATGGTGATAAAATTTATGCCACTTTCAGTGCAACCTGCCAATTCGGAAACTATACTTTTATTCCTCAGGCAAACGCAACAGTTCCTTTATCATTAACATTTGTAGGACTGTCATCAGGAAAGATAACCGGGGGAACCGGTCAATATTTTGCTGTTTCCGGATCATTTACTTTAACATGTTATCAAAATCTGGGCCCATTATACCTTGGTAGCCCTTCACCTACTATTATGAGAGCTGAGGGCTTTATAAGTCAGGGAACTTATGGCCCTGTAAATCCGTCTGATAATTAGCCTTTGCAACAAGTAAACCGCAGCATAAAAGCTGTGGTTTACTTGTTTTCTTTTAGATCCATCTTATAATCTGTTAATTAATAATCATACTGTTACTTATGTTCTGCAACTGTAGAATTAATATAACTGAAGATGGTAAAAATTATTAAAACTCTGATTTGGCTGGGTACATAAAAAAACAGTTGTTCCCTTTTCTCTGGAAAGCGGTTGTGATATTGAACCAATTGTTTTAATACTGGAAAAAAGATCTTTAATATCATCGCCAGGTTCGTCGTTGATATATATCAGGGTGGTTATCTCATGCTGAAATGAATGAGGTGCCCAATAAATAAAGCTCTCACTAAAACTCACCGGTGAAGGCAAATGATATTTCTTTCCTAAAACAGCAATTGCTCCGGCCTGACCATAGTTCTCACAGTAAATTACAGTTGTTTTTGGGTCACACCCGTTCCAGGCAGTTGCGGTTAATGCAGCAAGTTCATCCCAACCAAGCATGTCAGAATAATCCTGAGGTAAAGGGTGATATTGATTATTTTCGTCTCTTCGTAATGCATCAGTTCCCAGAAAAGTTTTAACCTGATCGAAATATGCAACAAGCCTGGAGGCTTCTAGAACCGGTTTTCCAAGCGGAAACATAAGATATGCATGCGCAAGCATTAATATCACAATTAATCCTCTTAGATAGTTATTTTTCAAATATTTTTCAGTAAAAACCCCACCTGCTGCGGTTAGGAACGGGTAAATACCAGCAGAATAATATGTTTTGCCATGAAGAATCAAAAACAATAAAAGCACAATAAAGCATGCCCAGGTAAGTACACGGTATTGTTTCATTCTTTCTGATGCAAACATCCAGACAAAAGCAGGTATAATAATCAATGTTGCTGGCATTACCATCAAAATTTGTTCTGAAAGGAAAGTCCAGGGTCCCATTTTAATTAATTGAGTGCTGCGGAGTTCCTTCATGTGTCCAATTACAGGAAAATCATTAAAATACTGCCAAAGTATATTTGGCAGAGCTACTATAAGTGCGATGAGTACTGCAATCCATAAGTAACGACACACCAGAATCCTGCGGTGTTTGGTCAAAACAATTGCTATAGCTAAGCTTACAACCAGAAATAAGATATTGTACTTATTCAGAAATGCCAGTCCGGTTGCTAATCCCAGCACATATAAAATTGCAGGGTCCATATTATTAATAAACCGAAGGAAAAGAAACATAATAAGAGCCCAAAAAACAATATCAAAAGGCACAGGCTGAAAGAGGCTGAAAGCGCGAATAAATAAAAGCGTTGACACAAAGGAGATCACAGCCAGTACTTGGGCAAACACTCCACCCCTTAATTCTCGGGCCATCATTGCAATGAGCATAATAAGTAATCCACCTGCCATAGCAGGGAAAATTTTGGCCGCAAATAAACTGTATCCAAACAGTTTGACCGAAATAAAAGCCACTAAACCAGTAAATGGCGGCACCGAATAGTAACCAAACGCTGGATGGTCTGCCATTGAAAAATATAGTAGTTCGTCCCTGTGAAAACCAAGTACATTAGGTGTGAACAGCTGAAGCATAAATGCTGCAATAGCTAGTAAAAATGGTAAATACCGGTCTTTTGCTTTGTTCATCTTTCTCTTGATTTACTCAAAGATAATAACATTCTACTCTGAAATACAAAACTGATCTTATTGAATTGAAAGATCAGATGCGTTTTACCAACTATTTTCAAGAAATGTGCAGGTTAGCATGAAATACTTTTTTATATTTACATCGGCGTATCCAGAATCTGTTATACATTACATAAATCATACTTTATGAAAACAAAAACCAAATCTCTGTTATTCATTTTAACAATTACCATTTTAAGCGCATTAACCATTGTTTCAGGTTGTAAGAAGGACAACGATGATGATAATGACAATCCTGTAGTCAAATCATACCGCTTGACTGACCTGGATGATACTGATGGATCTGATGCTTACAAAACGAAAGTCCAATACACTTCAGATAATAAAGTGTCTAAAATTCTTGGGTATGTTAATGGTGTTAATGTCTATAAATCAGAATGGACATACTCAGGCAATGATGCCACTGTGCAGGATTGGGAACTCACCGAAGTTGGTTGGGTTGCTGACTCGGGTTTTACCAAATATGTATACGCCAACGGTCATATATCACAAGTAATTCTATATAATGCAGGCGATTCTGTTGATTTTAGTAAAACATATACCTGGAACGGAAACAACCTTAACGAAGAACAGGTTACGCTTTCTGATTCTTACCTGGGAACAGGTGAGGAATTAGTTTTTACCATCAAATATAATTATGAGGGTGGACTCTTGAAATCAGCAGATTGGTTATTGCAAGGAGTTATGATCCGCAAACAAGTAATTGAATATCTCAATAATTCACCTGTGGCATTGAAAAGCTATGATTACAATAATGTCCTTGAAGAAAGCACTCAATTTATTTACACAGGTAGTAACATTTCTAAAGTAAATTATTTTAAAGTATCCGATGGTACCCAGGGTGCCGTTGACTGTTTTGAAAACCGGTCATATGATGCAAATAAAAACGTTTCTTCAGTGAGCAAGCAGTGTGACGGAGATCTTCAAAGCTATACCACAAACATTACATGGGAAGAAGGTACCGGAAACTTACAAGATGTGTTTCTAACATCATATAGTTATATCAGTGCATACCTGTTCCCTGATTACCCAAGTGAATTTGCCATCAAGAAAAAATAGTCTTAATGTTCTATTAATTATAAAAAAAATGAGTTGCCTTGGGCAGCTCTTTTTTTTATAGTTTTTTTCTCTGGTCTTATTATTCTGCAGTTACCGGATCAATAATGGTTGAGATCTCTGATACAAGGTTGGCCGGAAACCCACCTAAACGGGCATGTTCAATCACCATTTCTTTATTTGGCGCAATGTAAACACAATAGATTTTATCCTCTACTACATAACTGTGAATCCATTGAATTTGCGGGCCGAGTTCAGATATTACACCACAAGAAGTTTGTGATATTGCCTTTAGCTCAGCATTAGTCAGTTTCCCTGCACCGGGAATCTCTCTTTCAATAACATATTTTGGCATATCCTGGAGTTTTTATTGTTAATATTGTATTAATCAACATCATGCTTAAAATGAATGTTCAGTTATTTTATATTTAACCCATGAAATTAATCGTCACAGGCGCAACGGGAATGGTAGGAGAAGGAGTACTTACCGAGTGCCTTCTCCATCCGAAAGTAGATTCTGTATTAATCGTAAACAGAACTCCATCAGGGATTTCTCATCACAAGCTAAAGGAGATTATCCACAAAGATTTTTTCGATCTCAGAACCATTGAAGGTGATTTGACAGGTTATGATGGATGTCTTTTCTGTCTTGGGGTGACTTCTATTGGCAAAAAAGAACCGGAATATACCAGACTCACATACGAACTCACTATGAATTTTGCAAAAACCCTAAGCCGATTGAATAATGGAATGGTTTTCTGTTATGTCTCAGGTGCGGGCACCGACAGTTCAGAACACGGAAAACAAATGTGGGCACGGGTTAAAGGCAGAACAGAAAATGACCTCCGCAAACTCCCTTTTAAGGCTGCTTACTCATTCCGTCCAGGATTCCTTATCCCAAACCCACAGGCCAAAAATATCCTCCCTGCATATAAATACTTCAAATGGATGGTTCCTGTACTGAAACTCCTCTTCCCAAATTTCATCTGTTCCTTAAAAGAACTAGGACTGGCAATGGTCAATATCGTATTAAATGGATATTCAAAGGAAGTAATTGAAGTAAAAGACATTCGTCAATTGCAGGGGAACTAAAACGTCCATTTGTATTTACAAAGTGATTTAGTCAATATACCTTGTGTCTGAAATCTCTTGCACCAATTTTTACTCCAAATAAATATATATTTTAATTTGACTTCACATTAGAAGTAATTATATTTGTTAGATGTAAACTTAACACCCATATTATGAAAACCAGGACCTTTTTAATGATTGCTTTGTCGCTTGCGATGATTTCTTCATGCAAGAAGGACGATAAAGATGATAACAACAATAATAACACCTCCGGTTATCCAACATCAGGGTTAGTGTCGTATTTCAATTTTGATGATAATATCAAAGACCAGGTGGGTACAACTCCCGATGGTACTAATTATGGGGCAACGTTTGTTGCCGGTAAAAACGGTGAAGCCATCGATTTTAATGGCAGTGGTCAATATGTTGAATACAACAGGGCATCATTTGTTTCCGGGAACAATGTTAGTGTTTCATGCTGGATAAATTATTCACTTGAAAACAATAATAGTATCTATTTCATTATGTGCAATGATTTTGGAATCTTCACGACTGATGGAATTGGAATGGCAATTTCAGTTCCTGGAACTAATAATGCAAAAGGAGCTTCCACCCCTGACACATGGTATCATTTTGTTGGAACTTACGATGGCACATATATTAAAGCATACATAAATGGTGTATTAGTCCAGACTACTGAACATCCAGGAGAACTTCAGGAACTTAACTATAATCTTCAATTGGGCACTTTCCAGGCTCTCGATGGTTATTGGCATGGAAGTATAGATGATTTATTCATCTACGAAAAAGTACTGTCACAAGCTGAAATTACTCAGTTGTACAATTATCACCAATAACAGCTAAGATTTTCGTTTTACCATAGGGCCTCCAATAAAGGCCCTTTTTTAGATCGCCAAAATCTTTTCCGTTACTTGCCTGCCTTGCGACTTGACACTAATCAAGTAAATTCCCGGTTTCAGGTTTTTATTAAACCTCAGTAGAGTTGAGCCCTGCTGTAGGGAGATATCATCATTGTAATAAACTACCTTGCCATTTAAATCTGTTATACTGATTGTAGATGGAGATGATTTGTCAGATTGAATTGATATATTAAGCAGACCAATTGATGGATCATATGGCTGCGGATAAATCGACGAAATTGAAAGACCGCTAACTGAATTAATATTCTTTGTGCCAACAGTCAATTGGGCAAGATCAAGTTTGTACGCTCCAAGTCCATATGTTCCTATGAGAAGAAAGTTTTCACTGTCATGGATTTTCATGCTTGTTACAGGTACGTTGCCTAATGTTCCATTTAAGCTCTCCCATTGCAACCCTCCATCTTTTGTCCAAAAAACACCAGCATCAGTTCCAACGAAATACCTTTCATGCATGGATGGATCAGCAATAAATGCATTCACTGGTAATTCAGGCAGGTTGCCACTTATTGATTCCCATGTTTGTCCAAGGTCAGTTGACTTAAAAACATGTGGCAGAGTTTCGTCCCACCTGAAACCGGAACAAGTGGCATATATGGTATTTCCATCAAATGGATCAAAAGCGACCCTTGTTATCCAGCGATCTGGCAAACCATCACTAATATCAGTCCATGCACCACCGCCATTAATTGAAATATGAACCCTTGCATCATCCGTGCCAGCCAAAATATAGTTTCCATTAACAGGCGAGCAGGCAAGTGTAGTGATTGTATGGAATGTACTTCCATCATCACCATCGGTCAGGTCACCACTGACAGCAGTCCACGACTCGCCACCATTGGTAGATTTCCACACCCTATATGTCCCAAAATACATTACATCAGGATCATTGGGACGCATTATTACAGGTGCCGACCAGTTAACCCTGTCATTCGACCAATATCCATTGATCCCATACATGTAACTTCCGCCATTATTTGACTTATTCAATCCACCCCACTGGTATTCAGCATATATAATATTCGAGTTCTGAGGATTCACCAGGGAATAGAACCCGTCGCCACCAAGAATTGCCTGCCATTCATCAGTATTTCCAGTAGTAGTACGAATAGAATTGTTGTCCTGAGTACCTCCATAAATCCTTTCAGGTTTTAGGTAATCGGTTTCAATATCATAGAATTGGGTTAGTGGAAGGTTGTTCATCTTAGTCCAGCTGAAACCGCTATCATCACTAAAGTATAGTCCTCCATCGTTTCCTTCCAGAACTCTTCCGGTTACAGGGTGTATATACATAGCGTGCCGGTCAACGTGTATCACGTCACCATTGAAATAGCCCGCTAATTGCAACCAGGTATTTCCGGCATCAACTGTGTAGTATAAATCAACACCCTGAATGTAAGCGACATCTGGATTCGTAGGGTGTACTCTTATCTGACCAAAATACCAGCCAAAGTTGCTGTTCATTCCCTGAATGCTGAAATCATTGGTGCGAACCCATGTTTGTCCGGCATTTTGAGTTCTGAAAACAGCAACATCTTCTTCTCTGTCAATAAAAGAATATAAGATATTCGGTGATGACGGAGATATGGCCAGACCTATCCTGCCTATGCTGTTACCAGTTGGAAGTCCGCCTTCAAGCAGAGTCCATGTATCACCACCATCAACTGATTTCCATATACCTGAACCAGGACCAAACGACCTGCGGTAATTCAAACCGCGCATTCTCTCCCACATTGCGGCATAAAGGATGTTGGGATCAACGGGATGCTGAACAATATCAATTCCTGATACCGAATCATTTACAAATAACACCTTTTCCCATGTTAAACCACCATCTTCAGTACGATAAATACCTCTGTTTGGATCAGGAGTGAACAAATTTCCACACACAGCAGCAAACACCCGGTTTGAATTGGCATGGTCGACAATTATTCTTCCAAAATAACCGGCTAATTCCAATCCCATATTCTGCCAGGTTTCTCCTGCATCAGTTGATTTATAAATTCCATCACCCCTGAAACTCTGGCTTGACGCATTGGCTTCACCGGTGCCTGCCCAAATTACATCAGCATTATTGGGATCAATGGCCAGGTCGCCAATAGGCAGAGTAGCTGCATCCTGGAAGATATTAACCCACGAAGCACCATTATTTGTGGTTTTGAAAATACCGCCAGAAGCGGCACCTATATAGATTGTCGAAAAAGATCCCGTAGGCATTTCTATATCAGTGATTCTGCCTCCAATATTCAGGGGACCTGCAAACTCCCAATTTACATCTGTTGATCTGAGAGTTGAATTATGTAGTACCTGAGCCTGACGCATAGCTGAAAGATAAAACTCAGGTTTTATACGGCCGTAAGGATACGATCGTTGCCTGTCCATCCAATCAGCAGGAATGCTCCCGGGCCCATCAGGAGTTGTGATACGTGAAAGCATATGACTTGGAATCCGGTCATTTTCAGCCAGGGATTTATCATTCCCAAAAGAAACAACCAAAAGATAAAATGCAGCGGATAGTACTGCCACCAGAGCAAGAAAGAACGAAATTGAACGTAATAGTTTTTTCATTGAGATTAAGTTGGGTGTTTTTACAAATATAAACATTTTGAAGTCTAAACCTTCTTCTTAATTTAGTGTTACAGTTTCAAATATCCGTAAATGGAAAATATACTACTTGACCAGGAAGGTAAATTTCTTTATAAGGCTTTATCAGACCAGGCTGTAGATGCATTTTATGTACATGATGATCAAGGCCGGTTTATAGATGTCAATGACCAGGCATGCTTAAGTCTCGGTTATACCAAGGATGACTTATTGAAGATGGTTGTTACCGACATTGAACTCGACAAAAGCATTGAAGAGTTAAAAGCACGATATGCTGCATTGCAGCCAGGAGAAAAGTTTGTTTCATATGGCCATCACCGCCGTAAAGATGGAACAATCTTTCCGGTTGAAGTCAGGTTTGGATGTGCTTTTTGGCAATCAAAAAAGATTTTTCTTGGCTTTGTTTACGATATTACTTCCAGGGAACAGGCAAACCGTGAAATATTAAAAACCAAAGAAAGACTTGAAACAAGCGAGCAGTTTGCTGGTCTTGGCAGTTGGGAGTTAGATGCTCAAACGGGTGAAATATGGTGGTCAGCTAATCTGTTTAGGTTATTTAACCTTGATCCTGCCAGTTCAAAGCCTTCTTTTGAACTGTATTATCAGTCAATTCATCCCGACTGTCGGGATGCAGCAAAGGAGCGGGTATCAAAAATGATCAATAAGAAGGAAGTGTGTGCTGAAGAATACCGCACAAATCCTGAATTAGGACCTGTAAAATACTTACGGCCTTTTATCAAATGTGAAAGTGACAGTTCTGGTAATCCATTGAGATACTATGGTACGGTTATGGATGTTACACAGAGGAGGCAGGCTGAAATGATTCTTCGGGAAAGCGAGGCTCGCTTCAGGAGTATATTTGAAGCAGCAAATGTTGGTAAATCCCTTACTCTTATTTCAGGCGAAATGTATGTAAACCAGGCTTTTGCTAATATGCTTGGTTACACACGTGAAGAACTGCAAATGAAGAACTGGCGTGAAGTTACTCCCTCCGAGGACATTGAAACACTTGAAAAGCTCATGGCTCCATTGCTTACCAGTAATGTCGATTCAATGAGAATTATCAAGCGCTATATCCATAAAAACGGAAGTTTTGTCTGGACCGACGTGAGTGGTGTTGTAAAGAAAGACGACTCTGGAAAACCAATCTACATTATTGCAACTATAATTGACATAAGTGACCGTATAAAAGCAGAACAGGCACTTGAAGAATTAAACAGGGAGCTCGAAAACAGGGTTAAAGAGAGAACCCTTGAACTGGAAACTGCCAATAAGGAATTGCAGGCGTTTTCTTATTCAGTTTCCCACGACCTGAAAGCACCATTGCGAAGCATGAAAATTTATGCTGGTATCCTTGAGGAAGATTATGCTGACCTTATAGATGATAAAGGTAAAAGGTATCTGCAGAGTATACGCAAAAGCTCTGACCGAATGGACCGGCTCATTACTGACCTGCTTAATTTATCACATGTTTCGCGTTCTGAACTCAGATTTGAAGTCACTGATATGCGCGATATTGTTGAAAGTATGTATTATGAACTGGCCCGCGATGATGAAAGAAAAAACTTTCATTTTGAGGTCGGAAACCTACCTAATGCATATTGTGATAGCTCACTTTTGCGACAGGTATGGCAGAATCTGATTGGAAACGCGCTTAAATATAGTTCAAAGTCTGATGTTAAAAAGATTGAAATCTCCGGATTTGAGGACAAGAATGAGGTTTCGTACACCATACGGGATTATGGAGTGGGCTTCGATAACCGTTATAGTAATAAATTATTCGCAGCCTTTCAGCGTCTTCACTCATCTGAAGAATTTTCAGGCAACGGTATAGGCCTTGCCATTGTTCATCAGATAATTTCCCGACATGGAGGAGTTATAATTGCAGAAAGTGAACCTGGCAATGGCGCCAAATTTACCTTTACACTCCGCACTCTTAAATCAAGAGAATTACGCAAACCTAAAGTCGTAAAATTAAACGAATAAAATCCTTCCCGGCAATTAACCAGTCAAAACTTGATCACAAATACAGTAAAATTAGAGGTGGTAGATTACGTTAGCTTCCCGGCTTTGTAATTCTTTCAATTAACGCTTGGGGACAAACTTCCCGGTTTTTGGATCCCACTCGTCTTTCGGTTTCAATTCCGATTTTTTCTCAATCCTCTTTTTCTTTCTAGCGTACTGTTTTTCAAGGTAATGCTCAACAACTGCCTTTGTCTCATCTGTGATAAAGATCTTGGGCGCGCTTTCATTTTCTCCCTTTGTGCTCATCTATTAATTTTTAAAGTAAACTATATGTGCAAAAATATAAAATTTTCTAATGATATAGCAAATAAATAAATATTGAGTTACAATATCCTAAAAGGGACATCTCTTATGAAGATGTCCCTCGAACCAAACAGGCACAATTAACCCCTTAAAGGCCTGTTCTTTATATCCCGAATGGCTAGCTTTATAAGTTCTCTCGCAAATTTAATTAATTACTATCAGAAAGACTAGAATTTGAGGAAATTTTATAAAAATTTATTGCTTTATGATCTTTATAAAACTTTTCACTTCTTTCCCCTGCATTACTTCCATAATGTATAGACCTGGAGACAGTGCTTCACCAAAAGAAAAAGTTTGCTTATTTAATACTTTGAATTTCATAACTCGTTTGCCAGTAAGATCACTCAGGTATACACTTATCTGATCATCTGATGGCGACTCAACTTTAAGGTTGAAATTACTTGTTGCAGGATTAGGCCATACCTCTGCCTTGAATTTAGTAAAATCTTTAGGATTAACCGGTGGCAAGACTTGTTGCCCGGTTGTTCTGGGCTTTATTTCTGATTTAAATATACCTCCGGTCGTAAATTTCTGAGCATCAGCATAGCTGAAATATAATAGTATCATCAAGAGTAAAGAGCCTTTTTTCATAGTTCCACAAGTAGATAGTCATAATAAAATAACAACCAACTATGTATAAAAGGCTATAGATGAAGAAAATATTTACGGTAAATAAGTAATCGCGGGGTATTTTTGCGCTTCATTAAAGATCCTTATGCTTCGCCTGAGATACTTATCGCCTTTTCTTGAAAACACACCTGCCATAAGTATTGTGCCAACCCCAATAAAAGCTGAAGGCACATGCACTTTCATGTTATAAGATGCATAAATAGCTGAATATCCAACAAATAAAGCACCTGTCAAACCTATAACAGTGCTCCATGCATAATTTGCCCTGGCATTTGATATACAGTGTATAGCTACCGGATAAGGCTTCATAACACGCTTCATATCACGGATATTCATTTTATGCGCATCGTATATATAATTGTTTTTGAACTGATAAATGGTGTCAGCTACCGGTGAAGCATTACCTGCATTTTGTGCCTTAAGCGTATAACCGGCGACACATAGAATAAGTAGTAAAAAAAAACTTTTCATAGTTAATCTGATTAGCGAGTCAAATATCGGAATTAATCATAAAATTCCAGCAAAAAGCATAATAAAAAAGAGCCCCTTTTCAGGAGCTCTCAGAGACAATTCCACAATAAAACACATCTTAAATTCATTTACTTAACTGGGAGCATTTGTAGTTTTTTTTAGCTATATCTGAAGTGTTAAAAGGAATATCATTCACAAAAGCCTCATCTTCTGGTTTGAATTTCAAAAGATTTTGATTGGTTACTATCCTTTCAGTGTCAAAAGGAATGTCATTTACATAACTTTCATCCAATGGTCTGTTCGCGCTAAACATTGATTCCAAAGCAATGCTTTTTGTATCGAAAGGAATGTCATTAATGTATGGCTCATCCTCAATGGTTATTCCAAAAGTGAGGCTACTCTTTACTCCGGTTGATGATGTATCGTTTTTTGTAGTTTCGGCTGATGCATATCTGCCAAAAGATAAGAGGGTAATCATCAGAAGTGATATGGCTGAAATTGAAATATTTGTTTTCATGGTTGTTTGCATTTTCATGTTCTCTAACTCTATAACATAAAACATGCCAAACTCCTGAAACCCTTATTTGACGAAGGTTTCATGATATTTTATATTTTTAAACCCTGCATAAGTGTTCGGTAATGAACTGTTGCTTTTCAAAAGTGTACGGTTTGGTGAATTCTAAAAGGTTAATCGTCTACCTTTGCAATAAAATGAGTAATTAGTTAATTATACTGAATAAAATGTCACTCCGCACCGTCACCGTTACCCGTTATATGCAGCCTTTCAGGGAGGGGGGGTCATTACCAGCCCTGGCTGAAACTGACGATGGCTCAAAGTATGTGCTCAAATTTCGCGGAAGCGGTCATGGTGTTAAAACACTTATCGCCGAATTGGTTGGCGGTGAACTTGCAAGAGCTCTTGGACTTAAAGTGCCAGAACTTGTTTTCGCTGAACTCGATGAATGTTTCGGTATAACCGAAGGTGATGAAGAAATACAGGATCTGTTAAAAGCCAGCAAGGGGCTCAATTTTGCACTTCAATTCATCTCAGGTGCTTTTGCCTTTGACCCTGCTGTCACCAAAGCAGACCCATTCACTGCCTCAGAAATTGTTTGGCTTGACAGTTTAATACTCAATGTTGACAGGTCTTTCCGTAATACCAATATGCTTACCCGCAACAAAGAATTATGGCTGATTGACCACGGCTCATGCTTGTATTTCCATTATAACTGGGAAGGATGGGAACAGAAGGCTACCAGCCCTTTCAGGTATATTCGTGATCATGTTCTGCTGCCACAGGCAAACCAACTGGAAGAAGCCGACCGTTTATGCAGGGCCCTCATCGACAAGAATACCATAAGAAAAATTGTCGACCTCATTCCCGACGACTGGCTTCACTGGGAATCTCATACCGAAACTCCTGATCAATTGCGTGATGTTTACTACGCTTTTCTGTCACAACGACTTGATTATTCACCACAATTCATCAAAGAAGCGCAGGATGCAAAGACACATTTATGAGTATGCCATCATAAGGGTTGTACCCCTTGTTGAACGCGAAGAATTCGTGAATGCCGGTGTTATTGTTTTTTGCAAAAAGCAGAAATTTATCCGGATGAAATATCGTATCCCTACTGCAAAGATTCTCACCCTTGCGCCGGGTGCCGATATTGATGAGATTACCCAAACCCTGGAAGCATTCAGTAAAATAGCTGCGGGGGACTTAAACAGCAGCCCGATTGCTCTTCTTGAAGAAGCTGAACGCTTCAGGTGGCTCACCGCTGTCAGAAGTGCCTCCATTCAAACTTCCCGCCCCCACCCGGGAGTAACTACTGATCTCTCAAAAACACTTGACTCATTGTTTGCTGAAATGGCCTCCTGATAATGCAAACACCCCCCCCTCCTTCTATGTTAAATGGCGAAATTGCAAAGAACTGTATTAGTGGAAATCAAAACCGGCATTAATTGTTAATTTTGTATTATATACCTGAATGATGAGAGAAAAACCGTCACATTCGTCACTTGCCCGGTTTGCCTGGTTGTCAATTACAGCAGCCATTCTTACTATAGCATTGAAAACAACAGCTTACCTTGTTACCAATTCCATCGGACTTCTTTCAGATGCCATGGAATCGCTGATCAACCTTGCCGGAGCAATAATGGCCCTTGTTATGCTGCGGATTGCTGTGCGCCCTGCCGATGATGACCACAATTACGGCCACACCAAAGCCGAGTATTTTTCAAGTGGCGTTGAAGGAATCCTTATTCTCATAGCTGCAATACTTATCGCGATCGCTGCAGTTGAACGTTTTTTCGCCCCTCAGCCTATAGCTCAGATAGGTCTTGGATTAATTGTTTCAGTTATTGCTTCACTCATTAATCTTGCTGTCTCTATCATACTGATAAGAGCTGCCAGGAAATATAATTCCATCACACTTGAGGCCGATGGAAAGCACCTCATGACTGATGTCTGGACCTCTGCCGGTGTGCTTATTGGTGTGGGAATGGTGGCAATTACCGGCTGGCAGCAGTTTGACCCTGTCGTTGCACTTTTTGTTGCCGGAAATATTATCTGGACAGGTATTTCAATTGTTAAAAAATCTATTTCAGGCCTGATGGATAAGGCCTTGTCGATAACTGAACAAAAGAAGATTTATGAGGTTCTCGATTCACATAAACACGAAGATATCCAGTTTCATGCTGTACTAACGCGACAAGCCGGTGCAAGGCAATTTGTATCATTTCATGTGCTTGTACCCGGATCATGGACTGTAAACCAGGGCCATGTGCTTCTCGAACAAATAGAAACCGATTTGCGCAGTGCCTTACCAAACTTAACAGTGATCACCCACCTCGAACCCATTGAAGATCCTGTGTCGTACAATGATTTTGAATTCATTCAGTTCAGAGACAAGTCGTAATTTAACATACACACTTAGTTCTATGAAAAATGCAATCCTTATTTTTCTGCTTTTAATTGAGGTGTCATTGGCAGCACAAGACCCTGTTGCACTGGCTGAGGAGCCGGGTACATGGAAATATGCCTATCTTAATGATGCAAATACCCGGATGTATTCACAAAACTTTGCAATGTCAGCAAAAGAAGTTGTTGATTTTAAGGGTAAAATGGATCAATTGGTCGAGGTGTTACACAGAAACCCTGTTATGGCAAATCCCCGGGGATTTGATGCTGATGTTGAATCAAGGCCCTTTTATCCATATGACTTTAAAAAGCATCCTGAAAATTACGCGTACGTGGGTGAGATAAATTTCAGACTCCCACAATGGTTTAACTCGAAAGGCAAAAAATACAAGCAGACTATCGAGCCACCAAGAACCACCGTTTTTCTTAATCATATTTCTCTGTTAGGACACAGTGCTTTCAGTGTAGTATCAGTGGGTAATAACGACGAAGCTGCAGATCGGGTAAACGATATCTGCAGACCTATGGTTATTAAGGAACTTCAACCGGGAGTTATACTGTTCGATTATGCTATTGTGTTTTCCAAACCTGGTAAGTCATTGTTTCTGCCCTGCACAGTAGGAGAAGCATATAAAAGACTGATAGCGTATTACGAATCTGCTAACAAAATAGAGCCATATTATGATATGCTTTTGAACCCCCTGAAGGAGGAATATGCCCGACTGACTGCTGGCCAGTTGGGTTCTCCGGCATACTTTGGCGGAATGACAGGTATTACGTATGAAAAGACTTCTGATCCGCTTATGCTGGTTAACAACAACTTCTTTGACCGCAGCAAACCCAAAACAGCTGTTCAGGCAATTGTTTTCCCCATTAATGCCGACTACTTCAGGGAGACAACAGACTTCGTCCCCTCTGATGTGGGTTTTTATAGAATTAACCAGTTTCTGCATTCACTGGATATCAAAGCTATAATGGAAATAGTCGAGTAATTGAAAATTATTCACTCACTTGCTCATACCTGCTGACAGCCGTCTGTAACCGCGACTCTTACAATTGTTGCAAGTAAGTAACCAGGTTGTCTTCACGGTCAATGTTTAATTTTTTTCGCAAGCGGGTCCTTGCAACCTGAATACTTTTAGGGGTATGAAAGGTAATTGCTGAAATGTCTTTAGTTGTCATGTTCAGGCGAAGAAAAGCTGATAACTTGATCTCATTGGGTGAAAGATCTGGATAGAGGGCCTGCAGTTTGTCGTAGAAATCACGGTGAACCTGCTGGAATCTGACCTCGAATTCTTCCCATGCTCCGGTGTCAAGATTTGACTTAAGAGCCCTGAGTATTGAATGCAACGAAGCAGTCTGGTCTTCTCCGCCATTTTGTTTTATTTGCTGAATCTCCTTTATTGTTTTCGCTATCAGCTCATTTTTCTGAAGAAGGTACATTACCTGGGTGGCGAGTTCTTTTTTCCTGTAATCAAGCTCAATACCTAGCTTTTCATTTAACAATGCAAGGTTATCCTTTTCAAGCGCCAGGTTTCTTCTCTCAAGTTCAAGTCCCTTACGCGATAACTCCACCTGTCGCATCTTAATCCTTTGGTTTCTGATCCAAAGTACAGCAATAATAAAAAGAAGAAGCATAACACCTGCCACACCCAGGAATATCATAGCCTTTCGCTCTTTCTGGTTGACAATCAGTTGCTGCTTTATCTGGTGTTCACGCAGTTGTTTCTCATACTCATAACGCATCTCCAGCCTGGTAGAGTTTGCAGCCGATTCGCTGTTTATTAAACTGTCGTATCGTTC
Source organism: Lentimicrobium sp. (assembly GCA_035298745.1). Lineage (GTDB taxonomy): Bacteria > Bacteroidota > Bacteroidia > Bacteroidales > Lentimicrobiaceae > Lentimicrobium. The sequence goes on along the minus strand of DATGXS010000077.1, from coordinate 35,705 downwards.
CTTGTATAGTTTATGCATTTTAAGTGCTTCGTTAAACCTGCCGCTTAATTCATAGGCGCTCGAAAGAAACTCGTATGCAAACATTTCTGATCTGATATTGCCGGTTCCGGCTGTAAGCTCAAGTGAACGTTTAAGCGAATGCTCAGCATTCTTAAAATCGTTTACCCAAAAATAGCATTGTCCCTGATTGTTCAGAACCTGCGCCATTCCTGCAGTATCTTTAAGGGCTGTTCTTAAATCAAGTGCCATCTGATAATATTCAAAAGCCTTGTCGTACTTCTTCTGCTCTTTGGCAATAATTCCAAGGTTATTATATAGCGCAGCCCTCCATACTTTATTGTCAAATGAATAATTGTCTAATAGTGCATTCTCAAAATATTGTCTCGCTTTTTCGAACTCTTTTCTGTCAAGATACACTGATCCAAAGTTGATTAGCAAAGTATTTCTTCTTTTATTGTAATTTGCCTTGCCAATATTACCCTTACATGCTTCAACCGTTTCAAGGCTTTTGGTAAAATATGTGAGTGCACGTGCTGAATTGGTTAGATTGAAATAACAAACGCCAATTTGCGAATAAAGGTCTGAATAAACAATACATGTAACGGCACTATCGGCTTGATCCCTGTCCGCCATTCTCAATATTCTGAAATAATAGTCTAGTGCCAGGGTGTAATTCCTGCTGTTGAAAAATAACTCTGCCAGCTCTCTGTAAACATCACGGTTTTGTAATGAATCACCACCAGCCAATGAGTTGTCACCCAATACCTTTAAAAGACTGTCAATTCGTTCTTCCGTTGTGAACTGACTACCTGATTTCTTTCCAATTGCTGGTTCAGCTGTGAATGAGTGAACAGGAATAACGCATAGTGTTATGAATAGAAAAATCACCTGTAACTGACAGGCAATCCTGACGTTCATAGCAGTCATCCTCTGCCTCATAGCTTTTTTTGTTTGTAACAAATATAATAATAAAGCTTAAGGGTTTAATAATGACACAAGAAAAGGTGCACAAACAGTGCACCTTTTACCCTGGCATATTCTTAACCAATAACCCCTACTTTACAATAACTTTTTCATTTGACATGCTACCATTATTTATAACGACCACAAGGTAAGTGCCTTTACTCAGGTCTTTCACATCAAACCTGAATTGTGATCCGTCATACTGTGCATTCATTACGGGCTGCCCCTGCAGGTTGAAAAGCTCCACCTGCGAACCAGCGTCTGCTTTAACATAGATTACTCTTGTTGCAGGATTAGGCCAGGTCATAATGTGAGGAAGTGCAATATTGCCAGCGTTTACCGGATGATAATGCAATACATTGGAGAATGAAAAATCTGATTCCCCTGTAGTATAGAAAGTCTTCACGCCATATATGTAATCTGAGCCGACAGCCGGTGGCCAATTGTCATCGGTATATGAAGTAACGTCCAGCAAATCTGATATTATAGGCCAATTTGCAGCATTGTCAATATCTTCAAGTTTCCCTGTTGTTACTTTATAACCTGCAATATCGCGGCTTTTTTGGCTAATTCTATCATATGCGTGATTCACATTTTTAGTATCATCACCAAATTTTACGTTTGCATGTATCAGAAATGATCCGCTGTAGCCGGTCAAGTTTGATAGTAGTGAAAAATCACCACCTTCATAATGATAGTATGAATTGTCGGGAGTCGCAGCTGAAGCGGTATCAATGGCAAGATAATTGGCTTGTACTGTTGTATTGTCCCAGAGTACCATCACATAGAACTTACCCTGCAGGTGCATATCCGGAATATCAACTGAAATCCATCCATTATCAGCACTGGTAAAGCTGGCTGAAGTATAAACATGGTTACCATCAGCATCAAAAATATAAAGGTTATGGGTATGGGGCTGGCTAATACTGTATTTTGCCCAGAATAGGTCAAATCCGGTAACTGTCATCGGATCATTAAACTGCATCTGGTTGCCTAACCAAACGTATTCACCCGGCTCACCGGCAAAGCCATTTTCATTGATGCCATCATCAGTTGAAAAGACCCCGGTTGCCAGGGTAGAAGGCTCTAACCAGTTTATTTGTGCAGAAGTACTGTCAACTACAGCATCAACCACGCGGGCAATCTCCATAGCCTCAGTTAGCATAATTGTTCCAAGTGCAGTATTATCCGGTATATTAACTGATTGGTTGTATACCTCATACATATTTGCAGTAATTGTCAACTGATAGTTATCGGCCACATAAACACTGTCAATCTCAAATTCACCCTGTGCATTTGAAATAGTGCTGTATTGGGAATATCCATCAAGGCTAACCAATGCCCCGGCTATTCCCGTTCCGGGATTATCATTGCCTTCAATGGTTCCTGAAACTGTAACCTGTGCAAGCGCAGGCAACTCAAAATCAAGAACAGTATTTTCACCTGAATTTATCACAAGGTCATGTGCCACTACTTCATATCCGAACTTGTTGGCCGATGTTGCAAAACTTCCTGCCGGGATATAAGGAATTGTGTAATTTCCCGATGCATCGGTATAGGTTGTAATGTTGAGCGGACCCACAAATACTTTTACATCCTCAATTGGCAGGGCGGCCACATCATGTACATTGCCTGATGCGGTTCCCAGATTATCATTATAAACAAGCTGAATGTATGGATTTACATCTGCCTGTCCAGCTCCCGGAGGTGAATACGGATCAGGGACAGATGAATTTGATCCTGCCATAAGCGTGCTCATCGACATTGTGCCAAATGCATAGAAGTTTCTGTTGTTGCTGGTATGGTCATCAATTTTTTGTACCATTATCGCAAGATTCAACGAGGTGTCACTGTAATTAAAAGGTGTTTGGAACGGTATATAAACTGTGCTTGCTTCGCTAGTGAAATTTACTTTGCCGTCATACACGAGTGTAAGATCACCGGCAGGCACCCATGTTGTTAAGTCAGTCTGAGTAGTTGTTCCTAACCAGATTTTGACCGGTATATTTGTTTCATCACCATCAAAATTGAAGTTATAACGTATCCCAAAAATAACCCCTTCTCTTTGAATCGCTTCACCTGTGTATAAGCTCTCTGACAAACTGTTCTTAAAACCGAAAATAACAGGTGCTTCCAGCATTGATTCATTGTTACCTACAACCACAATTTCCGAAGAATCGGCCACTCCATTGATCAATATAATGTGGCTGGTATTGTTTGGCTGGTATTGGTCCTGTTCAAATACTATCTTTCCATATACCTGAATCTCTGACAGTGTTGTAAAGCCGTATTCCAGGACGTAATCCTGCTGTTCGCCCTGTGCAATTGAATTTCCAGCTACAGAAGCCAGTTGAGTACCATCACCTGAAAAGAGGGCTACATTGTATGATCCTGCTTCAACCGGTAGTAATCCATTGTTTATAATTGACATGGTAAATGTAGCTGGTGCACTGGTTGTGTAAAAGTTGCTTCCCGTGAATGCAACAGACTTCAAATCAAGGTTGTCATTATGTACTGTAATATTTGTACCTGTCACCACATCAAGGTCAACATTTCCCGACCAGGAATTCGGATCGGTAACATTTACAAAAAATCCTATCCTGCCGGTCGTTCCTGTAAAGGCCGTTAAATCAGCAGTTATAAGACCATAGTTCATTACATTTAGCGGTGCATTCATAATAAAATTCCAGGTTGAATTAGCTTCATTGTAATAATACAAATCAAGGTTACCCAACCACCATAAACTGGTTTTTGCATAAAAAGTAAGTATCGGATTTTCACCAACATCTACCCTTCTGCTCACCAGTGTATCGCTCTGCAGGTTACTAAAGAAACTTGTTGCATGATAGAATCCGGAGGCAGGACTGGAATTGCTTCTCGACCAAAGGCCACCCTGGTACCAGTTTACAGGTGGGAATGGTTCGTTTTCAAAGTCTTCAAAGAAGGCGTTGAATGCCAAAACATTGCGCTCCATCTGGATGCAATTGTTTGTATTATCCCCATCAGCAGGCAGGCAAGCTGCTATTATATAATTTCCGGGAGCCGGGGCTGTCCATTCTGCAGTTACATCGGCAGTTTCAAATGGTGCCAGTAAACCTGTGTTCACAACACTCAAAGTTGTACCATTCACTGTAAAGGTAACCGGTTTGTCGGCTGAAACGGTTCCAATATTCCTGACCGAAGCGGTGATTGTCATTGTATTGCCTTCAAAAACGGTGAGCAAACTACCGTTAATGGAAAGCATTTCAAACTCATCTGGCAATGGCGTTACGCATGACATATAAGCCACCCATCCTGAGGTTTCTTCCCATCCGGGTCCCATAAAATGTATGGTAAGCGCGCCTCCTGTATTCATGGCAGTGATTTCACCCGGACTGTCGGTTCCCGTATAATTGCCAATCAGTGGAGCATTCATATCTGTTCCGTTATAGATCTCAAAACCGCCATAACTGGCATTAAACTCAATGAAAGTCAACCTTACCCTGTCACCTGCATTTGCCGGGTATATAGTTGTAACTGCATCATCATACATCCCAATGTTGCCTTCAAGTCCTCCTGAATCGGTGAATGTAGCCCCGCATGTTGTAATTGTTTGTGTTCCTGTAGCAACCATCGGGTAAACCGTTCCGAGGTTATATACTGAAGTACTTGTGGTATCATTTGAGTGATTGGGGTCGGAAGCATTTAATGTATAGGCAGTTATTTCATACAAACCTGCCTGAGATAAATTTGCCGTGGTGTTAAATGTGTATATGGCATATTGATTTGGTCCAATTGTTAATGATGATGCGTTTTCAGTAACAGGGGCGCCTCCGTTAATACGGTATGCCAGTGTAACACCGGTTAAATTATTGGGTCCTTCGTTCTTAACCCTGACCGAAATGTGTTCTGTTGATGTGAGGCCCGATGCACTCACTGGCTCTGTTACAGCTGTTGCTGCTATATCACCTGGCAGACCGGGACCGGAAAGACTGAAAGCAAGATTATAGCTTCCCCATGTAATCAATGAAGCGGTTGTCCAATCGGTGTACCCTAAACCAAAACCATCGGCGGGATTCTTCCAATGGTATTCTGAATCAATGGGTAGCGATTCGTGTGTAAACCAACCCCACTGACCGGTAATGGTATAATCACTCACTGCCTGAACCCCAAGCCAGTAATGGCCCGGTGTCAGGTCAACCCCTTCCGGAAGTGATATCTCATAAAGATAAACGCCCATTGTAGCATCCAGCTCAATTTCATTGAACGACTGCAGGCCGTTAAATGTATGCAGTGCAGCTCCGGGCATTCCATTATTATCGGCATAGAACACAACATTTATTGAAGGGATCGAAATTCCCGTATATGCATTATATGAGCCCGCAACATTCACGTAATTGATGTTCCAGTTATTACCTTCAGGAACAATAAAATCGTCTGCAGCAAAACTCGTCATCGGGGCATTGCCGGCATCAGTCATTTCATGGCTCACAATACTGCCGAACGACAATGGCAATAGCTGATCATATATTACAGGACCATTACCCGTTGAACCGGCAGTTTGACTGACAGGCCTGTTGCTGAAACGGAGTACCGGTTCAGCTGCTTTTGATAAATTCCAAACCAATGCACAAACAAGTACAAGTGCAATGCGGAAGGTTACTTTAAACATAATACTTGGTTTTAGTTGATATTCAAATTGTGGAATCATTTCTTTTTGTTGCCTTTTAATTCTTCCCTCCTATTGAGTGAAGTGTCGGACTTGTCCTCATCTGTTGTAATTCTTTTAAGTACTTTCAGTAGTGCATTGTTCTCGTTCAGAAGCCTTTCAAGTTCCTGAGTCAAATCACTTTGCTGAACCTCTCCGTCAGGTATATTACTATTCTTGCTTTTTCGCATAACATCATTTGCTTACAACTGCAAAGCTCTGCAAACCAAAACGATAATGCACTATATAAATGGGAACAAAAGGGCTACATGACGGAACTGAGGCAGGAACAAAATTGCTACAAGGGTTTGGATGTGAAGGAAAAAAGGAAAAAGGAAAAAGTAGAAAGTGCCTTGTCCTGAAATAGATTTACAGCTAAAGTAAACACTAACCAGGATTTTGAAAAGAATTACAACAAAATATAGGACGAGTCTAGTAAAAGTAAAAAGGGAAAAAGGGAAAAGGAATGCTTCGGCTTCAAAGTTGTTTTGAGTTTTTACAGTTTACTCAATGAAACGCAGCGCAATCGAAGCATTCCTTTTTCATTTATCATTGAAATTCCTGTGGCTTGCATCCATAGCCTAATTCATTCATTATCCCTAACCTGTCGTTCAATATAATAGCGCCGGTAGTTTTTCCATCTTTCATGATGATTAAACCGGTCTCAAGCCAGGATATTTTTTTATTTGTAGCAGGAATAGCCGGGAACAAATCCCATGTTTTCGAATGTGTTCCGGTTACAAGACCAAATGTTAGTACAGAATCACCTTTAGCGGTAATCATCATGGGTTCATAATGATAATCAGGGAAGACCTCACGAAATCCGCTATGTACTTTACTGAACATTTCATAATTTTCTGCCGTGAAGAGAAAGCCTGCATGGTCCTTCCAGTCAGGTTGGTTTAGAATCTTGTAGAACTTTTTAACAGTTGCAATATTCTGGTCAGCTGTTGATGTTTCCTGGGCGCTCACGCTAATTACCCCAATGAGTGCAATCAAAATAATGAATAACTTTTTCATAGTGATTAAAATATTTGTGAATAAAATGAATATGGTCAGCGGCTTCATCAGCCTGCTTTTTAGTACACAATTAACTTTCTGAGCATTACCTCATTTTCTGTTTTCAGGCATATTAGATAGATGCCAGGTTTTAAAGTGCTCAAATTCAGATAATTTATAGGTTTTCTAAGGGTTTGCAACAATAGGGCCTTACCCTGGGTATCATATAAAATCAGTTCAATATCATCAGCCTGTATACTGTTGGTTTCAATCATACAGTAATCCCTTGCAGGATTTGGAAAGATTTTGTACTTGGTCTGTAAATTTTCCTTTGTTCCGGTGGCCGGAAAGAATTGGTAATTTGCTTTCCATCCCCCTTTTCTGAAGGCACTGTCCGTTTTAAAAACAATCAGTATTCCTGAACCCTGAACCTTAAGTGTATCAGGCAGAGTCATGTATGAACCGGAATATGTAGCAAGCAGGGTGTTTCCCGTGAGATCATAAATACTTATGGAATCCCTGTTGGCTTCTGTATTGATCTGACTAAATTTTAAAAAGATTTCATCTTCCCAGCGACGGTATAGTTTCCAGACACAATTGCTGCCATTGCGGTATTTGAACCTGTCGCTTCCATCGTCTATAACGCCTGCTGTATCAGAATAAACCAAGGTATCATTACAGAATGGATATTCAGTTGTATTGTATTCTGCCAAAAAGCCATTTGCATTTAGTGTATCATCGCTGACAAACTGCAGAAATAATTTCTTACCACTGGCTGTAATACTTTCAGGTAAAGCGGTTCCGGTATACGATCCAATTAAAGGGGCATTTGTATTTTCTCCGTCATAAACCCTTAAGTAATCAGATTCATGTAAGTTGAATTTTACAAAATTAAGTGTCAGTGATGCAATGCTGTCATCCGGGGCAATCAGCCAGCTGCAGTCGGCATCATCCTGGTAGTTGAGCACCGGGCCACTGCCATCTTCAATTGAACCTGTATTATCGTCCAGTATAGTTGTTTGTCCACTACAATAATCAGGATACCCGGTTGACAAGGGGTGGATATGCAGTATTGCCCCCTGATTCTGATTAAAAGTAAAAACGCCCGGATTGAGTTCATTAAGAAGAAAGTATCCATTATAGATGCCGCCCCAACCCCAGTTCATGTGAAAGAAATCGGTTCCCTGGTATCCGTCACAAACAAATGAGTGCCCACCCTGGGGGCCGCCACCTTCATATTGTATAGGCCATTTATTATTCAAATCCAGCATTAATAAACTTCTCCAAACCGAATAGCTGCTACTTCTGGGTGAATGTACCACAGCAGGATCATACAGATAATGATCCTTGTACGCTTCCGTAAGGAAAGTACTAAGTGCCAGTGAAACAGTGTCAGTATAGACCATATTTACAGCAACACCAATATGGTAAATTAACTGGGCTACAGCATTATTTTCGTAAACCGGATAATCCTGCATGGCCGACCAGTCGTTGGTTGCCTGTGCATAGTTAACAAGCAGATGGCCATAGCTGGAGAGTGAGTCGTCATGCACTCCTGCCCCATGAAGCGGATACCTCCAGTAATTCATAATCATTCCTGCTGCAGTTGCAACACAGCCCGACCAAACATGCTTATTGAGGTTTAGAACCTGATTCTCGAGGAGTACAAAATTTGTATCAGGAATATTACCGTCATATGGGCAATTGGTGTTGTATGGATAGTCCTGGTGCCATTTTGCCGTAATCAGTGGCTCCAAATCCAGAATTTCTTTCTGACTCCTTATAGCGTTTTCATTACTGTATTCCGCCCAGGCCTCAGTTATATTCTGGTCAGGTTCATAATGGTTTTCACGGATGGAAACAATCTGATCACTGTAATTATTCATCCAGTCATTGAAAGAAGGACACTTGCTATTGTCGTGATATATGCCTTCAAAAGAATAGCCAAGGACCGGAAACGAATTTACCTCTGCTGAGATCACGATGAAACCTTCATCATCCATATTAAAAATATAATAAACAGGTTCGTTAGCCTGTTTAATCGTGAACTCACCCGTTATAGTCACCCGGGTGTGATGAGAATGCAGGTTTACCCTTTCAAGATAAAAATTCCGGGCAACAATCCTGGCTTTTTCTATTGGAACATTTGTTGAAGAATTGATACCAGCCTGAAGGGAATAATCATTCGCCGGTACTTTTAAGGTCTGGGCATTGACTGATGCAAAAGCAATCAGCAGGAAGAAAATTGTAATTGTTTTCATGTGGCTGTGGCTTAATGATTCAACTGGATGAATTAAAAAAACTGTAGCCCAAGGTTCCGGCATCGAGGCTTGCCGGAAGAGAAGAGAGAACACTTTTAAGATAAAAAAGTAATCAACCGGTAATCTGAAGTGAGATAAAGTTACAAAAAAAAATGAAAAAGGAAAAGGGAAAAAGGAAAAAGAAAGGACGAGTCAGAAAAAGTCAGGATTTTCGCGACCAGCTCCGTGATATGTCCGGGTTTCTTATTTCACAATAATCTTTCCTGTTCCGGTTAGTGTTCCGTTCTTAATCAGTTTCACGAGGCAGAGGCCAGGCCGAAGCGTTCCACGGTCAACCTGAAGGCTGTTGTGGCGGGTGGTATAGGTTTTTACAGACAATCCTTCTGAATTCACCAGTTCTATGGTCAGCAGTTCCCCTGTCGGGTTGTTGAAGGTTAACATTGTATGATCCGTGAAGGGATTTGGATTAACTGAAACCTGTTCGAGCACCCGGTTTTTTACACCACTGCCCAGATCAGCATACGAAGTGTGCAGATTATCAATCATCCAGCCGTCCTTTGCAGTTTCAGTTTCATCACTTATAAAATGAAACCGCATCATCAGGGTATCGTATGGCCATTTAACCGGCATGCCATAAATAATCTCCAGCTGCGTATGCACCCAATCGGCTGAAGTTCCCGAGAAGCCGGGTATGCCGCCTTTCAGGGTGTCGTTTTGTGTATACATATTATCAGTGATCAGCCACATAATATTAGGATCATTAATCACATTGTACCAGGTTGCCCCGTTATCGTTTGAAGTCTCAATATAGCCACCGTCAAGCAGTGTGTCGGTGTTATATTTATGACGGAACCCAACAATAATGTCCATTCCATAGAAATAATCATCCATATGGAACCCAAGCTCAAACCAGGCGTCAGCGCCCGTATGATACGGATTGACGGTATCTGTTATCATTGCATAAGGAATGGAATAACTTTCAGTGAACGTCAGTTTATCGTGAACTCCTAACTGCCAGAGGTTACCGGCAGTATCTGAATTCACCAGGTGGCAGGGCGTTTCAAAATCGCAACTGTCAACATCATATATTCCCTCAAAAGGCACTATTTGTGTAAAAGCACCCACAGTTAAAAATGAAAGAAAAACCAAAGCGTATATTTTCTTCATAGCCGGTAATATTTATACAAATATAACGGTTTGTGCATGTAATGTTTTTGTTTAGTTGATTATTTCATTAATACCACTTTCCTTGTCCACACCCCTTCATTTGTTTTTACCATAAGCAGGTATATGCCTGGCTTTTGGGGAGCTAAGTCGATGATTGTTTTGCCTTCAGTGCAACCTTCTGAATTATGCAATAGCCTGCCCTGGGCATCATAGAGCATCAGTGCGTAGTTGTTAAGGTTATGTACTTCAACTGAAAGGTACCTGCTGGCCGGATTCGGATAAATGGTGATAAGCGGATCGGCAGGCAAGTCAATTTGCTTAACAGGTGTTATTGATTCGCAAATGGAATCATAATGAAGCGTTACATTATAAAGGGTGTCGAAGGTAAGATCAGTATTGTATTTCATCACAAAGAAACTCGACTGGTATTCACCGGGCATATTGGTGGCAAACACCAGTATCTTCCCGTTTGAAGTGGCTGATATTGATGCCGGCCAGTTCTTGACTACTCCTTCCCATGTGCTGTTCAGCACATTGCCTGACGAATCAATGGTAATAACCGACGTCCTGTAATCGTACGGATCACACGCATCATATCTCGAGGCCAGTACGGCATACAGGTTATTCTCAATTCTGGCAATGTCAACTACCGTATACTTGATAAAATCATCTTCACTTAATGGTTTAACCCACTTCATCTGTCCGTCAAATGAAGTCATAAATGTGCTTGGAATGGCTACATCGTTGGTATCCCATACATAACCGGCTGATAAATAGCCCTTGCCGGGAACCTCTGTGCTAACTATTGTGTAGGCTGAAACCTGATTGACTGTATCAAACACGTTTTTCCATACTACATTGCCATTCTGGTCAACCTTCAACATTACGTTGCGCAGGTAATAGTATGTTGTATCCCATGGAACTGGCAGATAGGCCGCACTGTTGATTAAAACACATCCATCGCTGGTTAACAACGACTTATCCATATCATGAACGAAATATTCCGAGTAATTTCTCGACCATAAAAGGTTACCTGTTGTATCTACCCTCACCAGTCCGAAGCGATTTACGTAATTATCAAAAGTTTCAGAAAAATAATGGGTAGTTGCCAAATAATCGCCGTTATCTAGTTGAAACACATCTTCCATCCAGTGGTACTCATAATTTTCACCGTAATTAATACTCCACTCCTTATCGCCGCAGGCATTTGCCTTCATAATATACGAACCACCGTAAGGGACTGCTTCCCATGATACTCCGCAATGCACATATCCGCCATCGCGGGTTGTATCCATCCCTATCGGGTACCTGCCTTCTGCTGTGGAATATGTTTTCGACCACAAAGTATCACCATCAATAGAAAGCTTTAGCTCAAAAGGCGTGTATGTATCTCCGGTAAATCCTGTCAGAAGATACCCCTGGTCATACGATTCCATCGCATTCATAGCCTCCTGCTTATCGGGCAAACCATACATCAGCCTCCACCGGTTTGCAGGGGGAGGCACAATGGTATCAGTATCAGGCACTGCCGGAATTATTGTTATCCAGTAATCTTCAGTTTCACTGGAACTGTATTCATCAGCATAGCAACCATCCAATCCTCCTGCAGCCCATCTCGAACGTGCCCTGAGCAAATGTCTTCCCACAACAGTGGAATCATCACGAATCATGATCTCACCACTGCCATACGTAGTACCGGTGCGCTGAAAGATTTTTTCATTATAGTCAAAAAGGTGATTATCGTTATAATCAATAAAAGCGGCAAAGGCACCTGTAACCCCTGCCGATTCCTTACTCATATATATGGGATATTTCTTTCCGATCTCCACTTCAGTGGTGAAAACAGAATCAGGATACTCAATATACCCCGTGGGTGTAAATTCCGACCCACAGTTATGCAATGTATTGAATTTAAAGTTTAAGATAGGGAATGCGACCGGGTTGTTTGGCAATGGCCGGCAATAAGCCGTTGGTACCAGGCTATCGGTAATATGCACCAAATAGTCTTCAGCCTCTCCGACATCGCTCCCCGACCAGCCACAGGCATTAAAATTTTCATACGAACCCACCATTACCCTCAGCCTTCGCAGACCAACAAAAGAAGGGTTATTGGGAATCGTGATCAAATCGCTGATTGTGCCTTCATCGTCAATCAGCATTTCACTGTCTGAAAACTGGCGGTCGTTGTTCAGGTCAATCCATAATTTAAAATGATCCACAATAAAGTCATCACTCGAAATCTGCACCGTATAGTCCTGCCCGATAGTCATCCAGGTAGTAAAAACATCAGGTGGATAAAAGCTGTAGGGCACATTTACCGGCGACCCGTAGTTAATGATGCCGCTGATCTGGAAATTATTAATCCCCTGTGCATTACTACCACTTGGAGTGCAATATTGTGCATTAACGTTGCACACCATCAAGCAAAGCATTACTGCCAGCATGTAAATTTTCGTCATAAAGCTAACTTTATATATGAAGTATTACCAATTTAATATATGACAAGAAAAATTGATTTTACCCTAAATAAAAAAGTGATTAATTATTAATTATAGGTTATTGGCCGATTGTTTAGACGCCATACCTGGACCTCTAAAAAACCATGCCTGGAGTCTAATTCTTTGATAAGAAAATTTTCATTGTTTTTCGTATTTATCCCTACATTAGCGGTAAAGCCAATATCATTATAAAATGGGTCCCGGCTTCAACCTTGAACCTTGAACATTAAACCTTGAACAATCACATGAAGCGTAAAATACCCAGGATTTTATTGTTGGTGCTGGCAGTTTTTGCTGCAATTATTATATACAAAACACTCGTCCCACGCCATTACAATGTGCTTCCTGCAGAGGGTAGGCCATCTGCCGGATATTGGAATTTGTCGACCGGCTCTAAAATTGCATATACATTCATCCCTGGAAAAGGCTCTCTTAAACCTTCACCGGTTATTTATCTTCACGGAGGACCCGGAGGCCCCATTTTCAACCGCAATATCAGCGCTTTGTCTGCTTTGGCAGACGATGGTTACAATGTTTACCTGTATGACCAGATTGGGTGCGGATACTCTGACAGGCTCAGCAACATCAGCGATTATACAGCTTTGAGGCATAAGCAAGACCTTGAGGCAATTATAAAGACAATTGGAGCTGAGAAAGTAATCCTGGTCGGACAATCATGGGGCTCTATACTTGCAACACTTTATATTGCTGATCATCCCGATAAAGTGGAAAAAGTAATATTCACCGGACCGGGTCCAATTCAACCTCCTGATTATAAAGTTGAAAAGATAAAACCACCCGACAGCCTGAACCTTAGAAAACCATTAACAACCAACAGGATAGAAAGAGAAAAAGTATATAATCTAAGGGCAAAGGTTGTTGAATTTTGTGCACTTGAGTTCAATAAAAAACTGGCCGATGATGAAGAAATGGACGCCTTCTGCACCCTTCTGACCACCAGAATGTCGAAATCAACGGTATCCGACACTTCCATTGCACTGAAAGACGAAGGAAGATCCGGTTATTACTGCATGATTAAAACGGTTCAGAGCTTTTCGCAATTAAAGGATATCAGACCACAATTGTCCGAAGTCAGCGCTCCCGTCCTCATATTAAGAGGTCAATATGATGGAATTCCATGGGGATACGCGAATGAATACCTCCAAATCTTCCCAAACATCACATTGAAAATCATACCCCACTCAGGCCATTCCATATTACTTGAACAGCCCGAAGATTATATACGGGAAATCAGGGAGTTCCTGAAATAGAAGGGTAAAGGCTAAAGACAAGTAAAATGGAAAAAGGAAAAAGGAAAAAGTTGGGGAACGGAAAAAGGAATATTTTGTCAATTTATGGTAGTTAGATATCCATTATTTTAGCCATTGCTTAAAATATTTCCATCTGCCAGTCGTCTTCTATATTATGGAAGCAACAGGGATGGAAATGGCACCCCCGGGGTTAGTGAAAGCACGACATGAGATTCACGGAATGAATGTTACTGAAATCATTAAAAACTACGGGAAAGCCTTACAGGGATTTATTCGTAAACGGGTAAACAATACGGATGATGCTGACGACATTCTGCAGGATGTATACTACACTTTAGCTCAAGCCGATCCTGTAATCAATCCTCTGGAAAATGTGGCTGCCTGGCTGTATACCGTGGCACGCAACCGCATTGTTGACCTGTCGCGTAAGAAAAAACCAGGCCTCTTGAAGGAGATCCTTGATGATGATGAGGATGATGTGCTGACCGAATTCGCAGAATTATTGATTGAAGAAAGTACGCCTGAATCAGAATATCTCAGATCTCTCATTTGGGAGGAGCTGGAAAAAGCGCTTGAAGATTTACCGGCTGATCAGAGGTATGTTTTCGAGATGAATGAATTTAAGGGTATCTCATTTAAGGAATTATCTGCAACCACAGGTGATCCGGTGAATACACTTATTTCACGCAAGCATTACGCGGTAATTTTTTTAAGGCAACGGTTAAGAAATCTGTATAACGAACTTTTAAACATCTAAAACAATGACACACAAATTAATGCACAGGCGCAAATGGTTAATAGCACCACTCATATTATTGGCAATTGCAGTTTTTGGTTTCGTAACAATGCATCTTTGGAACTATGTAATGCCGGCTGTCTTTAGCCTTCCGGCGATAACCTTTCTTCAGGCGATTTGTTTACTCGTGCTTTCTCGAATACTTTTCGGAGGACACTTCAGGGGACACCGTCATACGCATATGAACCAGTTACGCAACAAAGTAGCCTCCATGACTCCCGAGGAACGTGAAAATTTCTTTAAAACTATGCATGAGCGATATATGCATAGGTGTTAAAGTGAAAGGAAAAAGGTAAAAGGAAAAAGTAGGGCTGCACATGTTTCGGTTTCAACCACGTTTGGCAATTTCGAGGAATTAGCACTCACTTTTACCTTTTTCCTTTTTCCCTTAACCCCGCGCAACTATAAATTTTCAAGATTGTTTCAATTACTAACATTGTAGCAATTCAAAAAATTATAGGAGGAACGGCATGAATACTCTGATTGAATTATTGAATTATGGCCAGAGTTATTGGCTTGATAATCTTACAAGAGATAAAATTACCAGCGGTGAGTTGGAAAAAAGAGTGAAAGAACAGGGTTTGAGGGGAATTACTTCTAACCCAAGCATCTTTAATAAAGCCATTACCGAAAGTGACAGTTATGATGACCAGATCAGGTCGCTCAGTAGTCAGGGAAATACTCCTGAACAGATCTATGAAGCGCTCACCGTTAAGGATGTCCGTGATGCCTGTGATATTCTCAGACCGGTTTTCGATAGCTCATCAGGAATTGACGGATTTGTAAGCCTTGAAGTTTCTCCTCACCTTGCGCGTGACACAAAAGGTACAATTGACGAAGTTCATCGCCTCTATTCTGCTGTCGGCAGGCCTAATTGCTACATCAAAATTCCGGGTACAGCTGAAGGAATTCCGGCAATTGAACAGATGCTGTATGAAGGAATCCCTATCAACATAACCTTGCTTTTTTCAATTGAAAGGTATACCGAAGTTGCTGAAGCTTATATCAGGGCAGTAAGTCGCCGAGTTAAAGAAGGATTGCCCGTTAATAAATTAGTGTCAGTGGCAAGCTTTTTTGTCAGCAGGATTGATGTCCTCATTGATCAGTTATTGAGAAAGAACCCGTCATCAAATACAAAAGATGTTCCAAACCCTCAATCCTTAATTGGCAAAGCAGGTGTTGCAAGTGCCAGGCTGGCATATAAACGCTTTAAGGAGTTGTTCAGCACCGACCTTTGGAAGCAATTAGAGATGAATGGTGCGCGCGTTCAAAGACCTCTTTGGGCCAGCACCGGCAATAAAGACCCATTGTTCTATGACCTGAGGTATGTGGAAACACTTATCGGTCCTGACACGGTAAATACCCTGCCTGATGAAACCATTACAGCGCTTGCCGATCATGGGAAATTAAGACGTAACTCCATTGAAGAAGAGTTGAATGAGTCACACCAACTATTTGTTTGGCTTTATGATTATGGCATTGACATGACTGCCATTACTAAGCAGCTTGAAGAGGAAGGAATTGTCAAATTCAATGATGCCTATGATAAGCTGATCGACAGCCTGGCGAAAATCAAAGTTAAAATAAGCTGAGCAATGGAAAATCAGCTTTTTGATTTTGGAATGATAGGCCTGGGAACCATGGGTAGAAACCTGGTTTTTAACATGTGCCATCATGGATACTCTGTTGCAGGTTATGATAAAGACCAGTCAAAGGTTACTGATCTCCAGAATGAAAAAGGAACGTATAATCTTTCTGGAATCAATGATCTTTCGCAATTTGTGCAATCACTGAAAATGCCCCGCGTAATTCTTATGCTTGTACCTGCGGGACCTATAGTCGATTCAGTGATTGATGAACTCCGGCCATTGATTTCAGAGAACGACCTCATCATTGATTGTGGTAACTCGCATTTTACAGATACTGATCGCCGAATTACGGCTCTTTCAAAAGAACATATCCATTTTATGGGTATCGGCATTTCGGGCGGTGAAACAGGAGCACGTTTCGGACCAAGTATTATGCCCGGAGGCAACAAGGAATCCTATGAGAGAATTGCTGCTATGCTCAGTGCTGTCGCAGCAAAAGTCGATGGCGATCCATGCGTAACTTTCATTGGCAACGGTTCTGCAGGCCATTATGTTAAAATGGTCCATAATGGGATTGAATATGCCCTGATGCAGGCTATTGCTGAATCATACCAGCTTCTTAAAGAAATCGCAGGATTGGGAAACAAAGAGTTACACGATGTTTACCAAAAATGGAATAAAGGTGTCCTTAAGTCATATCTTATTGAGATAACCGCTGCTATTTTCAGTCAAAAAGATGATGCCGGTGAGGCGGGATATTTGATAGATAAAATCCTCGATAGCGCACACCAGAAAGGAACCGGCAAATGGATGTCGCAAAATTCAATGGATATTCAGGTTCCTGTTCCCACAATTGATGCAGCTGTGGCAGCGCGTGATCTCTCAGCATTGAAGGATGAAAGAAAAACCATATCGCAAAAATTAAAAGGACCGGCAAAGGAACCGTCTGCCACTAAAAGTGATTTCATTGATCAGGTGGAAAAAGCAATCTGCTTTTCAATGATTACAACTTTTGCCCAGGGTATATCGCTGCTTCAGCGGGCGTCAGCCGTATATGAATACAATGTTAATCCCGCAGAAGTTTTGAAAATATGGAGGGGCGGATGCATTATACGGGCGGCCGTTCTTAATGATCTTATTGTTGCCTTTAAAAATAATACCGGCTTAACAAATCTGATGCTTGATAATCAAATCGCTTACAAATTAATGGAATTACAAAAATCCATACGAAATATACTTACAACGGCAATCGCAAATGGTATTCCAGTCCCTGCACTTATGGCATCAATGGCATATTTTGATGGCTTCAGGACTGAGCGGCTGCCTTCAAATCTCATTCAGGCACAGCGTGATTTTTTTGGGGCCCATACTTATGAACGCACCGATCTGAATGGAACATTTCACACTCAATGGGACCAGGAGAAATAAGATGGAACCAATTTCAACTCAAACACCTGCAATAATTGTCATATTTGGCGCTACTGGAGACCTCACATGGCGTAAACTCATTCCCGCCATCTATAATTTATTCCTCGATAACTGGATTCCTGAAAAATTCTATGTACTTGGAATTGGCCGCTCTTTGCCTGATGAAATTAAATTCCGTGACAGGCTAAGAGAGGGCGTAGATAAATTCTCCCGAAGAGGAAAATCCAATGTTAAGGATTGGAATGCATTTGCCGAATACCTCCATTTCCACCAGGGTGAATTCGATAACAATGAATTATACGACTATATAGGAAGGCAGATTGCCAAACTCGAAAAACAATGGAATGCACCTGTTAACCGGGTGTTTTACATGGCTGTTCCTCCGCAGTATTTTACTGTAATTGCTACAAAGGTTGGTAAAAAGGGACTGGCGAAGAATGCACTTATGTCGCGAATAGTGATTGAAAAACCATTTGGCCATAACCTGGAAAGCGCTATGCAACTCAATCACCAGCTTCATACACTCTTTGATGAGTGCCAGATATACCGGATTGACCATTACCTGGGAAAAGAAACCGTACAGAATATACTGGCTTTCAGATTTGCCAATGCCATGTTTGAACCATTGTGGAACAGGAATTATATTGAACAGATACAAATTACCGTTTCAGAGCAGCTGGGTGTTGAAAACAGGGGTAATTATTATGAAACCGCAGGTGCTTTGCGCGATATGATTCAAAACCACATACTGCAACTACTGTGTTTGATAGCTATGGAACCTCCTGTTTCATTTAATGCCGATGAAGTAAGGAACCGCAAGGTTGATGTGCTGAATGCCATCAGAAAATTAAAACCTGATGAAATCAACAAATTCACTGTCCGTGGGCAGTATGGTGAGGGATGGATTGAAGGGAAAAAAGTACCCGGGTACCGGCAAGAGCCTGATGTTAACCCCAATTCAGGCAAGGAGACCTTTGCAGCCGTTAAGTTGTTTATAGATAACTGGCGCTGGCAGGGCGTTCCTTTCTACCTCCGCACAGGCAAACGTCTTAATGAAACCATCTCCGTTATAACTATTCAGTTTAAACCTGTTCCCCATCAACTATTTGAATCTGAAACACTATTAGACTGGCAACCCAACAGGCTCATTATTAATATTCAGCCAAACATGGGAATCCGTTTGCAATTTCAGGCAAAGCAGCCCGGACTTGAAATGCTGCTTTACCCTGTCGACATGCTTTTCAGGTATAGCAAATCATATACATCAGGAACGCCGGAAGCTTACGAAACGTTGCTGCTCGATGTACTAAGCGGTGATTCAACCCTGTTCATGCGTGCCGACCAGGTTGAATCGGCATGGCGCATACTCATGCCAATAATCAATTTATGGGAGAAAATCCCACCGGTTTATTTCCCAAACTATGAAGCCGGAAGTCATGGTCCACAGGATGCTGATGCATTAATTGCAGCCGCAGGTCATAATTGGATGGTAATTCCCCTTTCATCCGATGAATGAAAAGAGTTAAATGAAGTAAATGAATAAGCAATAAATCAGGGCATCACCTCCACAGAGTATGAATCGGCTGAAAAATGTAAAAGTGTTTGATACAGCACGTGAACTGAATGAAGCAGCAGCCCGGTTTTGCTTAATCATTGCAAATGAAGCGATAAGTAAACGGGGCCGCTTCACCTTTTGCTTGTCAGGTGGCAGTACTCCCAGGGGTCTCTATGCCCTGTTGTCATCAGAACCCTGCAAAAATAAGTTTCCATGGAATAATACCTTTCTCTTTTGGGGCGATGAGCGATGTGTACCTTTTCAGGATGGACGCAACAATGCCCACATGGCCTATGAAACACTGATTGATAAAGTAGCCATTCCCGGCTCAAACATCTTTCCAATACCGGTAGATTTACCGCCATTTGATGCAGCGCAGGAATATGAACAGACAATACTTCAATTTTTTGTGGAAGAACAACCTTGTTTCGATCTGATCCTCCTGGGATTAGGAGAAGATGGCCATACTGCATCTTTATTCCCCGGAACGAGTGTTCTCAATGAAAAGAAACGCCTGGTAAAAGAAGTCATTGTTGACGACGACCGGTTAAACCGCATCACTATGACGGCCCCTTTGATCAATATGGCACATCATATACTGTTTCTTGTTTCAGGTGCCAACAAAGCAGAGATCCTTTCAAAAGTTACAACAATCAGTACTCAACCTCCACAATTTCCGGCACAACTGATAACCCCTCAAAATGGCGACTTAACCTGGTACGTAACGCTGAACAAAAATATGAACGCTGAACGCTGAAGAATTTTACGTCTCTGATTGTTTAATATATAAAAGCGTATACAAAATGAAAGCCATTAACTTGTTGATTTTGATATCTTTAGTTACACTATCAGCCTGCAAAAAGGATGATGATGATAATGGAGATGGTGGTATGATGGATATGAATTATAATCCCGTACTGGATACTGCTAATTTTGTCGATAGTGTAACAAATGTTTATTTCCCGCTTAAACCGGGATCGGTTTATAAATATAAAACCAATGCAGAAGATGGGTTGGAAGACAATGTTGTTACAGTACTCGACTCAGTCAAAGTCATAATGGGCATAAATTGCACTATTGTGCACGATGTTGTTAGCATTGAAGATCAGGTTACCGAGGATACTTACGATTTTTACGCACAGGATCTTGAAGGTAATGTATGGTACATGGGAGAAGATGTAAGTAATTATGAAAATGGAGTACTTCAGGATAAAGAGGGTTCTTTTGTGGCAGGCACTGATGGTGCCAAACCCGGCATCATCATGTTCCGTTCACCTGTTCCTCAAATGCCTTACCGACAGGAGTATTCACATGGCCATGCTGAAGACTGGGGAAAAATGATTGCCGCACATGTTTCTGTTTCAACAACTTTTGGCAACTTCGAGCAATGTATTAAAACCGCCGACTGGAATGCACTTGAGCCCGATGCTCCTGTGGAGTACAAATATTATGCACCCCATGTTGGATTAATAAAGGAAGAAATTGAAGGCACGGATGAAGTAACTGACCTATATTATTTCTCACGCTGAAAAAAACGTCGGGGTCCAGAACCCCAATCCATCGAAGTTTTACTTTATTATTTTTGCCTTCTTACTGGTGACTTTCAAAGCTGTATCACAAGATACTCTTAACCTGGTGCCACCTTCAAACTTTCAGGCATTTTTATAGGACAATATCGTTCAATTGTCGTGGCAGTCTCCAGTCGACACATCTTCCTCAACTGGAAAGGTAAGGAAAAGTACACTTGACAGGGGAGGCAAAAACTTTGAACATTGAACACTGAACTTTGAACTTTTCAATCTCAAATTTCAAATCTCAAATTTCAAATCTCTAGTTTTCGCTTATTTCATAGTCTTCCTCGGAATGGTACTCAGCACACTATCAACCGGTTCCCATAATTCAATTTTATTGCCGTCGGGGTCCATGATGTGGATGAATTTGCCGTAATCGTAGGTTTCCAGGGTGTCAAGGACTGTCACGCCATTGTTTCGCATATTCCTTATGAGTCCCTCAAGATTCTGTACCCGGTAGTTGATCATAAATTCCTTCTTCGACGGGCTCAGGTATGAATTGTTTCTGCCAAACACAGCCCAGCTCAGGTAGTTAACCTGTTCAGGATTATTGGCATCCCTGAATTCAAACACCGAGCCGTACCTGTCGACTTCAAAACCCATATTCTGCTGATACCATTTATAGGTCTCCTTTGGATTATCAGAAACAATAAAAACCCCGCCGATTCCTGTTATGCGAGGGGTAGTATCGTTTACCGGATGTGTAACCTGTGAGGTGACAGCATTGGAAAAAGCAATCAGGACTATAATGGTAGATAGTGTTTTTAACATAGGTTGTAAGTTTATGAAACGATTGGTAGTGTATGGCAAATATAATTGATTCTGCGCTGCGATATGACGAGTGCTTTCTCTCCGCTTAGTCCAAGCGGGAACTGTTTATTTTCCTTTCGTACTTCTTTGTCTGCGCTACAACCCTTCGACTGCTTCGCGCTCAGGGGGGACATAAGTACCAAGAAAAAGCGCCGGCTGGACTATTCCGGCTAAATTTTGGTGGTGAAGCCTAAAATATTTAAACTTGACCTTCTAATGGCCTGGCATTGTCTTGACATGCATCGGCCTTCCAATTCTCTTTAATTTAGTGTGAACGGTCTTATGCCGTTAAAGATTCAAAATTCTAAATTCAAATTCAAAATTGGGGGATTGACTAATTTCAAATCTCAAATTTCATTTATCTCTCAAATAAATTAAAACCACTTTTTCCTTCGGTTGCTGTGTGAAGCAAAGCGCAATCGAAGTGTTCCTTTTTACTTTTTATTTTTACACTAGGGTAAAACCCAATTTTATTGTCATATAATAAAGTGATTTCATATTCACATATAAAAAGATGGTTATGTCGAAGTTTTACTTTATTATTTTTGCCTTCTTGCTGGTGACTTTCAAAGCAGTATCTCAGGATACGCTTAACCTGGTGCAACCTTCAAACCTTCAGGCATTTTTACAGGACAATATAGTTCAATTGTCGTGGCAGGCTCCAGTCGACACAACTACTTCAAATGATACCATTCCTCCAGGATTGTCAGGCTACCGCATTTATTGCAACAATGTGCTAATTGGCAACACAGCCCATCCTACCCTGACATTCTTCGATACCAATCCCGATTCAGCAGTGAGCTTTTACAAAGTGACTGCCTTATACGATCTGGCATTTTATGGTTTCCCGGGTGATACTGCTGAATCAATGCCTTCAAATCTTGCTTACGCTGTTACAGGTTTTACCTATATTCTGCCTTTCAACGAAGAATTTACCACCGGATTATTTCAAACCAATGAATGGATTACTGAATCTAATAACTGGATAATTCATGGACAAATGGGCAATCCTGCGCCTTGTGCCGGTTTTCAATATGTTCCAATTATAACCAATTATTCTTCATCACTAATTAGTCCATGGATTGATGCCAGCGGATTAATCGATGGACAGCTATTTATTGAATTTGATCTAAGAAAGGATGTCAATATCCATTCCATGACTGAACACCTTTTCGTAGATGTTTTTGATGGATTTCACTGGAGTACTGTTTTATATTTTACCAATGATGAAAGTGCTGATTGGGTACATCAGAAAAGGATCATTAAAGACGTAATGGGTCAACCTTTTAAAATAAGATTCAGGGCTGAAGGTGAAAACAGTACTAATATTGTAAGCTGGTACATCGACAATATTGAGGTAAAACGCGAATGTCAGGCTCCAATTAACCTCGTTGGTTCATTTCCATGGCCAGCAACACAAGGTTGTGTGGTTCTTCTTGAATGGGAATCACCTGAAGGGCAAAATTTTATAGAAGACTGGCTTGAATGGGATGCAGGTTATAATTCTGATGCTATAGGGTTAACAAATGGTGGAACTTTCTTTGTAAGTGTGCGGTTTACTCAGGCACAACTTTCTCAATATTACGATACTTACCTTACAAAGATAAAGTTCTTCCCTGTTGTTGCTGGAGGGGAAATTACTTTAAAAGTGTGGACGGGAATAAATGCCGCTAATATAGAAAGAAGTCAGGTAATTGATTCCTATATTCCCGGTGAATGGAATGAAGTTACACTTAATAATCCTTTCTATATTAGTGGTAACGATCAACTTTGGTTTGGTTATCAAATTACACATGCCAGCGGTCAATACATTGCAGGGGTTGATGACGGTCCAGCTGTGGCAGGATATGGAGATCTTATTTCTCTTGACGGAATTACATGGGAATCTATGTCACAGGCGTATAATTTGGACAATAATTGGAATCTTGCGGGATTCGTCTCAGATGAAGAAGTCATTAAAAAAACAAAAAACTCTAAATCACTGGTTCAATATAATATATTCAGGGATAATGAGTTTCTGGCAACCACATCTGAAACCGAATATTATGATGACATAAACCTTTTTTACCACTTGGTATGCTACAATGTAACAGCTGTTTATAATGATTGTGAATCAGACTTTTCTAATACCTCATGTCCATATGGTTGTCATGTCGGCGGCGTAGATGATAATGAAGTCGGTAACATTGATATTTATCCAAATCCTGCATCTTCCTTAATAACCGTTGCATTAACCGGTGATATCAATCAGCTGATTTTCACTGATATGACCGGAAGAAAGGTTAAGCAACTCACCATAACACCCGGAACCACCACCATTCCAATCGATGTAAGTGAATTTGCTGAAGGGATGTATGTAGTGCGATTTATCACCAAAACCGGAGAAAGTGGAGCCAGGAAGTTGTTGATCGACAGGTAGGGAAAGGAAAAGGAAAAAGTAAAAAGGGAAAAGTAAAAAGTTGGGGAACGAAAAAAAGGAAAAGGTAAAAAGTAAAAAGGGAAAAGTAAAGGAAACGTTAAAAGGGAAAAAATCAGACTTTTTCCTTTTTACTTTAACTCGGCGCCACTTTTTCCTTTTAACTTTTTACTTTTTACTTCAATACTCACCCCCTCACTTCATAGTCTTCCTGGGAATCGTACTCAGCACACTATCGACCGGTTCCCATAATTCAATCTTATTCCCGTCAGGGTCCATGATATGGATAAATTTGCCGTAATCGTAGGTTTCCAGGGTGTCAAGGACTGTCACGCCCCGCATATTCCTTATGAGTCCCTCAAGATTCTGCACCCGTTAGTTGATCATAAATTCCTTCTTCGACGGGTTCAGGTATGAATTGTTTCTGCCAAAAACTGCCCAGCTCAGGTAGTTAACCTGTATAGGATTATTGGCATCCCTGAATTCAAACACCGACCCGTACCTGTCGACTTCAAACCCCATTTTCCCGCTCCCCCTTCCTCACTCTCCCCCTCCCTCACTCACCCACTCCCTCACTCTCTCACTCCCCCACTCATTTCAAGAGCCTTCATAGCTGCCCTAGGCCGGAAAAAGATTCAAAATTCAAAATTGAAAATTCAAGATTGGGGGATTGACTAATTTCAAATCTCAAATCTCAAATAATCTTCATTTAACTCTCCACTTTTTACTTTGAAATAAACCCCCAGCGGGGGTGTTCGTATTGTAGGAAATATGAAACCAACAATCCTTGCACTCTCAATCTTCTCATTCTTCTCAAATTACACGTTTTGCAAAATCCGGTATAACACAGGAGATTTCACCGCTGTGCTGCAAATGAATGAAAGTCTGTAGAACATTACAATTATTTCTTAAATTTGAATATTATGAAGATCTATTATGGAAAATCTTGAAAATGAAATGCCTGTTGTGGAAAACCCATATCCGGGAGTTTCTCAGCGAATTATCGCAATGTGCCTGGATGGTGCAGTTTTATTAATCCTGTTAATGGGATTCTCATACATCTTTTCGCTCTTTAATGACCCGCCTGTTTATGCTAAAATGTTTGCATTCCTTTTCTGTGTCTTGCTTTATGATCCGCTTTTTACGACTTTGTTCGGAGGTACGATAGGTCACATGATGCAGGGAATCAGAGTGAAAAAGCAATCAAATGAGACTGAAAACATTATCTTTCAAAAAGCGCTTCTCAGGTATGTAATTAAAGCTTTTCTGGGTTGGGTTTCTTTACTTGTGGTATATCGCAATGATAGGCGTAAAGCAATTCATGATTATGCGGCAGGATCGGTTGTGATATACAAAAAACTTTTGTTGCTTTTGCTTTTGTATTTCAGTTTTGCAGGTGTTACTTATGCGCAGGATAAGTCGGTTGCCGTTATCATTGATATTGAAGACAGTCTTTACCTTGTAAAAGTGGGTTTCATGGATTATTGTAAGATAACCAGGTATGATTGTAACTGCAATCAATCAGCTGCTGCAAGCGAGTATATGCTTGAGCTGCTGAATAAAAATTACAATGCTGAAATTATTGACCTTCCTAATGAATATCGTGAAAGCAGAGGGATTCTGACAAAGAGTTCCAGGAAATGGATTAAGAGCCTTAGCGAAAAGTACGATGCCATAATTTACCTGTACACGCAAACAAAAGATAATGCAGGGCTCTTTCGGTATAGCGACTATCCCCTGTATTCTTCAGGACTGGTTTACTTGGTTAGGGATGAGAAGTCTTCACAGGTTTATACTTCTATCACTGCACGTGCATTCTCAACAAAAGACGGGCTTCCCTTTTATCATCTCGACAATTTCACGGATAACGCCACCTTGGAACAACTCAAAAAAATTATCCCCCTGAATACCATTAATGACTCCTTTGTTTGTGAGACTGTTAAAGGAATCATCAATGCGTTGATGAAGTACCGCTATAATGAGTTTATGGAAGGATTTGATTATTTAATGAGTCAGGAATAAATAAGTGAAGTGCAGCGCCTGACCCACTTTTTCCTAAGAAGTGCCGTGAACTGTCAAAAAAACCTTTTCCTTCACTTTAGCCTTTAGCCTTTAGCCCTTAGCCTTATTGAAATTTTAACATATCTTGCACTTTTTTATACTATCTTAACACTTAACTTAAAACACTGCCTTAACTTTGACTGTCATAAACCATAAAAACCAATGACATGAAAAAGATTTTTATTCTTATTGTTATCAGCTTATTATCAGTGTGTTCTTATGCACAACTCGACAAAGGCGGTTGGATCACTTCCCTTCATGGATATGGATCTGCTTCAAAGATGAATGACTACAAAGAATCCACCCTCAGGATTCAGCCAGGTGTTATGAAGTTAATTGATCATAATCTGGCATTAGGTATTACTTTAAGTACAACCTTCCAATCAAATACCTACCCTACTACATTCACCCCTATTCTTCTGGCGAAAACAAATACTCTGGATCTTGAAGCGGGACCTGTTTTAAGGAAATATTTTGGAGACTATAAGTTCAAGCCCTATGCTGAATTCAGTACCGGATTGTACTATACCCAGTATAAATCAATCTACGAAGGAGTGAGCTATCATTCTGACTACAGCAAATTGTATATTAAACCGGCACTCGGCATGAGTTATTGGCTTTCCGACAGGGTAGCTTTGGATATGAAAGTTAGTTATGACTTGAATCACCATGATTATGGCACTTTTTTCGATAACTGGAATCTTAATCTGGGGTTTTCTGTAAAGTTAGGGAAGTAGGGTAGTAGGCGACGGTGCGACTGATCGCTGGGGGATTGACTAATTTCAAATCTCAAATCTCAAATTTCAAATAATTTTATCTCCCTCACTCTCTTACTCCCCCACTCATTTCTCACGAGGTTTCTCCGCTGTGCTGCGAAATGACGGTCGCCGTTCGTGACGAAGGAGAAACCTCTTTCAAATCTTCTTATTCCTTCTTTTTATGCTTGATTCGTTCCATTTTCAGCATGGTATCAATGCCGTCAATGTTGATTTTTACAATATATAAGCCTGAACCCAGGTGCATTAAATCTACAACCGTTATCGGTGAGGAGAGGTTTACACTTAGTTCTTTTACTCCATTTATATTGTAAAAGTCAGCAGTTGCTTTTTTGAAAGGAATAAAATTTTCCGAAAGATCAATGGTTACAAAATCATGCGCTGGGTTAGGGTATGCTTTACCTTCCCTGATAAGCATGCCATTGGTAACTTCTACATAATCGTTATACTGGCAATTTGCGGCATCTGTAATGGAAAAGGAGTAATACTCATCAGGTATTAATCCCGTTACTCTTAAAGGATTTACAGGTTCAGGAATTATACTCCAATTTATGGTGTATGGAGGAGCGCCTCCAAACGGCTCTAACAATACAGCTCCGTCGTATTCAGGGGTGTTGGGATTATCGCAAAAAGAAAATACATTAGCCCCAAGTTCAGTGTATTGCTCAAATAAAATTTCTTTCGTGGCAGTACATCCATACATATCATTCACTGTAATACTGTAATTTCCCGGTTCTGGTTCAATCCTTGAAGGTTGATGATAGCCATCTGACCAGTTATAAGTGTATGGTGGATAACCACTTGCCATGATTTCTATTGAACCACCATCATGGCAGTTTATTTGCATTATTTTGGCATCTAAAATCAAAGTATCCTTGATCATAGGTGCACTAAGTTGCCTTGTACAATTATTAGCGTCAGTAATCAACACAGTGTATTCACCATCAGGTGGATTAATAAGTGATGGATCGGCTGACCCGTTATTCCAGTGGTAAGTGTATGGTGGCTGGCCTACAATGATTTCTGTGGCAATCTCACCGGGGAAGGCATCGGTGCAGCCCTTACGTGTTGCATGTATATATGCCTGTAGATAAAGCTGTTCCACTTTAATACTGTCAACATCTTCACACCCAACACCATCGGTTGCCGTCACTGTGTAGGTACCAGCTGCCAAACCTGATAAGTCCTGAGATGTCAGCCCATTATTCCATGCATAGGTAATTGGAGCAATAGCATTATTAACAATGGAAGCCACTGAACCATCATTGCCATGGCCGCATGTAAGATGACCGGCCTGCAGGTTTATATCCATAGCTGCACATTTGTAGCAATCATAGCTCATTTCTGATACCATAAAACTGGTACCGGCAAATATTTCTGTTTTCCCATCCTCATTATAATCAGTCAGTTCAATGCAATCATACATTGATGCAACATCACTGATTGTTTTTGAACATTGAGATTTTCCTTCCTGGCTGGATGTCCAGAGCCGTCCATCTGACATAAATATGAATTCTTCGCCCGGTGCACTCAACAGGTCAACAACATTCAGGTCATTAATCCTTTTTCCGGTTACAATACCTGTCCAGTTGACCGAATCAACGGTTATCATTCCAACTTTGCCATTCAGCGTTCCAATATAAAGTTCTGATATACCATCATTGTTCTTGTCGTAAAACGCAAATGACGTTATATCTGTTCTTCCTATTTCTGTTGCCGCATGTGTGATCCCATCAAAAACAGTCAGCACGTTTGAATGAAGGAAAATCATTTCAGGCGCAGCATCTGAGTCAATATTGCCCACGTCGGCCTTATAGAACCCGTCACCATAATTTGTTGTTTCGGGCGACTGCCATTCTATAACCCAGTCAACGGGATCAATAAGTACCACCTTCCGGCTATTGCAGGTTATTAACTCAACATTCCCATCATTATCTGTGTCGGCAATTGCTAACGAGTGAATAAAATCAAGATTACTAAATCCCTTGTTTCGCTCCAGCCTTTTGGTAATGCCATTCACTACATAGATACGTCCTCTTAATCCTGCCACAATTATTTCGGTAGTATCATCATCATCAATATCGGCAATACGAAAGTCAACACCTTCATTAGCCCAGTTGAAAAGTTCGGTGGACGACTGCCACTCAAGGTTGTTTGTAGCAGCATCAAGAATTGTCATAACCGGTTCACCATAACCATCTTCACTTTTAGCTGCAAGCGTAATAAGTTCAGGTGAATTGTCATTGTCCACATCCCCCACCCTTACTCTGCTGAAAGGTCCGTCAGTATCCGTACTTTTCCATTCAGGAGTTTTGGTTGCCAGATCATAAATATAAATTGCCGTACCACTGAACGAAGCGTCGCCCGTCCAATAAATTTCATCTTCACCATCATTATCCAAATCACTGATGCCAAGATTATAAGCATTGTCACCTGGATTAATAAAACTCCATATTTCCTCACCGGATGAACTATTAATACAATTGATCTTACTGTTCGCGTCGTGGAAGATCTCTTCTTTGCCGTCACCGTCAGTATCTTTAGTAAGAATGGTTGTAACTGAGCCCAGGTAAA
Source organism: Lentimicrobium sp. (assembly GCA_035298745.1). Lineage (GTDB taxonomy): Bacteria > Bacteroidota > Bacteroidia > Bacteroidales > Lentimicrobiaceae > Lentimicrobium. Next base: position 6,283 of record DATGXS010000077.1, on the reverse strand, counting down.
CCTGATAAATAGTATCATGTGAATCACCATTCCAGGCCGTGAATCTCCACCTATTGTTAAGAATCTCTTTTTTATTGTCCCCATCAATATCAATAAGTTCGGTTTTGCTGTAACTCCATGAATCGGGAATTGTCCACAATAATTCATAATCATTGCCGGTGATCCTGAAAACCCTGTCAACTAATACTAACTCGTTGTCCGGATTGTTGTCAACATTTCCAACCCTTGCATCGCTACCGCCAATGGGGAAGAATGATTTAAGGTTCAATCCGGTAGCTGATGGAAGGTATAGGCCGCAATAGTTATCACTTACCAGTAATATTTCTGTAATGCCATCATTATCAGCGTCCACTTTCAGTATTTTCTTGACATTAATGGTCCCTGAAGAATTCGGATACTTAATCCTGAAGTTGTACTTTCTTTCTTTGGTCACTCCATCAATAACATCAATGCCTTTATTCTCCAACTCCATAACGATTTCAATAGTTCCATCTGAATCAAGGTCAATGAGTGAAACATGCAAAACCCTGGTACCAGCAATGAGGTCGCTTATATATTCAACCTCATAATTTTGTGATGTCTCATTATACTGATAAACATACCAGTAAATGGCAACATAATCATAGTTTCCGGTCTGCGACCAGCAAATGATCTCATTCTTACCATCGTTATCAATATCGCCAACCCTGCCCATGGAGGCCGACAAAAGTTGCCTTAAGTTACCTGAACAGGTTTGTTCCCTTGAGCCATCCGGCAAATCACTTTTGTTTATGATAGAATTCTGTGCTGTCAATGATACTGCCCAGCAGAGGAACATGACAATTAAAAAGTATAAATTCCTCATGGTTAACGCTTGATAAATTTGGTGACTAATTGCTGATTTACTGCTACTACCTTTAAAAGGTACAAGCCACTGCAAAGATTACTAACATCTGCCGATCTTGTTCCGGCAGGTATTCTCATTACCTCACTGCCTTGTGAATTGTATACTGTGGCTTCACCTCGCGGGACTGTTTTGAAAAAAATTGTTCCCCCCGCAGGATTTGGATAGAGTTCTATGGACTGATTTGTCAGGTCTTCAGGTTCATCCAGCCATAAAGGAGAATAGCATGAAAGATCAATTTCATTAAGAGTTTCATTTGTTTGCACAAACAGCTCATTCACCCCGTTATTATCATAATCAGTAATGCATAGTTGATTGTGATTGTTATAGTAAACATTACCGGTTATTGCCAGTGGTTCAGTAATACTCCTGCCATCTATTGTTAAAAAATAAAGATTTCCATACGAAAATCCTGCTACCACAGGTGTTGTACGACCGGGCACATCAAAAACAGCAATATCAGAATAATACTGGTCTGAAAATACAGTCTTTTCCCCTGTAATTCCGTTTATGTACCCCAATTCACTTCCCTGCCAGTCAATATAACCAGAATAGAAAATTTCAGAAATTCCATCTTTATCAAGGTCAAACAAGGTAAAAGCCCTGATATTATCTACCTCCAATTCCAATTGTTTGTTGTAGCAATCAACAACCAGCATCTTACCATCAGTCAGCCAGACCAGTTCAAGATTAGGATCTGTATCAGTATTGGCAATTTTAAATGAAGTACCCGATCCATAATATTCTGAAGTCCATTCTTCGGGCGAAGACCACTCAATTGAAAAATCAACCGGGTTTACAAAGTAGATATGATTTGCATTGCCTGTAATAAACTCCTGCATACCATCCTGGTCAGCATCTTTTATCATTATGCTGTTCATCCTGTAATCATCAGCATCAGGAAATGAATTAACCCATTCAATTTCATGCGTACGGGCATTAATTACCGTAACTTTTGTTTCCCAGTGATCAGAAAGATGTACAATTTCATTATCACCATCATTGTCAAAGTCAGAAATATCGTATGCGTCTACTCCTGTATAATAGTTGTCCATGCCAGGCATTGCTCCCTGCCATTTGACTTTTCTCTCTGCAGGATCTAAACATGTCATAATGGTATTATAATCATTATTAAGGAATACGAATTCATTCCTTCCATCATTATCCGTATCAGCAATTTTAAACCCCCAAACCGGACCTTCAAGAATAGGGCTTTCATACAACAGCTCATTCAACTGAAGATTGCAAATAGTAAACTTGTCGGAAGTACTTGATCCGCCACCGGAAGCAAAGATCAGGTCCTTGTCACCATCTTTGTCAATATCATTAATGAAAATGCCATTAGCACCTGACTGATTGTAGTTTTTATATTCCCTTACCAATTCTCCTTCCAGGTTGTGGAATGTAATACCATTACCCCTGCCAAGAATAATTTCCCGGCCGTTTCCTGTATAAGTATCAGCCACCAGCACGTCTGATATCTCATCGTATTGATGTAATATCCTCAACCTTTCCTGCTTATGCACTGCATCATAAATTATAAGGTCGCCGTCATTCAGGTAAAATATCTCCATTATACCGTCAGTATCCAGGTCAAATAATCTAATTGGTTTCCTGTATGTATCGGCAATTGTTGTAAAATCCCATAGCTGTTGAGGTTGTCCGTTCGTTATATTAACCACGCTCCCATTCCCGTAAACCAGTTCAAGGCCGGCAACACTGTCAACATTTCCACATCTCATATCTTTTGCCCCATACCATATCTTTAAATCAGAGGTGTACGATCCCGGGTGCATGAGATAGGTTGCATTTGTTGTACAACAAACTATCTCTTCTTCACCATCGTTATCAGCATCGGCCCTGATGATCCTGTAAATAACCTCTTCATCCCATGATGGTATTTTAAAGGAAGCTTCTGTGACCATGGTAACCGGATCAATAATATCTACCAGTGAATTGGAATACCCTACAACGATCTCAGGCAATCCATCATTGTCGGCATCAAACGATTCAATAACTGTTGGGCCATAATTATCATATTGATAATAAGGACTGACCCAAACCTGGTTAAAACTCATGGTTAAAGGATCATACTCAACTTTATACCAATAACTGCACTTATAGTTAGCTCCTGAGTGAGTTCCAACTACCAGTTCCAGTAATCCATCACCATCATAATCAAAGTACTGCAATGAATTTAATCCAATTTCTGAACCTGTCATCGCATATTTCCAAACCGGCTGACAGGCAGGCATTGTAATTTCCTGTGCCTCTGAAAAAACATGCAAAGCCATCACCGCAAATAAAATAAGTATAGTCTTGTTCATTCGTTATATTTTTATATATGTACCTGATCATCAATTCTGTTTACTTCACCACAACCCTCGCTGCCAATTCTCCTATTTTTAAGACATAAATCCCCGGAGGAAGCATATTGCAAACCACCAAAGTTCTGTTTCCTGAAACAGGGACAGACTGCACCATTATACCCCTCATGTCAAACAGTGTAGCTGATTGCGCTGCATCAACATCTTCATCAAGTTCTGCAATAATAAAATCAGAAGCCGGATTGGGATAAATGGAGATCCTTTGAATTTCTTCTTTTTCAGGAATCGCAACAGGAAGAAAGCAACTGAGGTCAACTTCTGTAATCATGGTATTAGCCAACACAAAGAGTTCCTGATAACCATCTAAATTATAATCGGTTATGTCTATTTCGTCAGCAGTGTCATCACCAATTAACCATTCACGGCTAAACCTGCCGGTATTATCACTGCAACAGAATTTTGAATCATAAACGAATGCAACTACAGGACCCGCAGCCCTTGGGTATTCAAAAAAACGCATATGAGTAACATTTGGCTTCAGCATGTAGGGTAACTGGGTATACCCAAAGTTTATTCCATCGTAATAACCAAGTTTACCATCAGGTTCGCAACACATAACTTCAAGTATTCCGTCCTTGTTATAATCGTACATACATATTGTAGAGTTTTTAGGCACGGCAATGGTATTTTGATGATTGTTAGGAACATCATAGATGTTTATCTCAAGACTTGAATTGTGGCTGACTATTTCCAGTTCCTGATCATTATCAATATTTCCAACTGCAAAATCGTAAGATATCTGTCCGCTTTTATCGCTGCTATCCCATAATATACCACCATCTGTCGGATCCATGATCCTTATACTGTATCCATTTGAAATGATATATTCGTAAGTACCATTATTGTCAATATCAGCTATTTCAAACCATCTGTATTCCCATGAATCGAACACACCAAAAGGTGGAAAATCAGGCTCCAATTCGTGGGTTATCCCATTATAGACCCTGAGAGTTTGTCCGCAAACTATTATTTCCAGCAAACCATCCTTGTCAATGTCAAAAAGCTTAAGGTCATATGCATTCCTGCCAAGACCGCGAATTCTCCATTCAATTTGCCTGGTGTTTGCATCAAAAATTGACATATAACCTTCATCAGCTTCAATAGTTACAATCTCCTGACTTCCATCGTTATCCACATCACCCACTTCAACGGCAGTATATGGTAACGAATAAACGGTACTTTTCCATTCTTCTGCCAGACCGGGAACAGCGCAAACATGAATAAAATCATCATCGGTGACTCCATATCCTGTACCCCACAGAAGTTCAGGAGACCCGTCGTTATCAAGGTCACCACCGGTTATTCCCGAAACTGCATCACCATGATTATTAACTGTCCACACTTCTGTCCCGTCTATCTCAAAACACTTCATCTCACCCTCTTGGTATTCTGCTGCAATTATTTCCATTTGTCCATCACCATCACCGTCAGCAACTGCGATAGCATTTATTTCATATTCAAAAGTGTAGATAAATTTAGTTGTACAACTCTTACCCTGAATAACCCACAGTTCTTTTCCACTAGTCAGCACAATGTCGGGCGTCTGGTCATTATTAAAGTCTTTTAGTTCCAGTTTCTGCCAGTACTCATTTGTTGTTGGAATAAGTTGTTTTACTTCAACCAACTCATCACTTTCGGAAGTAAGTCTGGAAATCATTCCATCAGAAAATACCATCTCCGTATATGGATCATTATTAACATTTGCACATTTGAGCATAGGTGCCCCTCTGTCAATAATTCTGTTCAACTCAAATGAAGGCAGGCTATAGAGAAATGTTTTATTTCTCGTACCACAAACAAACTCTTTAGCGCCATCATTATCTGCATCAGCTGTAAGTGTGGACAGTATATCATTATAATAATACGGCTCCTCGATAACGGTAATTGTTCTTTCCAATTCAAAAGTCAGTGCATTCCAGAATTCAATTGTACCGTTTTCATAACCCACCACAACTTCCGGATCACCATCATTGTCGCCATCAAACACCTCAATGACTGATATTTCTGCCTCATAAGAACCTGTGTGGCTTATAAAAACCTGGTCGTAATTACCGGTAATGCTATTATGCTCAAGCACATACCATAAAGTGGTTTCATCCCAGCCTGAAGTAGTAGCACTGAAAATCATTTCACATACCCCATCGTTATCAATGTCACCTGAATACATAGAGTTGACACCCATGTTAGCACCGTAAGTCGACTGCTTCCAGGTATAGTTACAACCAAATTCATCGTCAAACCCTTTCCACTGCTGTGCAAGAGAAACATGTAGGAAGTTAATAACCAGTATAGTAGCGATAAAGATACTCTTCATATGGAGAATTTAAGATACAAAACAAATATAAGGAAAAGATTAGTATAACCAAGTGAGGGAGTGAAATAGGTTTTTCCCGCTTAATCCAAGCGGGGAACTTCTATTTTCCTTTTGTTCTTTTTTGTCTACAGCCACAACCCTTCGACTGCTTCGCGCTCAGGGGAACAAAAGAACCAAAAAAAGGCCGCGGCTGGACTATTCCGGCTAAATTTTGGTTCTGAAGCCTAAAATATTTAAACTTGACCTTCTTATGCCCTGGCATTGTCTTGACAATGCATTGGCCTTCCAGTTATCTATGATTTAGTGTGAACGGTCTTATATGCTCCTCCTGCCCGGGCAGTTACTTGTCTTTTCTCCTTCAGGTGTCTTCGAACAGTAAATATTTTTTAACAGCTCCACCGCCAAAATTCATCTTTTCAATAATGCTCTTACCCTGTTGGGTACTTATCTTCTCAATTGTAATTAAGCCTGCATAGTCCTATGCCGTTAAAGATTCAAAATTCAAAATTCAAAATTGGGGGATTGATTAATCTCAAATCTCAAATCTCAAATCTCAAATGCATTTAACTGAACCGGGAACCCACTTTTTCCTTCGATTGCTGAGTGAAGTGCAGCGCAATCGAAGCATTCCTTTTTACTTTTTCCTTTAAAATAACCCCCAGCGGGGGTGTTCGTATTGTAGTAAATAAAGAACCACCA
>DATGXS010000076.1:0-12397 GCA_035298745.1 Lentimicrobium sp. | reverse complement strand
GTAAATCCGTGCGATTTATAGTCACCCTTGTATTTGTTAACACATTTAAGAAATTCATAATGTGAAATGAAGTCAAAGATTTGAGCAAAAACGTACTTACCCTGATTCATATGGCTTAGTTTTGAATAAACTCAAAACTAATTCAAATCGTTTAAACCAAAAAACCTTCTGAAAGACTGAATTACTAAGGATTTCAAAGAACTTTTTTTTTCAACAACGCAACGCTAGTGACTGGTGACTAGTGACTAGTAATTGGTGAATGGTGATTGGTGAATGGTGATTGGTGACTGGAGACTAACTTTAAAGCGCATAAATTTTGGAGATTGTGTGAACGTATGGATTCATCTTCCAAACGTACGGTTTCATTTATCAGACAAAAGGCTTCTGAACTTTAATATCTGCTACCTTCGGGAATAAATTAAAAGAAAGAGAAAAGGGAAGCATGGTGCAATTTTTACAGGAAGTTTTTGACAGGTACAGCCATTTGGAGAATAAGGGCGAAATAGCAAAATCAATGCTCAGTGATCTTAGATCAGATCTTGAAAATATGCCACCGGTGGATGATAGCAGGGACGTTATTGAAAACCTGGGAAAGGCGCTCGACAGTTATTTTAGGAGAAAAGAATACCGGTATACGATCAAACTGCTTGAGAATTATATTGCATCAGGCAATTTTAAAACTGATCTTCATGAATGCCAGGATGTTTATCATCCTGAACGGTATCAAAGGATAGAAGATTTTCTCACAGGCAAATTTGAAGTCCTGAAGGCTTCAGAAACTTCTAGGTTGTAGGAAGAATGGATAGGATTAAAAAATTCCTGCTTCTCAAATCTGATTATTTTATTCCCGGCTGGTTGATTCTTTTTAAAGACCTTTTATTGGTTCTTTTTGCCCTTGCAGCCGCTTATACGCTACGGTACAATTTTCAGTTACCTGATCATCTGCTGCAGGGCATGTATTCAAACATGGTCTCTCTTACGGCAATCACCCTCGTGGTGCATTACGCCTGTGGTCTTAACAAGAGTATTATCAGGCATACCAGTCTGAATGATGTAATATTGATTTTCAAAGCCAATTTCATTGTTACATGTTTATTGATCCTATTAAATATCCTGGAATTCTACTTTCATATTCCTGTATTCAGGATTCCCCATTCGGTAATCATCATTTTCTTCATTCTTTCAACCGTCATTGTCATTTTAACACGTTTTGCGGTCAGACTATTCTATTACTGGCTTAAATCGGGCGGCGAAGTAACCCGTGTACTGATATATGGGGCAGGGTCAGCAGGAATTATTACAAAGAATGTACTTCATGCTGATCTGAGCTGCATAACCCGTGTGGCAGGCTTTGTTGACAATAATCCCGGAAAGATTGGTAAAACCATCGAAGGAATTTATGTCTATTCAACCGGTGTGCTTAATCCCAAATTCCTGAAAGACCATGGCATTAAGCAGATTATCATGGCCATACATAATATTGACCAGGAAAAGCGTCGCGACCTTGTTGAAGAAGTCCTCAGGCTTACCAACCTCCAGGTGAAGGAAGTCCCTCCGGTTGATAACTGGATAAACGGACAGCTTTCACTAAAGCAGATAAATCCGGTAAAAATTTCTGAATTACTTCAGCGATCAGAGATTAAGTTGAGAAACGAGCATGTTTCCAGGCAAATTGAAGGAAAACGCATACTGGTAACGGGCGCTGCAGGAAGTATAGGGAGTGAACTGGTCAGGCAGTTGTTCAGGTTCAGGCCTGCTAAACTGATTGTTATTGATCAGGGCGAAACACCAATGTTCCATCTTGAAAATGGCCTTAAGGATTATTCCGCCGCCAGCCCATCCCCCGAAATGAAAGCCGTAATGGAGGGTATGGAGTTTATCATAGCCAATATCGGCGACCCGGTCACCATGGAGCAGATCTTTGCCGAACAACGCCCCCATGTGGTTTTTCATGCAGCTGCGTACAAACATGTGCCAATGATGGAACGTAACCCGTTTGAAGCAGTGAGGGTAAATATCTTTGGCACTAAGACACTGGCTGACCTTGCCGCTAAGTACCATTGCGAAAAGTTTGTGATGATCTCTACCGATAAGGCCGTAAATCCTACCAATGTGATGGGCGCAACCAAACGCGCTGCAGAAATCTATATTCAGAGCCTTAACAAGCTGCTTCATTCCATGAATGCTGAATCAGGACTGCTCCCGGTTACGGAGTTTATAACAACCCGTTTTGGAAATGTGCTAGGTAGCAATGGCTCCGTGATTCCTGTTTTCGAAAAACAAATAAAGGCCGGGGGACCGGTTACCGTTACCCATCCTGATATTACGAGGTACTTTATGACTATCCCCGAAGCTTGTCAGCTTGTCCTTGAAGCTGGGGCACTGGGCAATGGCGGTGAAATACTCATGTTTGACATGGGCAAGCCTGTTAAAATTGCCGAGCTGGCAAGGAATATGATCCGGTTGAGCGGACTGGTACCTGAAAAAGACATCAAGATTGTGTATACCGGGTTGAGGCCGGGAGAGAAGCTTTATGAGGAACTGCTTTATGACCGCGAAACCGGACAAAAAACCCATCACCCAAAGATATTTATAGCCCAAACAAGCACCTACCCGTTTGAGGATGTTATGAATTACCTTTCTGTTATTCAGGAAATTGCCAAAGACAGGCTTGACAGCATGAACCTCGTTGCCCGCATAAAAGACCTCATCCCGGAGTTTTTGAGTAACAATTCAATTTATGAGGAATTGGATAGGAGGGCGTGAGGAGGACCTAACCACTTTTTCCTTTTTCCTTTTGACTTTCCCCCTTTAACCCTATCTTTGACAAAAAAAAATGAAAGCTCTAATCACCGGGGCCGACGGCTTCATTGGCTCACATCTTTGCGAATTGTTACTTGAACACGGCTATAGTGTTCGGGCTCTTGCCCAGTACAACTCCTTCAACAACTGGGGGTGGCTCGAAGATATTACGGCACATGATAACCTTGAGGTTGTGACGGGCGATATCCGTGACCCGTACTTTGTTAAGAAAATTGTACACGATTGCGATATCATCTTCCACCTGGCAGCGCTTATTGCGATCCCATACTCGTACCATGCACCAGACAGTTACGTGGATACAAATATCAAGGGGACGCTGAATGTTTGCCAGGCAGCGAAAGAGGTTGGCGGAGTGAGGGTGATTGTTACCTCAACTTCAGAAGTATATGGCACCGCAATGTACGTTCCCATTGATGAGAAACATCCCAAACAACCCCAAAGTCCATACTCTGCTACTAAAATAGCCGCTGATGCCATTGCGATGAGTTTCTATAATGCATTCAACCTGCCTGTTACCATTGCCCGGCCATTCAATACTTACGGTCCACGCCAATCTGCACGCGCCATAATACCTACTATTATTTCACAGATTGCATCGGGGATGGAGGAAATCAAACTGGGCGACCTCACCCCTACCCGCGATTTCAATTATGTAAAAGACACTGCCCGTGGGTTCCTTGCCCTTGCCCAATGTGATGAAACTATTGGCCGTGAGGTGAATATTGCCACTATGACCGAAATCTCCATGCGCGATACCCTTGAGCTTGTGAAGAAGATTATGAACAGCAATGTCAGGTTTATCACCGACGAAGAACGCCTTCGTCCGGCCAACTCAGAAGTGTTCAGGCTACTGGGCGACAATACCCTCATATGTTCACTCACCAGCTGGAAACCTGCCTATTCTTTAGAACAGGGCCTCAGCGAAACCATTAACTGGTTCCAAAACCCCGCCAATCTCGCGAAATTTAAAACCAAAATGTATAATTTATAATCGGTTCCCTGTTCCCGGCTTGTAATTAGTAATTTGAGATTACTATTTCTTAACCATCTTCCCACTATATTCGCCACTATTGACAATATACAACCCGGTTTTCAGGGATGAAATATCTGCGCTGCCATCTTCACGGGCCGTGACAGTAGTAATAAGGCGACCGTCGGGGGTGAAGATTTTAAGGGGTGTTTGCGGTGGTGTGCCATTGATGGTTATGACAACAGTGCCGGTTGACGGATTCGGGAACAAGCGGACAGCATGCCTGTTATCAGCAAATTCGGGTTGCTTAACATCCACTGAATGACTTCCGTAACTCCAAACACCCTGACCGTGCCAGCCTGCATACAATGTGCCGTCGACTGCTGAAAAAGCAATGGTTTCAGGCCATCCCCATGTGGGCAATCCATCGTTGAATAAACTCCATGTTAGTCCCTGGTCGGGCGATTGCCATATCCCGTCCATGGTGGTGGCATACAGGGTATCAAACTGATTTGCAGTTATTGATGAATAGTGAGTACCCGAACTCATTACATCCCAGGTTAGCCCTTCATCATCTGAGCGCAGTAAATCGAAATAGGTTGCCATATAAATGAACCCCATGCCATCGGTTGCATAATCAGTCACCCCGGCATACCCGTATGTATTAATAGTATAAACAGGCGCCCATGAATTGCCATTATCATCCGAACGGTAAATGGTAGCCGGGTTGTTCTCGTCGCAAACCAGCATAACTCCCTGCGGATCAATGTAAACCGATTGAAACCCCGTATTCGGGAAACCGGCCAGGCTCCAGCTTATGCCTCCGTCAGTTGACCTGTACAATCCGCCATTGTAATTACTGGCTGCATACAAATCCCCCGAAGGTTGAAAATCAATATCACTAAAGCCCTGGTCGGGAAGGGTCAGCTGGATCCAGCTGTCACCATCGTCGGCGCTCTTATAAAGTCTTGTATCATATGGATTTACCAGCAGGTATAACTGGCCGGCCATGTCTGTTTCCATTTCAATCACTTCTGTGATATCCAAATTATCTGAAATACTTACCCAATTCTGTCCATCATCTACTGTTCGCCATACCTTATCTGAAACAGCAAAAACAGTCCCTTCGTCATTGATGGTCACTTCATGCACGTCGCCGGCAATCATGCCATCAGAGGAAAAAACCCATGTGTTACCATTGTTTTCTGACCGGTATGCTCCTCTTGTCCCGATTAGTATTGTACCATCATCAAATAACATAGCGGAGTAAACAGCTTCATCAGGCAATCCGGTTGAAACCGAATCCCATGTCATTCCGCCATCGGTCGACCGGCGCATACCCCATCCGGTAGCAGCATACAGGAGGTTGCCCTGTGCGGCAACACAATTGGTTCCTTCAGTAAGGATATGTGCCCAAATATCGCCGTTATCATGTGATTTGAATAACCCTCCATCATTAGCTGAACAGGCATAAACCACATCCGCTGAATCAAAACATACATTGGTAATGGTTGCATATCCTTCCTGCGGCGTGATGTTGGTCCATGAAACACCCATATCGGTCGAGCGAAGCAGTGTTTCGGGGCCACCTAAAAAAATATGGTCAGCCTGATTTACTGAAACCACAATTGACTCCATATAGGTATAAAACTCCACCGGTATCTGGTTCCATGTGTCGCCATTATCTTCTGAAACAAACAATCCCGCTTCGCCTTCGGTGCTGGTATTGTAGGCTGCATAAACATAACCCAGCGAGTTGCAGGCAATTGATACAGGTTTCCGGCCCTGACCGTTATCACAGGGCTCCCAGGTTTCACCCTGGTCAAACGACCGTATGATCTGCTGGTCTTCTGCAAACAGAACCCCTTGCGGCGAAACAGCTATATCGCCTGAAGGCCATAACAGGCCATCATTAATGGGCGACCATGAAATACCGTTATCGGCAGATTTAAAGTACCCCGACCAGCCTGTAGATGCATATATAGTGCCCGACGAGTCGCTGATGATTGTGGTGACCACCCCTCCGCCAAACGGGCCGTTGGTTTGCAGCCACTGGGCAGACGAGGGTTTTACCCAAATAAAAACCAATAAAAAAAGAGTAGTAGAGAATTTCATAGTGTCGCGTTTTAGATTGCCTGGTATATTTGAGTTAGCGAAAGTTGGCGGAGAAAATGAACCTTATTGCTCATACCGTAAAAATTAACGATATAAGTGGTATATCAGAGCAACAATCCTTCAGGCATTAGGTTGCTGTATTGCCTGAGGTAATTGGTGAAAATTTCAGTCAAAAAACGGTTACTCAGGATAAACGTAGCTATTCGTTGTGCAAACGTAGGCATCCGTTTATCAAACGTCAGCCTTTTATCGGATAAAGGTTGTTAGTTTTAGGCAAGGAATAATTTGCTAACACTAATTACCCCCCAACTCCCCCCAACGATGAATATACGTTTTCAAATCACCATTTCCGGCATGAACATTCAAGCATGTGGCTTCAGGACCTATGCCTATGAATTGGGAAAAAGCCTGAACCTAACCGGTATTGCCGTTTATTTAGAGCACGACCTTTTAATAGAGGTTGAAGGAGAGGCCTCCAGCGTTCACCAATATGTTGAATGGATCAGAATGGGACCGATAGAATCTGATATAAGCGATTTTTCCATGAGGGAAATCCCATGCAGCAACGACAAATCATTTCAGGTCATAGGAGGTTTCATCCCCGAAAAACGAAGCGACAAAGTACTAGTTGCCTGATGGGTTCCTGATTTAAGCACTAACTCACTTTTTTCTTTTTACCTTTTTCCTTTTACCTTAGTAAGCCCTAACTCACTTTTACCTCCGGTCACAGAGTGAAGCAAAGCGGAATCGACGTGTTCCTTTTGCCTTAATTAAAGCCCTTCATTTAATACCTAACTCACTTTTTCCTTTTCTCCTTCTCTCACTCCCCATAATCAATTTCCCTCCTTAACTGTTGATAATTAAATAACTAAACTTCTCTTATAAAATGAAAGACAGACTCAAAACTCTCTTACTGCTGGCGATTATGGCTATTAGCATTTCCGCTTCAGCGCAAAACGACAAGGTATGGCCTTTGTCGACCAAATCAGAAGAAGCAAAAGCAAGCTTCAAACAGGCAGTCGACCGGCTGTGGAATGCACGGATCGATCAGTACCGTGAAAAAATTGCAGAGGCTGTAAAAGCTGACCCCGATTTTTTCCTTGCACACGCAAACATTGCGCTTGTTGAGTTCAATGATGATAAGAGCAAATCGAGCGAGAACCTGAAGAAAGCCCTAGAAATTTCACAGGATAACCTAACCGGGCCTGAGAAGATCGTTCGCCAGGTGCTCGTTAACCTGAATGATAATAAATTGGACGTTATCAAAGCAAATCTTGATGAAATGGTATCCACATATCCCGATGCAATCCAATCGTATGAATTTGCAATGGGAATTTCACGGAATATCCTTAACGATTCAATAGCTGCCTTTAACTACGCACTTAAAGCTGTTGAGAAAAATCCCGACCATGGTCCGGCATGGAACCAGTTGGGTTATTATTATATGAGTCATGGCGATATGGCCAAGGCAAAAGATGCATTTAACAACTACCTCCGTTGCAGCCCCAATGAAGCCAATGCACATGACAGTTTTGGCGACTTCTGCATGAAAGAAGGCAAATATGATGAAGCCCGCATGCATTATGAACAGGCTGTAAGTATGGGAATGACCGCTTCACGCGAACGCGCCGAAAAGGCCCGCACCCTTGCCCAGGGAAGTGGTGAACCTGATAACGATTAATTTGTAATTAAATGAATCCCCAAGGACGCACCCCAATGCGTCCTTTTTTTTATCTCTGTCACCCACTCACTCACTCACTCACTCACCCCGTAGGCGGGGATCTTTGAATTCTTCATCTGCAGTAAAGTTGAGCTTACGATTTCTTCATAAGTCTCGAAGAAATCCTCTGCCGTTTCGGGGGTTTCAAAGTATTTGTCGACAACAATCAGAAAGCGGTTGAGCAGTTCCTTGCAGTATTCGTCATATTTGTAGGCAAAAGGCACGTCAAGCCCCTGCAATTCCAGGTTTATTGAGTCCACACACAAGCGATGGTACTCGTAATTTTCCACAAAGTCCTCAGTCAGGAACTCCGTGACAAGCATTTTATAGGGATCCATGTTGGTTGTTGTTGCTGCTGCAAAGAAAAAGAAAAAAGTGTCATCTTCAACGGGTTACGATAGATTCCAAATTCAGGATTCAAGATTCCGGATTCCCTTCCATAGTGAACCTTGCTTCCAACGCTGTGTTTTATTTCAATGGAAGAAGTATTGAGAATTTTGCTGGTGGAAGATAATATTGACGATGCAGAGTTGATAAAACGTCATCTTGCAAAGTATGGCTTGAAATTTTCATACAGGCTGGTTGAAACCCGGAAGGATTATATGAATGCTTTCAATGATTTTAAGCCTTCGCTTATTCTCTCCGACTATAATCTGCCCACCTTCAATGGAATGCAGGCACTGCTGATGCGAAAGGACATGGCACCCATGGTCCCTTTTGTGCTCGTAACCGGATCTTTGAATGAAGATATCGCCGTTGAATGCATGAAGGCGGGCGCCGACGATTATGTAATCAAGGAAAACCTGACACGACTGGTTCCTGCCATTAATGCGGCTATCGAAAAACAATCGGTAATCCGCCAGAAGGCGCATGCAGAAGAGGCCCTCATTGAACGTGAACGTATCTTCCGCAACCTCTATTCAAATATGAACGAAGGGGTATGCCTTTACAAACTGGTGTATAATAAAGAAGGACTGGCGGTAAATTACCGCATTGTAAGCGTCAACCGGCAGTTCGAGCGTATCACCAACACCCCTGAAATAAACCTGCTGGGTAAACTGGGCACCGAGATCGAAAACAACCCCGTTCCCTTCAATGTTAAAGAATACAAGAAGGTTGCCAACGAAGAAACAAACATGCTCTTCGAAACCGTCTTCACCCCCTTAAACAAAAACCTGCTGATCTCCATCTCCCCCTGGGAACCTGAAGGCTTCGCTGCTATAATTACTGACATCACCGCAATCAGAAAAGCAGAAGAGATTATTAATCAACGCTAAACTTTTACTTCATACTTATTTTTTCGGTCTGAGTGAAGCAAAGCGGAATCCTTTTTCCTTCATTTTATAGTATCCGAAACCGCCATTAACTTGTAGCTGTTTTGCATTTTCTGCAGCAGCGAAAAGAAATTGATGAAGTAATCAGAATGTTCAACAAATGAATAATTGTCGGTTGATTTTCCTTTGCCGTCAATCAGGTGAACGTTTTCAACCTCTGCATTCCTGAACTTATCCTTATCACCGGTCAGGTCAAACAGGTACATGCTGCTGAAATTTAGTTTACCGGTGTTCCTTATAGTGACGGAGGAGCCGTCAGCGAAATCAAACACCACCTTACTGTTCTCATCGGCCATCTTATTCTCATAACAAAAGAGCACGAGGTACAGTGGGAAGGTCATTTCAGGGGAGAATTTGAGATACAGGTATAACTCATTCCCTTTGAGCGAATTCAGCATCAGGGTAGTTTCACCTCTGCCCCAAACATAACGGTAATCATTCGTCTGCCGCAGCGGATCATGTATCTTTATGATCTGCTGGCCATTACAGACCCCGGTTTCAGCAAGTAAAAAAGCAACTATAGCAATATTTGAAATAATGAGTTTTTGCAGAGTTTGTGACATAGTGTTTAGCTGTGGAAGTAAAACACTGATAATGATACAGTTGTTTACTCCACAGATAACACTGTCTTATAGTGGATTCCTCTATTTCACTATGATAAACTCCTTATTTGGTGTCTGGCAGAAAGCGCATTTTTCATCCATTGCAGAAACATCGTATGTATTGCCGCAAACAGGACAAATGGCGTAACCTTCAGGGAGGGATGTTTCAGTTGAATCGGTTATCGCCTTAATAGCTGCTGCATAAAACACCTGGTGTTTCTTCTCGGTATCAAATGCCCAGTTAAATGATTTAACAGCTTTTTTTACGTTCTCATTTTTCGCGGAAGCAATAAAACCGGGATACATAGTGCTTACTTCATACGATTCGCCCGACAATGCGGTGTTCAGGTTTGCCAGTACGTCGGCAGTCGTGATTTCCGGATTTACCGGTTTAACCACTTGTCCCAGGCCTTCCAGTACTTTCTTGTGATTTCCTGCATGGATTGCCTCTGATTTTGAAGCTGCCTTAAAAAGAACGGCAACAGCAGTGTTTCCTGCATCAGCAGCTATTCTGGCAAAAGCCTCATACCTGGCACTGGCAGTAGATTCGCCAATAAATGCAGCATTCAGGTTCTCGATGGTTTTTACAGGTGCTACCCGGTTGCATCCCATAATGAATGACGCAACAATAATGGTAAAAATTACTTTTTTCATAGTCGGTTATTTAAAATTAGTTTTATCTATATAGGCATCATATAATCATAAACCAGGCTCCCCCCGAAATAACCTGTAACACCAACCGCAACACTTACAATAATGTACAGGGTAAACACAACCCAGCGCAGGTTTATGCCAGCCGGCGGTTTTACCAGGTACCACACATAAAGCAATGCCGCCGCAATGCTAATGCACATGGTAATGGTAGCAAACAATTCATGTGTTTCCATAATTTGTCCGGCAGCCCCCTCCATTTCAGAAGTAAAGATTTTGCCTGTCGCCCACGAAGCCACAGAGGCCAGTGCCCCGAATGCCAGCAGGTATGCTGCCGCGAGTGTGAGAAAACGGTAATTTTTGTAAAAGACTGATGATACCTCAAAAACCAGCCCCATCAAAATCAGGGCAACCGAAAAGTGGACGATCATTGGGTGAAAGTGCTCTGTTGAAAACATATTTCATAAATTTAGTTGTATCAAATTTATGAAATAAATCCCTGATTCCTGAACTTACCAGTCCCCGGCCGGAAAAAAAATTGAAATTACTCTTCCAGCAACTTCAATTTCTCCTGTAAATATGCCAACCTGTGTTGCAGATCGTTAATCCGGTTTAGCAACTCAATGATAGTTTCTATTCCTTCAAGATTGATTTCCAGGTCATAATGAAAACTAATCATTGTTTCGAGTTGCCTCAGATGGTTTATATTTATGTAAGCCTGACCTTCAATAAACACAAAATCAATCAGTCCCGACTCTTTTAAACTGCTCACAAATGAAAGCTCTGCCTGATGGTTTTTACAGAATTCAATAACAGAAACCAGTTCGTCATTTTTCATAAGGTTACTATTTAAAAGTTTTCGACAGTTCGGCAAAAAGCGCCTTTTGTTGCTCTGTAAGATCCTCAGGAAGTTTTACCTGATAGGTAATGATCAGATCACCAGAACCCTCCGCTTTATAAACGGGCATGCCTTTTCCTTTAAGTTTCACCTTCGTACCGTTTTGCGTACCGGGTTTTACCTTCAGTTTCACCTGTCCCTGGAGCGTATCAACCGTAATTTCACCTCCCAGCAAAGCCGTAAAAAGGTCTATTTCAACCGTCTGGTAAAGATCATTCTCCAATCGCCTGATTCCAGGATGGTCGGCAACAGTAAATGTTATAAAAAGATCTCCGGCCGGACCCCCGTTAACGCCCGCTCCACCATGACCTGCAATTTTAATCGTTTGTCCGTTTTTTACCCCTGCCGGGATAGTGATCCTGATATTTCTGCCATTGACAGTCAACGTTCTCTTTTCCGTTTTCAGGACATCTTCCAGCTGAAGCTGGAGTTGCGCCTGATAATCATTTCCCCTGAATTTCGACTGTTGCGACCTGCGTTCCTGTCCGGCAAATAAAGATTCAAAGAATTCAGAATAATCGCCTGCATCAAACGAGCTGCCTGAATAAAATCCGCCCTCCCCGAAAGGCGATTTCCCACCGGCAGATGCACCCCGTGACCACCTGGCACCACCGCCCGCACCACTTCCTGCACCACCGCCTGCACCACTATAACCGGCTTTTTCAAACTCATCGGCATGTTTCCACTCCTCGCCGTATTTATCGTATTTCTTCCTTTTTTCAGGGTCACTCAGCACCTCGTGCGCTTCATTAATTTCCTGAAATTTCTTTTTTGCCCCGGCATCATTCGGATTAAGGTCGGGATGATATTTTCGGGCAAGTTTCCGGTAAGCTGCCTTAATTTCCTTTGTCCCGGCAGATTTGTCAATACCAAGAACCTGATAATAGTCAATAAAGGCCATAGGATCTTTTTAAGGGACAACAAAAAAGAGAGGAAAAAGTCGGGAGCTTTCTCTGCGAGGAGGGTGGGTTGTTTGCGCTGCGGCTGGACTATTTAGGCTAAATTTTGAACTGAAAGCCTAAACTATCCAAACTTGACCTTCTATGGCCTGGCTTTGTCTCTGACAAAGCTTCGGCCTTCCGGTTTTCTGCGCTTTAGTTGAAACAGTCTTCTATACTGCTCCTGCCAGGCTTTTTACTCTCGTTTTGACTTCAGGTGTCTTCAAACAGTGGATAGTTCTTAACGGCTTTCAATTCAAAATTCAACTTCTTTACTATATTTTTGCCCTGTTGGGTATGTTTCTTCTCAATAATATTTAAGCCTGCATAGTCCTATGCCGTTTTA
>DATGXS010000075.1:0-59706 GCA_035298745.1 Lentimicrobium sp. | reverse complement strand
GGGTGTAAATGAAGGAGTAACCTCCGGGCCTGCAAGATCCTGTATTATGATTGTTTCAGGCCATACTGCCTGGCAGCCACTGCTGTCGGTCACCTTTATGTTGTAGGAATTGGGCGTGAGGTTATTGAATTCCCACTGGTTATGCACATAGTTTGTCCCATTGTTAATCGAATAATCAAGCATATCATCCAGTCCATTCACTGCTGTTATGGTGATAGAACCATTATTCAGTCCGCAGTACGAAGGCTGGAACTCAACCGTATCAATCAGTATATCGCCGGCATCATTAATCTGAAAATGGTCAAGCATTGTTGTGCAGCCATTTCCATCGGTTGCATAGAAGTAGTAGTTGTTAACCGGCAAATCGTAAATATCAAAGCCTGTTTCAAGCACATTTCCATTCACATCCCTCCACTCAACGGTAATTGGGTTAGTGCCGGTGACTGTCAATCCCCTGATGGCTCCTGTTGAGCCGCCACAGGTGGTGGGTGAAATTACAAGGTTTGTAGTATCAAGTACAGGTTTTGGAAACATTGTAACCCTGGTTGTATCTGAGCCATAGCAACCTGCATTGTTTCTTACCCTTACCCAGTAGGTTCCTGTATCAGCTACTGTGATACTATTCAGGTTAGGGCCCCAGGCACCGGTACTCCATGAATAGGCACCCGGTTCCGTGCCTGCATTAAGTTGAGTGGATACACCATCACATTTTTCGATATCATTGCCAAGATCAGGTTCAGGGGCAGCCTCCACAGTAATTACCCTTGAGGTATGCTCATACCTCCCCATTGGGTTATTTGGCGTGGGAGGATACCACACATCAACAATCACTTCAAAATCACCGGCATGAGTGAAATAATGGGTTGGACTAAATTCTGTTGAAACACTGTCAATACCTGCATCCGGATCACTGAACACCCATCTTATGGAATCGGGTGTTGGATTGAAGTTGGGCTTAAACAAAACTCCATTTTCTTTTCCTTCGCAGGTTCCTTCCCATTCGAATCGGAATAAGTAGTCGAGAAGGAAATTAGGAAAGCACCATCTTACCTGGTTTGCTCCAAGATCAATCGCATCTCTTTGGTAGGAGCATTCCAATCCGCGCTTCCATGGTTTGTGAATGACACTAATTTTATAGTATTCTGGTTGTTCATCTGGTACAAAAGAGCAATAAATTTTACCATCTGTTGCTAATTGTAGTCCAACTCCGGGGCCTCTGTCAGGATATCCTGGATTAATAAGAATTGCCGATTGAGCGAAAGCAATTGGATCCTCTATTTTACTCATATCATATTGATAGATATCTATTCCATCAAGAGGTGCATCACCTGGTCTGCTGAAAGCAATATAAACTAATTTGGAATCAGGTGAATACTCAATCCCAAAAGGATGCAATTTTGTTAACGTCTCATCTTCTTTTAATAAATAATATAAATAGGTGATTTCACCCGTTTCATCATTAAATTTGCAGATCTCAGTAGCATATGGAGGGTATGAATTTTCATAACCAGATAACAGATATTTTTTATTGTACGAGACTTTCATATATCCACGTGTATCAGACGAATAAGTATAGAATGGTGGAGCATCACTTAAAACAGGATTAATATTAAGGCCAGTGGATGATAAAAGAAAAGCTGCATATTTATCATCAATAGTTTTGCGCGTTATAATCCAGATGCTCTTAAGATCTTTATGTATCACGGCTGTTAATTTCTCCTGAGCATCGTAGGCTGCATTTAATAAGGTTTTTTGTTGTATTACTCTGCCTAAACCATTATCCTGATAAAGATCAATTATGCAATACCACAACCCAAATTCTCCGTTAGAAGAATTAGTTCCCCTCCCAACACAAAAAAGGTAGTAAATATTTTCTGATCCTGGTAATTTTACAAATAATACTCTTTGGGTTGCAAGATAATCATCTTCAAATAAGTTGTCACCATTAGATATGATGTTATGCTGCCGATTATATACTTTTCTTCCTTCAGAATAGAATAGTAGGTTTCCTAAACTATCACTGATAACAGCAGAACCAAACATTGTGTGAACGTTATTATAAGTAGGCATAACTTGAGGTTCCCCTGTATTAAAATCTAATCCGACATTATATCCAAAATACCAAATGTTTGCTTCTTTCTGTGCAAAAAGGGAGAGATTAAATAAAAGCCACAGTATAGTAAATATTCCTTTCATAATGTTTAAATCTAAAAAGTGGTGCAGTAACTTGCACAAGTAGCAATTACTTTAAAACAAGGCTCTTTCTGATCATTAGTGCAAAGTTGGTTTTGAATACAAAAAGTGTAACCAGTATTGTTAGTTGATAAAACCTGTGTTTGGTCATATACTGTTTGACTTGGAGTTGTGCATTCATTTATAATTTTAAGATTCACAACATAAGCGGTTTTATCATCAGGATATACACAATCACCTAGCCAATTCACTGTGATAGTATGCCAGCATTGTGCCTTAAGGTTGTTGATTCCGGCCACTGCCAGGAGTATGAGAGTGGTTATAATTAGTTTTTTCATTTTACAGTCTTTTTTTGTGAAAATTCATAATTGGCGTTTGCTTTCCTCCGGTGCTTTACTTTACTATAGTAAGGAATAATTCAAATTGTCAAACATCAATTTGATTATTATGCACCTGTAAGCAAAATTACCTAAGGAGGGAACCTATTCAAATAACCTGATTGGAACGAGGGGTTCGGTATCAATGCTACAGCATTGATTCTGTGATTCTTACCCCCCCCTATGAAGATATCGCATTGAATTACAACGATTTGCAATAACAATATCACCGGAATCTTAATTCCATACATTAGTGGTATAATTATTTGCATCAAACGGCTCATCATATTTGAGCATTAAAGGGATATAAATATAGTGCGACTAATGCGTGAATGCAAAATTTTAAAGAATTTTTTTTGTTATATTTTTATATCTTATAGCAAAGATGTTGATTCTGTATGAAAAATCCAATTTTAACTTTACTTAGGGCTGGTTAATAAGCATGTAAAATAATTTTACATCAGACCATTTTAAGGGCATAATGTAAAATTTTTTTACAGTTTTTTGTAGGTTTTATCCTTTCCTGGGACCACCGGGTCAGACAAGTGGGACAACACTTGAACTATTTGAACCACTTGAACCATTTGAACCACTTGAACCACTTGAACCACTTGAACTACGTGGCTTCATAAGATTGAACGACCTTAAACCTACTTTTTACTTTTTACTTTAGCCTTTAGCCTTTGAGCTTGTTTCGCTTCTTATGAGCAACCTTCTACTTATCCCATAATCTCCCCCAACACCTTAACCGACTTCAGTTCTGCCATTTCGGGCTGGTGAATGCGGTAATAGTCGAGAAGCCTGTTGAGCAGGTCCAGCACAAGTTTTCTGGAGGCGGTAAAATTGGTGAGATCCGGATAGTCGAGTGGCGATAGTTTTCTTAGCAGTGCCAGCAAGTCACCGCTGATGATGTAGGCATTGGATGGATTATTTTCTTCAACGGTTCCGGTGAGCATATCAAAATAGTCCCCATCAAGGGATAATGATCCTCCCGGGCCAAACCCTAAATGATCTGATAACCTGATGAGGAACAACAGGTGGAACATTTGAACAGGGATGGAAGTGTTGTTCAGTGAATCGAGCGTATGTTCTATAAAATCAAACAGGTTGCGGTTGGCTTCTTCTTCTTTTACGGCTTTGTAAAGCACCTCATTGATAAAGAGCAGCATGGAACTGCGGATGATATTATCGGATATCTCAGGGAATGCCTTGTTAAGGGAGGCATCCCGCACGTAATTCAATGTTCTGCCTGGCTTTTGATCAATAACAAGGTCAATGAGCGACAAGTGTCCGAACAGAGCCGGTCTTATCTTTGCTTTTTTACTGAAAAGTGATTTAACAACAACCGACTGAAGCCCGGAGTCTTCTGTGAATACTTTGGCAATTCCCGAACTGTCGGAATACCGTGAAACATGAAAAACCAATCCACGGGTTGCCTGAAGCATAATTATCAGTTAATAATCATAATTTTTGTAACCTCGGTAGCCGAACCATCCTGGTTGCTGATAAAAACCAGATAAACACCTGTCCTGGCTTTCTCACCACTGAAGTTATACCCATTCCACAATACCTGACCGCCTTCAGCATCAACTGAATAAACAAGGTTACCAGCTACATCTGTAATTTTAACGTTACTGTTTTCAACCAATCCTTTAATCGCAATATTTCCTGTAAAATTACTGCGAACCGGATTAGGGAATACAACCACTTTATCTAAAGTCGGCTCTGGCTCTACTGATTCTGACCTGTATGAAATTATACCTTTTGGTGTAGCAATGAAAAGCTCCCCTGATTCATTAATAGTCAAACTGGTAATAGTATTTGAGAGCAAAGGACTGTTTTCTTCAGTAAAATGAGCTATTTCTTTCGTCCCATCGGCTGACATCAGGAATAATCCCGCTCTGTCAGTACCAAACCATTTCCTGTTTGAACCATCAACAGCAATAGCGGTAACGGTTTCAGTCTCTAATAAATACTGTCCATAACCATCCTGTTCTATGAGAACCTGCTGTGCATCGAAATTCTGTCCTGAAAATACATTTTGAGGCGAATAAAATACCTCCACTCCTTTATCGGTGCCAAGCCAAACAAGACCTTCCCTATCAACGGCAATACTTTTAACAAATGATCCCAGAATAGCTCCATTGCCTGCCGAAGAAGTTAATTTTTTCGTCTGGTCATCTGAAGGGTTATCCGTGTTATTATCGTTAAAAACGTACAAGTTTAAATTGCGCCCTAGAATCCATTTTTGTCCTGACTGGTCAATTGCAATTTTATCGACTTCAACACCTGAAGCAACCGACCCAAGTGCATATGATTTCCATTCGCCTTGTGGATTACGCCTTGACAAAATTGACGGTGCTGATGAATTCACAGCCCACAAATTATTATCGCTGTCAAATGTTAAACCGGTAACATCTACCCTTCCAGGCGCGAGGATATGTTGTTGCAGAGAACTGTTTTCGGGAGTATAATGGTTTACAAATTTACCGTCTATATACTCAAGCAAACCATATCCCATAGTTCCAATAAAAACATCTTTTGAGTTAGCAGGGTTAACTGCAACTGCAATTGCATCACGGTAATCAATTAAAAAAGTATCCTGCTTTCCATCAATTGTAATCCAGTTATTATTAGTAAAGCCGGCGAAACGCACCTGACGGTATAAAGGCTCAAAAGAACTTGTCCGGCCGCCGGGAACAGCCCAAACATCTGATTGACCCGAAGCAAGGCTATATGCATCAGGAAAATCCGGACCGTTTAAAATAAAATGTTCAGATGACCATATGTTCGTCACTTTGGTAAGTCCTTCATACTCGTCACCTACCCAAATAACATTATCTTCAATCATAAGAGCATCACGCGGGCTAACCGACCCTGGATTGTATGTCCAAATCCTGTCCTGAAAGGTCCCATCTGATCTGAAAATATCCAACCCCAGATTATTACAAACCAGCAATTTGTCACGGTAAACATCCATATTAAACCTGTCAGATGTATTTGAAGTTTCAAACGCCTGCCATGTACCATCTACTTTAACAAACATATGGTCGTCTGCATAGTTAGGGCCTGACTTATTGGTGTATATCCTGTTATTGAATGACACAATCTGGTTAAACGGACCACCAGGGAGTGCTGGTGCAATTTCCCTTCTCCAATCGGCAAAATTTGCCAGATTGGCCTTATAATAATTGGCAGAATAAACACCTGTTTCAGTAGCAGCGTAGATTAATGAATCGGAAGGATTGTAGGTGACATCATACACTTCAATTGACGAACCTTCAGGCCCTATGTAATATATGGGCTCAGGGAATTGCTCCTTATCGATATCAAGAACAACAACACCAAAACCGCACGACAGGTATGCTTTGTCATCAATAAAGACAATACTGTTGATCGACTTATCACCTAAAATTGGTTTTCTTTTTATATCCGACAAATTGATCACCCGGTCACCTTTTATAAGGTCGATATTGGCATTAGAGTATGCAATAACCAGGGTGTTATATTTCTTATTGTATTTGATTTCACTGATGCCAACATCACTTAGCCCATTTATTTTTGTGACCCTGTTTAAGCTGTTATCATTCAGGTCAAGATAAAAAATAGCATAAGGTGTAGCCGCATAAATACGTGAACCTGACTCGGTAACTGACAAAACTTCACGGTATGGCAGATGATCACGCCATGAGCCAATACCAATCTCCTGTGCTAAAACAGGCGCTGCAGAAAGAAAAATCAGGGAAAACAGCAGAGTAAAATTCCTTATAAGCCTCATCAATTTTCAGGTTAATTTTGTCAAACTAATCAATTAAATTAAATACAATGAAATAAACTGCAATTTTAACAATTTATTGCAGGCAATTGAATGTTTAAATCCTTTATCCCAATCTTTCCTTGGGTACCCCCGGTTGTTTGGTTAAAAACTTTTCTTGTAAAGTGTTAATTGCAAAATTTTACAGAAAAGAATCGGATATCTTTGCGTCTTTTATAAGCAAGCGTATAATTTTATATCTTTATATTCTGAAATTCTCTCAAAAACTTAGATATTTTGCTTTTCTGTTTATGTAGCAGAATATTGCTGTTGTTATTTTAAAATAAACTATTGATGATACACTATTCCGACAGTGCAATTATTCAAGGTCTGAGGCTTAATAGTGATTTCATCATTAAACATGTCTACAAGGAGTTTTATCCCACCATCAAATATTTAATTAAAAAGAATACCGGTAATGATGAAGACGCCGAAGATGTTTTTCAGGAATCACTTTTAGTTATCCTTAGGAATGTTCAAAAAGAGGAATTTTACCTCACCTGCTCGTTCCTTACTTATCTCTACTCTATCAGTCGCAACTTATGGATGCAACGATTAAAAGTTAAGCGCAAGGGTCTTGATAATTTTGAATTACTGGAGAAGATTATTGATATACCTGAAGGTAGCGGTCATGAACTGGCCGAATTAGAGCAGTTACGATACAGCATTTATCGTGAGCATTTCAATTCAATGGAAAAGGATTGTCAGCGCATTCTTCTCTTAGCCCTTGAAAAGTACAGCTCAAAAGAGATTGCCGAAACTATGGGTTATAGTTCAGAAAACTACGCAAAGACAAAAAAATACAACTGTAAGGAGAGACTAAAAAAAGCCATTATGGAAGATCCACGAATGGCTGAGATTTATTAAATCCATCAAGCAAAAGTTGTGAACTATCTGCAGGATTAGTAGTTTATTTGTTCCATTTCAAAATAAGCCATTGGATGGTCGCATACCGGGCAGTTCTTTAAAGCCTTTTTGCCTTTATAGTGATACCCGCATTTACGGCAAACCCAAATCACCTCTTCATCCTTTTGGAAAACCTTATTTTCTTCGAGGTTCTTAAGCAATTTCAGATATCGCTTTTCGTGTTCTGCTTCAACCTGTGCAATAAGTTTGAAAACACTGGCAATTTTTTTAAAACCTTCAGCTTCTGCAACTGCAGCGAACTGAGGATATAATAAAGTATATTCTTCATTTTCACCCTCTGCAGCAGCTTTCAGGTTCATGTCAGTTGAACTGACCATCCCTGCCGGATATGATGCTGTAATTTCAACCATGCCACCTTCAAGAAATTTAAAAAAAGTCTTTGAGTGTATATCTTCCTGATTGGCTGTTTCTTCAAAAAAAGCAGCAATTTGTTCATAACCATCTTCACTCGCCTGCTTTGCAAAGAGGCGGTAACGACGGGCAGCTTGTGATTCACCTGCAAATGATTTCAGAAGGTTCTGTTCTGTTACAGTACCTTTTAGTGATTTAATTTCTGGGGCCTTAACAGATTCATTTAAAGCACTTTCCATATCTAGATTGTTATAATAGTGTCTACTATCAAAGATACGAAAAAAGCTATAAGAAGGGGTAGTAAGATTATGTAATAATTTATGTATTAAGTATAACAAATTTGAAGTCGTTGTGTACGAATTTTGTATCAGTGTCAGATGCAAATCAGATGATGGATAAAATTATCATGCGCAGCAATACCAATCGTGGACTTTTTCTGGCAACCAGAGAAGATTACATTGAAAAAATTGTCAGGCTTGCAAGAATAATAGAGGAACAATATCCTGAATTATCTGATTCAATACACAATGAACTAATTGATCTGTATAAAGCAGGATCATTAAATGATTTAGTTGATTACTACGATAAGTTGTATCAAAAAGTAAAAGAATATAATATACCTTCTTACAGGCCTTACTGGATGTTCAAGACAAAGTTTTATTCATGATTGGTTGTTAGGTTGCATGAAAAGGGAAGAGTGGTTTCTTCCCTTTTTTCTTTTACCTTTGGCCTGTCATAAGCCAAAAAGATGCTAACCCCTCCATTCCTCCAAAATGGTGATACAATAGCAATTGCCACTTCCGCACGTAAAATAACTGCTGAAGAACTACAACCTGCCATCGATCTTTTCAATTCCTGGGGATTAAATGTGCATTTACCTGAAGGACTCTTTGCCGCTGAGAATCAGTTTGGCGGTTCTGATAAACAGCGCGCTGGAATACTACAGGAACTTCTTGATGATGCTGGGATAAAAGCGATCATTTTTGCCCGTGGTGGTTATGGCACTGTGAGAATCATTGATGAAATTGATTTTACTAACTTTCAAAAGTCGCCTAAATGGTTAATTGGTTATAGTGACATAACGGTGTTGCATTCTCACATCCAGGAAAATTATGGTATTGAAACACTTCATGCAACAATGCCTGTCAATTTCAAAAATGGTAATGAAGATTCACTGAAGTCAATGGAAATGTTACGATCAGTTCTTTTTGGCAGCAACCCTGAGTACGTCATTAATGCTCACTCTCTTAACAGGAAAGGAATTGCCAAAGGTTCAATAATCGGAGGGAACCTATCAATACTATTCAGTCTTCTTGGAAGTAAATCAGATTGCCAAACCAGCGGTAAGATTCTTTTCATTGAAGATATTGATGAATACCTTTATCATATTGACAGGATGATGGTATCATTAAAAAGAGCTGGAAAATTTGATAACCTGGCAGCTCTGGTTGTTGGCGGTTTTACCGATATGAAAGATAACGAAATACCCTTTGGCAGAACGGCTGAAGAAATAATAATTGATGCTGTAAAAGAGTATGACTACCCGGTTGTTTTTAACATTCCAGCAGGGCACCAATCAAAAAATTTTCCCCTTATCTTAGGTAGAGATGTCATCTTAACTTCTGGTGAACCTTCAAGCTTGTCGTTCAATCACCCCCTTCCGCAAAAAGGTTTTAAAGCGCTTAAAAGGATTTTAAAACCTGCGGCCTTTATTATTGGCGGTTTCATAGTACTCTATGTGTTGTATTCGCTTCTTCTGGGGAAGATCAGGTAAATTAACCAACTAATCATAACTGCTATGGCTTTACATAACGATGTCGGCAATAAAGGTGAGGAAGTTGCCTTAAAATATCTTACTGACAAAGGTTTTACTGTGCTTGAAACAAACTGGCATTTCGGGAAAGAAGAGGTTGATATAATAGCCCTAAACACTGAATACCTTATCATAGTTGAAGTAAAGACAAGAACATCAAGGATTTTTGGAGAACCTTATGAATTCGTTAATAAAAATAAACAACGATTACTCATAAAAGCGGCTCAGGCCTATGCTGAAAGATTTCAAATTCAGCAGGAAGTACGTTTTGACATTATTTCTATACTGTTTCAACGAGACAAAGCTGAAGTCACACACTTGGAAAGTGCTTTTTATCCGGTGCTTTAATTGCTTAACCCGGTATTAACTGAATGAAGAGCAATGATTCATCATTGCTTTTATAAATCCTCCCCTGCTTTGAAAATAAACAACGGCTTATTAATCCGTTGCATAATCATCTTAGTAACGTTGGGAGTGAACAGGCTATCAAGCATTCCCCTTGAATGATTAGTAATAGCCATTACATCTACCGGATTATCACGCATATAACTTTCCATCCCGTTGAGGATAGTGTCGCAGACCAGGATTTTAGTTTTAAAAGGAATTTCACCATACTCCCTTGAAATAAAATCCTTCAATGCTTCCATTTTAATTTTTTCCCAGGGTTTTACCTTACCTATACTTATATGAACACAGTGGATTGTTACATTTAACGGATGAACCAGGTTAATCAGTTTACTTAAAGCCACCTCATCGTAATTGTCAAAATCGGTAGCATACATGATATTTCTAAGTTTTCTGACAGGAATTAACTTTGAATTTTCAGGAAGTGCAATAACGGGTATGCTTGATTTGGATGCAACTTTAAGCGTAACACTACCCATCATTCCTTCACTTTGCATACCCATTCCCTTCGAACCCATTAGAATTAAACCCGGATGGTACTTTTTAGCCACTGCAAGTATCTCGTCAGCAGCCAGTCCGTTGACCATTGAATGAGTGATTTTTATTTTATTTTTCCTTTTTGATGCCTGTGCTTTTACATCCAAAACCAGATCGGCCATTTGTTTACGAGCACTTTGCTCTATCTCGTGAAGATAATTTGTCAGGTTTATCTGGTATGAATGACTTGCATCATAAAGGGTTGCATCCATTACCGGGTTAAAATAAACATGGAGTAGCTTGAGCTCAGCTTTCAGCATATCAGCTAATTCAATAGCAAGCTTTAATGCGATAGATGAAGAATGAGAAAAATCAACAGGTACCAGTATACGCCTAACATTTTTAAGTGATTTGACTGATTTCTCTTTTTCTTTTCCCCAGTCTTTCCTGTAAAGTTCAATCATTCTGAGTGCGCGTTCCATATCAGATTCACGCACCTTAATTTCAACGCCCATTGAAACTGCCGCCTGAAGCAGGTTTTGATGTGATAAAAAACAATCTATACCATCGGCCTGTAGCCTTGCCTGCAGCAGTAAAGCGCGATTATTGGGAAAACGCGCTATAGTTTTGATGTTTTCGATAGTTGTTTCCATAGTGTCGTTTTATTAAGAATTACCAGGTAAAGCATTCCAAATATTACGAAATATACGAAAAAAAACGACAATAGTCAAGGTGCAGGAGAATCAGAGTTCTTTCCTGAGGCGGGCTACGGGGATATTCAATTGTTCCCTGTATTTGGCCACAGTACGGCGGGCAATGTTGTATCCTTTCTCTTTCAGGATATCAGTTAATTGTTCATCGGTTAGTGGTTTGCCTTTTTCTTCGGCAGAAATGCAATCCGACAGAATCTTCTTAATCTCACGTGTTGAAACCTCCTCACCTGAATCAGTCTGCATTGATTCAGAGAAAAAACTCTTCAGGAGGAAAGTACCATAGGGGGTTTGGGCATATTTTGAATTGGCGACCCTTGAAATGGTTGAAATATCAAGACCCACAAGTTCAGCAATATCTTTTAGGATCATTGGCTTTAGTTTGGTCTCATCTCCTGTAAGAAAATACTCACGCTGATAATCCATAATTGCCTGCATAGTAACATACAATGTATGTTGTCGTTGTTTTATGGCATCAATAAACCATTTTGCTGAATCTATTTTTTGCTTGATAAACATCACAGCTTCACGCTGACTATTTGACTTACTCTTGTTCTCAGCATATGTTTCAAGCATATCCACATAGTTCCTGCTCAATCTCAATTCTGGCATATTACGCGAATTCAATTGCAATTCCAGATCTTCATCACGATTATAGATGAAGAAGTCAGGCATTATATACTGGTTACTCTTGAAATCTTCATCGAGTGAATTACCCGGCTTAGGATTAAGCTTTAATATTTCATTGATGGCATCACGCAGCTCGTCATCTGTCGATTTTGTCTTCTTGGTGATTTTATCGTAATGCTTTTTAGTGAGTTCATCAAAGAAATTACTTACCAGTTCTATAGCCAGTTCTACTGCCGGTGACTGGTCTTTTCTTTTAAGCTGTATTAAAAGACACTCCCTCAGGTCGCGAGCACCAACCCCCGGGGGATCAAATTCCTGAACTACACCCAAAATGTTATCAAGTTCCTTAACATCAGTCAGAATATTCTGAGTAAAAGCCAAATCATCAACCATTGCTGAAAGTTGCCTGTTCAGGTATCCTGAATCGTCGATATTCCCTATGATATAAGTGGCAATCTTAAACTGCCTTTCGTCAAGAATCCTTAGACCCAGTTGTGAAATGAGTATTTCATGGAAGCTTGCACCCGAAGCATATGGAATCTCCCTGTGCTCTTCGTCGGGAGAAGTGTTGCCTGCATTTAATCTGTACGCAGGAATATCGTCATCATCAAGGTAATCGGTGATGTCAAAATCATCTCTTTCCTTTTCAAGTTCAACTACAGGGTCTGCTTCTATATCTGAAGCCATATCATCATTGTCACCTGAAAGCTCAGGATCGCTTAAATCTTCTAAAGCAGGATTTTCCTCAATTTCCTGTTTGATACGCTGCTCAAGGGCAATAGACGGAATTTGCAGCAGTTTCATCAACAGTATCTGTTGCGGTGACAGCCTTTGTAATAATTTCTGCTGTAACTTCTGACTTAACATGCAAATTCCTTTTCTTTATTGATAAATAGTGCTACCAGTATAATGCATACTTATAACGTTTTGTTTACTTAATTAGTCTGCTAGAATTCAGCATTTTGTGGTGTTCTCGGGAATGGAATAACGTCACGTATGTTTGCCATACCGGTCACAAATAATATTAACCTTTCAAAGCCTAGTCCGAAACCACTATGTGGTGCTGTTCCAAAACGACGTGTATCCAGATACCACCACATGTCTTTATCAGGTATTTCCAATTCTTTAATTCTTCTTTCGAGTTTTTCAAGATTCTCTTCCCGCTGAGAGCCACCAACAATTTCGCCGATTCTTGGGAAAAGAACATCCATTGCCCTAACAGTCTTTCCATCATCATTCTGCTTCATGTAGAAAGCTTTAATCGACATAGGGTAATTGGTAAGTATAACCGGTTTTTTAAAATGCTTTTCAACGAGAAACCTCTCATGCTCACTTTGCAAGTCAGTTCCCCAATCAACCGGATACTCAAATTTTTGTCCCGAAGCTTTCAAAATTTCAATTGCTTCAGTATAATCAAGACGCTGGAATGGATTAGCTGTAACAAATTTTAAACGGTCAATTAATTCATTGTCATACATCTTATTCAGGAATTCCAAATCATCCATGCAATTTTCGAGTGCATAGCTCACCAGCGATTTGAGGAAATCCTCTGCAAGGTCCATATTATCATTAATATCATAGAAGGCCATTTCAGGCTCTATCATCCAGAATTCAGCAAGGTGTCTCGGGGTGTTTGAGTTCTCAGCGCGGAAAGTTGGCCCGAAAGTATAAATATTTGACAGTGCCATTGCGCCCAATTCACCTTCAAGTTGTCCTGAAACTGTCAGGTTGGTAGCTTTACCAAAGAAGTCCTGGGTAAAATCGACTTCACCGGTTTCATTTATTGGAGGGTTTTTGGCATCAAGCGTTGAAACGCGGAACATTGCCCCCGCTCCTTCAGCATCAGAACCAGTGATTATAGGTGTATGTAGATAATAGAAACCGTTATCGTTAAAATATTTGTGTATAGCAAAAGCCAGTGCATGCCTGATTCGCAGCACGGCACCAAAAGTATTTGTACGTGGTCGCAAGTGGGCAATCTCACGCAAAAACTCTAATGTATGGCCTTTCTTCTGCAAAGGATATGTTTCAGGATCAGCAGTTCCATATACTTCAATTTCTTTAGCCTGAACCTCAACTGCCTGGCCCTGACCAGGTGATTCAACGAGAATTCCGTTCACTGAAATACAGGCACCGGTAGTTACAAGCTTGAGTGTTTGTTCATCAAACCCAGCAAGGTCAACTACTATTTGAATATTGTGTATAATCGAGCCGTCGTTAAGTGCAATAAATGCCACACTTTTGTTACCTCTCTTCGTTCGCACCCAACCCTTTAAGTTTACCATCGAGCCCGCACCAATTGTCTGCCATTTTTTAAGCAGCTCAGCAATTCTTATCCTCTTAAGCGATTCCATTTACGTATTTTCAAGTAAAAAATTAATAACAGCCTGTATTACAGTAATTACATTCTCAAGGAGCAAAGTTAAGAAAAATGTGTTATTCAGAAACAACCCGGGCCTTTCAGCTCTTTTACTAATTTTGCAAGAAAATAAAGAAATGGACTTTAAACCATTACAAAGTTGGATACCACATCTTAAACAACCCCTTGTTATTGCTGGACCGTGTAGTGCTGAAAACGAGAATCAGGTACTTGAAACAGCACGGCTCGTTGCTGGCATTCCAAATGTAAAGGTCTTCAGGTCCGGTATCTGGAAACCAAGGACTCGCCCTGGCGGCTTTGAGGGAGTTGGCAAAAAAGGACTTCAATGGCTTAAACAAGTTAAGGAAGAAACAGGCCTTTTGACAACTGTTGAAGTGGCAAAACCCGAACATGTTGAACAAGCTGTTAAAGCAGGTATAGATATTCTGTGGATCGGAGCACGTACTGTTGTAAATCCATTCTCTGTCCAGGAACTGGCAGAAGCTTTATCAGGTATAAATATTCCAATTTTGATCAAGAACCCGGTCAATCCTGATATCAAACTATGGGCTGGAGCTATTGAGAGGTTCCAAAAAACTGGGAATGACACAATCGCCGCAGTGCATCGTGGTTTTTCACAACTAGGGAAAAGCGGGTATCGCAATCCTCCTATGTGGGAAATTGCAATTGACCTGATGCGACTTATGCCAGGACTACCTATGCTATGCGACCCGAGCCATATAAGTGGTAACCCGGCGTTAATACAGGAGGTTTCACAACAAGCCCTGGACCTTGAAATGCAGGGACTTATGATTGAAACACACATTGACCCACCGCATGCACTCACCGATGCAAGACAGCAGCTTACACCGTTAAAATTAAGGGAGGTCATTGAAAGCCTTGTTATACGGGAACAGGGCGCAGGTGAAGTGGAACGTGACCTCCAAAAGTTACGTAGTGACATCGATAGCATTGATGACCAAATGATAAGGCTACTTGCTGACCGCATGAAAATTGCCGAAGAAATGGGACTTTATAAATACGCCCATAATATTACTATCTTACAACTCCGGAGATGGAAGCAATTATTCGCCGACAGAATGGCAAAGGGAGAGGAACAAGGCCTCAACCATAAATTTCTTGCTAATTTGCTAAGGCTGGTCCATGAAGAAAGCATTCAGATTCAAACAAATGTAATGAAGAAGGATAAATAAAAAGAAAAAAGGAAACAGGAAAAAGTAATAAGCAAAAAGTACTTAATGATCGAAACGAAATTATATCCTGAGCGGGCAGTATTGGTCGGACTCATTACCGGAAAGGAAAATGAAACCAGGGTAAACGAAACTATGAATGAACTGGCTTTCCTTATTGAAACAGCCGGTGGAATTCCCGACAAGAGGTTTGTGCAAAAGCTCGACAAACCTGATTCACGCACTTTTATAGGGTCGGGGAAACTTCAGGAGGTAAAACAATATATTACGGCTGAAAACATCGTGACAGTTATCTTTGATGATGAACTGGGATCGTCTCAACTCAGAAATATAGAAAGAGAACTTGAGTGTAAGGTACTTGACCGGACCAACCTCATACTGGACATCTTTGCCAGGAGAGCACGGACCACTACGGCAAAAACACAGGTAGAACTTGCCCAATATGAATATCTGTTGCCACGTCTTTCACGAATGTGGACTCACCTCGAGAAACAAAGGGGCGGAATTGGAATGAGAGGTCCCGGTGAAAAGGAAATTGAGACCGACCGAAGGATTATCCGCGATAGGATCACACTTTTAAAGAAACAGCTTGAAATAATTGATAAGCAAAAAATAACCCAGCGTAGCGGAAGGGAAAAAATGGTACGTGTAGCCCTTATCGGTTACACAAATGTGGGAAAATCTACTATCATGAATATGCTTAGCAAATCAGAAGTGTTTGCTGAAAATAAATTATTTGCCACTCTCGATACTACTGTCAGAAAAGTAGTGATAGAAAACCTCCCATTCTTATTGACTGATACAGTTGGATTTATACGGAAATTACCCCATGGGCTGGTGGAATCCTTTAAATCAACGCTTGATGAGGTGAGGGAAGCTGACCTTCTTTTACATGTTGTTGACATTTCGCACCCTGACTTTGAAGAACAAATTGCGGTTGTTAACCAAACTCTTTTAGACATAAAAGCTTCCGAAAAGCCTGTAATGATGGTCTTTAATAAAGTCGATGCATACAGTCATACAGAAAAAGAAGAAGGTGACCTTTCCGAAAGGACAGATGCAAATATTCCGCTTGAAGAATTAAAGAAAACCTGGATTGCCAAAGCCAACACACCGGCTGTTTTTATCTCGGCAAAGCACAAATTCAACATTGAGGAACTAAAACAGGAGCTTTATGATGAAGCATACACGATTCATGTAAAGCGATATCCTTTTAACAAGATGCTGTATTGAAATTATTCATAACTTAGCCTCATTAACATTCAGCTGCTAACGCCATGAAAGACATTATTGTAGCCATAGATTTTTCGGCCGGTTCGCTGCATGCGCTTGACTATGCGATTGCTTTCGCCAACCATGTAAAGAGTAACCTGATGATGGTATGGGTTAATAATCAGTTAACCCCCGATACTTTTAACGGCGAAGTAAATCCTTATAAAGATGAAGCAGTAAAGAATTTTGAAGACATTTTAAAAACCAGGAAAGACCTTCTGGTTCACGGCAAACTTTCATATAAGCTCAGAAGAGGTAAAGTATATCAGGAAATTGCCGCTCAGGCAAAATCAATAAATGCAGGACTCATCATTGCAGGCACACATGGTGTTACAGGGTATGAAGAGTTTTGGATTGGAAGTAATGCATACAGAATTGTATCATATGCTCCTTGTCCGGTCATCACCGTAAGATATGATTTTCAGATAAAACCCGAAGGGATCAGGAATATTGTATTGCCTATTGACAGTTCAGCCGATACCCGTCAGAAGATTCCGTTTGCTGTTCAACTTGCAAAAGGGTTCAATGCTGATATACACATTCTGGCTATTTACTCTACTTCACTTAAATCAGTCCAGCGCCGGGTTGAGAACAGTGCCATGATGGCCCAGCGATATGTACAGGATGCCGGACTAAAGTACACCTTAACAACACAACAGGCGGAAAATATTACAAATTCAACTCTTGAGCATGCACAGGCTGTTGACGCTGACCTTATAACTATTATGACAGAGCAGGAAACTAATGCTGCTAACATTCTGCTTGGCCCGTTTGCACAGCAAATGGTGAACTATTCTCATATCCCTGTGTTAAGTATACAGCCTAAGGAGATTTACGAGATATCTACGCGTTAACCAGGAGTGCTGCCTATGCTCAGGATCATTACTATTCTACTCTTCTTACTGCTTGCATCTTCTGTAAAAAGCCAGAATGAACAGGCTGAACTTATCCAGGATAAGCGCGTGGATCTGCTGGTTGATAAGCATGTGTTCCTCAACAGGCATCAATTCACTTTAACCGGATGGCGTATACAGATATTCTTTGATTCAGGTGCGAATTCAAAGAGAAAAGCTTCTGAAGCTTTAAAGCTTTTCAATGAACGCTATCCTGAAACAGATGCATACCTCTCGTTTAAAGAACCTTACTATCGTGTTCGTGTTGGTGATTTCAGAACAAGACTCGAGGCAGAAGGATTCCTGAGAAAGGTTCAAGCCCAGTATCCTAATGCATTTGCAACCAATGATTACATAAATCCTCCTCCAATAGAGTAGTTCTAATACGCTGTTAATCAATTATTTTTTCACTTGTCATTTAGAAAAGGCCCCTGAAAGTCCTAATATACTTGGATTGTGATTAATTTTTTCCTATATTAGCGCAGTAAAATACGTTCATACTATGAAAACAATCCTCTCTGCAATCGACTTTTCAGATTGTTCAATTAATGCTTTAGAGCACGCTATATCAATAGCAAGAGCTTCAAAATCAAATTTATTAATGCTCTGGGTGAATAATCCTAATACCACTAAGACAATTCTCTCCTCAGACCTTTCAGATGATCTGCTCGAAGAAGTTGAACATCAGTTCAGCAGGTTAATTGCTAAATACAGTGCACAGCTTCCTGACACTAAATTAGATTACATAATCAGAGAGGGTAAAGTTTATAAGGAAGTCGTTAATCAGGCCAAAGAATCAGATGTTTGGCTGATTGTTGCCGGCACTCATGGTTCATCGGGCTTTGAAGAACTCTGGATGGGCAGCAATGCTTTCAGAATCGTTTCTGCAGCACCATGCCCTGTCATTACAATACGGTCAGGTATCAGAATTGAAAGGCATCTTGAAAGGATCGTTATGCCTCTTGACAGCACGCCTGAAACAAGACAGAAAGTGCCTTTTGTTGCTGACCTTGCTGCCATGTTTGATGCTGAAGTACACATTCTTGCTATGATGACTACCAACGTATCTGAAGTCAGAGGTTATGTTAAAAGCTACGCAAAACAGGCTGCCGATTATTTCAAGAAAAACAAGGTGAAACATCAGATTATTGAAGTTGAGGCAGATAACATTAGCGATGACACAATTGATTATGCAAAGAAAGTTGATGCTAACCTGATCTGCATTATGACTGAACAGGAAAAAACAGCAACCAACATCTTTATTGGACCTTACGCTCAGCAAATGGTGCATCATTCACCTTATCCTGTACTAAGTATACATCCAATGGAAATCCCGATTTCACTTGGTTTATAAATATTATTCAAAGGAATATATCACAGCGGTTTATTAATAAAAACAACAGAGACACCTTCCAGTGTCTCTGTTGTTTTTATTACTTGTACCCTGATTACCTATCTTTGCGCACGAACTATAATAATCAATAAGTGGTAAATAATATCTTATTAATTGGGTTGGGTGGGATGATCGGCGCAATTTCCCGATATCTGATTTATACTTTAACTGACGGATTATACCATAAGCAGGCTTTCCCTTTTGGCACTTTACTGGTGAACCTCATTGGAAGCCTTATTATTGGTATACTTCTTGCTCTGGCTGTTAAATACACATTCCTGGCCAGGCATCATGCAAGCCATTATCTTCTCATAACCGGCTTTCTTGGAGCTTTCACCACCTTTTCCACCTTCAGCCAGGATAACATGTTTCTGCTTTTTGATAAGCACTATGGCGCTTTTGCCCTTAATATTTTACTTAACGTAGGTTTAGGGTTAGTATTAACTATTTGCGGGTTTGTTATAACAAAGAAGTTGATTTAGTAATTTCCATGACCAATCTATCCATAAATGCTGAGTTATCAGCTATGTCAAATCTCAAATCCCAAATCAATTTTGCCTAACTTTGTAGAATGAATAAAAACCTTGATGCTTCTGCTGATCAATTAAGTGCTTCAGAACGAGAACTTGAAAAAGTATTGCGGCCTTCAGACTTTACTGATTTCTCGGGACAGCAGGGAGTTGTTGATAATTTGAAGGTTTTTGTAAAGGCAGCCAAGCTTAGGAATGAATCACTTGACCATGTTCTTTTACATGGTCCTCCCGGATTAGGCAAAACCACATTATCACACATCATTGCCAACGAACTTGGTGTAAATATGCGTATAACTTCAGGCCCCGTACTTGACAAACCCGGAGATCTGGCAGGTATTCTTACCAACCTCGAACCAAACGATGTACTTTTCATCGATGAAATACACCGGTTAAGTCCTGTAGTTGAAGAATATTTGTATTCTGCGATGGAGGATTACCGCATTGACATTATGATTGAAACAGGCCCTAATGCCCGCAGTGTTCAAATAAATCTCAATCCATTTACGCTTGTTGGCGCTACCACCCGATCAGGATTACTTACAGCACCTTTACGTTCAAGATTTGGCATAAATGCCAGACTTAATTATTATGATGCAGTTACTTTACAGCATATTATTATTAGATCATCAGGCATTCTCAAAGTAGAAATCACTTCAGAAGCGGCATCTGAAATAGCACGCCGGAGTCGTGGAACCCCCCGTATTGCCAATTTATTACTTCGAAGGGTACGTGACTTTGCACAAATCAAAGGAAACGGCTCAATTGATCTTGAAATCGCCCAGTATAGTCTTAAAGCCTTAAATGTCGATAAGAATGGTTTGGATGAAATGGATAACAAAATCCTTTCAACCATAATTGACAAATTCAGAGGTGGACCGGTTGGACTTACAACAATTTCAACAGCTGTGGGTGAAGACTCAGGCACTATTGAAGAGGTGTATGAACCTTTTCTTATCCAGGAGGGTTATCTAATGCGTACACCCCGAGGCAGGGAGGTTACTCCAATGGCTTACAACCATTTAGGTAAAGTTAAGCCAGGGAGTCAGGCAGAACTTTTTTAAATGAACCGAACTCAGCTTAGTCAGTTTATCAAGTCAGTAGCCCTTAAAAAGGGATTCAGCCATTGCGGTATTGCAAAGGCTGAAAAGCTTTATGAACATGAGCCCCGACTTACCGAATGGCTAAAAAGCGGAATGCATGGCAACATGCAGTATATGGAAAATAATTTCGATAAACGACTAGATCCCAGGCTGTTGGTAGAAGGCGCAAGGACTGTTATCTCCCTGATGATGAATTACTATCCGGCCAATCCCGAATCATATACTTCCCCTTATAAAGTTTCAAAATATGCCTGGAATGTCGATTATCATTTTGTGATAAGGAGAAAGTTATTTGAAATCACCGATGAGTTGACCAAGGCAGTCGGCGATTTCAATTATAGGGTATTTACTGACTCAGCACCTGTGCTCGACAGGGCCTGGGCGGTAAAGGCAGGTATTGGATGGATTGGAAAGAATTCCATGCTTATCAGCCGGAAAAACGGGTCATTTTATTTTCTTGCAGAAATCATTTGTGATCTGGAGCCTGAATATGATCTGCCTTTTGGAGGAAATTACTGCGGCGATTGCACCCGCTGCATCGACTCATGTCCTACAAACGCGAT
Organism: Lentimicrobium sp.; assembly: GCA_035298745.1. GTDB lineage: Bacteria > Bacteroidota > Bacteroidia > Bacteroidales > Lentimicrobiaceae > Lentimicrobium. The sequence continues at coordinate 38,685 of DATGXS010000075.1, read as the reverse complement.
CACCAATGATAAAATGATTGATGCCAACAGGTGCATTTCGTACCTAACCATTGAACTCAAAGACGAAATAGAGAACCGTTTCAAAGGCGAATACAGCGATTGGATCTTCGGCTGTGATGTTTGTCAGGATGTTTGTCCATGGAATAAATTCTCACTTGCCCAGACTATTGAAGAGTTCAATCTGAAAGGCGAATGGTCAGCATGGACTGCAGGTGAATGGCAGTTACTTGACAAACCGCTTTTTAATGAGATCTTTAGGCAATCGCCCCTGCAGAGAGCCGGATTTAATAAGTTGAAAAATAGCATTAATTTTGTTGCCCTTTTAAAAAAGCAAAATGAGTAATCCTACAATCTTAAGTACCAGCAAAGTAATTCCCGAAGTTAAATCTGAAATAGGGAAACTTGAAGGTGTTGTATTGCACACACCGGGGAGCGAAGTTGAGAATATGACCCCTGAAACGGTTGCCAAAGCCCTTTACAGTGATATTCTTAATCTTGAGGTTGCAGGCCATGAGTACAACCAGTTCAGGGGGGTACTTGAAAGGTATACCACCACTTACCAGGTGAGAGAGCTTTTGCTGGAAGTGCTTAAAAACACATCTGCCAGGAACGAGCTGGTTCATAGCGTGTGCGATCATGAAAGAGTTCCGCGTTTACGCGATGAAATGTTAAATATGGATCCGGTTGACCTTACCACTATATTAATTGAAGGAATAGAAATTAAGAGAGACAATCTATCGAGATATTTAAGCAGGGACCGTTTTGAACTGGAGCCTCTGCATAATTTTTTCTTTACCCGTGATTCATCTATAACTGTTGGCAATGAAGTATTCATAAGCAAAATGGCCAGTCGGATACGTGACAGGGAATCGCAAATCATGAAAGCCATATTTGATTATCATCCACTTTTTGAAACAACTACAGTCAACCCGCTTTCAAGTAAACACCTATGTAAAGAATTCAGTTTTGAAGGTGGCGATCTGTTGGTGGCAAGAGAAGATATCCTGCTTATTGGCACCGGATCAAGGACTTCACCAAAGGGTATCGATTTTATAATTGACCACTATAAACACAAATGCGTAAAACAACACCTTATTATTCAGGAATTGCCCTATGAACCCGAGTCGTTTATACACCTCGATATGGCGTTCACTTTCCTCGATAAAGACCTGTGCATGATATATGAGCCGCTTATAGTCCATAACAGCCGTTTCCTCACAATCCACATCGCCATCGATAACGGAAGAGTTAAAATAACTGAAGAACCAACCATTATGCATGCCCTCAAAAAGCTAGGAATGGATTTACGAAGTATAAATTGCGGTGGCAATAAAGATGTGGTGTTCCAGGAGCGTGAGCAATGGCATAGTGGTGCCAACTTTTTTGCACTTGAACCAGGCAAGATTATTGGCTACGGCCGAAACCAGCATACGATAGAAGAACTTAACAATAATGGCTTTGATGTGATCAGAGCCAAGGATATTATCAGAGGCAAGGAATCAGTTTACAACCATAATAAATGTGTTGTTACCATCGAAGGTTCTGAGCTTTCAAGAGGTGGCGGGGGTTGCCGGTGCATGACTATGCCGGTTCGTCGCTCAACTATCAATTGGTAAGATTTTTGCTAACTCATCAAATACCATTTATGAATAAACTAATTAAACTATTGACTATGGGAATCCTCTCAGGTTCACTTTTTTCCAATACATCAGTTGCTATTGCTCAAAAAGGTGCGGCAACAGAATTTAAGGTTGATTTTGAAAAATACCAGCTCGATAACGGCCTTCAGATAGTGCTGCATCATGACCCGTCTGATCCTATCGTATCGGTCGCAATTCTTTACCATGTAGGCTCAAGCAGGGAAAAACCAGGAAAAACCGGATTTGCCCACTTCTTTGAACATATGCTATTCCAGAATTCCGAGAACGTAGGTAAAGGAGTTTTCTTCAAAAAAATTGATGACTTAGGTGGCACCTTCAACGGGGGAACCTGGAATGATGGGACAGTCTACTATGAAGTTGTTCCAAAAGATGCCCTTGAGAAAATTCTTTGGATGGAGAGTGACCGCATGGGGTTCCTTATTAACACGGTAACCCAAAATGCCCTCGATCGTGAAAAAGATATAGTAATTAATGAAAAGCGCCAGAGGTACGATAACCAGCCATATGGCCATGCTGATTATGTGATTGACCAGAATCTTTACTCTGCTTCACATCCATATTCATGGCAGGTAATCGGTTCAATGGATGACCTCAGGAGTGCTACACTTGATGATGTGAGGGAATTCTATAATAATTACTATGGAGTGAACAATGCAACTATGGTAATTGCCGGTGATTTTGACACAAAACAAGTTAAAGAACTCGTACAAAAATATTTTGGTGAGTTTAAACCACGTACTAAACCTGAGGCATTTAAACCGATGCCTGCCAATTTAATAAGTACCAAAAAGCTATATCACGAAGACAATTTTGCACGCCTGCCCGAGCTTACGGTTGTAATACCAACCGTTGAAACATACCACCCCGACTCATATGCGCTGGATGTTCTAGCTGACCTTTTGGCCGAAGGCAAGAAAGCTCCGTTGTATAAAGAAATTGTTGAGAACAGAAAACTTGCCCCAAGTATTTCAGTATATAATCAAACTCTTGAATTAGCAGGTAAATTCAACATTGGTGTTAAAGCTTATGAAAACGTAAGTCTGGATGCTGTGATGGAAGCTATTAATGAAGGATATCAGCAGTTTGAAAAGAATGGTTTTTCGGATTCCGACCTGCAGAGAATTAAAAACATGCGTGAAACTGCTTTCTATAACAGTATCTCCAGTCTACTTGGTAAATCATTTCAACTTGTACAAGCAAACGTATTCGGCGGTGATCCTGCCCGCATGATGGATGATGTTAATATGCTGAATGCCGTAACACGCGAAGATGTAATGAGGGTATACAACAAATACATCAAAAACCGGAATTTTGTAGCTACAAGCTTTGTACCCAAAGGACAGTTAGATCTCATTTTATCAGGATCATCACTAGCCAGTGTTGTGGAAGAATCCATTGAAACATCAGGCTCATCATCAACTAGTGAAGAAGAAATAATTGAAGATTTCCCAAAAACACCAACTACTTTCGACCGTTCCAAAGAACCAGAACTTGGTCCGAAACCACTGTTACCTGTACCAAAAGTATTTCATGCCACCCTGTCCAACAAAATGGGTGTATTCGGCATTGAGAGTCATGAACTGCCCCTAATCCAGTTCAGCATAAGGCTTAAAGGCGGTCAACTTTTAGAAACGCCCGAAAAAGTTGGTGTATCAAAATTATTGGCTGACATGCTAATGGAAGGAACCAGTGACATGTCACCTGAGGAACTCGAAGAAGCCATTGGTCAACTTGGAGCTAAAATCACCATTGCTTCTTCAGCAGAATTCACAACCATTACAGCTAACTGTCTTTCAAGGAACTACAATGATGTTCTGGCACTGGTAGAGAAAATACTGCTTCAGCCTAGATGGGACACCAGAGAATTTGACCGTGTAAAACAGGCAGCCATTAGTAACATAGTTCAACGTGAAGCCAATCCAAATGCAATTGCCGGCAATGTATTTTACAAAATGCTATATGGTGATAACCATATTCTATCTTATCCCGGCACAGGAACAGTTACTTCCGTTGAAAAGATTACCATGGATGACCTTAAGGCCTATTACAACAAGGCCTTCTCATCATCAGTTGCCAGTTTCCATATTGCTGGAAATATTACCAAGGATGAAGCCATTAAATCGTTAAAGAGCTTTGAGAAGAAATGGAAAGCCAAGGAGGTAACCATACCAAAATATAAACTTGCCAACGCAAGCGAAAAAGCATCCGTATATTTTGTTGATGTACCTAATGCTAAACAATCGGTCATCATGATCGGAGCACCGGCAGTTTCACGCGATAATACTGATTATTTCCCAATCACTTTTGTAAACTATAAATTGGGTGACGGATCAGGTTCAAAATTATTCGAAGTCCTGCGTCTCGAAAAAGGATACACATACGGAGCTTATTCATTTATAATGCCCAGGATAACCGAAGGACCGTTTATCGCAAGCTCCAGCGTTCAATCGATGTACACCCTTGAATCGGTTAAACTTTTCCATGACATCATGACTGCCTATGGCAATGACTATTCAGCCAATGACCTCGAGGTCACCCGCAATGCGATGATCCGTTCAAATGCAGGCAAATTTGAAACCATCGGTAGTCTCATGGGAATGTTACATGACATTAGCACCTTTAATCTGCAGCATGACTATGTGAAAAAAGAAGAACAGGTTGCAGAACAAATGACCCTTGACCAGGCCAAAGCAATCTACAATAAATATGTTCAACCCGGCAAAATGATCTATGTTATAGTAGGTGATGCCAAAACACAATTCGATCGTATCAAAGATGCAGGGTTGGGAGAGCCGGTTTTGGTTGATAAGACCGGAGTAATTATCTAATTCCAGATTACGGAAATTCAGGATTCAGATTCATTTACGAATTAAAAGTTCCGCCCTTAATGGGGTGGAATTTTTTTTTCTGCTGTTTTACCAATATATCGCATCTCCTGCGCGATAAAATTGCCTTGTATAATGAGAAGATATTATCTTTTGACAGAATCTGTTTAGAATTTGTCCAAAAGCTGTATTAAAGTCGTATATTACACGTTATTCATACATGATTCATACGTGTATTATACGTGTTAACACGTATGAAATACGTATAAAACACGTATAATACACGTATAATATACAACTTCTGTACAGCTTTATTACTAGTTCTATACATTTTTGATTGCTTCTAATCCCGGATAGGGTATTATTGCCTATTTTATAATAAAGACACTTTCAAGAAGCAATTTGTAAGTTGATTTGGTGGGTTAGAATGAAACTAATAATTTTACCTGCTGAAATTAATACCAGTTGAAAACCCTACGCAAACAGTTATTTTATGAATAAATTCTTAACAGCACTGATTATTGGAATAATTGCCGGAACAATAGATGTAATTCCTATGATCTTTCAAAGAATCGATAAATATGCATGTATCTCGGCGTTTGTTCAATGGGTTGTACTAGGATTAATAATTCCTTATGTGGATTGGAATATTCAACCCTGGTTAAAAGGATTAATAATTGCAGAAATGGCAGCGTTGCCAATTATGGTTTTGGTTTTTGCAAAAGAACCACAGTCAATAATTCCTATTGTAATTTTCTCTGCGATACTTGGCGTTTTAGTTGGGATTGCTGGTGCCAGGTACGTAAATTAAATATCTCAAGCCAAACTACCTGGTCCTTACACAATTCATAGAGTAGTTTACTCTCTTCAATTCTGCAATCAGCTAAACTCGTTTTCTGAGATGGGATGAGATAACAATGTCATGTTAAATACAAACTCCAAGTTATTCAAAAGATATGGTCTAAAGGCGATAATATATAAAATTTGCTTTGGAAGGATGAAAATGTTTTGATAATTTTACGGGTATTGTGATAGGAAGAAACTAATAGAATTTTTAATGCGGCTGATCAAATTGATGAAAGCTGTTTTTCAGAACTTAAGATCAATCTAATAACAGAAAATAGTATGAACTCACAGAATAAATTAGTCAGGGTATTTGCCGGGTCAGAAATAACTGTAAACCTGCTTAAATACGAACTTGAGAAAGAAGGAATAGCAACTAATGTTGTAAATGAATATGAGGAGTCAAACTTCAGAGGTTTTTCAACCGGAACGCCTTATTCAGTTGATTTGTATATTTTAGACACTGATATGGAAAAGGCCGGTCCGATAGTTAAGGAGTTTTTAAAGATTAACAAAATGTAGTTTCAAGTTCGAACCAATCTTTATATATATGAAAAAGCAAATTTTACTTAACATTCCATTTTTTCTCATCGCATTATCGGTTTTTGGGCAGAATATTAATCCTGCACCTGCAGATAAGGCAGTCGTTTATTTTACAAGAACCAGTTCATTAGGATTGGCAATCAATTTTAGCTATTTCGATAGTACACAGTTGATAGGAGTTTTTAACGGTCCAAAATACATTCGATATGAATGTGAACGCGGACGACACATCTTCTGGGCCAGATCAGAAAACAAGGATTTTGTAGAAGCTAACATTGAGGCTGGGAAAATCTACTTTATAGAAGCTGTTCCACTGATGGGAGCTATTAAAGCCGGAGTCGATTTACAGCCCGTTTACCCTGACGACGCGAAAATGATGAAAAAAATATTAAAACTTATGGAGAAAAGGTCTTCTGAGTCATTCAGTGCAGAAGAACTTCAAAGTGAAACAGTACGACTTCAGGATGCAATTACCAGGGGAATGGCAAAATATATAGAGGAAAAGAATAAAGGCAGTTATATTCCTCAGTTGATGAAGGATATGAATTATGTGCCGTCAGTCGCGACTACTTTGTGATTCATTATTTTATGGTCTCGGCTTATAACGATACTAATAAAAACGGCCAACAAGACGAAGGGGAACCAACACATATTTTCTGGATAGACCCAAGTCAAACGGGTAGGGCATATTGAACTTCTCACTGGCAGACGTGCCCGGAGGTGGTCCTCGAAATAAATCCTGGTGAATGGATAGCAGTCGATTAGGTGAATAACATTTAAGGAAACTGTTTATCTTTGATAAAAACAACAGAACATGAAAACAAAATTACTTTTCTCATTAATTGGTGCAATCGTAATATTTGCCTGGCAGTTCCTGTCATATGCCATGCCTAATTTTCATAAGTCAGCATCTGCATATACCCCCGTGCAGGATAGCATATTGCAGATGTGTGAAAAGCAAGGGCTTACCGAAGGAATGTATTTTCTTGGACAGCCTGATCCCTCGCTGAGTATGGCTGAACAAGAAGAAATAATGAAGAGCCTTGATGGGAAGCCATGGGCAGTAATTAATTATCATGAAACAAATACAATGAGCATGCCCATGAATATGATCAGGGGATTCATGGTATGTTTCGTGATTTCGTTCCTTTTATTCTGGCTTTTCATACAGCAAAAGAATCCTACATTGATGAACAGAATAATCCTTGCACTGGCGGTTGGAATGATCGGCTTTTTCTTTGTACCCTATACTAATTTCATCTGGTACAAAGCACCGGATATTTTTGCCCATTTCGCTGATGCTATTGTGCCATGGGTCCTGCTGGGAATTATAGGTCACAAAATGGCACCAGCACAATAGAGTTGTTCAATATTGTTTAATATAGTTCAATGGCGTTCAGGATAGTTCAGATGGTGGAATGCCAACCTTTTTAATAGAACGCTGATTGCACCGATACCGCTGATTTGCGAAGATCTTTCTGGATTACAGTTGCGTTTCATTTAACTGCTGCGGGTTAGCAGGGTTTGATAGATTTCCAAGAGATGGCAATGAGGGCTGACAAATGCTTGAGAACCTTGCTACTATTATCCCGGGAATAATCACTCTGGAAGTTGGAATTGACATATCGCTTACCGAGATGAGTGGCGATATAGTTTTATACTCTGAATTTGAATCAAAGGACGCGTTAGACAACTATCAGCTTCACCCCGAACATAAAAAGATCATGCCTTTGATTTTGGAAGCACGTCAGGAAAGAAGGATAGTTGATTACGTAGTCTAAGTTCAATGGAGGTCACAGATTAAGCAGCGTAGCATCACCACATTCCATTATGTCCCCATTAATTATACAAATTATAGTCCGAGAAGGCAGAAAGCCTTGTCAATGATGTAAGTTAATAATTTTCTCAACCTTCTCCTCTAACTCCTTTACTGTTCCATTATTCCAAAAAACATAATCTGCCATCTTCATGCATTCTCTGATGTTTTGTTTGTTGGGGTCAGTGGAATACATTTCTCTTTCTTCATTTTCAAGAAAGGTCGAGAGCGTAATGTTGTCGGTTTCAGAGTTACGACTGGTTATGCGATTAAATCTGATTTGAGGGTCAGCATCAACGGCCAGGAGATAGAAATTTCCTTTTTCACGAAGCGATTTAACTTCTCCGGGTGTTCGAATGCTTTCAATGATACAATTGGTACCACTCTCGAGAGCTTCTTTATATAACTCATCAATAATGTATGAAGGGGAGTTTTTTGTCCTTAGTCCATTCGCAACTTCAACCATGGAATCACGGTTGACCGGCAAATTCCTTTGTTCAATTTCTTTAATGAGGTAACCGCGAACAGAGAGATGTTTGAAACCTTTTTCCCTTACAAGGAATTCAACTATTGTACCTTTTCCTGCACCTAAAGTTCCTGTTATACCAATGACCTGCATTTGTGCATCTTTTTGTCAAAGATAGGTAAAAAGGCTTCTTCAGATTAAGGGTTATTCTCAAATGGTTCTTAAATTCTAAGGGTACTCCAACAATTGTGTGTATAATATGCAAGATGTTGCATAGAACCAAAAAAACAACTTTATTTGCCTAGTATTCTATGATCTTGGGAGGGTTATGACTTTAAAATTAAATCAAAATATCGCGATCAGCGATACGGGATTCCTGTTCAATCCTGCTACCGGTGAATCTTTTACAATAAATCCGACAGGAGCAAGATTTATTTCACTTCTTAAGGAAGGATTGGAAGACCAAGCCATCATAAGTAAGATGTGTGATGAGTTTGAAGTAGAGGCACGAGACCTTGAAAGGGATTTGCTCGATTTCAGGGAAATGCTTAAACATAATCACTTACTTGTTGAAGATGAATAAGTCTCAGTTGACTATTGCAGTTACCGGTCTAAATGCTATAGATAGTCCGGGCCCCGGTGTTGGAGTCATCCGTGGGCTTAAAGAAGCACGATCTTTTGATGTAAGGATCGTGGGACTTGCATATGAAACACTTGAGCCTGGAATCTATATGGATAATCTGGCAGATGCCACGTACATGATTCCTTACCCTTCAACAGGCACAGATGTGCTTTTCGACAGGCTGGCATATATTCATTCGAAGGAAAACATTGATGTGATTATTCCAAACTTTGATGCTGAACTTTATTCATTTATGAAATTGGAGCCAGCATTAAAAGCTATGGGAATCAGTATGTTCCTGCCTACGTTTGAGCAGTTTGAAGAACGGCATAAAGTAAACCTGACTGATTTTGGAGAAAAGTATGACATTCCGGTTCCTGAAAGCAAGGCAGTTTTTAGTGTTAAAGATATTTCAGATTACATGAAAGGGAAGGAATTCCCTGTAATGGTAAAAGGTAAATGGTATGACGCCTATGTTGCCCAGAATATGGACCAGGCAGGTTCTTATTTTTATAAGATAAGTGCCAAATGGGGTTTGCCCATTGTAATACAGAAGTTTGTACAGGGAACAGAATATAATGTAATCGGGTTGGGTGACGGGCATGGGAACCTGATTTCTGCCGTACCTATGAGAAAACAATTTATTACTGATAAGGGGAAAGCATGGGCAGGAATTAGTATTGAAGACAAAAAGCTGATATCTTTAACAGAAAAGTTTGTCAGGACGACCAAATGGAGGGGCGCATTCGAGCTTGAACTCATGAAAAACGGTGATAACATTTATTACCTGATGGAGATAAACCCCCGCATACCCGCATGGGTATACCTCGCAGTAGGGGTTGGGCAGAACATTCCTGAGGCTCTGGCTAATCTTGCAATAGGAAAACCGGTAGAAGCTTTTCCCACTTACGATGTGGGCAAACTCTTTATCAGATTTTCGTATGATATGATCGTTGACCGAAGTGAGTTTGAGATGATAAGTGCAACAGGTGAATTGACAAAATAATTAGATTTAGAGGATATTAAAAGAATACTTAAAATATAGTATGAAGAAACAATATGAATGGCCTCATCTAAAAAAACTTGAGGCAGCCATGCCCGGAAAGTTTGGTGTGGGTAATGATATGGCTGTGATAACCAATATTGGAGGTGTCGCCATTAAAGACCTGGTTAAAGAGCATGGATCCCCACTTTTTGTGATTTCAGAAAACAAAATAAGGGCTAACTACCGCAAAGCTAATAAAGCATTTACCACCCGCTATCCGAAAATTCAGTTTGCCTGGTCATACAAGACGAACTATTTGTCATCAGTCTGTAATATCTTTCATCAGGAAGGTTCATGGGCAGAAGTTGTTTCAGGTTTTGAATACAATAAAGCTCTGGCTAATGGAATAGATCCAAAAAAGATTATTTTCAACGGTCCGGGTAAATCAGATGAAGAATTACTTCAGGCATCTAATAACGGATCTCTCATTCACATTGACCATTTGGATGAATTGTATCAGCTTATTGACCTGTCGAGTCAGACGAAACAAAAACCCCGTGTAGCGATAAGAGTAAATATGGATACCGGAATTTATCCTATGTGGGACAGGTTTGGGTTCAATTACGAGAACGGACAAGCATGGGATGCACTCAACAAGATCATGCATTCAGGCAAATTAGATCTTGTGGGACTTCATACCCATATAGGGACATTCATAATGACTGCAAATGCATATGGTGTAGCGGCATCAAAGCTGGTCGATCTGATGCTGGGACTTCAGCAGAAATACAATCATACAATCAGGTACATTGACATGGGTGGTGGTTTTGCTTCAAGGAATACACTTAAGGGTTCGTATCTGCCTGGCAGTGATACCAATCCTTCTTTTGACGATTATGCCGAAGCCATTTCATCTGCTTTGCTCAACAGCGCAATAAAACCAGAGGCAATGCCTTTACTGATTCTTGAAACCGGCAGGGCTTTGATTGACGACACTACTTTCCTTGTTTCCTCGGTTATCGGCAACAAAAGACTGTCAAATGGAAGAAGGGCTACTATAGTTGATGCAGGAGTCAATATCATGTTCACTTCGTTCTGGTACCAGCACCATATTTCACCTGCACAAGGTACTTCACAATACAGGGAGGACACTTCATTATACGGTCCGCTTTGCATGAACATTGATTGCCTTCGCGAAAGTGTTAACTTGCCACTGTTAAACAAAGGCGACCAGATTGTAATACATAATGTAGGTGCTTATAACATAACACAATGGATGCAATTTATCACATTAAGACCTAAAGTTGTATTGATTGACACTGATTCAAATGTTAAAGTGATCAGAGAGCGTGAAGAACTTTCAAATATACAGAGTCCTGAGAGAATTCCCGAAAACCTAAAATTGTAAATGACTGCCAAATCTCACCTGCAAAGCATACTGAACAGCTATACGCTTATTTTCTTCTCAAAGAATAAGTGGTTTGCCCTCATTTTGTTGGTTGTGAGTTTTTTTGACCTGTATACTGGTATTGCCGGCTTTTTATCGGTAATTATCACTCATGTGCTTGCAATTTTACTTGGTTTGAACCAGCAGAAAATCAGTTCAGGTTACTATGGATTTAATTCACTGCTGACAGGACTTGGGATTGGAATTGCAATACAGCCTTCACTGGCATTTTATGTGATTCTGGCATTTATTTCTTTGGCAACACTGCTCCTGACAATATCATTTGAAGGAATTATAGGAAAATACGCTTTGCCCTTTCTTTCCATCCCTTTCATTATTGCCATTTGGGTGTCAATTTCTGCCACAAGGAGTTATACCGGATTAAGTCCTAATGAATCAGGAATATTTACCTTGAATACAATGTATACAAGAGGTGGTCAGGTATTTGTTGATGCATATACCTGGTTTGATAATCTCGACTGGCCTGTATATATAAAGACATATTTTAAATCGCTTGGAGCTATTATCTTCCAATATCATTTACTATCAGGAATCTTAATTGCAGTCGGACTGCTCATTTATTCAAGGGTAGCATTTCTTTTTTCTGTCATAGGATTCACTTCAGCCTGGTTATTTTACATTCTCACCGGTGCAAACATCCATGAATTGGATTATAGTTTTATAGGTTTCAACCATATTTTAACGGCCATTGCTATTGGAAGTTTTTTTACTATTGCTTCCGGATGGTCGTTATTATGGGTTTTGTTACTGACCCCTGTTGTCTCCATGCTTATCAGTTCATCAGAGCAGATTCTGGGAATTTACCAACTGCCAGTTTATTCACTACCATTTAATCTTGTTGTGCTGATCTTTCTTTATGCTATGAAGTTCAGGGAAAGAATGCTGACAAAACCTGAGATTGTAAGTATACAACATTTCTCACCTGAAAAGAATCTTTATGCGAGCGTTACTGCGAATGAAAGATTCAGGAATCAGTGGTATTTTCCCATTTCTTTGCCCTTTTTCGGTTTCAGGGATATTGGTCAGGCACACAACGGCAATATAACGCATAAAGGTGAATGGAGGCATGCATGGGATTTCATAATAAGGGATGATGAAAAGAAAGAATTTACAAATGAAGGGCTTTCATTAAGCGACTACTATTGTTTTAACAAACCTGTTCTGGCAGCTGCAGATGGTTGGGTTCAGGAAGTAGTTGATCATGTGGAAGATAACCTGCCTGGAAAAACCAATCTTGAGCAGAACTGGGGAAACAGCATTGTTATAAAACATGCGGAACATTTATACACAAAAGTAAGCCATCTAAAAAAAGGTAGCGCAGTTGTAACTGCAGGTGCTTATGTGCGTAAGGGACAGGTAATTGCACAAAGTGGCAATTCAGGAAGATCACCTTATCCTCACCTGCATTTCCAGATTCAGGCTAATCCCTACATTGGTTCATCTACTTTGAATTATCCGGTTTCTCAGTATATTTCATTAAATGGTAAACATATACTGAAATTATATTCTATTCCTGAAATCGGTGAAGAGATCAGTAATGTACAACCTGATAATTCTCTTGAAAAAGCTTTCACATTTATTCCCGGCCAGATACTTGAGTATGAGGATTCAAACGGCACCAAGGGTAAATGGGAAGTGCTGACAGATGAGTACAATAATGCTTACATTTATTGTAATGATACTGAATCCGTCGCCTGGTTGAAGGTAAATGGTGGATTATTTTATTTCACCTATTTTGAAGGAGACAGAAAGAGTTTGCTTTATTATTTCTTTTTAGCTGCTTACCAGATTCCATTAGGTTATTATAAGGATTTAAATATAGTTGATATTTTTTCTCCGAATGTCCTACCCTACTCACCGATCACTTTTATACAGGACTTCCTGGCGCCAGCGTATGTATTTATAAAGCCTGGTTATTTGATGAAGTTTGGTAAGAAAGAAGAAGATATTACGGGTAACAAGATACATATTCATACTCAAGTGCATTGCACTTTATTAAAATACAATCTGATAAATATTGAGTCAGAAATTATTGTGAGCGAAAAGGGATTGCAGGAATTTGTTTTCCATATGGAAGGAAAGGAAACTGCTATTTATTTTAATAAATCAGAGATTTAAACTATGGCAGGTATAAGTAAATGGCTGTTGGGCTTTCTTCTCTTTGCCATGGCCTTTAGAGCCAACTGCCAAAGTTATGATAGCATTACTAAAAACGAGAAAGAGATACAGTACTTTGAATCGCTGACACTGCGTCTTTATTATGAAGCCAAATGGGACAGTCTTCTGAACATGGGCCAACTGGCTATCAGCAAAGGATATAACTATTACTACATGCTGTTGAGAGTTGGTGCAGCCTCTTACTATACCAATAAATATTCGTTAGCTGCCAGATATCTTGAGAATGCACGAAAACTATACGGAGCAGATGATTTCACCAACGAACTTCTATTTTACGCCTACATTTATACTGGCAGAAATCAACAAGCTTCATTATTAAAAAAGGACCTGAGCCTGGAACTTAAGTTAAAACTAAGAAAAACTATTGGAAATATTTTCTATTTTGAGGGCGGTCCAATTATGACCGATGGAGACCTTCATGCAGAGAAACTGATGAAAAATAATAGTATTATTACTTTTTCAGATAAATACTTCGAAAAGAATGCAGTGTATTTTGTTACCGGGTGGCGTCAGCCGGTTAAGAATAGATTTTGGCTGACCGCTTCAGTAAGTTACCTTGATTTCAATAAACACAGGGATGTACAAATAAAATACTGGGATTCACTGGGGGGTGATTATAAAGTTCGACAAACTGAATATTATTTCTCTGCTGGCTATACAGTTAATAATCGAATATTCATTTCACCCTGCTTAAGGTTAACTGACACAAAAGTCAGCGAGCCAATTACCTCAGCTGATACAATTACTAAACTTTATTTGGGACTTCCGGTTTCCAAATCTTTTAATGATCACGTTTGGGGTGGTGAATTTCTGTATGCGGCTAATTACTGGAAAGCATCAGCCGGAGCATGGAGTCTCAGGATTGGCGATACTAAATCCTGGCAACTTTCAACATCCCTGGTTCTATTACCAATGGGCAATCTCAACCTCTATGCAATTACTAGCTTTACCTGGAAATCGTCAGAAATAAATTCACCTTATGTAATATCACAATCATGTGGTGTGAAATTAGTAAACAGGACATGGCTTGAGGTAACAGGAACATATGGTAATGTTGCTGGCACATCTGAATATAACGGACAATTACTGAATAATCAAATCAACAAATCCAAATATCGCTTATCATCAATTGTTCTTATAGACCTTTCATCAAAAATGAGGTTTTCCTTAAGATACCAGTATATGAAAAATGAATCGCAGGCATGGTTTCTTAATGAGGAATATAAGCTGATTGAAAAATCTTATAATTACAACAGGCATATTATTACAGGAGGACTAACATGGGACGTGCTTTAATTGCATTCATTATTTTGATTGCACTTGGTATTAGTAACTCAAATGCACAGGACAAAACAGCGTTAACGAAAGTATTCTCAGAAAGCTATTCTTACGAAAGCAAAGCTGAATATGCAAAAGCAATTGAGGTAATTAAAAAGGTTTATTCGACTGATTCCTATGAAATGAATCTTAGGCTGGGCTGGCTCAATTATGAGGCAAAGAACTATAAGGAATCACTGGTATACTACAATAGAGCAATTCAACTGCTTCCTCTTTCTATTGAAGCCAAACTGGGATATGCCTATCCTGCATATGCACTGGGACAAAAAGAAGCTGTTATAGTAAAATACAAGGAGATACTGGAAACAGATCCAAACAATTATTATGGCAATTACCGTATCGGCTCATTGTATTTTGAGATGAAGGATTATTCGAATGCACGCAAACACTTTGATAAGCTGATCAACTTTTATCCATTTGACTATGATATTATTATAATGTCAGCCTGGACTTATTACTATCTAAATAAGCCACGAGAAGCCAAAGTATTATTTAATAAGGCTCTCCTTAACAGACCGAGTGATAAATCGGCTACTGAAGGATTGAGCCTTATTAAATAGATATTCAACCTTTTATTTTTTCTTTTTTAATGCCGTTAAGGCATCTTGTGCTGCTTTAATAGTTGGCTGTATAGAAATCTCAGAACCAACAGCATTTTTCATCCATACCTGTGGAACTATCCTTCCCTGTGTATACATACGCTGGAATTCGGCAGCAAGCGATTTTCCTTTAACCTGCTGTTCGATCTGGAAATCTATAAGGTGACCCATAGGATAATTCGAGAGATATAAAGGATTGTCAATCATGTGAGAATACACAGCGAGGATTGGTTCATCTTTACCTCCGAAAACAGGAGCGTAATATGCATTCCATACTTCTTTGGCAGCTGAAATAACAGCTTCTTTAAGCTGTGCAGGAGTGGCCGTTGGATTAGCATACATCCACTTCCACACTTTCATATCGACCAACGAAACGCCCATAATTTCATAGCAATCCCAGAAATTGCTTAATGCCAGCATGTATTCCTGATTTGGGTCGGTATTCTTGATACCAAGTAACTCAAGATCTCGTTTCTGGAAAAGAAATGCAACAGCTTCAGTAAACGCAGTATTAGGAACCCCCTGCAGCATGTAGTAATCTAC
The DNA here is from genome assembly GCA_035298745.1 of Lentimicrobium sp. Lineage (GTDB taxonomy): Bacteria > Bacteroidota > Bacteroidia > Bacteroidales > Lentimicrobiaceae > Lentimicrobium. Next base: position 22,798 of record DATGXS010000075.1, on the reverse strand, counting down.
ATCATTCATAGTAATGGTTTGCTCAACATTATGTCCAAACTCATGAACAGCAATGTTATAACCTTTGTAGTCCATTCCCTTATCGCTGATTCGGGTACGGAGATGTGCATAATCATTACGCATTTGTGAACCCCATGCATGGCCAGATCCCCTTGCTGGGTCAACCAATATGAGTGATGAGATTTCATCAGCTTTTTTCTTATTCCACCCAAGTTTTACAAGTATGTTTGGAAGGTCAGCTTTAAAAGCATCCGGATTTGGATACCTTGATGAAGTCATTGCAGTAAGTTCATCTTCAGCAATTCCACCTCTTGACTTGAATCCATTATACCAAATATCGAACGGTTCAAGTTTTCTTCCAAGCTGTTTACTAATATAAGCTGCAACCTCTTTAACCTGCGGAGAAGAAACGAACTCAATAAAAAGTTTTTCAACATCAGCCTGTGATATTTCCATTCCTTCTTCAAAAGCCCTGTCAATGTATGTTGGCAGAGCAGGTGAATACTCATCCATGGCTTTTAAGGCCTTGAAATTGGTGAGTAAAATTTCATATCTTTTATCAGGTTCAGGTGAAGAATTTACCTCCTTACCATCCTTAAAGATTTTGTTGGCAACCGGATCCCAGGTATAATCACCACTGTTGATAACTTGTTGAGGGATACTCTGATCGATAATTCTCTTCATTACCTGATAGATTAATCGCTGTTTCTCCAGTCCATTCTCTCCCAGATAGTTTGACTTCAACTCATCTCTGAGTCCCCAGTGGGTAATGAGCTTCATGTCCTGAGGAAACAATTGTTTTCCTTTTGAGTTAAGCAGTTTACCCATGAAGATATTATAATCAGAAATATAAGAATCAGCTTCAGTTAATCGTTTTGAAGCGTTCATTACAACATCAGCCGGAACTCTTGAGGTGAAACGGTCGCCCATTCTGGCATACGCCCATTGTTTTCTTGACCATGTAGTACCCTGGGCTGTTTTCTCAAGTAAACTATAATAAGGAAAGTTGAGGGCTGTAATAAATGCAATTTTATTTTCAAAAAAGTCATCATTGATATGGGCAGCAACATTGTAACTTCCGAACATCATATCTACCGGCTCAATTTCTCCACCGGTCAGATGCAAGGGTTCTTTTAGCTTTAAGTCTATAATATTAAAATAGCCGGCAAAAATCTCGAAGTTCCTTTGCAATTTGGTAAATAATCTATCGAGTGCAGCATCATCGGCAATGAAATTCTCAGCACAGAAAGCTTCAAAGTCCTGTGGAGTTCCATCGGTTTCACGCCAGAGACTTGCAGCCTGCTGTACTCCTCTGTTAATTCTGAATTCTGCACTTGCTCCATATCGGGTAACTAATGCTTTTTTTACTTTTTCCATAGTTGCTTTGTCAATATTTGCTTTTTCACCTGAAGCAGCGTTGATTGAAAAAATGCTTCCAAAAAATATGGCCAGCATTATAAGCAAGGACTTCTTTGTATTCATGGTTTTTGAATTTTGTTGTTACAAAAATATGAAATCATTGATGAGTTGAGACAAATAGTATTAGCGAAGGCTATCTTTATCCCAATTAATGAAATATGTATCTTTGCTTTCTAATTGATCCCAGAATGTTCAGAGACGAAAGCGGCCAAAGGCCTACGCAGAAAATTTTCACTGAAGTACCTCCTAAATATGATTTCCTTAACCGGCTTCTGACATTAAATCTGGATGAGGGTTGGAGAAAAAAAACATCAAATGAGATACTTAAGGATAATCCTTCAAGAGTGCTTGATTTATGCTGTGGAACTGCAGACCTGACAATGCATCTTGCATCGAAAGCCAATACAGCTACTGAACTCTTCGGTCTTGATTTCAGCTTTACCATGTTGGAAAGGGCAAAGGAAAAAGTTTCAGTATTTGGTCCTGGCAGGGTTCAACTGATTCAGGGTGATGCTGGAAATATGCCTTTCGAAAGTAATTTCTTTGATGCTATAGGTATTTCTTTTGGATTCAGGAATCTGACTTTTGAAAATCCGGATGCTCAATTGCATATAAGTGAAATTCTCAGAGTACTGAAACCGGGTGGCAAATTTGTTATTGTTGAGACCAGTCAACCTGAGCCAAGAGTAGTAAGATGGTTGTATCATTTGTATCATAACCTCATAACGGCGACAATTGGAGGACTTATATCAGGGAACAAAAAAGCATATAAGTACCTGGCATACTCTGCCAATCATTATTATTCTCTTACTGAACTTGGAATCTTATTAAAAAATGCCGGTTTCTCAAAAACAAGGGGAATTCCTTTGACCTTTGGGGCTGCTGCAATTATGATAGCTGAGAAATAAATTATTTAAACCGCTCTTCAATTAATCTTACAATCATGGCTACAATTTGCCTGTGATTTACTGTACTGCAATTTATCTGCAGATCGTAGATTTCACCCGAATTTTCAGAGCCTTTAAGTATCTGCGTTACCATCTTATGTCGCTTATAATCGATGGAAGTGATTTCCTTCATTACATGTTCGCGGGTAGCATGATAACGTTTCATCAACGACTGCAAGCGCCACTCAAGTGGAGCATATAATTTAATATTTATTGAAGGTTGCATACCTTTTGTTATTGCTGCCCCTCCTCGCCCAACAATAATTGTGTAACCTTCATTAGCCGCAGAGGTGACTACTGAACTTATAGTTTGCCTGATCCTCCTGTCGCTTTTATAATATTTGGTACTCAAAGCAGCAAGTACTTCATCCATTACTGTCCTGTCAGTAGATTCAGAAATCTCCTGAACCTGTCGGGGGTCCATTTCAAGCACTTTAGCAGATTCCATGATGATCTCCTTGTTCAGGATAGACCACCTCTGTCCTTTCTTATCCAATTCATCTTTCAGCATCTTTGCAAGCAAATTTGCCTGACAACCAAAGTCACGTGAAATAGTAATAAAGGGCAGACTATCCTTTTTTTTAAATACTGGTTGATTAAGGTCAAAACTTTCGACCATGTATTTCAAGAACAAATTGTCTTTCTCTGCCATAGCATTAAGAAGGCTTAAAATTAGGTGGTTACTTTAATCGTTGACGCAATTCTTCGGTTTGTTTTTCAAAACCTGGTTTCCCGAGCAATGCAAACATATTCTTTTTATAGGCTTCCACCCCAGGCTGGTCGAAAGGATTTACACCAAGCAAATACCCTGACAAAGCGCAGGCAAATTCATAGAAATAAATAAGTTGTCCTAAGGTATATTCATTAATTTTTGGCAGGGAAATGAGGATATTTGGAACGCCTCCATCAATATGCGCGAGTAGAGTACCTCTTTCAGCTTCACGATTAACCAGGTGTAGTCTTTTACCTGCTACAAAATTCAAACCATCAGCATCATCCTCCTCAAAAGGAACGGTCAAAGTTTTTTGTGGCTGGTCAATAGTCAAAACTGTTTCAAAAAGTATTCTCAAACCCTCCTGCACATATTGTCCCATACTATGTAGATCGGTAGTAAAGCTAACTCCGGCAGGAAATATTCCCCTGTGTTGCTTTCCTTCGCTTTCGCCATATAATTGTTTCCACCACTCAGTAATGTAGATTAATGAAGGTTGGTAATTAACCATTATCTCAACGGGTTTCCCAGCTCTGTAGAGCGCATTGCGGGCTGCCACATATTTGAATGCAGGATTATCTTCAATTGTTTTGGCTGTCGTAACCACTTGCTTCATGGCTTTAGCACCTTCAACAAATTTCCTGATATCGAAACCGGCAACAGCAATTGGCAATAGTCCCACAGGTGTGAGAACAGAATATCTTCCTCCCACATCATCAGGTACAACATATGTTTTATAACCTTCGGCATTGGCAAGTTTCTTCAGGGCACCTTTTGACTGGTCAGTTATAGCAATAATCCTTTTACGCGCTTCATCTTTGCCGTACTTCTCTTCCAAATGCCTTCTTAATATCCTGAATGCAATAGCAGGTTCAGTGGTGGTACCACTTTTAGAAATCACAGCCAGAGAATATTCACGTTGATCAAGAATTTTCATTAAATCAACCAGATACTCTTCTGATATATTGTTCCCGGCATAAACTACAAGTGGTTTCCTGCGATGATCAGAAGATAGAAGAGATGCAAAGTTATTTTGCAGTGCCTCAATTATTGCCCTTGCTCCCAGGTATGAACCTCCAATACCAATAACAACATAGATATCAGAATTCCTGGTGATGAAACGTGCATCATTTTCGATAGAGCTGAGCAAATCTTCGTCAATCTCATCAGGCAATGTAACCCATCCTAAAAAATCGTTTCCCTTGCCTGTTTTATTAAGAATTGCTTCCTGGTTTACTGCCAGATCATTGGTAAAAGTGTTTAGAATATCTTTCTCTATAAAACTCTCTATCCCTTTTGTATCAACTTTTAAATCAATCATTAGTTCCCTTAATTTCAATCCATGAATAATAAAATACCACCAGAATAACCTTCAAGTACAAATGTAGTTCAAAATTAACATAAATAATTTAACATCATCTGTAAAGAGGTGAATTAGCCCATATAAAACGCAGGAAAGGTAACACGATAAAAGGCGAATGCAGTTCACGTTGGAACTGCATTCGCCTTCACACAACAAAACCAATTTATAGCTTCACACACACAACACTATAAAAATTCCTGGCAGGTCAATCATTTATGACATTACAAATGTACGTTTGACAGAACCCTCAGCTTGTTAACCAAATACAACAAACGTTAAAAGATGTTAACCTAAAGAAATACAATCAATAAGGACATATACATTTGTACTATGAATAGCCGGCTGATAATTTGGATAACCCTGATGGTAAGTATAGCAATCATAATACTGATTGGAATACAGACATATTGGATAAAAAATGCTGTTGAATTAAGGGAAGCAAATTTTAAAAGATCAGTATCTGAAGCTGTAGGCGACTTGATGTCGAGAATTGAAAAAGAAGAAGTCAACCGTCAAATCAGGAAGAACTATGAATATAACTCATTGTTGCGCTCTATTGATTCACTCGATTATTTAATATATCTTGAAACAGGCAGTACTGATGAGAATGGCACATTTAAATATGAGAGAAAACAGGAATGGAATGAGGTGGTAAAAAATAATAAACGGAAACTCGAAAAAACATCTGATTCCGTTAATATTGTTTACCCCCATGATAGTTCAGCAGTAAAAACGGAAGATACTTCCTCAAGTCTAAGTGAAAGGGCTATTCAGTTAAACAGAAAAAAAACATTTCTTTTAAACCAGGTTTTTGAAGAGATGTTTAATAATCCTTTCACACCTTATATTGAGAATTGGCTTACTAAAGGAAAACTTGATACCCTTTTAAGAGTTTCATTAGAAAATAAAGGTATCGATGCGAAATACGAATTTGGTGTATACAGTAAATCCAGAAATCTGGTAGTACTTGAAAAAGACCCAATGTTCAGGGACCCGCTTATGAAAGAAGGAATGTATTTCAGGCTTTTCCCTGCTAATAACTACGCTTCACCTGATTTTCTTGTTCTCTATTTTCCAAATCAAACAAGGTATCTCCTTCTTCAGATGGGTGGCATGCTGACCCTGTCAGGATTATTACTTCTATTTATTATCAGTGCATTTATGACTGTTATTATTGCTATATTCAGACAGAAAAAGCTCTCACAAATGAAGAATGACTTCATTAATAACATGACCCATGAATTCAAAACCCCTATAAGTACAGTCTCTTTGGCATGTGAAGTGTTAAATGATAAAACAGTACCCAAGACCGATGAATTTGTTACTTCATATATCAACATCATCAGTGAAGAAAATAAGCGTTTGGGGGTTATGGCTGAAAAGATTCTCCAAACAGCTATTCTTGAAAAAGGCCAGTTAAATTTACGGAAAGAGAAAATTAACCTCCATCATATTATTGAGGATGTGGTCCACAAGATAGCAATACAGGTTGAAATTCGTGATGGAAGTATTACTACAGTCCTTGATGCTAAAGAACCGATGATTATTGCTGATAAAGTGCATATTACAAATGTGATTAATAATTTGCTTGATAATGCCAATAAGTATTCACCACGGAAACCCCTTATAACTGTTTCTACTCTTAATCAGAACGAAGGTGTACTTATCAGCATCACTGATAATGGAATTGGTATTAACAAAGCCAATCAAAAGAAGATTTTTGATAAGCTTTACCGGGTACCTACCGGTGATGTTCATAATGTTAAAGGATTTGGGCTTGGGCTCAGTTATGTTAAGTTTATTGTTGATAAGCACCAGGGAAAAGTAAGCGTGGAGAGTGAACCGGGAAGAGGATCAACTTTTAGGATATGGTTGCCATTTAAGGCATGATTTTATTAAATTTGTAGTATGGAAAATCAAAAAGTAAGAGTTTTATTGGCTGAAGATGACCGTAACCTCGGCAACATCCTTAAGTCATATCTTGAAGCAAAAGGTTACTCAACCAAACTTTGCGTTAATGGTCAGGAAGCTTATGATTTGTTTGTTCGCGAAAAGTTTGATTTTTGTGTAGTTGATGTTATGATGCCATTAAAAGATGGCTTTACTCTTGCAAAAGAAATACGTCAGCACGACCGTCAGATTCCTATTCTGTTCCTGACTGCAAAATCATTAGAAGAAGATAAGTTAAAAGGATTTCAGGCAGGGGCAGATGATTATCTCACCAAACCTTTCAGTATGGAAGAGCTGCTGGTGCGAATGGAGGCTATATTAAGAAGATCAGGCATGAGTCCTTCAGGAGGAAAAATATTCAGGATCGGAAACTTTGAATTTGATTACAATTTACAGATACTTAAGTTAAATGGCCTTGAACAAAGACTCACTTCAAAAGAAAATGAGCTTTTAAGATTGCTTTGTGAAAACATTAATGAAACACTCGACAGGAGCTTTGCTCTGAATAAAATCTGGCAGGATGACAGTTACTTCAATGCTAGAAGCATGGATGTATACATTGCAAAGCTCAGGAAATACCTGAAGGATGATCCTAATGTTGAACTGATTAATGTTCATGGCATAGGCTTCAAGCTGGTAAATAAATGAGGTGTACCTGCGGAAAACCCCGACAGTTGTGAATCTAACTATTTTTTCTTCCTGAAAGGTTTTTTCCTATTTCTTTTTTCCTCTTCTTTTTCTGCTTCCTCGATTAGGGTTTTCCAATCTTTTGGCCCTTCAATTGAAAAATCAATCGTTTCTTTATAGTCGGTTTTAGAGATTGAAAGCACTTCAATGTCTTTTTCAAGGTATGTCTGGATTTCATCCAATACAGATTTTTCTTCTGTACTGCAAAAAGAAATCGCAGTTCCCCGTCGGGTAGCACGGCCTGTACGACCTACACGATGGACATAATTTTCAGCTTTCTCAGGAAGGTCATAATTAACAACGTAATCCACATCAGGAATATCAATTCCCCTGGCACTCACGTCGGTTGCTACTAATATGCTTACTTCACCACTACGAAACTTTAAAATTGCTTTCTCTCTCTCTTTCTGATCTTTGTCTCCATGCATTGTCGCACTATCAATTTCAACCCTTGCAAGTGCAGCAGACACCCGCTCTGCTCTAACTTTAGTGCGGACAAACACTAGAATCTTACTTGCCGGGTTTTCCTTAATAATTCTTTCCAGGAAAAATCGTTTATCATCCATTTCAATGAAAGTGACAAAATGGTCAATGTTCTTTGATACTGGGTCTTTGGGTGAGATCTGTATCCTTATTGCCTGGTTAACCAGAGAGTATGCCAATTTTTTTATCTCATGGTCTATGGTAGCCGAAAAGAAAAGAGTCTGCCTGTTCCTGGGCAATTGAGCTACTAATTGACGGATTTCGTGGATAAATCCCAGGTCAAGCATATGGTCTGCTTCATCAAGGATAAGTATCTTAATTTTGTCTAAATGAATGTAGCCCTGCGACGCAAGGTCAAACATTCTGCCTGGAGTGGCAACAATAATGTCTACTCCTTTTGATAATGATTTAATTTGTGGATCCTGCTCTATTCCACCATATACACATAAAGTTTTTAATGAAGTTCCTTCACTGATAGCTTCAAAAACCCCGGCAATCTGCAGTGCCAACTCTCTGGTAGGAACCATCACCATGCATCTGATTCCTTCAGCATTTTTTTCTCTTAATAAGATATTTATAACCGGAATAGCAAAGGCGGCAGTTTTACCCGTTCCTGTTTGAGCAATAGCTAAAACATCTTCACCCTTAAGAATATGCGGAATAGCCTTGAACTGGATATCTGTAGGACGTTTAAAGCCCATCCTCGAAAGGTTATCCTTAATCGCAGGTGCAAAATTAGATTCCTCAAACTTCATTTTTTTTCTCTAGTAGTTAATATTAAATGTATCCCAATCAAGTGCAACCTTAAACTGCTCCCTGTAATGGATAAGCGAATCATAATCAAGAATTCCCGTGAGTAATTGAGCCTTATCGTCATCACATCCGGATTGTCTTTTACCCTTAAAATCAAGTATCACAGAACCTCCTTTATAAGGAATGCCTTTTCCGTCGATACCTATTCTATTTACTCCGATACAATATGCCTGGTTTTCAATTGCTCTCGCGGCAAGTAAGGTTTGCCAGGCATAGCACCTGCTTGCGGGCCAGTTTGCAACATAAATCAACACATCATACTCATATCCATCATTGATTAAGCGGTTCTTACTCCATACCGGAAACCTAAGGTCATAGCATACGAGTGGCCTAATTTTCCAACCTTTAAGCTCTATTATTAGTGGCTTTGAACCCTGAGAGAAATTCAGATGCTCATTCCCCATCCTGAACAGGTGTCTTTTATCATAAATTTCATATGAACCATCAGGTCGCATCCAAATCAGCCGGTTATAGTAATTATTACCTTCTTTAACTGCAATGCTTCCTGTAATCACAGCGTTTTGCTTTTTTGACTGTTCTGAAAGCCATTGAAAAACAGGTCCACCAGTATCTTCAGCTATTTCAATAACTTCAGTAACAAAACCTGTTGCAAACATTTCGGGCAGGATAATCAGATCCGTATCCTTCTCAATCTTGTTTAATTGATTTGTAAAGTAATTGAGGTTGGCTATTTTATCAGCCCACACTAAAGGTGCCTGGATTAATATAACTTTTAGCGGAAGAGCCATTTGATAAATTATTAGATTTTACAAATAATTTTTGCTGCTTTTTCCATCGTTTCACTTTGTTTTGCAAAACAAAATCGGAGGATCTTATTATCTGTACCACTATGATAAAAAGGAGAAACAGGTACTGATGCCAAACCGTATTCTTTAGTCAAACGAATTGCAAAATCTATTTCACGTTCATCACTTATACCTGCATAACTTAAAAGTTGAAAGTAAGTTCCTTTTGCAGGAACAGGTGTGAAGCGTGAACCCTTGATCAGATTCAGAAATAAATCTCTTTTCTTCTGATAGAACGATCCAAGATGAATATAGTTCTCTTTATCTTTAAGGAATTCAGCAATAGCATATTGTACTGGAGTATTAACAGCAAACACAACAAACTGATGGATCTTCCTGAATTCAGCTGTCAGGTTTGATGGTGCGAGGACAAAACCACATTTCCAGCCAGTAGCATGGAAGGTTTTACCGAATGAGCCAACAATAATTGATTGTTTTGCCAGTGATGGATATTTGCAAACACTTTCATGTTTTAAACCATCAAATATAATATGTTCGTATACTTCATCACTAAGTACAATAATATCACGGTTCTTGATTAAAGTTTCCAATTTTTTCAGATCAGTAGCTTTAATAACACTACCCGTAGGATTATGGGGAGAATTAATGATAATCATTTTCGTACTTCCTGAAATCAACGCTGGTAATGTGTCCCAGTCAATAGAATAATCGGGTTGTTTAAGTTCGGCATACTTCACCATTCCACCTTGTAATCTGATGGACGGGCCATAGCTATCGTAAGCAGGTTCAAAAATAATCACTTCATCACCTGGCCGAATGAAAGCTGAAATTGCTGAAAATAATGCCTGAGTAGCACCTGCTGTTATTGTAATTTCTGTGTCAGGATTATATTCAGCTTTATATTTTTCAAGGAACATCTCAGATATTCTTTCACGTAAAAGCATCACCCCCTGCATTGGGGCATATTGGTTGTTTCCCTTAAGCATGTTCTGGTGAACCAGCTCAATGAGTTTCTCACTGATTGGAAAATCGGGAAAACCCTGAGAAAGGTTAATTGCATTATGTTCTCTTGCAAGGCCGCTCATAATAGCAAAGATGCTGGTGCCTGTTGCCGGCAGTTTGGAGATAATGTTGCCGTCAAAATTATCCATGTTCGTTTGATTGGTTTATGGCAAAGATAAAGAAGATTTGATTGAACTCTCCACCATGTGGCCTGTTATTAAGAGGTCTCAGATAAGGAATAGAATATAGACTGACATACCTCTATATGAGTTAAATATAGTATCTTCGTAAATTGAATAATTAAATACACAAATTATGAAAAGTATTGATTCTTATGATTTTAAGGGAAAGCGTGCCTTAGTTAGAGTGGATTTCAATGTTCCCCTGAATGAAGGGCTTAAAATAACAGATACTACCCGCATTGATGCTGCTCTTCCAACTATCCGAAAGATTCTGGCAGGAGGTGGATCCGTTATTCTAATGTCGCATCTTGGGAGACCAAAGAAGAACTTTGAGAACAAATTGTCACTTAAGCATATAGTACCATACCTTTCACAAGTGTTGGGGCAGGAAGTTAAATTTGCTGACGATTGCATGGGTGAATCAGCAAAAACATTGAGCAAAACACTAAAACCTGGAGAAGTCCTGCTTTTGGAAAACCTGAGATATTATGAGGAAGAGGAAGGTAAGCCACGCCTGGCAGAAGATGTAACTGAAGAAGAAAAAAAGGCTGCAAAAGCCGCAACAAAAGATAAGCAGAAAGAATTCACAAAACAATTGGCTTCGTATGCTGATTGTTATGTGAATGATGCATTCGGAACTGCCCATAGAGCACATTCATCAACTGCATTGGTAGCTGCTTTTTTCCCTGAAGATAAAATGTTTGGCTACCTGATGAATGAGGAAGTTGCTGCACTCAATAAAGTACTTAAGGACAATAAAAAACCTTTTACAGCTGTTTTGGGAGGGGCTAAAGTTTCAGGAAAAATTGAAATCATCAATCATTTGCTTGACAGTGTTGATAACCTGATTATTGGTGGAGGTATGATGTTTACTTTCATCAAGGCATTGGGTGGTAAAATAGGTAATTCACTAGTAGAAAACGATTTACTTGAATTAGCAATTAATACACTTGAAGGTGCAAAGATGCGTAATGTTAATATAATTCTGCCTGTAGATGCTATAGCAGCAGATGGATTCTTTAATGATGCAGCAACACAAGTTGTATCGGCTGGAGAAATACCTGAAGGATGGTTAGGATTGGATATAGGACCTGAATCAATAAAACTTTTTGATAAATTGTTAATGGAATCTAATACGATTCTCTGGAATGGCCCAATGGGCGTATTTGAAATGCCAGCATTTGCAGAAGGCACTATTCAAATTGCCAGATCTATCGCTAATGCAACAGAAAAAGGCGCATATTCACTTGTTGGTGGAGGAGATTCAGTTGCTGCGGTTAATAAATTCGGACTTGCTGATAAAGTCAGCTATGTTAGTACCGGTGGTGGCGCAATGCTTGAATTTATTGAAGGAAAAGTTCTTCCGGGTGTTGCCGCTATTGAAGCATAAAATTTAATCTTCCATTGTGGTTTTCAGTTATTTATAACTTAAAACAAGCTTCTAATGGAAATAAGTTATCTGAAGTGGAATGAATTTTGACCTTTTTGCAAAGGAGAATTCATTCCATTTTATTTTGTTCTATTATTTTAAGAAGCTCTTTTACGGCATCATTCTCTTTAACTGAATGTTTGATCACTTTTTTACCTTTATATAATGTAACCATACCTTTTCCTGCACCTACATATCCATAATCAGCATCTGCCATTTCACCTGGTCCATTAACAATACATCCCATTACTGCAATTTTTAAACCGGTATAGTGTGCTGTAGCAGTTCTTACTTCTTCAAGTCGCTTTTCAATATTGAACTGAGTGCGCCCACACGAAGGACAAGAAACATATTCGGTTTTTGTTATTCGTACCCTGGCAGCCTGCAAAATATCAAAACCTGCTTCAACTACTTCAGTCAAACCTTTATCCATCGCATCAAGGCAAAGGCCCTGCACAAGACCATTTAATATTAATGCCCCCGGATGAATACAGTTCTCCAGGCCCATTTCTTGTATAGTTGTTGTTACATGCGGTGCCATTAAAATCAACGGATTTTTATAACCACTTTTTCGTAATTCGGAAATGAATTTAAAAGATTCATTTGCACTCAATTTTATAATTAAAGCTGTATTTTCAGGAATATGAGCTTCAAGTACTTTTTTAGCTTTTTTATTATCAAAAACTTCGACCAGATCAGATTCATCAATAGTCGAGAAATCTGACTTACTTTCACAAAAGAAATACTTGCCTTCTTTCCTGATCAGAAGACCAAATACAGGTTTATTAAATGGATCATTTGATTGATCTATTTTTGATGATATTGGGAAAAATTCATCTAATACAAGATCATTGCGAATTTTTCTCTCCTTGCTTTCATTAATATCTGTAAATCTTTTCAGAATTTCAGAAGCAACAGCAATTTCATTTACAGGATCTTCGGTCAATGAAACTCTGACTGTATCCCCAATTCCGTATGATAGAACAGTACCTATTCCAACATACGATTTCATTCGTGCATCAATTCCATTTCCTGCTTCTGTTACTCCTAAATGAAGAGGGTAATTTAATTCTTCACTTTTTAGAGCAATAGCCAATTGTCTGTATGCTTCAGCCATCATAACCGGATTGCTTGCTTTTACTGACAAAACAAGGTTATGAAAATTTAATTCATTACAGATCCTGGCATATTCAACTGCCGATGTGACCATACCTTCAACAGTATCACCGTATCGTTCAACAATTCGTTCTCCAAGGGAACCATGGTTTACCCCTATTCGTATGACTGTTCCATGTGACTTGCATATATTTATTAGAGGAAGAAGATTCAACTTTATTTCTTCTAATTCAAGATTGTATGCATTTTCAGAATAATGAGCATGAATACCAACACCCCCTATTTTACTATTAATATAGTTGCCGGGATTTATTCTGACTTTTTCAACTATTGATGCAGCCACCTCAGCTGCTTTATGATTATAATGAATGTCAGCTATTAAAGGAATATTATAATTGTTACTACGTAAATATTTTTTTATCACTCGCAGATTTTCGGCTTCTTTAATCCCCTGTGCTGTAATCCTAACTAACTCACATCCAGCATCAACCAATTGCATAACCTGATTACCCGTTGACACAGCATCAAGAGTATTGGTGTTTGTCATTGATTGAATCCTTATAGGGGAATCCCCACCTATACTAAGGTTGCCAATTTGGATAACCTTTGAATTGTAAAGTGCCATTGAGAGAATGATATAATGCAAAGTTACTTGAAACCATAAACATTGCACTTAATTATTTCCCCTTCATTAATGCAACATTTTAGTTTAACATATGTTAACTGTACTACTTATTTAATTTCGTCTAAAAACACAAACACCATGAACTTTTCAACCGCAATTCAGAATTTGAATTGGCTGGCAATTATTGCTGCTTCATTATCAACTTTTCTTATTGGAGGAATTTGGTATAAAGTCTTTCAAAAAGGATGGCTTGCTTCAAATAACGTAACACTCGAAGATTTGAAAGGCAGGAATACAGGAATGATTTTCGGACTTGCTTTTGTATTTTCATTCATAATGTCACTCAATCTTGCAATGTTTATAGGTAATCAGGATGTTGGCTTCGGAGCATTAGCAGGATTTATGACTGGTTTTGGATGGATATTCTTTGCAATTGGAATAATTTCTCTTTTTGAGAACCGGCCTTTCAAATATGTTCTAATTAATGGCGGATATATGATTGTGGCATTCACAATAATGGGTGCAATTATTGGCGCATGGCATAAATGAACATTCTTAATGAATAGTCGTTGATTTTACACTATTGATTTAAGTTCCCCGGTCAGTTATAGTCCATTAAATAATTAACCATTAAAACAAGCGTGGCTTATGAAATCAATTTTTACGATGCTCGCTATCCTTTCAGCACTTTTCACACTTAGTTACTGTACAAGTAAGAATGACAGTGAGAAGAAGGATAATCAGATTTCCGATCAAAAGACGGAGATGTCAAACAGTGATCTGGTTGCTAAAGGTGAATATCTCGTTACAATTATGGGATGTAATGATTGTCATTCACCAAAACAGATGGGCCCTAACGGACCTGAGATTATTAAAGAAACGATGCTATCAGGCTATCCGGCTAACAGGCCTGTAATGGAACCGGATAAAGGAGCTCTTAAAAAGGGTTGGGGTTTGATGACTCTTGATCTTACACAATCAGCCGGACCATGGGGTGTTTCTTTTTCGGCAAATCTTACACCTGATCCAACAGGAATTGGCAATTGGTCAGAAGAGCAGTTTAAAACTGCAATAACAAAAGGGAAATTTAAAGGTATGGAAAATGGACGGACACTACTTCCTCCTATGCCATGGCAGAATTTTACGAAACTGAAGGATGAGGATGTTAAAGCAATTTTTGCATATCTGAAATCAATAAAACCAGTAAGCAATGTTGTACCTGCACCTATCCCTCCTGATCAGATAAAATAATATTGACATCTGCTCGAAGAACCGAAAAAGGCTGCTTAATTATGGCAGCCTTTCTATTTCCATTTTATTTTAAAAAATCCACATTCTAAAGGCAGGAGGACATTTGATAACTGAGGTAATTCGTCACCAATTGCATTTGCCCTGACAATATCCACTGACTTGATCCCTTTTATTTTCAACTTAGTAAGGTCAGCCTTTTGCTTATTTATTTCCCTTACCTGAAAGAGAATTTCATTTTTTAATGCCCCCGGAATAATTGATAAACATATTAAGTTATCAGGCCAATTATTGATAAGGGAACTTCCCCAGTTATTATCATCAATGTCTGAACCAGGCAATACCCTTGTTAACATTGGCACCCTGTTATTCCATCCAAATCTGTTTGCATCGATGTTCGAAGCATTACCTGAAGTAAGATGATACGTCCATTGGTGTTCGCCTTTTTGATCAGCATTAAAATTAGTAACCCAATAATTATTCATAGGCCAGGAAAAAAGCTGTGAACTTTCAGGAATGGCTCCAGCCTTGTATCTTCCAGTATTGATATTACCTAACTGAACCAATGGAACTTCTTTACTTGAATAAACAATCTGAATTGAATCATTCTTTACAGCTACAAAGTGCTGAAAGGTATTCCAATCGTTTGATGATCCGGGTATTTGATCGTTCCCCGCTTCCATTGAACCACCGGCTACATCAACAATGAATTTAGGATTCGCAATTAAAAAAGGAAAACTCACGTAAATTCCTTCAGGTTCAATTACTGGTTTCTTAATCAGCGAATACTTTATGTCAACTTGCTTTACTTGATTGTATAATCTAACTTCTATAGATAAATTATATCCCTCAATTGATGCATCAGTCTTGCCTTTCATAACAATTGAATTCCAAACAGGACCTTTTTTTATCGTTTCTACTCTAGCTGAATCAAGTGTATTTCTTGTAAAATCATCAAGCCTTCTTTGCTCCATTTGATATCTGTTTCCCAATCTTTCATAGATAAATTCGCCTAACTGATATTTTGCATTTGAATCAATAAGCTCCATTTCAAGATCCTTATCATACCAAGACCTTATGCTTGACTTCTGATGATCTAGTGTTAGTTTGTACCAATCATTTTCAAGTACTGTATCTACTTGAACCTGAATTATTTTATTCATGTATTCTCCTTTATCTATTGTGAGAACCTTATACCCAAATTCAGGAATACCTTTTACACCAATAGCCCAATAAGTACCATCAGACCTTGAAGAGATTAATTGAGCAGGATATTCAACCCCTAACATATCCCTGAAACGAGGTTGGAATCCTCTGGGAATTATTTGATTATCAATGTATACCTCCACAACTCCTTCTCTTTCCCAACTTAATGTGTTAAAGACTAATAATGATGGTAATTTTTTAGGCTTAATGAAGCTTTGCAATAAACCTAGTGTTTCTTCCTGGAGCATTTTTGTTCGTCTCAACGCCTCCCATGCATATGATTCTTTAATAGCTCTTTGCTCCATTGTTTGGATATGATACGGTTCTCTAACACTTTCAGAATAACCAACAGTATGTTCATCATAAAACAATAGACTATTATTAATAAGATCAGATTTTTCAATAAGGTTAACGGGCAATCCTGAACCCATAATCTTAGCCATTGCCATGCCAGTTAATGAAACAGTTAATTCTGCCTGTGCTTTTCTTGAAACACCGACTTCCCTTGCTGATGCACCAAATCCGTCTGTCCACCAATCAGGCCAGGCAGCTCTATATACAGGGAATTCATCAGAATATTTTTCTTCCATTGTTTCAAAAAAGCCTGAAGTAGTTGATGTGGACAATTTTGGCCATTCAAATATCTTATTCCATTTTCTGACTATTTCAGAAGATACAATAGATGGTGGTGAATTATCCGTTAAATATCCTGAATGCTGAATTGTCATCTCATCATACTCATAACCTTTACTCTCTAGGTTGGTAAGGTAATTCAACAAGTTTTGACCGAATAACTCTATATCTCCTTTATCAATTTGCAAAAGAGTGTTACCGAGCATATAATGCTCAGCTCTAAAAGTAAGAATTCGTTTACCTGAAGGTGATTCCCACCAAAAAAGCGTGGGCTTTTCAAAACATGTCAATGCTCTGTGACCATGTGTACCCATGTTAAGATATTTAACACCCAGTTCATTATAGAAGTCATTCATGCACCATGCTATTCCATTGACATCATTTTGCATTGCTGTCATGCATGGAAGCCCGAATTGTTTGAATGTCCTCAATGGTTCTAACGAAGCTGCCAATAACTGTTCATCCGGTAACTCATCAAAATTAAAATACATTGCAGTCAATTCAATCCTTCCTTCATTAACACGTTTCTTTAATCTTTCTATTTGCGATTGAGGCCGTGTTTTCAGATATTCTTCTACAGCCCATGATGACTCACATGTCCATCTGAATTGTGCATTAAGGGGATAACTATCAGTAGCATCACAATAATCAAGTGCATAATCAATAAATCTTAGATGTTCAGCCAGAATTTCTGACTGCGATCGAGTATAACCTATATCGGTATGAGAGTGCTGAAGAAGACCTATTTGCCAGTGCCTGACAGGATTTTGTTTGAGATAGATTCTTTCTTTAAAGCTGCCGAGAGATAAATCCAATGTCTTATCAATTGCCTTGTCAGTGGCCATAATATTAAAGTTAAGCAAATTATAACCAAAATGAAGAAACTGCTTATATATGATTGAGCTGCCATCATATATTGAGAGAGTATCAGGAAAACCAAAATTTATGAAACTTCCTGAGACCAGCTGATGTCCATTTTCTTTAAGTATTGCCGGAAGTATATCTAATTTACATCCAGGTCTAACCATGGTTTTAAAAGTCATATACCACGATGTTAGATCAAATTTGCCCCCCACAACCTCAATTCTTGATTTCTTTCCTTTCATTTCATCAGTAAGCGGAATCCTCAAACCCATGAAGCCAAATTTATCCCCATATTGATCAGTTAGATCAGCTGAAAACGACAACTGACTCCCATCAGTCAGATCTATTTTAAAGTCATCAGCACCATCTGTTTTAAAAACAAAGTGCTTCTTTTTATCAAAGGTAAGTGTCATTTCTGAGTATCCTGGACTTGAACCAATACCTGTTAACCAGACAAAAGTTATAAACTTTGCGTTGCTTTTCTCAGTAACAGTGTCTGTTTCCCACTCCATCTTGTATTTACCATCAGTGGATCTCACAATCAATGACTCAGTGACTGTAGGTATTGAAGAATGATATGAATAATCATCCCCTGATATTTTATTCAGATAGCCACTAACAAGAGTATCATTTCTTGTTATTACCAGCTGCGAAAAAACATCTTTAGGAAGAATAAAAATCAAACTTGAAATACACATAATGAAGAAGAATCTGCTGATCGGAACTTTCATTCGGTTATTTAACATATCATTGATTTTTGAGCGGACCAAGTAAAATAAGCGATTTTTTTTATACAGTTGACGATGATACTTCTTTTAAGCTGATGTACTTGATTTTTATGATCTTAAGTACTTTTTATTGAGTTTTGAAGTTAATCTTTAAGAGGATAATTGAAAATTATCCTCCTTAACGAATTTTATTTCCGAATAAAGTCTTTCTTAATTACTTTTACATCGAACCTTTTTACGCTCACTTTACAATTTTATAATATCGGGATAATACCAAATGGCTCTAAAACAATTAAAATTTTTAATCTTACTACTGTCATTTCCTTTTATTTTATATGCACAGACAGAAGGGCCGAATGCATGGCTTACAATAGATGTTAATAAGGAACTAAAGAAATGGTATTTTGCAGGTGAGATGGAATTGAGATCAATCGGCTTTTTTGATAAAAATCAGCGTCTTAGTCTTCAGGCTGAAGGTTCTTATAAAATCTGCAAGGTAATAGAAGCTGGACTTTCATATTCAATAATGAGTTTCTATGATAGTAAATACAATGATTATCAATGGAGGAACAGATACGCTTTTGTATTACTGGGTAAAAGGAAAATTAACCGATTTGCATTAAGCTTACGTGAAAAAGGAGAATTAACTACAAAAGATGAAAGTGACAGGATAAAAGATAACGAGGAAATTGATACTTATGCGATTAATCCTGAGCTTGTTTGGAGGAATAGATTGAAAGCAGCCTATGATATCCCTAATCTTCCATTAGCACCTTCAATTTCTATAGAAACTTTTTATATACTGAATGACCCAGAAAGAAATGAATTTGAGAAAATCAGATATACATTTTCGTTAAGTTATAAGTTAAATAAGCATAACTCTCTTGAAATATTTTCAATTTACAACAAGGAACTTATTGAAGGTGAAGAAAGTAGTTATGTAATTGGTGCAGGTTATAAGTTAACTTTGTGAACTTTAATTTGATGTTGTTACATGAGAAAAATACTGTTCTATATCGGATTTTTTATCTTACTTATTTCAATTGCATCATGCAGGAAAGATACTGATGAAGTTGATCCTGATATTTCAGATTCTACTGATGGATATGCCCATGAAGAAGCATCAGATTATATTTGGGATGAAAATTCGGTTTTAACTATTAATCTGAATGGTACCTCTATTGAAAGTTCAGCTGATGGTGTATTAATTAATGGAACTATAGTAACCATTCAAAAAACAGGAAATTATAAAATCACTGGTACATTGAACAATGGTCAGGTAATTATTGATACAGATACAAGTTCAGTAATTAGAATTATTTTAAACAACTGTAACGTAACAAACAGCACTGGTCCTGCAATCTTAGTTCAAAAATCAAAAAAGACAATAATTAATATTCCTTTTGGTACAGTTAACACATTAGAAGATGGATCTGTCTATACCAATCCAACAGATGATCCAAATGCAACCCTTTTTAGCAAATCTGATGTAACCATATTCGGTGAAGGATCTTTAAATGTTATTGCTAATTTCCAGGATGGTATTTCAAGTAAGGATGGTTTGATAATAAAAAGTGGAATTGTGAATATTGTTTCTAAAGACGACGGTCTTTGCGGAAAAGATTACCTTATTATTCATGATATAAATCTACAAATTGAATCCCAAGGTGATGGTATTCGCTCTGATGATGCTTCCAATTCTGCCGTTGGTTATATTCTAATTGATGCTGGTACATTTAAAATTGAGTCGGCTGCTGATGGAATAACTGCAGTCAATTACATTAATATAGCAGGTGGAAATTTAAATCTAACAACTGGAGGTGGCAGTTCAATAACTCCGGCAGAAATATCATGTAAAGGGATAAAAAGCGATTCTAAAATCACCCTGGCTGCAGCGACTTGCAATGTTAATTCATCAGAGGATGCTATTCATTCAAAAAAATCTGTAGAAATTATATCAGGTTCATATACGCTTCAAAGTGCTAAGAAAGGGATAAATGCAGATGACTCGGTTGTAATTAACAGTGATCTGACTATTACAAAATGCGAGGAAGGTATTGAGAGCAAATTTATTACAGTTAACCATGGAAATGTAGTTGTAATTTCAAGTGACGATAGTTTTAACGCAACCGCCGGCCAGGCTACGGAAAATGATGATCAGAGCTGTATATATATTAATGGGGGTACAATTGTATTAAATGGATCAAATGGTGATGCACTTGACAGTAACGGTAGCATTTTATTGACTGATGGGAAAGTTATAATTCATGGACCTAATTCTGCACCTGAGGTAGCATTAGATTACAATGGAACCTTTAAAGTAAATGGTGGGCTTTTAATTGCTTCTGGTACAAACTCGAATATGACACAACCTCCGAGTGAATCTTCTTCTCAAAATTCAATTAAAATCACTTTCAGAAATTCATATCCCGCCTCCACATTATTTCATATACGAGATAGTGAAGGAAACGAACTGGTTACCTTTAAACCCGAGAGACAATTTCAATCAATGATTTTTTCATCTGCTTCAATTTCAACAGGTGTTACATACTACATATATGTTTCAGGGAGTTATACAGGTAATGAAGAATATGGCTTTTTCTCAGGTGGAACATATACTCCTGGAACAGAACTAACAACTTTTACAGTTTCAGGCAAAATAACTTCATTGAACAATATATAATGAATTATATAGCTTCTATATTATCAAAATATAAAACTTTGGGTTTAAATGAGGTTGAAAAAGTCAAATTATTCGACCGTATCGAAGTAAAGTTTATATTTAATCTTAATGAACTGCCATCTATCCTGGAAGAGCTTTCAGAAGAATATAGTGTTTTGAGCATACAAGGGTCAGGATTAAGAGGATATGAGAATCATTATTTTGACACTTCTGATCTAAAAATGTACTTGGATCATCACAATGGTAAACTTAACAGGTATAAGATCAGATTCAGGAACTATGTTGATACTGCTAACAGTTTTCTTGAAATCAAATTTAAAAGTAATAGAGGCAGAACATTAAAAAAGAGGATAGAAGTACCAAATGCTACTTATTCAATAGAAGGTAAATCTGCTGATTTCTTAAAGACGGAAACTGGATACGACCCTTCAATGTTAATTGAATCACTTAAAGTTGACTATAAAAGAATCACTTTAATTAAGTTATCTACTTCTGAACGAATAACAATTGATACCGATTTAATATATTCATATGGTGACCACATTATGCAATTTCCTAACATAGTAATAGCTGAAGTAAAGCAGCCAAAAACAGCTTCTTCAAAATTTACTGCATTAATGCATCAAAAGCATATCCAACCTTTTTCATTTAGTAAATATTGTTTAGGCATTGCCACTGTCTATCCAGGTGTTAAGGCCAATAACTTTAAAACAAAAATTCGCTATGTTAACAAATATTCCCGGTAAAAATAAAAACCGGATTCTATTGATTATCCTTTTATTAATTCTAGCCATTCCAATTATAGGATACACTCTTAATTTGCAGTTTTCAAATTCCATTGAGAGCTTCTTATCAGAACTAAACGGAGAAAATGGTGTTGAAAGTGAGATTGTTTCAATTACACCTCACTTTTTTTATAGCCTTGGCATTGACATTTTATTAGTGTTACTAATTATTTTGATCATATATTATCCTAATTATAAAAAACTTGACACAATTTTCACTTTTATCGTTTTTAATATCGTCATTTTCCTTCTAACATTTGTATTAAATAAAGTGAAGATCTCAATGGGCGCAGCATTTGGATTGTTTGCTGTTTTTTCTATGCTCAGATATCGCACTGAGGGAATCGATATGAAAGATATGACTTACCTGTTCATCTTTATTGCTTTAGGACTGATATGTGGTATACAACTTGATCTACAAGTGTTATTAGTAATTTGTGCAGTCATTTTTATGGTTACCCTAGTATTGGATTCCAGGCTCTTATTAAAAAGGGAATATTACCAGTTTGTCCAATTTGAAAAGATTGAGATGATTATTCCTGAACTTCGTGAAGAACTTATTGAAGAGTTAAAGAGAAGAACTGGTCTTAACATCCATAGAATTACCATTTGTAAGCTTGATTATTTGAAAGATGTGGCAAGCATCAGGGTATATTATTACGAATAGCTGATCCGGCCTTCCATAGGCTAATAGGCATTAAAGCGTTTGTACACTTTAAGAAGTTTAAAAATCATTGTAATCTTCTGTATATTTGACCTCAGCCAATCAGGTTCACATGCGTTTGAAAGCTAACCGGATATTATCGTTTTTACTTCTTTTGTCATCTACTTTTTCACTGGCCCAGCAACCAGCATTCCGAAATTATTCTGTTGATGATGGGCTTCCAAGTTCCGAAGTGTATCATATAATGCAAGATTCCAGAGGTTATATTTGGATGGCAACAAATATGGGAGTAAGTCGGTTTGATGGAAGAGACTTTATTAATTATGATGTTCAGAATGGATTACCTGAAAACACAGTTTTTGAAATCTTTGAAGATGAGACCGGCAGATTATGGTTTATAAGCTTTCCATTTCAATTATCCTACTACAAGAACGATTCCATTCATCCATATAAATTCAATGATAAATTAAAGGAATTGGCGGGGCATGGACT
>DATGXS010000074.1:0-9854 GCA_035298745.1 Lentimicrobium sp. | reverse complement strand
CGACACTTTAAACAGAGGTCTTAACATCTACGTTTTCCTTGATGAAATACTAAAAGGCACTAATTCATACGACAAACAGAACGGATCAAAAGCCCTGCTCCGCCAACTTGTAACATTGGGAGCCTCGGGTATGATAGCAACGCACGACCTTGACCTGGGACAACTGGAACAGTCATTCCCCGAAAACATCACCAACTATTGTTTTGAAGCCGTAATTATTAATAATGAGCTCTATTTTGATTATAAGCTCAATCAAGGGATCGCCAAAAACATGAATGCTACTTTCCTGATGAAACATATGGGGATTACGGTTTAAAATTGTAATAATTTCCGTTTAATAAAAACGGGCTGCTGATCATGTCAGCAGCCCGCTTATTAATTAGTGTCAAATGCCAAATCTATTTCTATAGATCTTGCACCAAACCTATTTTTTAATAGTTTGATTCAGCAAAAGTTAGTTCCTGTATCAACCTGTTGGCATTAGCATATTTGTCGATAATAAAGAGCACATAACGGATATCTACGCAGATTGTACGCTGAAGTGCAGGTTCAAAGGCGATATCACCGCTCATGGCTTCCCAGTTACCATCAAATGCCAGGCCAATAAGTTCACCGTTACCATTTAAAACCGGACTTCCTGAATTACCACCGGTAATATCATTATTAGTGATGAAACAAACCGGTAACCTGCCATTTTTATCATGCCATTTACCAAAATCCTTCTTAAGAATAAGGTCTTTCAATTTAGCCGGAACAATAAATTCCTCGTTCTTTGGATCTTCCTTTTCAATAATACCATCCACATAGGTTGCAAAGTCATAATGAACAGCATCGGCAGGATAATAATCCAGTACCTGACCATATGATAACCTTAATGTTGAATTTGCATCAGGATAAAAAACCTTGTCAGGATATGATTTACGCAAACCATCCACAAACAGTCGTTCAGCTTTATTCATTTTCTCCTGGGCAGCACCGGTTGTCATGGCCTGAGTCATAAAATAATTATAGAACGAATTGGTAAGCTTCAGTGCGGGATCCTTTTCGAATTTCTTTAGTTTAGGATTCTTTAAAAATGCAAAATACCGGCTTTCATCAAGCAGGATTGATTTTTTAAAGAGATAGTCGACATATTTGTTGATATCACCCTTGTATTTGTTGTTTATGGTATTATATATATCAGGTAAAGAACCGGCGGGCATATCATTTTTGAAAGTTTGTAATACTGCGGCCAGAATCATTTTCTCAGTTGTTGGGTCATAGTCCTTAAAATGCTCCTTTGCTGCTTCAGAAAGCGGAGCTAATGATGCCTGTAGTTCATCCCCTTTTTGCTTGCTTTTGAGGATATTAATAATCCCCTGGTTTTGAAGTGGAAATGCCATAGCCTGTGAACCGAAAAAGGCCATCTGGAAATACCACAACTGCTTGTTGAAATTATTTGAAGTAAGTTGTTCATTAACAGAAGCCATATCACCCAACACATTTCCATATACTTCTTTCCGTTGAGGATCAGCATTGACCCATTCAGTAAAATGTCTTTCAATTTCTTTCTTCTTATCATAAACATCAAGCCGTTTTAAACCTCTTGATTCACCAATTTTGTTTTTCCAGAAATTGGCAAGTTGTGCATAATTTGAAGCATATTTAATACGGATCGCATCAGATGCATCCATTTCTTTCTTCATAGCATCGAGGATCACTCCACCAACTTTTATAATGGCAGGATTGATATCATTCAACGTTGACTGAATACCCATTGAAGTCATATACCTGTCAGTTGATCCCGGGAAACCCCAAATCATGGCAAAATCATTAGGCTGAACCCCATTTGGAGAAACCTTTAAATGATAGGTTGATTTAAGGGGAATATTATCCTTTGAATAAGGAGCAGGAGAACCATCAGGTGCTGTATAAATTCTGAAAATGGAGAAGTCACCGGTATGACGTGGCCACATCCAGTTATCTGTATCACCACCAAATTTTCCTATAGCTGAGGGAGGTGCACCAACAAGACGAACATCCTCATATACCTTGTATACAAACCTGTAATATTCATTTCCGTTATAAAATCCTTTTACAGAAACTTCATACTTTCCATCTTCAGAAGCTTCTGATTTAAGTATTTCAATAACCTTAGCAATAGTGCTGTTCCTTTCACTTTCAGTCATTTCCGGTTTAACTTTTTCAAGAACCATCTTGGTTACATCATCCATTTTTACAAGGAATGAAGCAGTAAGACCCTCATTGGGAAGTTCTTCCTCAAAACTACCGGCCCAGAAACCATCGGTCAGATAATCATGATCTATTGAACTATGCTCCTGAATAGCATCATAGCCACAATGATGATTTGTAAATAATAATCCTTGTCCCGAAACCACTTCAGCTGTACAAAAACCGCCAAGACTGACAACTGCATCTTTCAGGCTTGAATGGTTAACATCATAAATTTCCTGTGGAGTAAGTTTAAGGCCAAGCTTCTGCATATCAGCATAATTGAGCCTTTCAACAAACATTGGCAACCACATCCCTTCGTCAGGTAAGTTTCCGGCATTTGAAAAGCCAAAACCGGCAAGTAACAGTAATGTAAAAATCAGTTTTCTCATAATAAATATAGGTTGTAAGTTAATCTGTCTCCACTTAAATCATGCCATTTTATAAATCACATATATTCAATCCATTAACTCAGCCAGAATGCTAAATAGAGTATTTTAAGGCTTATAGTACCGTTCGATAATGAACATCAAAATCCCATAAATGAACAGGATTTTAGTCCATAACTCCGGTTTTATTCTTTAAAGTAGCTGTCAATATTAATTTCTAATAACTATAGTGTTATAATCCCATAGCCGTTTTGCCCTGAGTAAACACAATATCAACAGGTATATTAGCGTCCTTTAACTTATCGAGATCTGTTTGTAAACTTGCTGGAATAACAGATTTTGTTTCAATGAGTTTTTTAACACCTTCATAATCAGCATTTCCCTGGTAAACAAGTATCATTCCGCCGAGTCCTTCAACAGCTTTCTTCATGTTCTCAAAGTTAACCATGTAAGTACCGTTTTTGTATTCAAAGGCGTTATGTTCAGCAAAGTAACTGAATGTCAACATATTTGCTTTACCGTGAGCACTAGCTGCACCAAACCTTACCGACCTGAAAATACCTGCCATGAAGGTCACATAATTATCCATTACTTCACCTTCTTTAAGCTCACCCATTTCAAAAAGCTTGGTAACCATATAAAGCCCGAGAATATCAGCCTTGCATTCTTCAATTGCCGAATATTGTTCTTTCAATGCTTCTCTTACAGTGCCTTTGCCATTAAGTGTGTTTTTAATACCCAGGCCATGAGCGACTTCATGGAACATCGTATTTGCAAAAAACGCATCGAACTTGATGTATTTTCTTTGTGACTGATCAATAAGTACATCGGCAATGGGCACGAGTATTTGGTCAAATTTAGCTTTCATTGCATTTTTAAGCTGCAGTTTTCGTGAGCCTTTCTGCAACTGTACCTGTTCATCATTTGGCAGATTTATGGCAATGGTTTTACTGCCTGAATTGCAATCGCCAGCATAGTAAACAACATCATAAGCATTTAAATCGGCATCTGAACCGGGTACTTCATTCTTGTATTTCTGTTCAACAGGCAGACCCTTTTGCAGTTCAGGCAATAAAGTAGCAAAATGTGCAAGTCTTTTACTCCACTCAACATCTTTGATCAACACATAAGCTTCTTGTGAGGCTTTAATTCCATTTAACGCATCTTCATAGTTTTCAATTGGTCCGCAAACAAAATCAATATTCGAAGTCTTCATATCCATCCAGGCAAAATCACTTTCCTGGTATTTATCGGTAAGCAAGGCCTGAGCTCTTAATTGCAGGTACTTCTTTAGCCCTGCATCTTCAGCCAATTCAGCAGCCTGGTTCAATAAGTCAGCCGCTTTTTTTACTTTCGACGCATATGCTTCATGATACCAGATAACCCTGAGGGTACTATCAGGATTCCTGCGCAGAATGGTGTACATGCTGAGTTTATTAGTATCGCTGAGTGCTTCGAATTCTTCTTTAGTCATATCCATAGGATAGAAATTAGCACCAAGCGGCTTCTCTCCTATTCCCTCGATGAAGGATTTATTGCCATTCAGCCTGTCCCACGGACCATAGTTAATCTCAGCAAATCTCTTTGTGGGCTCATCCTTTATGGCCGACAGAAATCTTTCTTTATCGCCTATAGTCTGTTGCCAGAAGATGTCGTCCATTATTGCAGCTACATCAAATAATAAAGGAAGTATTTGTTTTTCTTTGGCTGAAAGGTGATTAATATCGGCTGTTAAAGTAACCGGTGCAAATGTTGATAGGCGCTGTGCTATATCAGTAGCAGAATCAGGCTTCAAAGCCTGACCGGATTTTATAACACCCGGATACTGGTTTTCCATTTCTTCTTCACTTTTAACAGTACTCTTTTTATCACACGAAATTGCCATTATAACAATAGCGGCAAGTGTTACAAAGCTGATTGCATTGCGTAACATAACAAATAGGATTAGGTTTGTATTGAATAAATTAAACAGGCTAAGTTAAAAAGATATGCTATAGATAACGCAACTGCAATGAGTTATCTCACAGGAAGGCAGAAACTGAATTTAGATCCTTCTCCAACTTTACTTGTAACAGCAATAGAACCACCGTTCTTCTCTATAAACTCCTTACAAAGAATCAAACCCAGGCCCGTTCCCTTTTCATTGGCAGTTCCTTTTACAGAGGTTACTTTTTCATCGAGGCTGAAAAGAGCATTTAGTGTTTTTGGCTCTATACCGGTTCCTGTATCTTTTATACTAACTGTAATGCGTTCCTTTTCTCTGACAGCCTCCACATTAACAACCGAACCTTCATATGAAAATTTGATGGCGTTTGAAATAAGGTTTCTAAGTACAGTCCGTATCATATTCATATCAGCCATCACATTAGTTTTTTCACTCACCAATGCTTTGAGGGTAATACCCTTGATTTTTGCCTGAGGGATTGACTGATTAAGGGTTTCAACAATCAGGTTCTCTATCTCAAACGTTTCAGGGTTAAAAGTAGTACGGCCCAGCTGTGACCTTGCCCATGTAAGCAGGTTATCGAGCAACTGAAAGGTAGATTCTGTTGATGAAAGTATCTGTTTAATCATCATCTTCCTGTCATCATCAGAAAAATCGTCATATTCCTCATTCAACAATCGTGAAAATCCAAGTATTGAAGTAAACGGACTTCTTAAATCATGCGCTATGATTGAGAAAAACTTATCTTTTGTAAAATTTGCATCCTTTAGCTTCTGGTTGAAATATTTTTCTTCGGTAATATCAACCATTACACCTGTAGCATGGTCAGGAATATCTTCCGTTGCAGGTATGAAATATCCTGAAAGTCTGATCCATCGTATTCCATGGGTAATATTAATACGGAATTCCATTTCGAACCAGCCTTCCTGCGCCGGTATACGTTCCCACATTTCACTAACCCTGAGTTGATCTTCATCATGGATTTTTGACATCCATGTATCCAAACTAACCGGGCCTTTTGGCTGGTCAAATAAGGAATATGAAATATCATTCCACGAAACACTATCAGAACCTGCCACCCAACTCCAGACACCAGCATTCAGTGCCTTAAGGGCTAGTTCAAGGCTATTTTCATTTAAACCTTCAACCAATTTTTTATTCATATATGCTGCCGGGGTCTCATTCATACATAAATTCAATTCTCTTTCTTTCCTTAGTCAATAAACCAGAAATTTATTCTCAACGACCTAACAATTACAATACAATTAATATGTAAAATTAGAAAAAAAGTCCTTTCTCTTATTAAAACTGGTTTTATTTTTTTCTATCAGCCAACTTGATTGTCAAATATCCTATTATTCCGGCTATTAATGAGGAAATAAAAATACCAACCTTTGCCTGTTCTATCATAGTCTTATCATCGAAGGCTAATTGAGCTATAAAAAGTGACATAGTAAATCCAATTCCTGACAAAAAAGCAACACCAACAATATGTTTCCAGTTACAACCTTCGGGCAGTACACTTATCTTAAATACATAAAGTAGTCCCACCATTCCGCTTACACCAACAAATTTACCAACAAAAAGGCCCATTGCAACCCCTAAAGTGATTTGGTTTCCCAGATTGTTCAAAATATCGGTACTCAAAGTTACACCTGCATTACTGAGTGCGAATAAAGGAATTATTATAAAGGCAACCATAGGATGCATAGAATGTTCAAGCCGCTGAAGAGGTGTTGACGCTTCAAGAGTTAGTTCTTCCATTTTATGCAATATTTCATGCTGTTCAGCAGTGAGAGTTGAATTTTCATTTGGTTTTGCATTTCTGAAATGGCCCATCAGTAAATTCATACGCTGATTGAATTGGATTTCAGGAACACTCACTCTTCCGGGAATAGCAAAAGCGGCCAACACTGCGGCTATGGTAGCATGAACTCCCGACATTAGAAAAGCAAGCCACAAACCACCAATCCCCATAATGCCATAGAATAAGGTACTGCGTATTCCTATTCTGTTTCCGATAATGAGGACCGCAAGAAAACCAGCACCAGTAAAAAGACTGACAAAGTTGATAGAAGATGTGTAAAAAAAGGCAATTACTAAAACCGCACCCAGATCATCTGCAATAGCCAGGGCAGTTAAAAATATCTTCAATGAAGCCGGTACCCTGTCACCAAGCAGATAAAGTATTCCTAAAGCGAATGCGATGTCGGTTGCCATTGGTATTCCCCATCCATGACCTGTCATTGATAGTGGATGATTAAATGCCAGGTATATCAATGCAGGAAAAATCATACCGCCAATAGCTGCAGCAAGGGGTAAAATTGCCTTCCTCGGGCTGCTTAACTCTCCGGCAATGATTTCACGTTTAAGTTCCAGGCCGACAACAAAGAAAAAAACGGCCATTAATCCATCATTTATCCAATGATGCAGGGTCTTTGAAAGATTAAAGGATCCGAATGAAACACCCATTTCAATTTCCCATATATGGTGAAACCATGAAGAAAAAGGTGAGTTTGAAATAATAATGGCAATTACCGCGGCAGTTATAAGTACAATACCACTCATTGAACTGTTACCAACGAATCGCTTCATTGGATCACGGATATATTGTTCAAAGAGTGGTCTGCTCATTTACTATTATAATGGCCCTTAGTATAAAAAAAACATTCCTGATACAGGTACTGCGATCAGGAATGTTTACACACAAACTATATATGCTTAGTCCTTTTTAGGCTCAGTTGGAAGGGTTTGAATCTTAATTTTATCCTTACTGGTTAAGCCCTTAAGTACTTCAACATTCAAACCGTCGCTTAAACCGGTCTTAATAACTCGCTTTTCAAAAGTTTGCGGTCCTGTTTCAACTTCAACCCAGGCAGTATCTTCACTGAACTTGATTAAACTTTCCTGAATTGCCAGAACACTATCGCGTTTTTCAAGCACAATATCAGCATTTGCGCTGTAACCTGCCCTTATAAACTGGTCTTTTTTCAATTCAACGGCAGCCCTGATCTCAAACTGAATTGCACCATTCTCTTCAACTCCCTTTGGTGAAATATGTTCAAGTTTCGCAGTAAATTTCTGTTCATCAATAGCACCAATGGTAAGTATGAGGTCCATACCCTGATGAAGTTTGCCTACTTCCGATTCGTCAACCTTGCCTTTGAAGATCATTTCACCCATATCAGCTACGGTAGCAATGGTTGTTCCATCATTAAAGGTGTTACTCTCAATTACAGAGTTCCCTATTTCAACAGGAACTGTAAGTACCATACCCTGTATGGTTGAACGGATAATTGTATTGCTTGTCTGTCCTGCTGATTTTGTGATACCTTCACGAATAAGCTGAAGATTGTTTTCTGCGGCTTCCATAGCCTCGTTTGATTCACTTAATGCAACTTCAAAATTCTGCAATTCAGCCTGGGCAATTACCTTACTGTCATAAAGAGACTTCTGCCGGTCATAATTCTTCTGTGCATTCTCTTTTGCTATTCTTGCACGATTAACCCTTGATTCTGCTTCATTCAAATTGATCATATTGGGAATGATTCTAACCTTTGCAATCATATCACCTTTCTTAACCGTTTGGCCCGGTTCAACATACAGCTCAGCAATAATTCCCGATACCTGCGGTTTAATCTCTATTTCCTTACGGGGTACTATCTTACCGGTTGCCACAGTCTTCTTGACAATATTGGTGATTGTAGCGGCTGCGGTTTCATATACAACCGGTTTGGCAACCGATTTTCGATATAAATAGATTATAGTGCCGGCAAATACGACAACAATCACAACTCCGATCAAAATCTTTAAAGCGGTTTTCATGCTTGTAAATTTATTTCTGATTATTACTTTTATTCATAACGCAATGCATCAATTGGCTTAATGCTCACAGCTTTCTTTGCAGGTACCCACCCAGCAATGGCACCTGATACAACAAGTATTGCAAGTGCAATTATCGCCATATTGAAATCAATACCAGGGTTCTTGAACATAGTTCGTTCTGATGCTGCACCCGATAACAAGACCTTATTTAACATCTCCAGCAGGAATACACTTATAACTAATCCTACATACCCGGCAAAAGTTGTAAGGAAAACAGATTCAGTGATTATTTGTGAAATAATTTTGGCCGGCGATGCCCCAATAGCCCTTTGAATGCCAATCTCTTTTGTTCTTTCCTTAACGATAACCAGCATGATATTGCTGATACCAATTACACCAGCCAGCAAAGTCCCTATGCCAACAATCCATATAAGTCCGTTGATGCCCTGGAATAATCCATTCATCTGGTTATACTGTTTTTCAAGATTGAACGATCCAAGTGCTTCATTATCATCAGGTGAAACAAGATGCCTTCTTTTCAGAACATCAAAAACCTTTTGTTCCATATCTGAAACGGGAATACCATCTTTTGAGGTAATGGCAAACCACCCTATAATATCTCCCCAGTTGTAAACACGCTGGAAGGTGGTAAGCGGCATAAAAATGGTTTGCTCCTTGTCACCGCCAAAGTTCACACCTGAATTGAGTGGTTTGAATGTTCCAACTACCTGAAAGTAAATTCCTTGAATCTGTATATATTGACCTATGGGATTTTCCCCCGGCTGGAAGAGTATTTCCTGTACTTTGTTGCCAATAACAGCTACTTTACGTTTGTCCTTTATGTCGGCATTGTTTATGAATCGTCCTGATGTTATAGTAACCGGATCTATTTCATTCCATTCGGGATAATCACCCATAATAGAAAACGCACCCGATTTGGAACCTCTGATTACATTATTGCCATTTTGCAAACCACCACCCTGGGTCCGGGGTGATAAAATACCGATCTCCGGGACTTCTTTTCTTAAAGCTTCAATATCGTCATTCTTGAAATTGAAATTTCTACCTCTGGGCAAACCCTTATAAGGAACAGAAGTTGAACGTGTCCATACGAACATACTGTTGGTTGCAAAATCACCAAAATCACTGGTGACTCCATTCCTTAATCCATTCCCTGCTCCAAGCATAATCACCAGCATAAAAATCCCCCAAAACACACCAAAAGCAGTCAGGAAGGTGCGCATCTTATTTTTCTTAAGCGCACTTATTATCTCTTGCCATCTATCCAGGTCGAACATCCTTGAGTGATTTGTTAGTGACTAGTGACTAGTGACTAGTGACTAGTTTGTGCATTATTAAACTTTTTAAACTACCTTTACTTTTCATTTCTTTCTTTAGCCTTTAGCCTTTAGCCTTTAGCCTTTAGCCTTTAGCCTTTAGCCTTTAGCCTTTAGCCTTTAGCCTTTAGCCTTTAGCCTTTAGCC
>DATGXS010000073.1:0-156418 GCA_035298745.1 Lentimicrobium sp. | reverse complement strand
TTATGTTGTTCAAGGTTGTTTTGAACAACTTTTGAACAACTTTTGAACGCGCAGCTTTGAACAACTTTTGAACTATTTCAAAGCCCCCTGAATCTTCTTTTTAACTTCATCAGTCAGTGTTTCATAACTATGGGTGCCTGGATAAACCGGGGATAAGAATTCTACCCGTATGCGTTTCCATGGTCTTGGAAATTTACTGCCTGAAGGAAGTGCTTCAAAAGCTCCCTTTATACTCACAGGTACAATCGGTATTTTAAGCTCGGTGCTTAAAATAGCAAAGGTTTTCTTGAATTCACCTAAATTACCGGTCCTGGTCCTGGTGCCTTCGGGGAAAATAATCAGTGACCTGTCTTGCCTGAGCACTTCGGCCATCTTTTGTATCGACTCTTTAAGATCGCGGTTAATATCAACGATTATGATGTTATTCCTGCTGGCAAGGAATTTAAGCCATGCCTGTTTGAAATGTTTTTCTTTGGCGTAGAAATATGTTTTCTTCAGCATCCGTCTTTTTAGGAACGAGGCTACGAAAAGTCCGTCAAATGAGCTTTGATGATTAGGAACAAAAATCACCGGACCCTCGGGTATGTTCTCAGTTCCTTTAGCTTTGAAGCTAAAATACAAGTAGAAGAATAGTTTTGAAGAATATATCATCCACCGGCCGGTAAACCAGTTTGATGGAAGTTTTAAATTCACTTTTTCCTTTATGATATCTGTCCAGTCAAGCTTTCCTTCTTCAAGTTTTACTTTATTTTCAGCCACATAATCAGCAAGTTTTTCCACATTCTGGAACTTCATCATTTCAGATGGATCGATATCTACTCCGAATGCCTGAATTAACCATGCCTGTAAACTAACTTTATCGAGTGAATCCATACCCAGGTCCATCTCAAGGTGATGTTTCGGAAGCACTTTTCTGGACTTCTCAATCTCAATATAATCAGCAATCATACTGAATTCATGTGAAACAGGGATCTCAGGGTGTAATTCATCATCTATATCAGCAAGAATAGCCAGTGATGGAAGCTTATACCGTTGCAGTTTGCCTAACCTGGTGCGGGGCAGGTCATCATCAGTCAGATGTATCCCCATTATCTTCTTGTATGCTGAAACAGTATTATTGAATGGTTCTATAACTTTCCATTTCATGAAATCCTCTAAGCTCATGCCTTCATTGTAGATAATTTCTGATATCTCAGGTACAATCATGACCTGAAGCTGATCATCATGATAGAAAACACCACATTCCTTAATGTATGGAGAAGCTGATAGGGTGTCTTCCAATTCAACAGGATTTACATTTTTGCCATTTGAAAGGATAATAATCTCTTTTTTACGGCCGGTTATATAAAGAAATCCCTCTTTGTCAAGGTATCCAAGATCACCTGTGTAAAGCCAGCCATCAATAAGTATTTCGGCTGTTTCTTCAGGTTTATTGTAATAACCCTGCATGATATTGGGGCCGGAGGCCAGGATTTCACCATTATTAATAACAACTTTTGTTTGTGGCATAACCTCACCCGGTGACCCTAGCCTTACTCTGCCAGGTCGTGTAAAAGTTATCATAGGAGCGGCTTCGGTCATTCCAAATCCTTCAAGTACTTCGAATCCCAGCGTAAGAAAATCACCACCTACTTCTTTATCGAGGGCAGCACCGCCTGAAACAAGAAATTCAAGATGACCGCCCATTTTTTCGTGTACAGTCCTGAAGATTTTCTTTGAAAACTTTATGCTATTAACTTTTCTGGCAACGGCAAACAACAACCGGGCAACAAAACTCTTGTTGATCTTATCCATAACACCTTTTCTGATAGCTGCATAAAGGCGTGGTACCCCAATTATAATATTTACTGAACAGTCTTTTAGTGTGGCCATTATATCAGCCGACAGCATTGAAGGGCTGATAGCGACAGTTGCCCCAATATATAATGGAATGACAACTGTGCCCATCATTGGGAATACATGGTGGGCAGGCAACAGCATCATGATTACTGAATCGGGCCTGAATATCTCGATATCATGAGAAACGGCTGTAATGTTAGTAATTAAATTACGATACGAGAGCATTACACCTTTCGGTTGTCCGGTAGTGCCTGAGGTATAAATGATTACAGCTGTTTTATTCTCATCGGGATGCTCAAAAGTAACCGGTTCATCTGATAGCGGTTCCTCAGTGTTATTTTGATTGTCAATAAGTATCACTTCTGATTTTACCCCCGAAATTTCAATCGCTTTACTTATTATTTCAAGCTTGGCAGTTGAAGTAAAAATAACTTTTGGCCGGCAGTCATTAAGTATATAAGCTGTTTCATGCGGTGTTGCAAGATTATCAACAGGTATTATAATCCCTTTTTTATGCCATACGGAATAAAAAGCTGTAATCCACTCAGGACTGTTTTCAGCAAACAATACGGCATGCTCTGATTCATTAAGGAAGTATAGTTTATTAAAGAGAGAAATACTCTTTCTTAGCTCATTGTACGTTATCTTTCTATTGCCATAAATTAAGGCAATTTTCGACTCAAGATTTTTAAGCATGAAGTGCTGTTTTAATTATCAAGCTTCCAGCAATATCCTCTCAATGTTAAACAATTCTTCAGGGGAAAGAATGAGGAGTAAAGGCGCTTTTTTCTATTGCAAAGATAATACAATGTTCTATGAGAAGGCTTACCCTTTAATGATAACAATTCCTGTTCTTCTGATGGAAGGAATAACAAACGACACAATACCTATAACAAAGTTAATGGCACCACAAATGAGAAACGCATTGATCAGACCAATCCGGTCTGCTATGAACCCGGTTCCTAAAAGTCCAATCATTGATGGTAGCATTGTTATGCTCATGTATGTAGAAAAGACTCTTCCGAGCATTGCCGGATTGATTTTAATCTGTAGTAACGAATTAAAGGCTGAGTTATAAATCGCAGTTCCCACACCCCCAATGGCCGTTAAAACAACAAACCAAACAAAGCCATTAGAAGGAAGCACACCTGAGAAAAAGAAGGTTATTCCAAATATCAGGTACATGTAATTGATGATCAAAGCTTTGTTAAAATCTATCTTCTTTATTCCCGCAAAGGCTCCACCTGCCAGCATGCCCGCACCCCAAAAGATCTCAACAATGCTCATATGCATTACAGTGCCATTAAAATGATTAAGGGTCATTAAAGGGAACATCACAGCAATGGGCATAATAAAGAACATGGCAATAACGCCAAAGAAAAAGAGCCAGGTTAACCCGCGGTCTTTATATATTTCTGCCAATCCTTCCTTTAATTCCCTGAATACATGTGGCTTCTTCTTTTCTTTCGGTTTAACCGGATCAGGGATGTTCACCAGCAGCAGACTTCCTACAGCAAATACAGCACCTACGATGTCAAATAACAAAACGTACTTCATGTCGAGCAGCGTGATGAACAATGCACCAAGGGCGGGGCCTCCGATGCTGCTGACTGATTGTATCATCTGGTTGATGCCGGCTATCCTCATTAATTCTGATTCAGGTGCAAGCAAAGGAATGGAGGCCTGCATTGCGGGCATATGGAATGCAGAACCAATGGATCTGGCTGCTGCAAGCAGATATATTTGCCAGGGTTCAACTTTCCCTACAAAGAATAAAATAACTAAAACAAGGGTTGAGAGTGCAATAAAGCTATCTGCCATTATCATTACCAGCTTCCTGTTCCAGCGGTCAATGTAAACCCCTGTAAACATGCCAAGCACCGACTGTGGCAAAATGGCTGCAATAGCTGCAATGGCAAGTATCTCAGCTGAACGGGTTTCAATACTTAACCAGAATATAATTGCATAACCGACTATGGAACTGGATAATATGGATATTAACTGACCCGACCAGATTATTGCAAATGTCCTTCTCCAGTTATCCATATAATTGATCTTGTAGTTGGCAAAAGTATACTTATTTATAACGAGTACAGATAACATTGGGTTAGATTGACGGGCAAAAAAAGGAATGCCATGCTAATATATTGTATATCAAATAATAAGGTAATATTTTTTTGTTAAAAACTTAACAAGATGTCTAGTGTTAGTTTCAGAAACATCATCTATTAACTTAAATTGTAATTATGAAATCTTTAGGGAGAATGACTCTACTGGCAGTTGTAATTACCGCTACTGCTTTTATTCAATCGTGCCAAAAGGACGATGTAATTAACGAATCTTTAAAAACTGGTGAATTAAAATCACAGGGGACAAACACATTTTATGGACCCACTGTACCTTTTATGGGTGGTACAGCGCGTGCATGGATTAAGGTTTCAGGTAATGGCAATGGAGATCCAACATCCGTTGGTATTGATGTATCAGAGAATGTACTTCAGAATCTTTCTACTGATCCGGTAAATATTGTTCTTCAGTTCCCAAATAATAAAGGGGGAAATTTCTACACACATATGCTGGTTGACTGGAATCCGAACGGTCATTTGCCGATTTACGGAGCACCACATTTTGATTTTCATTTCTATTTTGTGCCCGAATCAGTTCGTCTACAGATAGATGAAGGTGATGTTGCTGAATTTGACAATGTGCCAGCTCAAATGTACTGGCCTCCGTTATACTTAAAATACCTGGCGGAGTACCTATGATGGGTGCACATTGGGTTGACTTGCTTTCACCTGAAATTGCCGGGACCGGAGAGTTTACACA
This sequence comes from Lentimicrobium sp., assembly GCA_035298745.1. Classification (GTDB taxonomy): domain Bacteria; phylum Bacteroidota; class Bacteroidia; order Bacteroidales; family Lentimicrobiaceae; genus Lentimicrobium. The sequence goes on along the minus strand of DATGXS010000073.1, from coordinate 151,753 downwards.
AACATATATCTGGGGATCGTTTGATGGCGAATTTATTTTCTTTGAACCAATGATTACCACGGCTTTTCTGCTTGAACATCCTGACGCCTCTTACGTATTAAGGCAACCTGATGCTTATGCAAAGACTGGCTGGTATCCAACCAATTACAGTATTAAATATACTACAAGCCCAAATAAATATACCATTTCACTTGATAACCTGGTTTATCATCAGGCTCAGTAAATTACCACTTTATTAGTTCAGGCTCAGTAAATTACCACTTTATTAATTTATTTCCAACAAAAAAGGACATGCAAATGCTGTCCTTTTTTGTTGAAGAAATAGAAGTTATATTCAGTCCAACTATTTAAATTGATATTCAGTCTAACTATTTGAAGAAATAGAGATAAATTCAGTCGAATTATTTGATGAAATAAATCCTGAATTCACCGGGGACTTTATTGTCAAGATAATGCTTATAGCCAAGGCTCAATGATTTATCTATCAAAGGCGCCGGTATAAACGGAGCAATAATCTCCAGTATTTCCTGGTCATTGAGCTTTTTAACAGCAGCAAGAACCTCATGAACAGGCTGTTCGCCACGGTTAAGCATTTCGCGGATATCAATGGAGTTAACTACAGCTGTTTGTTTGAACCAGTCAGGCTTTTGGGTGGTGTATTTAATGCCTGTATCTTCCAAAGTTTCAATATTATTCTGTCCGATTTTCTCCCTCAGCCTGTTTACAAGGTCCTCCACATTTAAGCCGCCAATTGTTGCAGCCTGACTGAGATTAGTGATGCGGGTAATGGTTTTTCGCAAAACCGGATTCTGAAGCTTTTTAAATTCAGGTGCTGCACTTATCAGCGTTTCCTCCAACTGCGGGTAAGATTCCAGCAAGTCGTATATTTTGGTTTTTGGAGTGATTATCAGATTTTCCATAATTCTTTACTTAAAACAGAATTCGTTGTTCACTTTATGAATTTACCTTGAAGATTATAAGTTAAGGGTTTATTCCGATTTATTTTCGCTGTATGAGAGTATTCTTTTCTCTCCTTCAAGGCTGCGTAGATGAGTTAATTCCTGCGAAACTTCTAATGTTCCAAGATATTCGCCACTTTCACCCCTTAACGCGAAATATTCAATATGGATGAATTTGCCATGCATCTGAATCCAGAAAGGAGCGTGTGATGCCCTGCCTGACTTGAAATCATCAAGGATCTTTTCAATAATATGCACACTTCCCGGAGGGTGGCATAACCTGACATCGCGATTGATAATTGACCTGCTGCGCGCAAAAATCCTCTCCTTGCCCTGTGTGAAATACTTTACCTTGTCATCCTTATCTACAAAGGTCATATCAAAAGGTACAGTGTTCAATATGGCCATGATTTCAGCAGCATTGAAACTACCCGAAGGTAGCTGGATTGAGCCATTTTCGTTTAAAACGCTTTTGTTCTCGTAAACATGGCCTGTTACACCTTCAGGTTTCCATTCAACCTGAGGGTCATAGAGGGTAAACCCAAACTCAAGTGTTTGCTGGTTTATGTGCCACCAGTCTTCGTTAGTTAATGTATCCATGCACATTGGGAAGAGTATTTCTTCTTCCTTTTTGGTCATATCAGCCATTGCCTTTAATACAGGCTTAAAAACAAGATCAGTAGCGTCAAGCAGATCGTTTTTGCTCAATTCATCTACGCGAAGCAACTCAATGCATCCTTTCAACTGGTCTCTTATTTCATCGTGCTTACCCCACATTACTTTTGGCGGGCCGGTGATTTCATTCTTCTCAAGGTATGGGAATAGCAGATATTCTTTGCGTTTATAATGCTTGTCTACATCCATCAGATCATTGAAACAGGCCTGAATCTGGAGTTTGTATTTTGGAAATTCAGCATCGCCGATATGGGGAATTACATCAAGCAAGGTTTGCGCTTTGTCAATAACCTTTAAAAGCTCCCTGTTCTCTTTAATGAATACATCTACAGGATGGCCATCGGGAATGTCTTTTGATCCGCTCAGGTCAATATGGCCTTCAAGCACTTCACCATGTATATCGCAAAGCCTGAGCACTTCTGTTTCGGGCAATCCTGATTTGATCAGTTCCTGTTCAACTTCAACCACTTCACCATAAGGAATGTGTTGCAGTGAAGCAATAAGTTCCTGACGCACTTCTGCCGGATTCTCGCCATCGTGCAGTTTTAGAATCAGTTCTTTTAATTTGTCCTTTCGGAATTTGGAATTGTTGATTAGTTCACTCATTTGTTTAAGTTATTTCATGAAAGGTACAGGCATTCTAAAATCCCTGTTAAAACAAGGGACAAGGCTAAATGTTGTTCAAAAAAGGTATTGAATAAGCTGATTAACCCTGTTAAATATTTTCCACAATTATATCATACTTAAAAAGTAGTCCCGGAAGTCCTGACAGTGCAAATTTTGCTTTTTTAATCCGGTTAGTCTCAGGATTAATTGAAAAGTTGAAAGAAGTAAGGAAATCTGTTTTTTCTAGGATAGAATGGTCAAAAACAGCATCCAGTAAATCGCAGTTGTCAAATAATGCACCTGTTAGATCACATTCTGAGAAATCAACTTCATGTACCTGACAATTTCTGAAGATGGTTGATTTACACTTTATTTTATAGAATGAAGAAAAGTTTAACTGACAATTGTGAAATGAGAAAGAGCGCCTGAAGTCATTACAATCTTCAAAATGTAATCCAAGCATTTTACAGTCAGTAAACTTAATATCCTGAAGCATAGTTTTGATGAGTTTAACCATGCTTAGGTTGCAACTTAAGAATGAGCATTCAATAAATTTAAATTCCGAGAGGTTTGCATCTGAAAAATTACAATCCTTAAAAAGGCAATTCACATATTCTCCTTTTTGGAACGGATGGATAGAAGTATCAATTCTTTCAAATGTTTTTTCTTCAAAATAATCCATATCAAGGGATTAAAAGTTTGAAGCAAAAATAGCAGGTTATTCCCAATTAATCTGCATCTAAACTTTCAGACATCCTCTGAAACCCCTTACTGCGTAATAAGAAATTGCACCATTATGATAGGTAAACACATGGTTATATCGACGGTCGCCATAAATGGCGCCACCAAGTTTCCTGATTTCTTCAGGTGTCTTAAGCCAACTGGAAGTCTTCAGGTCAAATTCACCCAATTGCTGAAGTTGCTGGTATTGCTGTTCCGTTAAGATGTCAATTCCAATGTGTTTAGCCATATCCATAGCGCTGTCAGCGGGTTTATTCTCTTTCCGTGAATCAAGGGCCTGACGGTCATAGCAAACATTCCTGCGATCTTTTGGTGTTTCAGGTGAGCAATCAAAAAATAGAACTTCACCTGTTTTATCATCAACTCCAACAACATCAGGCTCACCGCCGGTGCGTTCCATTTCAGCAAGAGCCTGAAGTTTCTTATCATTTGATTCCAGGCGTTTCTGTACATCATCCCACTTAATACCCTGGTGGCGGTTCATATTTTTCTCGAAACGATTTTTCAGTGTGCTTATCAGGTCTGAATGTTTTAAAGCAGATGTTGTCATAATTTACAAGGTTTAACCAAAAAACAAAACACCGAAATAAAAGTTAAAAAACTATTTGCAAAATCATTTCACTAAAGATCGCAGATGGGACTGAGAAGGAGTCTGGATGAAACAAAAAAAAGGTTTCCATTCAAGCTAAAATTATACTATGCTTATGCGATATTTATACGATTGGAATCGTACGAATATCGTATGAATATCGTATGAACATCGTATGAAAGGAAAGCTTAACCAAATTTCTTCCATGTTGGATCCCGTTTTCGGTATCATGTTTTCTTTTAGAGCTAAAGCCGGAAACAACCAAAATTTGTAAACATAAATCAGAAAATGCCTGCAAAAAATCACTAGTCCATTTGACCATTTCTAATTAACTTGCAGAAGAAATATAAATACCAAAAGGTGGTTATCTTTAAACATTTGTGCTAACAGACAATTAAGCAACTTGAGATGAGATATGTATTTGCATTCTTATTTTTATTACCAATATTGACTTTTAGTCAAGTGGACAAGACATTGTCGATTATCGAAACTGGCAAAAAATTGACAGGTACCTGGTTATTGAAAACTCTCGAGAAAGATAGTCTCTTAATAGAACAAAGCATTGTTGGTAAAAAATATTTGAGCACAACAAAAATTAATGGGAAACTTGTTAAGACTGAATTTAAGGATGGATTAGACGTTATCGAACTTTCTTTTGGCGAATACGGCATAAGCAATTATCAAGAATATCATCATTATCAGATCTTTAATAAAAAGGGAGATGATATGAGCTTAGAAACTTGTCAGCCTGTCCCTGAACTAATATTTAAGTACGGCAAAATAATAATCCACATGACATATATGCTTGGAGAAGGCGAGGAAGAAATCATACAATTGACTGAAAACAAGCTCACTTTATTGAGCAACACCCAATTCCGTAGGACTTTTGAAAGATTGAAATGAAAAAACGCCCGAAAACCATAGACTTATGTACCTAGCAACGATGAAATTGAAAACTGGTTTCCGATTGTTAATAATCACCATGAGCCTGTTAATTAGTTGTTCTAAAGAATCAGGCAAAGCAGATAATTTAGATATCTGCATTGATCTGAAACTTGAGAGTATTTCAGGAAGTGATTTATTAAATCCTGACACAGAAAATTCTTATAATCAAGAGGATATTCAATTATTTTATCTTTTGAATGGAATTGAGCAATATCATTTTTGTGGTAATTGCGATCACCAAAAGCATTATTATTTCTTTGAACGTGACAATAGATTTGTCATGAGAATTTCGCCAAGTTTTGTAATTCAGGAAGATGGATCTGATCCTGTAACATATGTTCAATGGAATGATAGTGACCGGGATACTTTAAAATGCCATATATATAGAAGCGATGATGGCGGTAATATTGTTTGCACCAAAGTCTGGTATAATGACAGTTTAGTATACGATAATATTGGTGTAAGGTATTTTACTATCATTAAATGATAATAACCAGGCTTCGTAGGGGATAAGATAATACGTATGTTTGCATAAATCAGTAAGAATGTTTTATAGCGACATAGTAATGGAAGAAAAAACACATTTTGCTCCGGCATTAAGATCCACATCAGATCAAATTCTAAAGGAACATGAATTTGTTGCTTCACTAAAACTCTTTGGTGAGATATTCGGAGCTATGAGCGGGATCAGCGCTGTTATCGATAATAACCGCCAGATTGTTTATGCTAATAGTGATTTACTTTCTTTGCTTGGTTTAGAAACACTGGACCCCATTTTGGGTAAGAGACCCGGAGAGGTCGTTTCGTGTATACATTCCGGAGAAGAATCATCAGGGTGTGGAACTTCATTGGCATGCACCTATTGTGGTGCAGTAAATGCCATACTGGAGAGTCAGAAAACAGGTTCGAAATCAACGAAAGAGTGTCGCATATCTACTTCTGTTAATGGAAAACTTATAAGCTGGAATTTAAATGTCACCTCCTCTCCAATTACTTTGTCAGGGAATCAATATTATATCTTTACCATCCGGGACATTAGCCATGAAAAGAGAAGATCAGCTCTTGAAAGAATATTTTTTCATGATTTGTTGAATAGTGCAAGTGGCCTTAACGGATTACTGACAATTTTAAAGGAAGGGAGTACTCCCGAAGAAACGCCTGAACTTATAAATCTTTCGGAAGAAGCAAGCCGGGATATTCTTGATTAAATAATGTTGCACAGGCAAATACGTGCTGCAGAGGATGGAGATCTTCAGGTTAAAATTGAACCGGTTAATTCAATTAATTTACTTAAATCTTCTGTCGGGAAAATCAGTTCTCATGAAGCAGGACAAAATAAAAAGGTTATAATTGCCGGCAACTCTGCCAATATTGATTTTGAGACTGACAAATTGCTTTTTCAGCGGGTTATTATTAACCTGCTGAAGAATGCACTAGAAGCAACCCAAAAGGAAGGAACTGTTGTAGCAGGGGTAGAAGATAATGGGGATAAAATCAGTTTCTGGGTCAAAAATGATGAGGTTATTCCAATAGATGTCCAAATGCAGTTGTTTCAGCGATCATTTAGTACCAAAGGCCAAAACAGGGGAATAGGTACCTATAGTATTAAGTTATTAACTGAAAACTACCTGAAAGGGAAAGTCAGTTTTATCAGTAACGAAACTGTGGGAGCTGTTTTTAGTATTGAGTTGAATAAATTATTTCCGGCACATTGACTTGACCTGTTTTTTAAAAAAAATAACATTAAAAACAAATACAACAATGCAACGGAAAACAACCTGGATGCTCTTTTTGATTTTTGGATTTAGTGCTATGTGCTTTTCTTGTCAAAAGAGAATTGAACCCATAAAAAATGTAAACTACATTTACAAAAACGAAACAACTTTCGACCTCGATTTGGAAGTATATGATAATGGTGAAAAATTTAAACATTTTTCCATTTTACCTTATAAAGAGGTTGAAACTGGCACTACCCGAGAAGAGGGTCCTGCTCCATTTTTGTTTTACGAACCGACAATGAAATATGGGGATTCTGTCGTAATTCGATTTAGTGATAATCGCTGTATCGTTTTTTCAAGAAATAGTGGAGTAGATATTTACGGAGATAAGATCTTTGATTTCCGCGAATATGATAATTACAGCGAAGAATTGGTTTCAGGCAGTAATTTTTCACTGATTTATACCATAACAGAAGAAGACTACAATTCTTCGGTAGCGTGTGATTAATTTCACTGCACACATACTTAATTGTGGAGCCACAGATGGTAATCCAACATACGACCTCGTGACGACCCACCTTCTAAGTAAGTATTTAGTTAAGTATTCGAATATTTCAAGGGAAGAAATAAGTGAAGAGGAATGGATTAAACAATATGAATGATTACCAGCACACAAGCTTTTCCGCCTGGATCCCGAGTACAACAGCATTAATTCCTTCCCTTTCTTAAAGAAGAATTAATAACTGTTTCTATAAATGGAAACTTTTTTATCTTTGTAACGTTTAAGATGATAATATTGAATGAGATATTTTAAGACATTATTTCTTGAGGAAGCTGATGAATTTATATCCGGATTAGAATCTAAAACTATCAAGAAAATCTTATACAATATTGACATAGCAGAACAGACAAATGATTCAAGACTCTTTAAGAAACTTCAGAAAGATATTTGGGAGTTTCGGACAAAATACCGGGGACTCCAAATCAGGCTTCTTGCATTTTGGGATAAGTCCGATAGTAAAGAGACTTTAGTTATTGCAACCCATGGGTTTATAAAGAAAGTGGACAAAGTGCCGGAGAATGAAATAAGCCGGGCGGTAAGGTTGAAGGATGAATATTTTGAAAACAAAACAAAAAGCTAATTTATGGCAACAAAAAAAATAAAAACATACACGCTTGACGAAATGAAGGATAAGTACGTCGGTAAAGCAGGTACTCAAGTGCGTGAGGAATATGAGTATGATTTACGGATGAGCGTTTTAGGTATGATGATTAAAGCAGCCAGAAAAGAAAGAAACTTAACCCAGGAAGAACTTGGACGACTTATCGGAGTTCAAAAAGCTCAAATTTCAAAACTGGAAAACAGCACCAACAGTGCCACAATAGAAACAATCATTAAAGTGTTCAAAGCATTAAAAGCGGATATAAGTTTCAACGTAAGACTTGAAGACAACTTCATTAAACTTGTTTGACCTCTACTTACTACTCATTACTCACTACTTCTTTCTTCTTTCTTCTTTATTTATTCTTCTGCCTTTCTATTTTGCACTTCTCGTTGAGCATTTTCTGAATTATTTGCTAAATGCGTTGTGCATTTGTATCTAAATCAGGCTACCTGAAGCTGGTCATGGAGTCGAAGCACGCAGTCGAAGCGCGTTTGGATTATGCAGTGGTCACTAGTCACTAGTCACTGTTCACAGTTCACTTTTTACTAGTCACTAGTCACTAGTCACTTTTGTAAGGTTCTCACTAAGATTCCAAAGTCGTTTTACCATTTCAAGGTCATTTGATAATCCGTTTACTGATGTCTCCTTGTAACGCTTGTAAAACTTGCCGCTGATTCTTGTTCATTTTATCGGATGTTGCCAGGAACAATCCCGGTTCTGCTCCTTTTTCTGGGTTCAGGAAGAACGGTCGCATCATAGCTGTAATCACACGAAACAAAGGTGGCATCTTCTTAGAAGTGGCAATCAGAGTAGAGGTAGTCGTTGTTTTTATGCTAAGGAACAGAATGGGTGAAGTTACTGGGCATTGCCAACGAACATATTTTACTTCCCAATACAAAATCTGCTAAAAATATTTCCCAAAATCTCTTCATTAGTAACTTCACCAGTTATAGTTCCCAGGAAATGCAGTGCCTGTCTGATATCGGTAGCAATTAAATCAGATGGAATGTTCTTTTTGAATCCTTCGCATACAGCATCAATTGATTCAGAAGCTTTATCGAGCGCCTCAAAGTGACGGAGATTGTATACTATTGTTTGATCGGTTAATTTGTTTACCTGCACAGCATCAAGTAGCCTTTCAGTGATGAGGTTGATGTTTTCAGTTCTTTTGGCTGAAACAAACAGTGTGTCGAGTTCAACTAATCTTTTAAAACCATGCGGTGATTCGGTAAGCATATCAGTTTTATTGGCAATGGGAATGATGGTTTTATGCGGATCCTGAAGCTGTTGGCGGATATCAGCTATTGCTTCGTCAATTTCATCTTCTGTTTCATCATTAATGTCAAAAACGTACAGGACAATCCATGCCTGGTTGAGCTTTTCATACGTGCGCCCAATACCCATTGTTTCAATAATATCTTCAGTATCTCTTAATCCGGCAGTATCAATAAAACGGAAGTTAATTCCTTCAATATTGATTGTATCTTCAATGGCATCACGGGTAGTTCCCGGAATTTCTGATACAAGTGCTCTTTCTTCGTTGAGCAGTGCATTCAGCAATGTCGACTTGCCAACATTTGGTTTGCCGGCAATAGCAACAGGAATACCCTGTTTCATCACATTTCCAAGTGCAAAGGATGATTTAAGACTATCAATTTCGTGATGAATAGCCTTTAGCAGCTTTTTAAGTTCTTTTCTGTTAGCAAATTCAACATCTTCTTCACTGAAATCAAGTTCCAGTTCAATGAGGGAGGCAAAATGGACTAACCGTGCCCTTAACTCTGATATTTTAGACGAGAAACCTCCGCGCATTTGCTTAAGTGCCATTTGATGGGCGGTTTCAGAATTTGAGGAAACAAGGTCAGCTACCGCTTCTGCCTGTGAAAGGTCCATTTTACCGCTAATAAATGCCCTGAAGGTAAATTCTCCTGGTAGTGCCGTCCGGGCACCGTTCTTAATAATCAGTTCAACAAGCTTTTGTTGAATAAACACTGATCCATGACATGAGATCTCAACTATATCCTGGCCTGTGTAACTATTTGGCTGCTTGAAGGTTGTAACAACAACTTCATCAAGCAATTCATTGGAGCTGTCGTAAATTCTACCAAACTGCGCAATATGCGCAGGGGAATTGAAAAGATTCTCTTTTTCAAAAGCAGGTTTAAAGATCCGGTCGGCTATTTCTAATGCCTGCTGGCCCGAGAGCCTTATTACTGCAATAGCGCCCATACCGTGAGCGGTTGAGATAGCGCAGATTGTATCGTTGGTTGATAAGTAGCTCGCATTCATAGCCTTACATTTAACTATATAGATTCTTCAAATAAAATTAATCAAAACTGCGCGATAATTGAACAAAATTAGCGATTTTTGATTTTTAGCGGTTACAAATTCATCTAATTAAGTAAACAAGACATGAGCATTCTGGTTAACAAAAATTCAAAGGTTATTGTACAAGGTTTTACCGGTACAGAGGGAACTTTCCACGCTTCACAAATGATTGAATACGGAACCAATGTGGTTGGCGGCATAACGCCAGGCAAAGGTGGCTCAACTCATCTGAATAAGCCTGTATTTAATACAGTGTCAGAAGCTGTTAAAGAGACAGGTGCTGATGTTTCAATTATTTTTGTTCCTCCCGCATTTGCAGCTGATGCTATTATGGAAGCAGCAGAAGCTGGTATAAAAGTAATTGTTTGTATTACTGAAGGTATTCCGGTTAAAGATATGCTTACAGCCAAAGAATATATAAAGGACAGGGATTGCAGGTTAATTGGTCCAAACTGTCCCGGAATTATTACTCCCGATGAAGCAAAAGTTGGCATAATGCCCGGTTTCATTCATAAAAAAGGAATCATTGGCATTGTTAGCCGTTCCGGAACTTTGACCTATGAAGCTGTTGACCAGTTAACTAAGGCAGGTTTAGGCCAAACTACTGCAATTGGTATTGGTGGTGACCCGATAATTGGGACTACTACCCGTGATGCGGTTGAATTGTTCATGGCTGATGATGATACTAAAGGTATTGTAATGATTGGCGAAATTGGTGGATCAATGGAAGCTGATGCAGCCTATTGGATTAAGGAAAACGGGACAAAGCCTGTTGTTAGCTTTATTGCCGGTGCAACTGCACCAAAAGGCCGTACTATGGGTCATGCCGGCGCTATAGTAGGAGGGAAGGCTGATACTGCTGAAGCCAAAAAGGCCATTTTACGCGAGTGTGGTGTTCATGTTGTTGACTCACCTGCCGAAATTGGCAGTGCTATGGTCGAATTGCTAAAAAAAGAGAAGGTTACAGTTTAAAATCTAAATACTTTACATAGAAGTTAATTTCGAAAAAGAAGTTATTTCCGGAATTTCCTCTTTTCAGGAACCTGAAATTCATATGCTCCCAAATCAGGGGCCTCATCAAGAGTGCGGTTTCTTTGCAGGATGTCTTTCGTCAGGTCAAATCCATTCGCAGAATTGATTATTTCAATACTTCCTTTGTTAATAACTGAAGACAGTGTACTATCAGGCTCGTAATTTCCAACGGTGGGATCCATAAACCACGGTTCCTGGTTTTTAATTGAGTTGATATAATGAGCCGGATCATTAATATCAAGTTTGGTCTTAAGAAGACAATGATCGAATGTGTAGTTAAAATTTACATTGTCAGGAGATGGATCCAGGGTAATTTCCTCATCATTCTCACCATAGATCACACAATTGCCAAAATAAGCTTTTTCCAATGGCCTGTTCTGCCTGTTATCCGCTGTGTCGACGTAGTAATTATTAAGCAAAAGACCAGATGTTTTCTGAAAACGGGTCCAGTAATTGCCTATAGTACAATGCCTGAAGTCATAACTTCCACCAAGTGATAACGTAACACTATAAGAGCCGCAGTTTGCAATAACGCAATTAGCAGCTTCTACCTTTGACCCCTGGGCGAGTAAGCCAATACCTTCCATATTTGTTATAGTGGTATTGCTCATTTTTAAAGTAGGGTTTGTTGAATTACCAACTGTATCAACCTGAATTCCTACCTGGCCATTTTTAATAATGGCATACTCAATTTCATTATTAACACTACCTGCATAAAGCCATATCCGGTTCCATTGTCCTGAGAGCGTTTTGTAGTAATCCTCAAGACGGTCGCCTTCAAAAGTAACCGGATTTTCGGCTGTGCCTTTCACCTTTAATGATGCACTGTTGTAAACCAGGATAAAAGCTCCCGGGTGTAAATAGATTTTAGCACCCGCAAGTACTTCAAGCGTAAAACTTGAATCTACGATGAGATAATTATAAATAACGTGTGGTTTATCGGCCTCAAAAACATAATCAGAACCAATAATTGCCCTGTTATAGAAATAAGCATCCTGTCCCCAGGCTATTAGCTTCACATCCTGCACATTCGTATTGGTTTCAAATACGAGGCTATCCTGTTGTATGAAAGGTGAGTTGATATTTCCCGGGTCAATGGTGACTTTAACAAATACAAAAGCGCTGTCTTTACCATCAATCTCAAGGTCTTTTACTTCAGTAGATGCAAGGCCGTCAACATTAAACCGGTATGGGGAAGATGAACCCCTTCCCAGTTTAATAGAACTGATCCTGATTTTGTTTTCTGACGGATTATAAATCTTAAAAACCTGGGTTGCAGTGCCGACGGTTGAAAACACTGTATCAAAAAGTAGCGTGTCTTCTGAAAAGAATAGCTTTATTGACGGGCTTTCGTCAATTATATCATCTTTTGTGCATGACATAATGAGCATTCCAATCAAAACCGGGAGAACAAGTAAATAATTTAGCCTTTTCATTTAATTTGTTATGGCTGACAAAGATAAGAATGTTATAATTACGCATCAAAGTGCGATATATTGCATATTCATGGCATCTTATAGACAAAGTGTCTTATCATTTGAATACTATTAAGTATAGAATTTAAGTGAAGTGGCTTATTGGAAAGCAGCACCATTGGAACACTTTTTTTGCCCGGATAATACGGAGGTTGAGTATAATCAACATCTATAATCCGGAAACCCAGACTATTATAGAAATCTATTCTTTTGGTGGAAATATCATCATGCGGGACTTCCGCCTCGAGAATTACCGGTTTACCATTATCATTCAGATATCCTGACAATGCTGATCGGCCTAAGCCTTTATTTTGCATTGAAGGGATAATAGCAAGATGTTCAATGAAAATAAAGTTGGAAAATTCCCATATTTCGAGAATACCGCATAAAGTGCTGCTATTAACCAGGGCATAGAATGAATAGCCTGTAGATGCATTAATCATTTCCAATTCAGTGCTTTCCCTTCTTTCATCAATGGGGAAGGCCTCAAGATAGATTTTGAGGCACGCAGGCCATAATTTATCAGAGGGGTCGATTTGGATTTTTTCAGTCAAAATGATCTTCTTATTATGAGCTCAAATTAATTTTTCAAGAAATTCCTTAAAATCTTTAATTTTAAGTGAACCATCTAATAATTAGGATGTTAAGTATATAGAAAAAGGGAAAAGGGTTAACAGATTACCGGGAGTTTAAGCAATTAGTTTTTACTCCCATCGGAAAAAGAGATAGTTAAAACTATCTCTTTTTCTTTTTACCTCCATCTTTCTAAATTTGGTAAAACGCTTTCAGCAAGTTCACGAGCCTGTGGTTCAGTAAGATGCATCTTCTCAACCGCCAGTTTTATATTCTTTTCAATCTTTTGTTCCAGGGTAATTCCATCATCAACAAATATTCCTGACTGAAAGCAGAATCCGCAATATTTATTACTTTTTGAACCATCAGCATTTGTTCCACCCTGATGGGGATCAATATGTAAGGGAATACCGCAACTTTGGCAAATGTTGGAATTGCCACCTGATTTTTTCATCATTTTTATCTTTGAAATTTGGAAACGAAATTAATAATTGTTGACTAAGCTTTAAAATTCTATCACTTAGTGATCACAATTCTATGAGATGCTATGAATTGACCGTTATCTGTTATTCTTATAATATAGATGCCTGATTTAAGGTTATCAGGGGAGAAGTATATTTCGTTGCCCGATAATTCTGATAGGGTCATCACTTCTTGTCCAAATGAATTGAAAAGGCTTAAACTGCCATTTTTAACAGATTTCTTCAGATGTATTACCGTGCTTGTTGTAACAGGATTTGGATAAATTTCCATGTTTTCTTCAAGCTCATAGTTTTTGGCAGAACCACATCCTTCATACTCAGCAGCAACCCAAATCTGGTCAATCATCCATCCTTCTTTATTGTCGAAGTCAGAGTCAGAGTGAAAGCTGAACTTTATCATCAAACTGTCAGGATTGGCAATAATGGTATCTCTGTCAACTGCCATCCACCATTGCCAATTGAACTTTGACATAATCCAGCCATCAGATGTTCCGGTAATCCTCAAATTATGCCAGGTGTAATTTTGAGCCACTTCATGAAAATCCATGTCCCACCAAAAATATGACCAGTAAGGGTCAACACCTGAAGTATCACTCACTGGAACCCACGAATTACCTCCATCATATGATGCCTCTATTTCACCATAATCAAGCGAGTCAATGTCATACTTGTGCCAGAATTGCAAAGTGGTCTCACACCCTTGTGTATAAGGGTTTCTGATTACATAAATAAAAGAAGAGTTATTGTTAACAGTGTATGCACTAATTGTATCTGTCACTATGCTATTTGGCCCATCATGTCCTGTATTAAGGAATTCCTTTTGAGCAGTGCCAATTTGCCAGAGGTTTCCTGCAGTTGTATCTATGATAATTTTATTAGTAGGCGTCTCAAATGTTATTGTGTCGTATGTATTTTGACCGTTTGCCAGCGTGTAAAATGCAAGGAAACCAAATATTAAGACCATTTGTAGAAGTTTTATCATAATCTGACAGATTTACAGTGTCCACAAATATAAGGAAAACTTCAATTTATGAAACTAAGTGTAAAAAAAGGATTAGTTATTAAATGACAAATTTATCCGCAGATTGCCAACGAATGCATTATTCAGATCCTGCTGGTTTCCAGAAGGATTTATGATGTATTGAAAATCAGGTTGAACGGAAAAATAGTCTGTTAAATGAAAATGATAAGTTAGTTCAATGGCTGTTTCGCAGTGCAATTGTTCTTTTAAATGTGCACATGCAATGCCGGCACCTAACATGTCATTGCCTTTTTTGCTGAATAAACCTATATGGTTTACCCCAAATCCAAAATATCCGTCACTGGTTGCATTGCCTGAGGGGCTATAACCACATTGAATGAAAAGGTTAATCTCTTTTTTCCCTTCTTTAACCAGTCCCCTGTCAACATTCGCATAAAAGCCAACACCAGTAAGCTTTGCTGAGTCGGGTAGGGTAGTTCCGGTTATAAATTCAGGAAGGTTGTTTGCGCTATATAACCCAACTTCATAGATTCTCTTCAAACCTTCAGGCTCTGGTTCAAGATGGAATTCTGACATAAAAATCAAACCATCTCCTTTTTTATATGGCCATTTCAGATTATGTGGATTTTTTTCAAAGGGTTCAGGATTTGCATCATGAACAGAAGTAGCCCACGACATTTTATCATTAATTGTCCATTTAAACATTAAGCCCAAAGAAGTCAATGGAAAAATAGGGGCATTTATATTGGAAGAAATAACAGGAATAACACCAAAGGAACTATTCAAAAAGGGTCCGGCATATTCAGTATTGGCAAATTCAACATTCATATCCTGAAGGCCAAAGGTAAAATCAAATCTTCCAAATTTTTGACAAATCCATAATTCCTGGACGTAAGTATGGTTACCTGCTTCAATATTTGAAGTTACTTGCAAATCACCGGTCAAAGATGAAAGTTCTTTTGTAGAATGTGTATTAACACCCAGGAAAGAGAAGGATGTATTTTTTAGTATCCCCTTGTCCGGAAATTCTGAACTGAACCGTAAAGCCGCAAGTCCCATGTAAGAATTCTCTTTACAGATTCCGCCTGAGAAGTTTCTTGCGAAGTCACCAACGTATTTAATTTCAATATTGTAAAAATGAGATCCTTCCTTATCACTGTTCTGGGATGATAAGTGACCAGGAATAAACAGGAACAAACAATGGAGAATTGATAGTAATAAACGTATTGATCTTGTCATTTATGCGCGATAAGTTAAGCCCCTTTAAATATGGAATTTTATCCTGAGACAAAAATACTACCCATATTCCAATTACTTCCTTATCTAAAATTATGAATTTTTCTGCATCTGTTAATCAGTATTGATGATAAGAGTTAAGGTATGATATACTGTTGTAAAATAAAACAATGTTGAATAAATAAACACACACTCAAATGCCTGTAAATGAAGGATAAAACTGTTAAGTGGTTTACAAGTGTTTAAATAGTCAACACTTTGAAAAATACGGAGATTTGTAGCAAATGAGCTAAAGAGCTGATATGCAATTAAATACAATTCGTGGCATTGTTATTGAAATGCGCTGTATAAGAAATTATCAGTTTTGACCATACAAGCATAATCATTAAAGCCATGAAAAACAGTATTCTTTATGTAGGTATTCTTGTACTTATTCAATTAATTGCTCCGGGCAGTTCATTTGGAAAGACAGAAATTAATTCATCATCTTCAACCGGAAAATCAAATTCTTCTTTAAATGTTGGTTGCTCAAATGAATTGCAATCACTGACAAACTCATGGATTACTGAATTCAGCCGGCAGAATCCGGATGTGAATATTAATCTGGTGAATGAACAGGAGTCAGTTAATCACTTGAAAATCATTTCAGCTTCTGACCTGAACGGTGAATTGGCGAAAAACCGGAATATGATTATTGGCAAGAAAGTGGTTGTTCCGATAATGAATACGCGCAATTCAGAAATAAGTTACTTCGAAAATAAAGGATTATCTGCTGATAATATTAAGAGTTTACTCTTAAGTGGTCGGCTTGAAAACGATCCGTCAGGTAAAACAGTAGCTCTGCACTTTTATCTGCCCAATAATCCTGAAGTATTGAAGGTGCTTTCTGATTATTCCCTTTGTCAGATAAATAATGTTACTGTTAGCTTTCTTAATACGGAAAAAGAGTTAATTGAAGCAATTCAGAATGATGCAACCGGTATAGGGTTTTGTTTCATTAATGATGCTGCAAATGCCGGCTTAACAGCTTTAAAGGAAAATCTTGCACTAGTACCAATAGACAAGAATAATAACGGTCGAATTGACACTTTTGAAAAGATATACAATGATCCTGAGGCCTTTATGAGAGGTGTTTGGATTGGTAAATATCCCAGGAAACTGACTGAACCTATTTATGCTATATCCAGCCAGGCTCCTGTTGAATTGGAAATGAGTTTTCTTGCATGGATTCTGAAAGATGGTCAAAATGCGCTGAAGAAAAATGGTTACATCGTACTAACAAGTGCAGAAAGCAATAATGGACTTGCATTATTGTCGGGCAGTCCGGAAACAGAGCTTATAAAAGCTGAGCCTGAAAGGTCTTCCGCATTACCGTTGATAATTATAGGCCTTATAATATTTGGGTTGATTGTAGCCGGTGTTGTTAAATACTTCATATGGAGTAAGAAATCAATACAGAGTTCAAAAATTCAGTTCTCAAGCGGCATGAATGAAGATTCTATAGATGTTCCAAAAGGGATATTCTTCGATAAGTCACATACATGGGCATATATGGAACAGGATGGAAGTGTTAAAGTTGGAGTAGATGATTTCCTGCAGCATCTTACGGGTCCGTTGACCAGGGTAAAAATGAAAGAAAGTGGTGAATTTGTAAGAAAAGGAGAGAAATTCTTAACAATAATGAGGAATGGTAAGCAACTGAATCTTTATTCCCCGGTATCAGGTACAATTAGTCAACAGAACACCTCATTAGAAAATAATTCACGACTTATAAACATCTCCCCCTATAAAGAAGGATGGGTATATAAAATAGAACCTAAAAACTGGGTACGTGAGATTGAATTTCTGACCATGGGTTCAAGATATAAAGAATGGCTGAATACAGAATTCAACCGTTTAAGGGATTTCTTTGCTATTACAGTTGCGACAAATAACTCCGCTTATGAACATATTGTATTGCAGGATGGTGGTGAACTGGCTGATAATATACTGGCAGACCTTGATCCTAAGGTATGGGAAGACTTCCAGACGCAGTTTATTGATATTTCCAGATAAGTAGTATACCACACATAACTTATTCATTCATTAAATCCCCCCAAAATGAGCATTGATCGCCGTAATTTCCTAAAAACACTTGGAGTAGCCGGTTTAACGCTGACTGTAGGTAACTCATTGGCTAAAAGTGCTAATGGAAAAAAAGATGAAACAGAATTCCATGCAATGTTATTTGATGCCACGCTTTGCATTGGTTGCAGGAGTTGTGAAAAGGCATGTTCAAAAGCCAACAATTTACCGCAGCCTGAAGATGAGCTTGTTGCAGATATTGAAAGAAAAACAAGCGAAACACGACGTGGTGTGATTAATAACCATACAACCTCAAAAGGGGAAGTATTTGTAAGAAACCAGTGCATGCATTGCAACGAGCCTGCGTGTGCTGCCGCTTGTTTAACCCAGGCTATGTATAAAACAAAGGAGGGTCCGGTAATATGGCGCGAAGATAAGTGCATGGGATGCCGGTATTGCATGGTATCATGTCCGTTTGATGTCCCCAAATTCGAATACCATAGTGCAAATCCAAAAATTCAGAAGTGCACAATGTGTTATGAGAAGATTGTAAAGGGTGATATACCTGCCTGTGCAGCAGCGTGTGGTGATGCACTGATTTTTGGAACAAGAAGGGAATTGTTGGCTGAAGCCAGAAAAAGGATAGTCGAAAATCCGAAAGATTATTATGATAAGATTTATGGAGAAGATGTTGCTGGCGGAACAGGTATACTTTATCTTTCTCCGGTTCCATTCGAGGAACTGAAGTTAAATACCAGCCTGCAAAACTCATCATATCCTGAACTGTCAAAAGGATTCCTTTACAGTGTTCCCTCAGTCTTTGTTCTTTTGCCACCCCTGTTACTTGGAATTCATGAAGCAACTAAAGCTATTCATCCTAAAGAAGACGACAATGAATAACACCAATACAACATACATTACTACTGCTAAAGAAGGAAAATCAATAGGCAAATTTCTACTTGAAGAATTTAAGCCGAAAGGAAAATTGCTCACACCTTTCAATATTATTTCCATACCTGTTATTATTCTGGGAGTTATACTTATCGTCTACAGATTTATTCATGGGATTGGTTCCATTACTAATCTCACACAGGAAACTCCATGGGGTTTATGGATTGGCTTTGATGTTGTAACCGGAGTTGCATTTGCCGGTGGTGCCTATGTATTGACTTTCATTGTCTATATACTGAATGTAAAGAAATACCACTCAATAGTTAGGGTTACAGTGCTTAATGGATTTTTGGCATACGTTTTTTATGCGGGTGCGCTCCTGCTTGATCTCGGCAGGCCATGGAATGTTATTAACCCTATAATTGGCAACAGTTTCGGAACCAGTTCAGTACTTTTTCTCGTTGCATGGCACTTTATGTTGTACATGATTGCTGAATTGATTGAGTTTTCACCTGCAATTGCTGAGTGGCTCGGATCAAGAAAAGCAAGAAAGATCTTATCAGGTATGACAATTGGAGCTGTAATTTTTGGTATTACTTTATCAACACTACATCAGTCAGGACTGGGCGCACTTTATTTAATGGCGAAAGATAAAATTCACCCCTTATGGTATTCAGAATTTATACCTGTTTTATTCCTGGTTTCAAGTGTATTTGCCGGACTTTCAATGGTAATTTTTGAGGGTTCCATAAGCCATAAGGTCTTTTTCAGCCAGATAAGTGAGAAGAACCACAAAGCTCAGCGTGGTATCCTAACCGGCCTCGCCAAAATATGTGCAGGGGCTATGTTTGCTTACTTCTTTCTCCAGGTACTCGTGTTCATCCATGGAAAACATTGGGATCTTTTGAATACCCCAATGGGATATTGGTATATGTTTGAAATGATTGGATTTGTGATTGTTCCTATGATTCTGTTCGTCTATAGTTATAAAACCAGTAATGTGCTGATGATACGGATAGCTGCTATTATGACCATGCTGGGAATAATCCTTAACAG
The DNA here is from genome assembly GCA_035298745.1 of Lentimicrobium sp. Lineage (GTDB taxonomy): Bacteria > Bacteroidota > Bacteroidia > Bacteroidales > Lentimicrobiaceae > Lentimicrobium. The sequence continues at coordinate 132,235 of DATGXS010000073.1, read as the reverse complement.
ATTGAATGTAACAGTGATTGCATTCAGATGGAATGCCCCTGACCATTATGTGCCTTCATGGATGGAAATAATTGTCACCTTGACAGTGATCTTCACAGAAATATGGATCTTCAGGTGGATAATAAACAGAATGCCGGTTTTAAGGGATTCACCTGAATGGGCAACAAATAAGTAGTAACAAAATTAAATCAACAATCATGGACGGATTTACATATCACAATATATTTGAGACAAAAGGTATTGAATACCTGGCAATTATAATCTTCTTTCTAATCCTGGTACCTTTCTGGATTTTCCTGAACAAAAAGTCAGGAATAAATCAAAAGATAAAATCTACACTGGGAGTACTTACAGCCAGTGCCATCAAAATTCCACAGGGCGTTTTCTTTAGCAGGAACCATACATGGGCATTTCTGGAGAAAAAAGGAACTGCAAAAGTTGGGGTTGATGACATGATAATACAATTGACCGGTAGGGTAAAATTTGAAAAAGTTATTGATGAAGGCATGACTGTTCAAAAGGGAGACGAGTTGGCAACTTTCAGCAGCAGTGGTAAATCACTAAAAATATTTTCGCCAATTTCAGGTACAGTCACTGAAAAGAATAATGTATTGTTTGAATATCCTGAAACAGTAACTGAAGATCCATATAACAGCGGTTGGGTGTGCAGGATTAAGCCATTTAAATGGGTTGAGGAAACGAATTCATATTACCTCGCAGAAAAGGCTAATGAATGGACAACCAAAGAAATGGAACGATTCAGGGATTTTCTTTCAGGTGCCATTAGTAAATATTCAGGTGATCCTGAAAAGGTAATTCTTCAAACTGGTGGCGAACTAAGAGAAAAACCACTTTCAGATCAGCCGGCAGCCATTTGGAGCGATTTTCAGAATCAGTTTCTTGATTATAAGTAATGCTTATCCCTTACTGATGAAAATTTCAACAATTACTTTCGGTTATGATTGGATTTTAAATAGTTTAAGGCTAATTTAGCTTGCTGATTAAATTAATGCAAGTAAATGAATCTGATAAAAAGATCAACGTTGAAAAGCAATGTTGGAAGTCCGTTTCTTAAAGGATATGTAAAGTTCAGATCCTCAATTTATGGAAGGGTGGTTATTATAATCGCTCTTTCACTATTATTTCTATTTATTTCCTTCGGTATCATCTTTCGTTCAGTAAATGAGGGATATATGAAAACAGTGATCCAGGAAAACGGAAATAACATTGGGTTGCTTGTAGAAGGAGCATTATACAGGTCGATGCTTGAAAACGACAGAACGTCGTTACAAAGCACCCTTGATGGCATTAACCGTCTTTCGGGAATTGAGGATGTCAATATGTATGATCATAATGATGACCTGGTATATTCTTCAATAATTGATGAAACTGTTCAACATAGCGACCCAAACTGCAAGAGTTGCCATGAAGATTTTTCAACAATGTTTTCAAAAGATCACAAGTCATACAAGATTATTGATGTTGAAAGTGAATGCAGCATGAACCACAACAACATTGATAACAGGTATTTAATTATCAAATCCCCTATATTGAACAGTAGTTCATGTTATGAGAGTTCTTGCCATGCTCATCCCAAAAACATGAAAGTGTTGGGTTCACTGATAATTAAAATGCCACTTAAAGGACTGGACCAGGCGATACAGAAATCATCGACGGATTATTTTTTAATGGCGACCTTAATGACGATTTTGGTCGTTCTTTTCCTTTTTTATTTCACAAAAAAGCAGATTAAAGATCCATTACATGCATTGGTAAATGCAAGCATTTCTGTAGCAAAAGGAGATAACAGCACAAGACTGGAAATGCCTAAAAATCAGTTATCAGATATGAGAATGGTTTCTACTGCATTTAATAATATGCTTGATAATCTTCAGGCAGTTACGGTAGAACTTCAGAATTGGTCACAACAGTTGGAATATAAAGTGCAGAAAAAGTCAGAAGAACTTGGACAAGCACAGAATGAACTGATAAATATTGAAAGAATAGCTTCACTGGGTAAGCTTTCATTGTCAGTAGCTCATGAAATTAATAACCCATTATCGGGTATTCTCATTTATACAAAGTTGATTCAAAAGCAGTTAGCTAACCAGGATATTGAGCATGTTAAAAAAGAGTCAATGTTAAAGCATCTCAGGCTAATTGAGAGTGAGACTAAAAGATGTGGTGATATTGTTAAGGGATTACTTGATTTTTCACGAAAGGACCAGGAGGGTTTTGAACCAAAGCATACTCATGAAATATTGGCTGAAACGGTCGATTTAATGAACCATCAGATGAGGATTGCCAATATAAACTTCCTTACTGATTTTAGTGCTGGTAAAGATCTTATCAATTGCAGTCCAAACCAGATCAAGCAGGCCTGTGTAGCGATGTTAGTCAACGCATTGGAAGCGGTTCCTGAAAACGGTGAAGTAATACTGAGAACTATCAATCCTGATAAGAATCATCTGAAAATAGCAATTTCAGATAATGGAATCGGAATTGATGAAGAAGATATACCACATATTTTTGAACCCTTTTTTACAACTAAGGAACAATCAAGTGGAATTGGTTTGGGCTTGTCAATTGTACATGGTATAATTCAAAACCATAAAGGAAAAATCAATGTCATTTCAGGAAGGGGAAAAGGAACAACGATTGAAATAATAATGCCTTTAACAGATAATAAGTAAAGTGAAAATATATGCCCGGAAAAATATCAATACTGATAGTTGACGATGAAGATTCAGTAAGAGATTCACTTTATAACTGGTTTATAGAGGATGGATTTAATGTTCAATGCTCAGAAAATGCCAGAAAAGCTTTGGTCTTACTTGAGGCTTCAAATTTTGACATCATACTGGTGGATATTAAAATGCCAGGAATGGATGGACTTGAGTTGTTGAAAAGGATAAAATCCCTGAGACCTGATTCCATTGTAATTATAATGACTGCTTTTGCAACTGTTGATACAGCTGTTCAGGCATTGAAAGACGGGGCATTTGATTATGTTACAAAACCATTTGACCCTGATGATCTGTCACATCTTATCAGAAATGCTTGCAGGCAAATTTCTCTGGCAAGTGAAAATGAAGTATTAAAAGACAGGGTGGTAGCACTTGAAAGCATTGAAGATATTATTGGTCAGAGTGATGCAATGCTTAATGTGTTTAAGCAAATTGAGAGTGTGGCAGCTTCAAGCGCATCAGTTATTATAACCGGAGAAAGCGGCACTGGAAAAGAATTGGTAGCCAGGGCAATTCATGCAAATTCACCAAGGAAATATTTCCCCTTGGTGAGTGTACATTGCGGATCATTAACTGAGAGCTTGTTGGAGAGCGAGCTGTTCGGGCATGAAAAAGGAGCTTTTACCGGTGCTGTATACAATAGAAAAGGGCGTTTTGAAATGGCCGATGGGGGAACTATCTTTCTTGATGAAATAGCTACCATTTCACCAAAAATGCAGATAGAACTTTTAAGGGTACTTGAAACTAAGAGCTTTGTTAGGGTTGGAGGGAACAAGGAAATTAGTTCCGATTTCAGAGTAATTTGTGCCACAAACCGTGATTTGAAGGTAATGGTTGAAAAAGGCGTATTTCGTGAGGACCTGTTCTACCGGTTAAATGTTGTTAACATAAAAGTTCCTGCTTTAAGGGAGCGAATGGAAGATATTCCAATGTTGGCTGATTACTTTATTCATAAGTACTGCACTCAGATGAATAAGGCTGTTATCTCACTTGAAAGTTCAGCCCTCAAGAGATTGATGGAATACCAATTTCCTGGCAATATCAGGGAATTAGAAAATATGATTGAACGGGCTATTGTTGTGGGTGACGGAAAAAAAATAACCCTTAAAGATCTTCCATTGGGTAAAGAAACCTATTCAACTTCAATCGAAAGTCTGGATGAATTGGAAAGGAATCACATCTTCACCATACTTGAAAAATACAACTGGAATATTTCTGCAACAGCAAAAGCTTTGAGAGTTGATAGGGTAACTCTGTATAATAAGATCAGGAAGTATGATTTAAAACCGGCAAAACAAGAATGATTCCGGAACAAATTACATTGATTTCATTTGGATACTCTGAAAAAAAGTTGCCTGAATTAATAGCAAAGGATGTTGAAAGTCAGTTCGCCATTCCGGTTGTAGTTAAGGATGGGTTTCTGGATATCAGTGAGTTTTATGATGCTTCACGGAGACAATACGATGGTAACAGACTTCTTCAGCGCATTGATACTGGTTATTCATTAGATAATTCCAAAACACTTGGCCTCTTCAATGTTGATCTTTTTATTCCCATCTTAACATATATATTCGGACAAGCATATCTGAACGGGAAAGCAGGCGTTGCCTCAGTATACAGGCTTCACAATGAAAGATATGGAATGAAGGCCGATGATATTCTGCTTATTGAAAGACTGAAAAAAATTGTTGTACACGAACTTGGACATACATTCGGGCTGATACACTGCCTTAATCCTGAATGCGTCATGAGGTCAAGCACTTATGTTGAAGATATTGACCAAAAAAGCTTCAAAATCTGTCATACTTGTCGAAACAAATTGACTGCTGTTTAGCTGTTTAAAAATCTGCGCAATACCAGTTGTAAAATACCACCATTTTTGTAATACGCTATCTCAGTAGGTGAATCCAACCTTGCAATAACCGGAAAACTGAATGTTTCACCTGTTTGTTTCCTGACATGTAAAAGCAATTCTCCATTTGGCTTTAATGATTCCACACCGGTAATATCAAAGACCTCATTTCCTTCAAGGTTATGAGACTGGCTATTCTCATTTTCTTTAAATTGCAGAGGCAGGATACCCATACCTACAAGATTGCTGCGGTGTATACGTTCATAACTTTCAGCTATTACTGCTTTTACACCAAGCAGATTTGTTCCCTTAGCAGCCCAATCACGAGAAGAACCGCTTCCATACTCTTTTCCTGCAAGAATAATTGTTGGAATATTGTTTGCCTGGTATTTCATTCCGGCATCGTAAACAGTAAGCTCTTCACCAGTCTCATGATATAATGTCCATCCGCCTTCTCTTTTAACAAGTTGATTTTTCAACCTGACATTTGCGAAAGTGCCTCTGACCATCACTTCATGATTTCCCCTTCGTGAACCATATGAATTAAAGGATTTCCGCTCAAAGCCTAATGACTTTAAATATTGACCGGCTGGCGAATCTTCTCCAATAGAACCAGCCGGAGAGATATGGTCAGTTGTAACAGTATCGCCAAGCTTGAGCAAAACCCGCGCTCCAAAAATATCTTTAATTGGTTCGGGTTCAGCTGTAATATCCTTGAAAAAGGGGGCTTCTTTAACATAACTCGATTCAGGATCCCATACATAAACATCACTTTGAGGTGCTTCTAACTCATTCCATTTGTCGTCACCCTTAAATATATTTGCATAATTCTCAGAATAGTCAGATGACTTAATAACCTGATTCATTACTTTACTGATATCTTCAGATGTTGGCCAGATATCTTTAAGATAAACAGGTTCAAGATTAGGATCTAATGTTAAGGGTTCTTCCAGGAGATTAATATCAATCCTTCCAGCTATAGCATATGCAACGACCAATAAAGGTGAAGTGAGGAAATTCATTTTTACGAGTGGATGGATTCGTGCTTCAAAATTGCGGTTTCCCGAGAGTACAGAACCTACTATAAGATCGTTTTCGGTTACAGCTTTTGTGATATGAGCGGGTAAAGGACCGCTATTCCCAATACAAGTTGTGCATCCATAGCCTACGATATGAAATCCTAATGCTTCCAGGTAGGGCATAAGGTTTGATTTTTCCAGGTATTTTGTCACAACTCTGGATCCAGGTGCCATACTGGTCTTTACCCATGGTTTAACATCCAGTCCGCGTTCGACGGCCTTCTTTGCCAGTAATCCTGCTCCCACCATAACACTTGGGTTTGAAGTATTGGTGCAACTTGTAATTGATGCAATAACCAATGAGCCGTCACTTAAAAGCATACGGGTGTTGTCGAACTTTATCTTGACACTTTTGAGCCCTTCATAGTCTCTTTTTGTTCCTACTTCTATTCCTGCTTCTTCAACGGTTTTGTCTGTTACATGCTTTTCCTCATGGAAATCCTCGACACTTCCACCTTCACTCAACCATCGGGCTTCATCACGAATATCGACATTAATATATTGCCTGTAGTAACTGCTTTTGAGCAAATCAATAAAGGTATTTTTAAGTTTTGATAATGAAATTTTGTCCTGGGGGCGTTTAGGACCAGCAAGAGAAGGTTCTACCTCCTCCAGATTCAGCTCAACAATATCAGAGTATTTAATTTTGTCTTCATCAACGCGCCACATAAGGTTAGCTTTCAGATACATTTCAACTGTACTTATATGCTCTTCTGTTCTTCCTGTGTTGCGCAAGTATTCAATTGTTTTACTATCCGGCGGGAAATAGGTTATTGTACTTCCAAATTCAGGGGTCATATTTGAAATTGTTGCACGATCGGGGACTGTTAAATAGTCTAATCCATTGCCAAAAACTTCAACCAGTTTACCCACAACACCTTTCTTCCTGAGTATTGCAGCAACAGTTAAAACCAAATCAGTAGCTGTAGTACCTTCTCTTAATCTCCCGGTTAATTTTAATCCAATAACTTCAGGAAGCATGAAATAGACCGGTTGTCCCAGCATCACTGCTTCGGCTTCAATTCCCCCAACTCCCCAGCCAACAACTCCAATACCATTTATCATTGGAGTATGTGAATCGGTACCAACAAGTGTATCAGGAAATATATAACCATCGCGATAGGCAACAACTTTGGCAAGATATTCAAGGTTCACCTGATGACAAATGCCCATTCCGGGAGGAAGCACACTAAAGTCATTCATCGATTGATTTGCCCATTTCAGCAAAGAGTACCGTTCATGATTACGTTCATATTCAAGCTCAACATTTCTATCATATGCATAACTGGAAGCATAAAAATCAACCTGCACTGAATGATCAATAACAAGGTCAGCAGGGACCTGGGGATTAATCAAGGCAGCATTACGTTTTTTCCGATCGACCTCTGATCGCAATGAAGCTATATCAACAACGGCCGGAACTCCTGTAAAATCCTGCATCAACACCCTGGCAGGCATAAAAGGAATATCTACAAATTTTGGAATTGGACTCCAATTGAGAATACTTTGAAGATGCTCATCAGTTACCGTAATTCCATTGTAATTCCTGATAGCATTTTCCATTAAAATTCTTATTGAAAATGGCAATTCTTCCACATTCACATTTCTGTTGATTAGTTCCTTAAGGTTAAAATAATTGAATTCTCCTGCCGGAGTGCTGATACGGCTTTTTAGTCCGGTTAAATCTTCCATTTTGATAGCTTAGTTTTATCAATTTATAAACAATGACCCCCTATTGCAGAATTTAAACATTTATTAGACTTCCTTGTTTTACAGCCCAACAAGCAAGGGTGAACTTATAATTCGAAATGTTAACAACCACCTGCTTTACCATAGGAAAATTCCAATAAATATTGTATATCTTTGCATAAGTGAAAAACTTTATGACAAAGGCAAAGCAGCAGCTATGAATTACATCACTTTTGAAAAGAATCAGTTAGTCAATCTTGAGTACAGTCTTACAAAAGAAATTATCAGGACAAGTCGTGAAGGTGCTTATAGCAGTAGTACAATAATTAACTGCAATACCCGAAAATATCATGGTTTACTTGTGATGCCTCAACCTGCAATTGACGAGGGAAATCATGTCCTCCTATCGTCATTTGATGAAACAATAATTCAGCATAATGCTGAATTTAATCTTGCAATACATAAATATCAGGGTGAAGTATTTTCACCGAAGGGCCACAAGTACCTTAAAGATTTTACTGCTGATCCCATACCTAAGTTAACATACCAGGTTGGCGGAGTAGAGTTAACCAAAGAGATGCTTTTTTCACATAAGGATGGAAGGGTTATAATCAAATATACACTTATTGAAGCCCATTCTCCGACAAGGATAAGGTTTAAACCTTTCCTTGCATTCAGAAATATACACTCACTTACCCGTTCCAACTATGATGTTGAAAATAGTTTTGAACCTATAAGCAATGGTATCAAGCTCAGGATGTACAGGGGTTACTCATGGTTAAACCTTCAGTTCTCTAAGGAACCTGAATACGTTCATGTGCCTGACTGGTATTATAATATTGAGTATATAAAGGAAAAGAACAGAGGTTATGATTATCTCGAGGACCTTTATGTGCCTGGATATTTTGAAATGCCCATTGAGAAAGGTGAAAGCATTTATTTTGCTGCAGGAGTTGAAGCTGTTATACCCTCATCACTTGCCAGATCTTTCAAGAATGAAGTGGGCCGAAGGGTACCAAGAGATAGTTTTGAACATTGCCTGATCAATGCTGCTCAGCAGTTTATTGTAAAAAGAGGAAAAAAGACTGAAATTATTTCAGGATACCCATGGTTTGGCAGATGGGGTAGGGACACTTTCGTGTCATTGCCCGGACTAACCCTTGTGACCGGGGAATACAAAACAGCAAAGGCTATTCTTGACACTATGGTTCAAGAATTAAAAGGCCCATTGTTCCCAAATATGGGTATTGGCGAAAGGGCAATTTATAACTCAGCTGATACTCCATTATGGTTTTTTTGGTCATTGCAACAATATGGAATGCATACTGGTGATTCTTCCAAATTATGGAAAGAGTATGGAAAACAAATGAAAAGTATTCTGTACGGTTTTAAGGAAGGAACAGCCTATAATATTAAAATGCATGATAACCACCTGATATTTAGTGGTGAACCTGGTTATGCCGTAACATGGATGGATGCCGTTGTTGATGGAAAACCAGTAACTCCAAGAATCGGTTATTGCGTTGAAATTAATGCATTATGGTATAATGCAATGCTTTTTGCCCTGCAACTTGCATCAGCAGCCGATGATCACGATTTTGTAAAAGATTGGCAGGATATTGCAGCTGCTTTTCCGGAAGCTTTTATCAACAATTTCTGGGACGAGAAGAGGGGATACCTTGCTGATTATACTAATGGTGATTACAAAGATTTTTCAGTAAGGCCAAATCAGGTATTTGCAACCTCATTACCATACACTCCGCTGCCTGAATCAATGCGTAATAGTATCTTAGAGCGGGTTAAATCAGAACTTTTGACACCCCGTGGTTTACGATCACTTGCTCCTAAAAATGTACTGTATAAAGGTGTATACTATGGTAATCAGGCAGAACGTGACCATGCTTATCATCAAGGTTCTGTGCATCCATGGCTACTCGGACATTTTGTTGAAGGATACTTATCTATTCATCAAAAATCGGCTTTGCAATTTATCAAAGACATTTATTACGGATTTGAAGATGAAATGGATGAACATGGAATAGGAACCATTTCTGAGGTTTATGATGGTGATCCACCACATACAGGTGCTGGAGCAATTTCTCAGGCATGGTGTGTTGCCGAGCTTCTGAGAATCAGTTCATTAATAAAACAGTATGAGGGTGAAGACGGTGTGGTAAAACCTTAATCACACGATAATGCACTAATATAGTTTTTGTTACTATTATCAAAAATTACAGCTGAATGAGAGTATTAATGTTTGGATGGGAATTTCCTCCACATATCACAGGAGGCCTTGGTACCGCTTGTTTCGGTATGACCAAAGGACTCATGAAAAATGATGTGGAGGTACTTTTTGTGGTGCCTAAGGCATATGGTGACGAAAGCCATGAGGCTGTCAGAATTATTAATGCCAGTGATGTAACTATTGATATTAAACGCAGAGAGCAGCAGCAATTTTGGAAAAATATAACCTACCTTGAGGTTAATTCAAATCTTGTTCCTTACGTTGGACCCGAAGCTTTTGCTTATCTCAGGGAAAAGATTGAAACAAACCAGGTACTTCATGAAGACTCAATCTTTAATGCTAATTACAAATTTTCAGGTAAATATGGAACTAACCTTCTGGAGGAGGTTGCCCGTTATGCACTTGTGGGTGCACAAATTGCTGCTGAATCAAAATTCGATATAATACATGCTCACGACTGGTTGACCTATTCTGCCGGAGTTGCAGCTAAAGAAGCAAGTGGTAAACCACTTGTTGTACATATGCATGCAACTGAATTTGACCGTTCAGGAGAAAATATCAATACGCAGGTATATGAGATTGAAAGGTCAGGTATGGAAGCTGCTGACAGGGTTATTGCTGTAAGTAACCTTACACGTAATATAGTAATTGAGAGATACGGTATTGACCCAGCAAAAGTTTATACTGTTCATAATGCTGTTGAACCAACCTTTAAGGATGAATTTCATGCCTTTGATAAACATGTTCAGGAAAAAATTGTAACCTTTCTGGGAAGGGTTACTTTTCAGAAGGGACCTGAATATTTTATTGAAGCAGCCCATAAAATTTATCTTCGGGATAAAAACGTGCGTTTCGTAATGGCAGGAACAGGGGACCTTTTGGAGAAAATGATCAGGCGGGTTGCAAAATTGCGTATGTCATCGCGTTTTCATTTTACAGGTTTTTTAAAAGGTGAGAATGTTGACCGTATGTTCGCTTTAAGCGATGTATATGTTATGCCATCGGTTTCAGAGCCATTTGGTATTTCACCACTTGAGGCAATGCGCTCAAATGTGCCTGTAGTAATTTCAAAACAGTCAGGTGTTGCCGAAGTGTTACAACATGCCTTAAAAGTTGACTTTTGGGACGTAAATGCCATGGCTGATGCTATTTATGCGCTTTTGCATTACAAGAGTTTGTCAAAAGCTTTTGCAACTTATGGTGCAACCGAAGTTGAAAACCTTAAATGGGAAAATGCGGCACGCCACATTAAAACAATTTACCAACAGATTTATCAGGCTCCTAAATCCTAATATTTAAGACTGAAATTATGAGATCAATTTGCCTTTATTTCCAAATTCATCAGCCATACAGATTAAGGACTTACCGTTTCTTTGATATTGGAAACGATCATCATTATTATGATGAGTACCAGAACCGGACTATAGTTAAGAGGATTGCTGAGCGAAGTTACTTGCCGACGAATAAACTTTTATTGGACCTGATTAAAGAATATGGGGCTGCCTTTAAAGTTAGTTTTTCTATCTCAGGTATTGCAATTGAGCAGTTTAAGCAATACACTCCTGAAGTGATTGAAAGTTTTAAAGAACTTGCTAAGACTGGCAATGTTGAATTCCTGGCAGAAACGTATGCCCATTCATTGGTATCATTGAAGGATCCTGATGAATTTAAGTTACAGGTCAATAAACATTCTGACACAATTGAAGAATTGTTTGGAAAACGTCCAACTGCATTCAGGAATACTGAAATGATTTATTCTGATCAGATTGGTGCAAATGTTGCTGACATGGGATTCCAGGTTATGTTGACAGAGGGAGCAAAACATGTTTTAGGATGGAAAAGTCCTAATTTTATGTACTGTAATACGATAAATCCAAAACTGAAAATTCTTTTAAGAAATTTCCAGTTAAGTGACGATATTGGTTTCAGGTTTTCTAACAGGAGCTGGATTGAATGGCCCCTGACCGCAGAAAAGTTTTCAAAGTGGATTAACACTTATCAAAATCAGCAAGTAGTCAATATCTTCCTCGATTACGAAACCTTTGGAGAACACCAATGGGCCGAAACGGGTATTTTTGATTTTTTAAAAGCTTTTCCACGCCAGATATTATCAAAGACTAATTTCAATTTTAAAACACCAAGTGAACTTGCTGAAGAATTGCATCCTGTTGCAGCTGTTTCAGTTCCAACCCCTATTTCATGGGCCGATGAAGAACGCGATCTGACCGCCTGGTTGGGTAATGAAATGCAGGATGAAGCTTATGATCTTTTGTATACTTTACGTGATAAGGTAAGAAATTGTACCAACCCGGAAATACAACGTGACTGGTTATTTCTCCAAACTTCCGACCATTTCTATTATATGTGTACAAAATGGTTCTCTGACGGAGCGGTTCATAAGTATTTTAACCCTTATAGCACTCCTTATGAGGCATTTATTAATTACATGAATATTTTAAGTGATTTCATGATCAGAGTGGACGAGCAATGTGAATCAACCATAACCAGCGAAGCAAAAGCCCGGGTTACCGTCACTGATGTAAAAGGTCCTGGTGTTGATTCTAAAAACACACTTGATGAGCCAGACTTTGATATTATTTTCTCCTTATCAAAGAAAGATATCAAGAAGGCACTTGATGAAATTGACATAAAGGACCTTGCGTATTCATTATATGATAAGGCTGATGACAAAATCAAAGAACTTAAGAGAAAATTGCCTGTTTCCTATAAGAACGAACTTGAAAAGGTATTTAATGAGTTGAAAAAACCCAGAAAGACAACTATCGATAACTACAGAAAAAAGATAGCTGCTAAACTTCAATCGTATTTTAACTTATTTTAGCCCGCTGAAAAAAAACGATCAAGTAACTGTTTAGGAATTCATATTCAAGTAATTAGAATGAACTGCCTCCTTTTTGATTCTCTTAAGAAGGCACTTTGCAGCATATTTTGTAAAAGATAAACATGAACGAAAATATTTTAAGACCCGACTATTTATTTGAAGTAAGCTGGGAAATTTGTAATAAAGTTGGAGGAATTTATACCGTAATTTCTACAAAAGCCCCCGGATTGCAACAAGAACTCGAAGATAACTACCTGCTTATTGGTCCCGATGTTTGGAAAGAAACAAATAGTAACCCTGACTTTATTGAAGATAAATATATCTACAGATCCTGGCGTGAACATGCAGAGGATTCAGGATTACGAATAAGGATTGGCCGTTGGAATATTAAGAGTAAACCTATTGTGGTTTTAGTAGAATTCACCCAGTTTTTTCAAATTAAAGACAAGATATTCGCAAACTTCTGGGAAACATTTCAATTAGATTCTATTTCTGGTCAGTGGGATTATATTGAGCCTGCGTTATTTGGTTATGCTGCAGGTAGAGTAATTGAAAATTTTTATGAGTTCAACCTTTCTTCAAAAGAACGCATAATTGCACATTTCCATGAATGGATGGCAGGTACAGGTGTGTTATATTTGAAAAATAACGTACCACAGGTAGGATGTATTTTTACAACGCATGCAACAGCATTAGGAAGGTCGGTTGCCGGTAATCACCTTCCTTTATACGGTGATATTGAGTCATACCAACCTGATTCAACTGCACGGCGATTTGATATAGTATCAAAATTCTCACTGGAAAGGGCTGCCGCAGTTAACTGTGATGCTTTTACAACAGTGAGTGAGATAACCTCGGTAGAATGTGCACATTTCCTTAACAGAAAGGTGGATGTAATAACACCAAATGGCTTTGATGATAGTTTTGTGCCTAATGACGGGGAGTTCTCTGTAAGAAGGGATATGGCCAGAACTAAACTGTTGCAGATTGCAAGGGCAATGTTTAATACTGACCTGCCTGATAACTCACTACTGGTTATCAATAGCGGCCGCTATGAATTCAGAAACAAGGGAATTGATTTGTTTATTGATGCACTGGCAAAATTAAATAAAGATGCAAGTTTAGACAGACCTGTTATTGCATTTATCACTGTTCCTGCCAATCAATCCGGAGTTAGCAAAAAATTAGTAGAACGAATTAATAACCCGGATTTTAATTCACCGGTTGAAGGAAGATTTTTAACCCATGGCCTGAATGACTCGGAGCATGATAGTATTCTGAACAGGTCAATTATGGATGGCTTGGGGAATAAAGTTAACGATAAGGTAAAGCTTATCTTTGTTCCTTCATACTTGAACGGGAAAGATGGAATCTTTAATTTCTCGTATTATGAGCTACTGATAGGTTTTGATATTTCGGTTTTCCCTTCATATTATGAACCCTGGGGTTACACACCACTTGAAAGCATTGCATTCCACATACCAACCATTACGACCACTCTGGCAGGATTTGGCTTATGGATTTTGGAAAAAAATCCTCAACCTGAACCTGGAACATGGGTGATTGAAAGAACAGACACAAATACATTAACTGTAGTCGAGAAAATTACTTCAATTCTTCTCGAATTTAGTAAGTATGATGCTATGCAGGTTGAAGCAGCTCGTGCCAAAGCGTTTGAACTTTCAAGAACCGCATTATGGAATGAACTTATTGGGTATTATAAGCAGGCATTTAACATAGCTCTTCAGAAAGCGGAATCACGTGAAGAACTATACCGTGATAAAAGAACACCAGATACATTGATGGCTTTTCCTGTAAAGAAATTTCAACAGCCAGTGTGGAACAAAGTTCTTATCAAACCTGGAATACCTGAACGTTTTAACGGGCTAAAAAGATTATCAAGAAATTTATGGTGGAGTTGGAATCCGGATGTAGCTGATCTTTTCAGGATGATAGATCCTGTAAAATGGGAAGAATTGAACCACAATCCCATGGCTTTACTTGAATCACTGACCATTAATCAGATGCATGAACTTGAGCTTAATGAAGTTTTTACTTCAAAGCTTGATGCAGTATATGAGCATTTTGAATCGTACATGAAGAAGGCAAATCAAAAGCCTAAGCAACAAATAGCATACTTTAGTATGGAGTATGGTTTACATGATACCGTTCAGATTTTCTCAGGTGGTTTAGGTATTCTGGCCGGTGACTATTTAAAGGAAGCTAGTGATTCAAACATTAACCTTATTGGGGTTGGTCTTTTATACCGCTATGGTTATTTCAGGCAGACACTATCAGCGTTCGGGGATCAGGTAAATACATATAATCCCCAAAAATTTACACATATGCCCTTGAAGCCGGTAAGAAATGCAACCGGTGATTGGTTAAAAGTGACTGTTGCCTTGCCAGGTAGAACATTATATGCCAAAGTATGGAAACTGGATGTTGGTCGTATTCCGCTTTATCTGTTAGATTGTGATATTGAAGATAATACCGAAGCAGACCGATTCATTACACACCAATTATATGGAGGTGATTGGGATACAAGGTTTAAACAGGAATTACTTCTTGGAGTTGGTGGTATCAGGATGATTAAGGCATTAGGCCTTAACCCTGATCTGTACCATTGTAATGAAGGGCATGCTGCATTTATTGGCATTGAGAGGTTAAGGTTACTTGTTACTGAAAAAAGGTTCTCTTTTGATCAGGCCATAGAAATCGTTCGGGCCAGCCAGTTATTTACAACCCATACTCCTGTGCCTGCAGGACATGATGCTTTTAGTGAAGATGTTTTAAGAGCATATATTCCTCATTATGCTGAGAGATTGAATATTCCATGGAATACTTTCATGAACCTGGGCCGATTTATTGAAAATAAACCTGATGAAAAGTTCTCGATGAGTGTTCTTGCGGCTAAACTCTCTCAGGAAATGAATGGCGTTAGTTTGATACATGGCCGGGTAAGTCGCGAAATGTTCGTAGGAATGTACGAAGGTTTCTTCGCTGATGAGATTCATATTGGTTATGTGACTAATGGTGTTCATTTACCAACATGGGCTTCAGCTGAATGGCAAAAATTGTATACAAATGTGTTTGGGCAGGATTTCTTTGAAAAACAGTTTGATAAAGAGCGCTGGAAGAAAATATGTGATGTTCCGGATGAAGAAATATGGCAACTCAGGCAGTTACACCGACATGAACTTATAAATTTCGTAAGATCAAGATTGAGTGTGGACCTAAAGATGCGACAAGAGAACCCGAAGAACATTATAAGAACTCTTGATATTATTGATGAGAATACACTGACAATTGGTTTTGCAAGGCGTTTTGCAACCTACAAAAGGGCCCATTTACTCTTTACCAATATGGAAAGGCTGGAGAAACTGGTAAATAATGAAAAACGGCCCGTTCAATTTATATTTGCCGGAAAAGCACACCCAGCTGATAAAGCAGGGCAGGATCTGATTAAAAGAATCGTTGAAGTGTCAAAAATGCCACAGTTCTTTGGTAAGATACTTTTCGTTGAAAATTATGACATGACACTGGCAAGTAAACTTGTACAGGGAGTTGATGTATGGTTAAATACTCCAACACGACCGCTGGAAGCATCTGGTACTTCGGGTGAAAAGGCAGTTATGAATGGGGTGGTTAACTTTAGTGTTTTAGATGGCTGGTGGGCTGAAGGTTATAAACCCGGAGCCGGATGGGCATTATCAGAAGAAAGATCATATGAGAACCAACAGTTCCAGGATGAATTGGATGCTGAGAATATTTATAATACTTTTGAAAATGAAATAGTGCCTTCTTTCTACGATAGGAATAAAAATGATGTACCGGTTAAATGGGTTAGCCACATTAAAAAAACTATTGCTGAAATTGCACCTGAGTTTACTATGAAACGTATGCTGGATGATTATTTCAGCAGGTATTATAACAAGTTGCTGCAACGGTCTTCAGACTTAATCGCCAATGACTTTGAAAAAGTAAGGCAATTAGCTTCATGGAAACGAAGGATTTTAAGAGGTTGGGAAAGTATTGAAGTAGTCTCCCTGAGTATGCCTGATTCAACAAAGAAGCCCCTGCGACTTGGAGAAAACTTTGTGGCAGAAATAGTTCTTAATGTTAATGAATTAACTCCATCAGATATTGGATTGGAGGTTCTTTTTGGTCATAAGATTAATGATGAAGTAAAGAGAATTGCTTTTGCTGAAGAAATGACTGTAGCAGGAATTAATGGAAATATTGTAACTTATTTTATAGAAATCCGAACTGAGCAGGCTGGTGTTTATGATTTTGCTTTCCGGCTTTATCCTAAACATCCACTATTACCGCACAGGCAGGACTTTAACTTAGTTAAGTGGATTTCTAAGGATTAATTAATAATTAACTAACAACCTAATTCAATGAAGTTATTAGAAGGAAAAATTGCACTAATTACAGGTGGAGCAAGAGGGATTGGAAAAGCAATTGCATTAGCATATGCTGCAGAGGGTGCGAACGTTGCATTCTCAGATCTTAAATATGATGAAGTCGCTGAAGCTCTTGAAAAAGAAATTGAGTCCTTTGGGGTTAAAGCTAAAGGCTACGCTTCTGATGCAAGCTCTTTTGAAGGAAGTGAAGAATTAATTAATAAAGTGGTTGAAGAATTTGGTAGGATTGATGTACTTGTTAATAATGCAGGGATTACCCGTGATAACCTGCTTATGCGAATGACAGAAGCAGATTGGGATCTTGTAATTAAAGTTAATTTGAAGTCAATATTCAATATGACTAAAGCTGTTCAGCGAATAATGTTAAAACAGCGCTTCGGGTCAATAATCAATATGAGTTCTGTAGTAGGGCTTGATGGTAATGCAGGTCAATCAAATTATAGTGCTTCCAAAGCAGGTCTGATTGGATTTACCAAATCTATTGCAATGGAACTTGGATCACGCAATATAAGATGTAATGCAATTGCTCCGGGGTATATTGAAACTGACATGACAGCTAAACTTCCTGAAGAAGTAAGGAAAGAATGGGCAGAGAAGATTCCACTCAGAAGAGGTGGGAAACCGGAAGATGTAGCCAATGTGGCAGTATTTCTTGGTTCTGAATTATCATCTTATGTAACCGGACAAGTTATAAGTGTCTGTGGCGGAATGCATACATAGGATAATTTTTCTTGCATAGCAATCAATTGCCGGGCTTTCCGGTATGTCTAATACTTTACTAATCTTCAAATTATGAAAAAGATTACTTTGCTTTTACTGGCTCTGTGGTTTGGAACTAACGTAATTTCTCAAAATTGTGATTCGTTTTTTGCAACAGAGAAAGGTGTCTTCATGGAAATGAAGAGTTACAATGACAAGGGAAAACTGACTGGAACCACCCGTCAGACAATTACTGATGTTCGCAATATTGATGATGGCATTGTCATCGCTGTAAATAGTGAACAATTTGATTCAAAAGATAAGTCACTTGGTAAATCAGATCTCGAAATGAGATGTGAAGGAGGCATTTTCTACATGGATATGAAGAACTTTATGAATCAAGGCGCTATGGGTGATCAAAATGCAGAAATGAAAGTTGATGCACATGATCTTGTTTTTCCTTCAAAAATGACTGTTGGTGAAACCCTTCCCGATGGAAGCATGACAATTTCAATGGCTGCAGGCCCAATACCAATGAACATGAGTATAAAGATCTTTAATCGCAAAGTTGCTGCTATTGAGAATGTTACTACACCAGCTGGTACATTTGAATGTTATAAAGTCAATTATGATATGGAAAGTAAGATGGGTATGAAGATAACCACATCTGTAATTCAATGGTATGCTAAAAATACTGGTGCGGTCAGGACTGAGACATATGACAAGAATGGGAAGTTAATGGGATATAGTGAATTGAGCTCATATCATAAATAAAATCAGAGGGCAGATAATATCTGCCCTCTAATTTCGTAACATACTATAGGCCATTTAAACTGGTGCTGTAAATTCAAAGTTTAAATATAATAAATACACATCTTGGATTTAAAAATAATTACTGCCTATCCATGGTGGTTTTTCATTTTCTGCATTTTATTCGGGCTGTCATTGACAGCTTTACTTTATTTAGTCAGGAAAAATAATGACTTTACTCAAGGTGTAAAATGGAGTTTGATGACACTAAGGTTTATTTCGTCAACTTTAGTTGCCTTTCTGTTAATATCACCAATGGTAAGGACAACTAAACGGAATACTGTAAAACCTTCAATAATTATTGGCATCGATAATTCCTCATCTATTACCATGAATGACGACTCTTCTTTTTACAGAGGAAAATTCATACAGGAAATTAACGCACTCCGCGATAAACTGGAGAATGATTACCAGGTTGAAATATACAAGTTTGGGGATAAAGTAGTCCGTTCTGAAAATCCTGACTTCAAGGAAGAGTTAACCGATATTTCTTCTCTCTTTAAAGAAGTAAATACCCGGTTCATTAATCGTAATATAGGAGCAGTTATTCTTGCAAGTGATGGTATTTACAACTCAGGGGCTGATCCATTATATGAAGTCAGAAACAGTAAGTATCCTGTTTATACCATTAATCTTGGTGACACAACGATCAAAAAAGACCTCAGGATTCAGAAGGTAATTAGCAACAAGACCGCCTTCAAGGGAAATCAATTTCCAATTGAAATTACAATTCAGGCACTTGAAGTTCAGGGAGAAAGATCAATGGTGAGAATCAATCAAGGAACCGAACTGCTGTTTATTAAAGAAATATCGGTTTCAGGCAACAATCAGATAATTACTGTGCCAGCTTTAATAGAGGCAAAGGAAGCTGGATTGATGCGATTAAAGATATCTGTTGATGAAGTGGGAGATGAAATAAACACTTCAAATAATGCCAGGGAAATTTTCATTGAAGTGAAAGAGAACAAGATGAAAGTTGCAATAATTACTGAATCACCTCACCCTGATGTTGCGGCATTAGAACGAGTCCTGACTAACAGCAATAACTTTGAAGCTGAGATATTTAATGCACGCGAATTCAACAGCAATCCTGAAGCTTTCAATCTTATTATCTTAAATCAGATTCCTTCTCTTTCAAATCCATTTACAAATCAATTAAGCGCTATCAAGAGATCAAAAACGCCCATCATGTTAATTATTGGTTCACAAAGTAATATACAGTTGGTCAATAGTATGGATCTTGGATTGATGATGATAAATTTTAAAGGATCATATAATGAAGCCTTGCCAATTCTAAATTCTAATTTTTCATTATTCCTTTACAGTGAAGTACAGAAAAAATTAATTGAGGGATTTCCGCCTTTGATCTCACCTTTTGCTTCGTATAACATTGCCAAATCAGTTAACATCTTTGCAAATCAGGCGATTGGGTCAACCAATACCGAAATGCCATTAATCATGTTCAATGAAAATGTTGACCGAAGGATATGTATTATTGCAGGTGAAGGTATATGGAAATGGAGGATGTTTGATTATATACAGAATAGCAGTCACGATAATTTTGATGACCTGGCAGCTAAAATGTTCCTATATCTGACCACCCAGACTGAGAAAGGAAGATTTAGGGTCGACTGGAATAATTTTTATGCTGAAAATGAAAATATTGAGTTTAATGCTATGCTTTTCAATGAGAGCTTCGAACCTGTTATAGAACCAGAGGTAAACATTGAAATCACTGATGAACAGAAACATAAGTTTGACTATTTGTTTTCTGCAAAGGATCAGAAATACTCACTTAAAATTGGCAATTTTACCCCGGGAGTTTACACTTTTGAAGCAAGAGCAAAGGCTCCTGACCAGGTATTTGTTAAAAAAGGAACTTTTGTTGTTACTGATGTAAAGCTTGAGGATGTAAATTTAGTTGCTAATCATAAACTATTAAGAACATTAGCAGCTGAATCAGGAGGTGCATCATATTATCCACAAAATTTTGGAGACCTACCCGAACAGTTGAATAAAAATGAGAATGTAAAACCTATCATTTATTCAAGTCTTAATTACAGGGACCTTATTGATTATTATCCAATAATGATTCTTTTATTTTTACTATTGGGTATTGAATGGTTCATCAGAAAATTTATGGGAAGCTATTAAGCACCAATTTAAAATAATAAGCAACATAATATCTTTTAACAAGAGTATATGTTCTTCTACTTATCTAAACTCTTAGGTTATTTGTTAAATCCCCTTGCCTGGGTAATAGTATTGCTTTTTTGTGCAGTGATTGTTCGAAAACCCGTAAAAAAGAAACGCTTTACCATTTTTGCACTGCTTTTACTCCTAATATTTACAAATCCATTTCTTGGAGATGAAGCAATAAGAGCATGGGAAAAACCCCTGGTAAAGCGGCTTTCAGGTTCTTACAATGCCGGCATAGTTTTAGGAGGGGATATTGTTAGTTACGATAAACCTTCTGACAGGGTAATTTTCAGATCTGGTGCTGACAGGCTTTTACAGGCAGTTGAGTTATACAAGAAGAAAAACATAAAGAAAATTATCATTAGTGGAGGATCAGGACATTTAATATACAGAGATAGAACCGAGGCTTCGTTTATTAAAAAGTACCTGATTAATATTGGAATCGAAAGTAATGATATCCTTGTGGAAAACAAGTCGAAAAATACATTTGAAAATGCACGATTTACTGCTAAGTTGCTTCAACAAAATGATAGTTCAGATTCCTTGCTTCTAATAACTTCATCTCTCCATATGCGTCGTGCTTCAGGTTGCTTTGAGAAACAATCAATAGCCATTCGTGAATATCCAACTGCTAAGATCACAGGTGATCGTCTTAAAAACATAGACCATTTGCTTATACCTTCAATTAAAACCCTTGAGCAATGGAATTTACTTATTCATGAATTACTTGGTTACGCAATGTACAAGGTGATGGGATATTGCTGAACCATTGTGTCATAACCCCTAATTAGATTGTAGACATGGCTGATAAGTTGTTCTTATTAATAATATGCATGGTTTGTATTGGTTACCTGATAGGTGCAATACTGAAATTCTATAATAACCTCTGGCGGAAAAAACCAATTCCTGATGAAATCAGTGATGTTTATTCTATAGATAAATACATTCAGTATCAGGAATATAAGAGAGAAACGTATAAGTTTTCAGTTATTACATCTACACTGTCACTTATATTAACTCTCATTATGTTGTTTGTGGGATTTTCACTGGTTGATTCTGTCATCAGAACTTATTTGTCTAATGAAATCTGGATAAGCATTGCATTCTTTGGTGTGATAGGATTTTTATCAGATATTGTTTCAACACCTTTTGATATTTATGAAACATTCGTTATTGAACAGAAGTATGGCTTTAATACTATGACAAAACGGACTTTCATTTTAGATAAGTTAAAATCGTATCTACTGGCGGTAATTATTGGGGTACCGGTATTATTCCTGATTATTTGGTTTTATCAGAGCTTTTCTGATAATTTTTGGTGGATGACATGGATACTGATTTCTATAATTTCCATCGCTTTAAGTTACCTGTATTCGAATTTGATCGTTCCTGTTTTTAATAAACAGACCCCTCTTGAAGAAGGTGAACTAAAAAATAACATTGAAAAGCTCGCATCGAAAACAAAATTTAACCTTCAAAATGTGTATGTCATTGATGGATCAAAAAGGTCAAGCAGGGCCAATGCATATTTCAGCGGATTTGGTTCTAAAAAGCGGATTGTACTCTATGATACTTTGATCAAAACCTTATCAATTGATGAAATTGTATCAGTACTTGCTCACGAGATAGGACATTATAAAAGAAAACACACAATCAAAGGACTGATCTTGTCAATTCTTCAAACGGGATTTTTACTGTTTCTTCTTTCAGTGATTATTGATGCTGATGTAATTTATGAATCATTAGGTACCCCGGCAAGTTTTCATATTGGGGTAATTATTTTCATTATTTTATATAGTCCTGTTTCCTTTATTATTTCACTGGGAATGAATCACCTATCAAGGCAGCATGAGTACCAGGCAGACTTTTATGCCAAGGAACACTCATCAGCAGATGCTTTGATTAGTGGACTTAAGTCATTGACATCTAATAATATGTCAGATTTAACACCTCATCCCTGGTATGTTTGGGCTTATTATTCTCATCCGCCCTTACTCAAAAGAATAAGAGCAATTAGCTATCCAAAGCATAAGAAATTAGAGGAGTTATAAGCTTCTGATAAAGTTACCAGTAAGGAATGCCAGTGTTTCAACTGCATTGATTTGCCTTGCAAGATTATAGTCCCGGGTTGCTGATAGATTATGTCCTAGTTTTTGTTGACATAATCCACGATACAAGTAGGCGTCCAGATAATCACCATTCAGATCAATGCAGACAGAAAAATCGACAATCGCACCAGCGTAGTCTTTAAGCAGGAATTTATTGTATCCGCGATGAAAATAAGCAGCGTTATAAGTGCTATTTTCTGAGACAGCAAGGTCACAATATGCGATGGCTTGTTTATATTTTTTCTGTTCAGTGGCTGCTATAGCCGCCTTAAGGTAATCTGATGCTTTTTGTCCTAAAGCATAACTACTTAGGCTAAAAAGTAATAAGATGTAAATTAACGCTTTTCTCATAAAAACGTTCTTTGAGCAAATATAGTTATTTTTTATTGCATGTTGATTGGTTACATTCAACAATCAAGCAAGTCAAGGGTTTATTTGAATAAACTACAGTAATGACGTTCCTGACTTGATAAAGTTACAATTGAAGCCTAATGTTTAATAAAATCAATGTAACTTGCCGCACTTTAATTTGTGATTTTACATTTTATTAAGCTTCAGAAAGTCAGTTAACTAGTGAATATTTCAGCATTTAAAAACCTCATTCCGGTACTAAAAACATCATTGAAAAAGCTGGTATCAATCATTAAGAAAGTGTTTTCAATGCCTTCTTTCGCAAAACTTTGGTGGCAGAGAATGCTTGTGAGGTTTGCGCAAGGATTACTAATTGCACTCGTCCTGATTGCAGCAGTAGATTTAAATTTTCTCTGGCTTTTTGGACAATCACCTGATATCATGGATTTAAAGGAACCTGATATCAACATAGCTTCTGAATTATATGCTTCTGACAGTTCTCAAATTGGGAAATACTACATTGAAAACAGGGTCCCGGTTGAGTACAAAGAACTTTCACCCGTTCTAATCAATACTTTACTTGCCGCCGAAGATATCAGGTTTTACAAACACAATGGAATTGACCTTAAAGCTACTATTGCTGCAGTTTGGAGCACCGCTAAAGGTGATAAGAGAGGTGGAAGCACTATTACCCAACAGCTTGTAAAAAACCTGTATAAGACAAGGCATAAAAATAAAAAGGGCCTGTTAGGACATATCAAAGGAGTCAGCATTTTGATCGATAAATCTAAAGAGTGGATAAATGCTTTAAAACTCGAATTTTTTTATTCAAAAGAAGAAATTCTGACAATGTATCTTAATACTGTCGATTTTGGTAGTCATTCATTCGGGATTAAAGCTGCTTCCAGAACATTCTTTAATAAACTGCCATCTGAATTAAAAGCAGAGGAAGCTGCACTCATAATCGGACTCTTGAAAGCTCCAACATATTACAGTCCGGTACTCAATAAAGAGAATTCACTAAGGCGCAGGAATAGTGTATTGTCTCAAATGGGTAAATACGGCTTTTTATCTCAAAATGAAGCTGATTCATTACAAAAATTACCTATAAAGTTGAAATACAGGCAACCTGTACCAGATGCAACAGATGCCACATACTTTAAAGAGGCTGTTGCCCGGTATCTTCAGAACTGGAGTAAAGAAACCGGATATAATATTTATACTGACGGGTTAAAAATATACACAACCATTGACCCAAAATTGCAGCAGTATGCAGAGGAAGCTGTTTCGAAACACATGAAAAGGCTTCAAAAGAGGTTTTTCGAACATTGGAGAGGGGAGAACCCATGGGTAGATAGCAAAGGAAATGAAATAGCCGGCTTTATAGATGACCTCATCAAAGAAACGGGTACTTACAAGTCTTTAAAAGAAAAATTTGGAGTTAATAGTGATTCAATCGACTACTATCTGAATAAACCTCACAAGATGTCAATATTTACCTGGACAGGTGATAATGATACTGTGATGAGCGTAATTGATTCTATAAAGTACTACAGACATCTTCTTAATACGGGTTTTGTCAGTATTGATCCTTCAAACGGATATGTTAAAGCATGGGTTGGCGGCATCAATTATAAGTTTTTTAAATATGACCATATTAACCAGGCGAAACGCCAACCAGGGTCTTTATTTAAAGCATTTGTTTATGCAGCCGCATTTGAAAGTGGATTAGGGCCATGTGATAAACTGATTGATGAACCTGTCACAGTCAACTATGTTGAAAAGGGGAAAGAAAAATCGTGGTCTCCTCATAACGCAAATTATGTGTTCTCATATAATTCCGTATCCCTGAAAAACGCATTTGCGCGCTCAATAAATTCTATTGCTGTTCAATTGACCAAACAGATAGGGTGGAATAAAGTAATTGAAATGGCTCACCGAATGGGTGTATCATCGCAACTTCAGGATGTGCCATCGGTGTGTTTAGGTTCAAGTGATGTTACTCTACTGGAGTTGGTTAACGCTTATACTGTTTTTCTCAATAATGGTATGTATAATGACCCTGTTCTTGTTACGAAAATAACTGACAGAGAAGGAAACTTGTTGTATGAATATAAACCTAAACCTAAAAGAGTAATCGATGAAGAGACTGCTTTTTTAATGACTGTGATGTTAAGATCAGGACTGACTGAATATGGTGGAACAACCCAGGGTTTGTGGGAATATGACCTGTTTAAGTATGATACGGAGTTTGGTGGAAAAACTGGAACTTCATCTAATTTTTCTGATGGATGGTTCATTGGGGTTACCCCTAAGCTCGTTTCGGGTGTTTGGGTTGGTGGTGAGCACAGGAATATAAGGTTCAGGACTTCCCAGCTCGGTGAAGGTTTGAAAACAGCCCTGCCAAGTTATGGATTCTTTATGGAAAAAGTTTTAAAAGATCCTGCCTTGAAAAAATACAGAGGTAAGTTTCCAAAACCCGCCATTAAGATTTCAAAAAATTATACCTGTGTGTCGCCAATTTATCGTGATAGTTTGGATGTTAATGATGTTGAAGTTCCAGATTCAATTAATATTGAACCAATTGAATTATCGTTTTAAAAAAAATGCTGCCTTGCCCTTATTTTACAATATAACTGAACTTTAATGAAAAGTTGATGTTTTTAACCTGAAAAATAAAATAGCGCCCTTTTTAAGAATTTTCTTCAACAAAGCACCAGAATGCATGTTGATTAAGTAATAATTTAAACAGAAATCAATGAATATCTCACAAAACAAAGTAGTGTCACTGACCTACGAACTCAAACTTAATAGCAACTTGGGTGAAACCGTGGATATGGCGGATGCTTCATCACCTTTAATTTTTATCTTTGGTACTGGTAGTATGTTGCCTAAGTTTGAATCCAACCTGGAAAACCTTACTGTTAATGACACCTTTGAATTTACTCTTGATCCCGCTGATGGATATGGAGATACTTTAGAGGAAGCTATTGTTGACCTTCCTATTGAGATCTTCAAAATTGATGGTAAATTAGATGAAGAGATGCTGAAGGTTGGCAATTTTGTCCCAATGCAGGATAATGAAGGCAATCCACTTGAGGGAAGAATTATAAACATCACTGATGAAAAGGTTAAAATGGATTTTAACCATCCACTTGCCGGAAAAACTTTACATTTTACGGGTCAAATTATTGATCTTAGAGATGCAACCCCTGATGAATTGAGCCATGGACATGTTCACGGACCTCATGGTCACCATCACTAAGCAAGAAATATAAAAAAAGGAGGCTGTTGATAAAACAGCCTCCTTTTTTTGATTCATTTGGTGTATTCATTCATTAACCAATCAGATAGACTGTAGGATTTTTTCCCGGGTCAGGTTTAATCTTACGCCACTCGCGGATGCTTGCAGTTTTTATGCTTTCATCAGGTAGTGAAATATTGGTAGCAATGCACAGAAGTGTATGCTCATTGCATGTTTCTAACAATGCCTGAATTATTTGCTTATTTCGGTATGGGGCTTCTATAAATATTTGTGTTTCACTATGAAGTTGTGCCAGACGGTCAAGTTCCTTAATCTTGTGACTGCGTTCGGTCGGTTTTATTGGAAGATAACCGTAAAAAGTAAATCTTTGACCACTCAAACCCGACGCCATCAAAGCAAGAATAATAGAAGAAGGCCCTGTTAATGGGATAACTTTAATTCCGATTTGATGAGCAATACTTACAACTGAAGTTCCTGGATCTGCTATTGCAGGACACCCTGCTTCCGATAATAATCCAATATCTAAACCTTTCTTTGCCTGATCCAGGAATGTTGAGGACTCCTCTGGTTTAGTATGTTCATTCAACACATGAAAAGTTACCTCTTCAAAATCTTGTTTATACCCTGCTTTTCTTAAAAACCGCCTTGCTGTTTTTAATTCTTCAACAATGAAGACATTAATTTTTTCAATAACTTGGATATTGTATCCTGGTAAAGTATAAAAGTGATCATTATCACCCAGGGGAGTTGGAATAAGGTACAGATTACCTTTATTATTCTGCATCTATTTATTCTTTTAATTAAAGGGAAGCTGATTAAGGTCAACATTTCCACCAGAAAGAACTATTCCAACCTTTTTACCTGCAAATAATTCTTTATTTTTCAAAACAACAGCCAATGGAACTGAAGAAGATGGTTCGACAATAATTTTCATTCTTTCCCAGATAAGCCTCATTGCAGAAATAATCTCATTATCATCTGCCAGGAGAATATCATGTACGTAATTTAAAATTACTTCAAAAGTAATACTGCCAAGTGAGGTTAGCAAACCATCTGCTATTGTATTTGGAGAAACTGATGGAACCAAAGTTTTTGAAGAAAAAGATTTTTTGGCATCATCTGCACCTGAAGGTTCACAACCTATCACCATCAGATTGTTTCCAAAATAAAAAGCTGATAAAGCCGTGCCACTTAGCAGTCCGCCGCCACCAACCGGTGTCATTATAATTTCGAGATCATTATAATCCTCAAGTAATTCTTTGGCAGCTGTAGCCTGTCCGGCTATTATATTGAAATTATTGTAAGGATGTATTTCGATGGCATTCGTTTTGGCTATTATATCAGATAGAGTATCTTCTCTGGCCTGAAGAGTTGGTTCACAAAAAGTGATTTGGCCACCATAAGATTTAACTGCTTTAACCTTTTGTTTATTTGCATTTGAAGGCATTACAATATAAGCATTGCATTTTTTGAGTGAAGCGGCCAGAGCAAGGGCAGCCGCATGATTGCCTGATGAATGGGTGGCTACTCCTTTTTTAATTTCTTCTTCCGTCAGGCTAAAAACAGCATTACTTGCACCCCGGGCTTTAAATACACCTGCTTTTTGTAAATTTTCACATTTGAAATAAATACTACAACCTGCTGTATCATTTATAGCAGAGCTTGTAAGAATAGGAGTTCTATGTATATATGGTTGTATTCTGATGGCAGCTTGTTCTATATCTTGTTTTGTGGGAAGATTTATCATAAACTATCTTTCTTAATAAGGTCAATTATCTTATCAGTTGCTCTATCCAACATTTCCCAGGTTTGTCTAAAATTCTCTTTTCCCCCAAAATATGGATCGGCCACAGGAGTATTACTTTTAGAATCTAAAACATTCATGATGAAATCAACTTTCCCGAGGTCTTCTTTACTTCTGATCTTTGAAGACACCATTTTATAATTATTTTCATCCATCACATATATTTTATCGTAGAAATCAAAAAAAGACGGCTTGAAAAGTCTGGCTCGTTGATTTCTTATATCTATTTTATTGAGACTTGCAATTTCAATCGCTCTCTTGTCTGGTTGATCGCCAACATGGAAAGCCTCAAATCCACAAGATTCAACCATGGCATCTAAATTATTGTTTTTAATTTTTTCCTTCAGAATTCCTTCTGCCAATGGAGAACGGCAAATATTTCCAAGACAGACCATTAATATCTTTATCATTGAAATCATCTATAATGGTTAATACAGCAAATGTAGTATCAATTACTGTCGTCAAAACAATAAAAGGAGAGATGTAATACAGCGTCTCTCCTTTAAATATCTCTGAATAAGTATTTTATCATCCAAATCTGTATCAGATTTTGATCTTCTTCTCAATTTCTTCGGCGTTCACTCTAAACTCACGATCTGTTTCAATTAAATTAGAAATAGTTCTGCAAGCATGCAAGACAGTAGCATGATCTTTATTTCCACATTGTATACCAATATTTGCAAGTGAAGATTTAGTATGCTTTTTTGAAAAAAACATTGCTAGTTGTCTTGCCTGGACTATTTCACGCTTTCGAGTCTTTGAAACAAGACTGTCGGTTTCAATATTGAAGAAATCGCAAACCACTTTCTGGATATAATCAATTGAAACTTCTCTCTCAGAATTTTTGACATACTTGTCAATCATCTGTCGTGCAAGATCAATTGTAATAGCTTTCTTATTGAGTGATGATTGCGCCATCAATGAAGTCAGCGCACCTTCTAATTCCCTGATATTGGTTGTTATACAGTAAGCAACATATTCAATAACTTCTTTTGGCATTTCAATACCATCTTTGTACAGACGTTTATTGAGTATGGCAATACGTGTGTTTAGATCAGGTACCTGCAGATCAGCTGCCAGCCCCCATTTAAATCTGGATAGCAGACGGGTCTCCATTCCTTTTAATTCAACGGGAGGTTTATCACTGGTGATAACCAGTTGATTCCCGTTTTGATGAAGGTGATTAAAGATATGGAAGAAAACGTCCTGAGTTTTTTCTTTTGTTGATAGGAATTGGATATCATCAATAAGCAGAACATCTATCATCTGATAGAAGTGCACAAAATCATTCTGGTTCTTATTAATATTAGCTTGTACAAACTGTTGAATGAACTGTTCAGCTGTGACATAAAGGACGGTTTTATCAGGAAAATTATTCTTAACCTGAATACCAATTGCATGGGCCAAATGGGTCTTACCTAACCCATTAGCACTATAGAGAAATAATGGATTAAAGGCAGTTTTGCCTGGATTAGTGGCAACTGCATAACCAGCTGAACGAGCTAGCCGGTTACAATCTCCTTCAATAAAATTTTCAAAAGAGTAAGCTTCATTTAATTGCGAATGCACCTGGATTTTGCGTAATCCAGGAATAACAAAAGGATTGGGAATCTCTTTTGCAGAACCTCTGTTGATGTCAATAGGCATTTGGACAGAGGGATTGGTAAGGGAATTTCGGTTGCTGGTTGGTACCTTAATAGTATAAGGTCCATGTGAATCGACAGCATTTTCCATGATAATACTGTACTCTAATCTGCCTCCAGGACCTAATTCGTGCTTTATAGTTTTTTTGAGGAGTGGAATATAGTGCTCTTCAAGCCATTCATAAAAGAAATGACTTGGAACCTGAATTGTAAGAACGTTGTCCTGAAGTTTGACAGGTTTGATCGGCGAAAACCATGTTTTGTAACTTTGGTAATTGATATTGTCTTTGATAATCTTCAGACAATTCTCCCAAACTTCTTGATGAACTTCTTTCATTCTTAAAATTAAAAATATAAACAGTAACTAAGAGTTATAGAATGATATCCTTCTATAAAAAAATAACTAACAAAATCATGTCAACAGAATGTCGACTTTTCCCCTCTTGATTTCTTTTCAACAAAATTCATTTAAAAAAAGTGAAAAAAAAAAGGATTTAGCTATTGCGTAATCAAAAAAAATGTTGTAAACATAAAACCGCACAATCGTTTGTATTATTTGATAATCAGAAATTATTCCGTCGAGATATATATCACCTTGAATCGATATATTCCCTCACTTTTTGAAATGACTTTTTGGGCTAAGTTCCGTCGTATTTTATAAACAATATATGACCGGGTATCGAAATTACTTTCAAGTATTTGAAGACCAAACTCTTTCACAAGCTTCATTGCTTCATTTACTTGTTCATAAGTGAATTCAAGCCTATAAATCTCATTGATGGTCCTATCAACAATTTTAGCATTATTAAGCGCATCCTGGGAAGCAACTTTATAAGCTGTAATAAGTCCTCCAACCCCTAGTTTTATGCCACCAAAATACCTTACAACAACAATAAGCACATTTGTCAAGTCAAATGATTGAATTTGTCCATAAATCGGTCTTCCAGCAGTACCTGAAGGTTCTCCATCGTCATTTATACGCCATCCTGATTTGTCATATCCAATCACATATGCAAAACAGTGATGACTTGCATCAAAATACTCCTTTTTAATCTGTTCGAGAGTCGACTTTATCTCTGTTTCATTTTTGACGGGAAAAGCAAAAGAAAGGAATTTACTACCCTTTTCTTTGTAAATACCCGAAGAGGGAAGTTCAATTGTTTTATAGGTGTCTTCAAAGAGCATTAGATCAGATGTTTAATCTCAATAACATTAAGGCAAATACGGTTATAAAGGAATTTCAAACTTACTCTAAATTAATCAATTTAAGGTATGCTTTTTTATACATTTGCAGCCTAATTAATCAAAATGCCACAAAACTACATAGGAGAGCTTGCCGCACTTGCCACAGCTATCTTTTGGATGATCACTGCACTTGCTTTTGAATCAGCAGGAAAAAAGGTAGGCTCTTTGTCGGTGAATATTATCCGGCTTTCTTTAGCCTTTATCTATTTAGGTATTTTTAGCTTTTTTACGAGAGGCGTTTTTCTGCCAGAAGGGGCAAATGCCCATAATTGGATTTGGCTCTCTGTTTCCGGTCTTGTTGGTTTTGTCCTTGGTGATCTTTTTTTGTTTCAGGCTTATGTTGTAATTGGCGCTCGTATTTCAATGCTTATCATGTCATTGGCTCCTCCTATTGCTGCAATCTCAGGATGGTTATTAATGGGTGAAACAATGAATAAACAAGGACTCTTTGGAATGGCCCTTACTTTTATTGGTATTAGTATTGCTATCCTGGCAAGAAAAAAGAATGACGATCCTAATACATTACTCAGACAATCAATTCACTTTAAATATCCGCTGAAGGGAATTCTTCTTGCCTTTGGTGGCGCTGCCGGCCAAGGGATTGGTTTAGTTTTAAGCAGATATGGAATTCAGGAGTTAAATCCGTTTGCTGCAACTCAAATAAGGGTCATCACTGGTCTGGTAGGATTTATTATAGTTATCAGCTATGTCGGTTTCTGGCCACGCGTTCTTAGTGCAGTGACAAATTATGCAGCTATGAAACGAATGGGTGTTGGTGCATTTTTTGGACCATTTCTGGGCGTTTCATTTTCATTGTTGGCTGTTCAACATACAACATCAGGTGTTGCTTCTACAATAATGTCGATAGTACCGGTTCTCATTATAGCTCCTTCTGTTATCTTTATGAAAGAAAAGATTACATGGATAGAAGTTATAGGTGCAGTTATTGCTGTTGCAGGGGTATCGTTATTTTTTATCTAAACGGTTGTTCCAGGCTTTTCTTAGGATTGAACTTGTAGTTAAAAACTCTTTTTCACTTAGAAACCGACCTGAATCAAGTAAAGCTGTTTTATTTTCATTTAATTTATCAAACCATTCTTCACCTTCAGCCAGGTCATTCGCTTTCCTTGGAATAATATGGAGGTGGAGATGATCAATGCTCTGACCTGCATTAAATCCCTGCTGTAACGACATATCAAATTCATCTGTTCCATAAAAGCCAATTATGAAAGATGTCACATCCCTTGCAAAGTTGAACAATGTAATATATTCCGAATCAGTTAACTCAAATAAATTTGTAACATGTTTAAAGGGAATTATCATACAATGCCCTGGCACAACAGGTGCGTGATTATAAATAGCGTAAAATCCTTCGGTTTGAGCGAATGATGCCTTAACAACATGCAGGTTACAAAATGGACATTCTTTTTGCATAATCTGATTTTGCTTCAATTTCTACGAGCCATCTTCTTAAGAATTAGGCATGATAAAACTATTTAATTATCTTAATAAAAAGGGGAATAATTCCAATTTTTTCATCCTTTTGTTCTGAATCAATCAGAAAATTGTCAGCTTTAATGAGCTTTCCTAATTTATTTACCCCATAACATTCCATGTCTTTGTATCCATGTAAAGTTAAAATTCCACTTATTTGAGGAAACATGTTTAAAACCGTATAAACACAATATTTATCTCTTAATTCAATTGGAACAGTATTGCACAATGTTTCCATAAGTAAAGTTCTTTCATTGGAAACACTGATAATGAAGGATGTAAAGGAAACTGAAAGTCCAATAATTATGCATAACTTATCTTCTACTTCAAACAATGTCTCATTTATTTTGGAGAGATCAATCAAATTTGATCCACATGCTTTAGTTTTGGTATAATCATCGTAACAAAAACAAATTTCTTTGCCTGAATTCACCTCATTTAATACAAAAGCTAATGTCACCAATTCATTTTGTGTATTGTTAACTGTAAGCATTCTGTGTTGAAGTTCATTATATATAGTCTGCGTAGCTATATTAATTGATTCAAGGTTCTCTATACGAAGCAGATATATTTGATCAGCTAACTGATAGTTGTTTTCTAAGCCACAATCACCCAGCCATCTGTAGATTACTTCTCTATTAAATGTTCTTTCGTTAAATAAGAAGTAAACTATTAGTGCTGTTTGATTAAAACTATATCCTGATAATGTTTTCAGAAATCGTTTATATCCTGGAACAATATCTGACAAAACAGTCTTAATAATTAAAACTTCATTTTCTTGCATATACACCTGAGAAGAATTTGTCATCAACTCTTCGCTTATTAGTAATAGCGAGACTGAACCATTACATTCTTTCAGTTCTATAACAAGTTTCATTCTTTAACTGCAGGATTAATCAAATTTTACAAAGGGGTAAAGTTAAAATCATTGGCAAAGAACGTTATTTTTGCTTGAATTCGATAAAAGACACTTAAATGACTTACGGCCAACTTTCAATCATAGTTATTCAGAAGCTTGAGAACATTTATGGTTTGCGGGAAGCGAAATCAATTCAACGTTATCTGTTTTCATCACTGGAAGATAGGTCAGCTACCCAGTGGTTACTAATTCAAGATCAAGAAACCACCGAAGATTTTGAACGTCAAGTCCTTACTATGCTACCTGAACTAATTCAGAAAATGCCTGTGCAATATGTTGTAAAAAAGAGTTGGTTCAATAATTTACCTTTTATCGTTACACCTTCAGTATTGATTCCAAGACCTGAAACTGAAGAATTAGTTAACCGGGTTATTGAAGATACAGCGCATCTTAAATCATTAAAAATATTGGATATTGGAGCGGGGAGTGGAGCAATTTGCATTTCCCTGGCTAAACATCTGGATTCTTCAGAAGTAACAGCAATTGATATTTCAGATGATGCACTAGATATTGCAAGAAAAAATGCGCAATTGAATAATGTTGTAGTCAACTTTCTGCAATATGACATTTTGAAATTCAAGTTCGTTGATGATATTGGGATTAAAACTTTTGGTGAATTTGATGTTATTGTTTCCAATCCACCTTATGTTAAAGAATCAGAAAAAGTACTGATGCAAGAAAACGTGCTTAATTATGAACCTCATATAGCACTTTTTGTCAAAGATGAAGATCCATTACTCTTTTATCGTGCCATAATTGAGTTTTCATTATTACATTTGGCTAAAGATGGCTATTTATATTTTGAGATTAATGAAAATGAAGGTCACAACCTTAAAGCATTATTGCAGTTAAAAGGATTTGAACATATTGATTTGTATAAGGATTTTCATGACAGAGATCGATTTATTAGAGCAAGAAAAATTAAATCCACAGATTGTCAAAGTTAGGAGTGAATTTTGCACATTTGCAAACTATTTATATAGATGTTTTGTTTAAGCACCGAATAATCAACGATTAAGGATGAAAAAATACATATTTTCCCTGTTTCTTATTTTTGCAGCAATTAGTTTAAATGCACAATCAAAAGATAAAATTTATGTGATTAAACTTAAAGATAAGGGCGAATATTATACGTTAAGCGATCCCAGTAAGTATTTATCAGATAGAGCCATTGAAAGGCGTTTACTTCAGCAAATACCATTAAATCAAACCGACTTACCAGTAAATCCAGAGTATATTACTCAAATTAAGTCAGCAGGAGGGTTTATTATTTATACTTCAAAATGGTTGAATACGGTAATTATTAGATTAGATGATCAAAATTCTCTTCATAAGCTGCAAGAGATGGATTTTATTACCAGTATTTATAATTCAAGTGTACTTGATGTTAAGAGAAATCAAAAACCTTTTAAGAGATTTTTCCAGCAGGAAAAATATGAGAAGATTAATACAACCAATAGTAAGTCAATAAATATCGGTTTGAATTACGGACCATCAGCCAATCAAGCGCAAATGATCAAAATTGATCAGCTTCATAATCAAGGCTATACAGGAGAGGGAGTAGTTATTGCAGTTATAGACGCAGGATTCAACAGCGCAAATACAATGGATGTATTTGATAGTCTTTTTCTGTCAAACAGAGTATTAGGTACCAGGGATTTTGTGCAACCGGGCAATAATGTTTTTGATGGCAGTTTAAGTGTTCATGGAACAATGGTACTTTCGACCATGGCCGGTAATCTTCCGGGACAAATCATTGGAACGGCACCTCATGCTTCATATTATTTATTTAGAAGTGAAGATGCGACTGCAGAGTACCTGATGGAAGAATATTATTGGGTTAATGCCGCAGAATATGCTGATTCACTTGGTGTTGATGTTATTAATACTTCATTGGGTTATACTAGATTTGATAATCCGGCTGAAGACCATACATATGAAGATATGGATGGAAATACAACTCCAATTACAATTGGAGCTGATTTAGCTGCAAAGAAGGGTATGCTAGTGATTAATAGTGCAGGCAACGAAGGTGCTAATGTGTGGCATTATATCAGTGCTCCAGCTGACGGTGATAGCGTGATGGCTGTTGGAGCTGTTGATCCTGAGGGTAACTATGCATATTTTAGCTCAGTAGGGCCTACCTTTGACGGTCGCATTAAACCAGATGTTGCAACACAGGGATATAATGCTATTGTTGCTACTATTCCCTCCGGCATTGCAATGGCCAGCGGAACTTCTTTTTCATCGCCAATCTTAACTGGTGCAGCAGCATGTCTTTGGCAGGCTAATCCCACATATAACAATATGGAAATTTATAATGCAATTAAACAGAGTGCCAGCCAAGCTTCAAATCCAGATAATTTGTTAGGGTGGGGAATACCTGATTTTTTAGTTGCAAATTCATTATTGGTGGGTAATATCGATAAGATCAACTATAGTCAGGATATTAAGTGTTACCCTAATCCCTTTAATGATTATTTAATTGCAGATTTCTTTCTTAGTTCAAAAATGGAAACGGAAATCAGACTTATTAACTCTCAGGGTAAGGTTATTCAGAATGTAAAGAGTCACGTTCTTGATCCAGGAAAAAACCACATTAAGTTTGATAAGCTTCAAATGCTTCCCAAGGGCATCTATTTCATTAAAATTATATCGGGTGGTTCAGTAATGACCCAAAAGGTTATTAAGTAAACAAAAGACTTATTTTATCTTTTTAGATCGATATTGATTTAGCCATTCTTAGTTTGTAATAATCTAAAGCCGAATACATTATCACTCATATTCTTAATTTTTAAGGTCGTGAGAATTCGATATTTTGAGTCGGTTGATTACTACTCCAGCAATTTTACGATTTAAGACACTTTCCCATAAGGAAACATTTCAGATTTCATCAATAATAATCTGGAGATAGAATAGGAGCAAGGTGAACATTCAATCAAACAAGTTTTCCGTTTTAACATTGATCACCTAATTTAAGTGCATTTGCATTTGTGTCTTATTGTGTTAATTCAATAACACCAATAATCAGAAATAACCCTATAAATTCATTAGAATTAAAATTATCCAGAAGCGGATAAATGATCTTTGATTTGCAACAATGTTACAGTTGTAAAATGGATCATTTTGCCAGATAATCTGGTGTATTGTTAAATAGCATAAAGACCATGGATATAAGATGTTATGTTCCTAGAAGTAAAGTCTAACTTTTAGTAACTGCTAATGTTACAATCAAAATCCTGATCAATAACCAATAGAATTTTAAATACTGGAAATCCACGCAAAAAATGTGATAACAAATGTAAACTACAGATGTAAATTGCTTAATATTACATCTGTATCCACGTAGAAAATTGTAATCATTGAATAATCATTGCAATATAGTCAAAATATATTGTATAGTACACATATCCAGTGATATAGAAAGCTTAAATGTATCTTAACTTTAAATAAATACTGTTTACAAGTGTAATTACAAGTGTAATGGCTGTATATCATAACATATTAATATACAGCTTAATAGTAAAATCCATATTAAGCTATTTGTTAAAATTAATGAATCATCAAAAAAATAACAATCCTAACATTTAATAAATTAGTATATTTGAAATCGAGAATTACAGATGTATAATCTTTCAAAAAATGAACAGTCGTATCTCATTAGTTTTAAAAGCAAAAAATATCTCACCTGCTCAACTGGCAGATGAATTAGGTGTTCAGCGATCTGGAATCTCTCATATTCTCAATGCGAGAAATAAGCCCAGTCTTGATTTCATTCAAAAACTTTTAAAGAGATATCCGGACATTAGTATGTCGTGGTTGATGTTTGGAGATGGTCCCATGATGGTTCCTTATCCTAATGAGGTGTTTAAAAAGGATCAATATGAAGCAAAACCTGCTGTAATTGATTTATTTTCCAGTGCTAATCATGATGGATTAGAAAATTTAAAACCTGAAGCGGTTAAATCTGAAAAAAACGACCTTAATCTTACAGAAAATGAGATTATTACACCCCAATTTTCTGAGATGTCAAACCATAACGAAAAAACTCAGGATAAAGATGATTTATTTATCGTGGAGAAAAGTTTAAATTCTTTAACTGAAATGAATCCTCAACCTGGTTCAATTGTTAAAAAGAAGCCAGGTATTGCAAGAATCGTCATATTTTATGATGACAAGACTTTTGTTGAATACACACAAGGGAAAGATTAATTAATTCTTTCAAATTCTGAAAAAAAGAAAGATGCTTCAATGAGGGCGTTTTCATCGCTATCAGATCCATGTACAGCATTATTCTGAATAGACGAACCAAATAAATTTCTTATTGTTCCTGTTGCTGCATCAGAAGGATTAGTCGAGCCAATAAAGGCACGATATGCTTCAACAGCATTTTCTTTCTCAAGAATAGCTGCGATTACAGGGCCGGATGACATAAAATCAACAAGTCCGGAGTAAAAGGGGCGTTCTTTATGGACTTCATAAAATTTAGATGCATTCTCATGTGTAAGTTTAACTAATTTCAATGCTTTAAGATTGAATCCTGCATTTAGAATCATATCCAGTATTTTTCCAGATTGTAAGTTTTTCACTGCTTCTGGTTTAATCATGGTGAAAGTTATGTGTCCTGCCATTGTTTTAACTGTTTGGTATGTAAATATACTGATTACTTTTTACAGGGGCACATAACAATATTCTGTATTTTTGTGTTCATTAATACTTTAATTTTCTTAAATTTTATCTCTAATTGCATAAGTTCGACCTGAATATTCTTGGTGAAGTCAAAGAACTGTTAACCGAAAAAAGAAATATACTGATCACCACTCATTATAATCCTGATGGTGATGCTGTTGGATCTTCACTTGCATTATATCACTATCTTAAAGAAAAGATGCATAATGTGAGTATATTAATTCCAAATGATATTCCTCAATTTCTTCAATGGATGCCTGGATTTAATGAGGCCGTAATTTATTACCATCATTCTAAATTGGGTGATACACTCATCAGTCAGGCTGATATTATTTTCTGTCTTGATTATAATGCCATTTCCAGAGTGAACTTATTTCAGAAGCAACTTGAATCTGCTAATGCAAAAAAAATTCTTATCGACCACCATCCGGAACCGGTAAACCAATTTGATTATATGTTCTCGGTAATACCTGTTTCGTCTACGGCGGAATTAATTTACCATTTTATATCTGCTTTGGGTGATAACACCTTAATTAATACAGATATAGGGATCAACCTTTATGTGGGTATGATGACTGACACAGGTTCTTTCAGTTATGCAAGTAATTATCCTGATACGCTTGAAACAGTAGCAGACTTAATTAGAAAAGGAGTGGATACTGAAAAAATACATCGTTTGGTATACGATACTTATTCTGAAAATAGAATGCGTTTGTTAGGTTATTGCCTAAGTGAAAAACTCATAGTAATTCCAGAGTATTGCACTGCATATATTTCACTGACAGGAGAAGACCTTGAAAAATTCTCATTTCAACCCGGAGATACTGAAGGTGTTGTTAATTATGCGCTCTCAATAAAAAATGTAAGCTTTGCTGCATTATTTACTCAAAAGAAAAGTTGTATCAGGATTTCCTTCAGGTCTAAAGCTGATTTCTCTGTTAATGAATTCGCCAGGAAACATTATGGAGGCGGAGGGCATCTTAATGCTGCTGGTGGTGATTCATATCAACCAATGGCAGAAACTTTGGAAGCGTTTGAGCAATTATTACCACAGTATAAGATTGCACTTCAGGATGCTGCCCGCAAAAGTTCTGTCTTATGAATGATATAAAAAGACTCGTCATTTTGATTGCTATTTTTTTCTCTATTCAGTCTTGTACAAACCATCAAGAATCTAAAGAAAGAGAACTTAATAAGAAAGATATTGAAGAACCTCTGCTTAAAGCCAATAAACAGGCGATGATAACTGAAGATGAGCAAATTGAGAACTACATCAACAGGCATCAATGGAAAATGAATAAAACTGGCTCAGGTTTAAGGTACGCCATTTACATAAAAGGTATCGGTCCTAAGGCAGAAACAGGTAAAATTGCGAAAATAAATTATACCGTTCAACTAATTTCAGGTGAGGAGATATATTCATCCAAAAATGATGGAATCAAAGAATTTCTTATTGGCAAGGGTGGTGTCGAAAGCGGATTAGAGGAAGGAATATTATTATTGCGAGTAGGTGACCATGCGAAATTTGTTATACCTTCGCATCTTGGTTTCGGGCTTATAGGTGATCAGAATAAAGTCCCTCCAAAGTCAACATTAATATATGATATTGAACTTCTTGACTTAAAATAATCATTAATCATAAACCGAATGAAATACAGGAACATTAAAATACTGCTCTTGTCAGCAGTTATGATCTTAACTGTTTACGGATGCTCTAAACACAGGGGCTTTAAAAAAACAGATGATGGGTTATATTACAAATTTCATGTTAAAGGTGACGATACAACTACGGTTAAGGCCGGAATGGTACTAAACCTTAAGTTGAAATATTCAATCAACGACTCAGTGCTATTTAATTCAGCTGACATTCCACAGGACTTCATGTTACCTTTAAATGAACCCTCTTATAAGGGAGATCTATACTCCGGTCTTGCTATGATGAAGCCTGGTGATAGTGCTACTTTTATTACTTCAGCTGATTCATTTTTCCTTAAGACTATCAAAATGCCTCAGTTACCTGATTCCACTTATAAAGGTAAAGATATCATTTTTGATGTAAAATTAATCTCAGCAAAGACTCAACAACAAATGGAAGCTGAGTACAAGGTTAAATTAGATGAGATGAAATCCAAGGAACAAAGTTCTTTAGAGAATTATCTAAAATCAGCTAACATTACAGTTGCTCCGCTTCCTTCAGGTCTCTACTACATTGAAACTCAAAAGGGAAACGGTCAGAAACCTAAGAAAGGCGATTATGGTAAACTTCACTTCAAAGTCTCGACTATAGATGGGAAAGTTCTTTACTCATCATACGACCAAGGACAACCTATGATGTGGGAAATCGGACAAGACTTTGATAATAAAGGTGTTACTGAAGCTCTTAATTTAATGTCAAAAGGAACCAAAGCATCTATAATAGTTCCTTCTTCATTAGCTTTTGGAGAACAGGGTAGGGGACAAATGGTTCCTCCTTATACAACACTCCTTTATGATCTTGAACTCACCGATATTGTATCTAAAGCTCAGCTGGATAAAGAAAATGCTGAAAAAGAAAAGAAAGCAGCAATTGAAAAGGAACAAGCTAAAAAACAAGAACTGTCAATACTTGATAACTATTTAAAAACAAATAAGATTTCTGTAAAACCAACAGCATCAGGACTTTATTTTATTGAAATAAAGAAAGGTACTGGTCAACAGGCTGCAACAGGAAAAACTGTTAAAGTGCATTATACAGGAACTCTTCTTAATGGAACAAAGTTTGATTCGTCAGTTGACAGAAAGCAACCTTTT
The DNA here is from genome assembly GCA_035298745.1 of Lentimicrobium sp. Classification (GTDB taxonomy): domain Bacteria; phylum Bacteroidota; class Bacteroidia; order Bacteroidales; family Lentimicrobiaceae; genus Lentimicrobium. The sequence continues at coordinate 91,335 of DATGXS010000073.1, read as the reverse complement.
GAATTCACTATTGGTAAAGGCGAGGTTATTCCTGGTTGGGATGAAGGTATTGCTATGATGAAAGAGGGTGGCAAAGCAAAATTAATTGTCCCTTCACGTTTAGCTTATGGTGAGAATGGAAGAATGCCAACTATTCCACCAAGTGCTACACTTATTTTTGATGTAGAATTAATTGATGTTAAATAACTCCAAAGTCTATTAAAAAAGGCTGTCTTTTAACAAGACAGCCTTTTTTTTATGAGATCTTCTAAAATCCTCTGATTGTTTATATATATTGTTCAAAGTCAGGACTCACGGCTACAAACCAAGGATTTAGTAAGTTGGATTTATTATATACAATCTCATCCTTAGTGTTATATTTTAAAACTTTAACCCCTGATGCTTTACATATTGCATGCCCTGCTGCAGTGTCCCATTCCATTGTTGGACCTAACCTTGGGTAAATATCTGCTGCACCTTCTGCTATGCGGCAAAATTTAAGTGAACTGCCAGCGTTGATCAGATCAATTGGTTTAAAGTGAGTTGAAATTTTATTAATGAATTCAATATTCTCAGTTGTCTGGTGTGACCGACTCCCTAAAATAGTAACTGGTCGTTCAGTGAAAAGTGGCAATCTTTCTGCATCTGCTATGATATCGATTATTTTTGAATCACTTAAATCGCTGTCATCTATCATTGATTTCCGGTACGCCCCCTCAGTCTGGGATCCAAAATACAAAACATTGTTAACCGGAAGGTAAATTATACCCATAACAGGTTGTCCCTTATTTACAAGTGCAATGTTAATAGTAAATTCGCCATTATGATTAATAAACTCTTTCGTTCCATCTAATGGATCAACCAACCAGAAAAAATCCCATTCTTTTCTGACTTCAAAAGGAATGTTCTTTCCTTCCTCACTTAAAATTGGAATGTCTGAGAAAGAAAGCACTGATATTATGGCCTCATGCGATGCATTATCAGCAGAAGTCAATGGACTTTGATCGGCTTTGTATTCTATTTCAAAGCTTGTATTATAATAATACATCACAGCTTTTCCAGCAATAATACTAGCTTTAATGGCCTGTTTTAAAAGAGTTTGTAAATCCATAAATCAGGCAATCATTGATTTTTGTTTTTCCTGGAGCGCATACATTTCATCCCTGAGTCTGGCGGCTTCAATAAAATCAAGTTCTTTGGCAGCTTTTTCCATCGATTTGCGCGTTTTCACTATTAGCTTTTCAAGCTGATCAACATTCATATATTGAATTACAGGATCAGCAGCAATATTGATATCATTACTTTCGATATAAGCTTTAGGGCCTTTTTCTGATGATCCTGCAACAGCTGTTTGCCCCATAATTGAAGCTGTTGACTTAATTATCTGACGGGGTGTAATGTTATGTTCAATATTATATGCTATCTGTTTTAAACGCCTTCTATTCGTTTCATCAATCGCTCTCTGCATTGATTCAGTGATTTTGTCGGCATACATAATTACCTTGCTGTTAATATTCCTGGCTGCTCTTCCAGCAGTTTGTGTGAGAGATCTTTCAGACCTGAGAAAACCTTCTTTATCAGCGTCTAATATGGCTACAAGGGAAACTTCTGGCAGATCAAGACCTTCACGGAGAAGATTGACACCAACAAGAACGTCAAAAATTCCTAATCGCAAATCCCTCAATATTTCAACACGTTCCAGAGTATCAACATCAGAATGGATATACCTGCAATTAATATTCACCCTACTCAGGTATTTTGTCAATTCTTCTGCCATTCTCTTTGTAAGTGTTGTTACAAGTACTCTGCCACCCTTTTTCACTGTTTGATCAATCTCTTCTAATAAATCATCAACCTGTGTGATGCTGGGTTTTATTTCTATTGGTGGATCAATAAGGCCAGTTGGTCGTATTAATTGCTCGACAACTACACCTTCAGACTTTTGTAATTCAAAATCAGTAGGAGTAGCACTAACATAAATTGTTTGACCAGTTAAACCTTCAAATTCTTCAAATTTCAAGGGCCTGTTATCCATAGCAGATGGCAATCTGAAGCCATATTCTACCAATGATTGCTTTCTGGAGCGGTCACCCCCGTACATAGCCCTGATTTGTGAAACCGTAACATGGCTTTCGTCTATAATAGTTATGAAATCATCAGGAAAATAATCGAGTAAACAGAACGGTCTTGAGCCTGGATTACGACCATCAAAATATCTCGAATAATTTTCAATTCCCGGGCAGTAACCCAGTTCCCTCATCATCTCAATGTCATAAGTTACTCTGTCCTCAAGTCTCCTTGCTTCTAATTGTTTTTGCTCTTCATTGAAGTAATCAACCTGCTTTAAAAGATCAAACTGTATTTCCTGGATTGAATCCTTCATTTTCTCTTTTGAAGTGACGAAAATATTAGCAGGATAAATATTAACTGTTTCCAATTTCTCGATGGTAAGGCCATCCATTGGATTAAATGATTCTATACTCTCAATTTCATCATCCCAGAAAAGAATGCGTATGGCATAATCCGCATAAGCCGGAAAGATATCCACAGTGTCTCCTTTAACCCTGAAATTTCCTCTGTTAAATTCAACCTCACTTCTGTTATAAAGGCCTTCCACAAAAGTCCATAATAACTGCTTTCTGCTAATCTTATCACCTCTATTAATCCTAACAACGCTGTTTGCAAAATCATCCGGATTACCAATACCGTATATACATGAAACTGATGAAACCACAATTATATCTCTTCTTCCTGAAAGCAGGGCAGAAGTTGCACTTAATCGCAATTTTTCAAGTTCTTCATTTATTGAAAGATCCTTTTCAATATACGTATTAGTTGTTGGAATAAAGGCTTCAGGTTGGTAATAGTCATAGTATGAAACAAAATATTCTACAGCATTCTCCGGGAAAAATTGTTTGAATTCGCCATAAAGCTGTGCTGCCAGTGTCTTGTTATGACTTAGCACCAGTGTTGGTCTGTTGACCTGAGCTACTACATTAGCAATTGTAAACGTTTTTCCGGAACCAGTTACTCCTAGAAGTACCTGTGACGGATCACCGCGATTGAGTCCTTCAACCAGTTGCTTTATTGCCTCAGGTTGATCACCAGTAGGCTGATATTCTGATGTAATTTTAAAGTTCAAGGTAATAAATTTATTATAAGAACCTGGTTATTAACGAGTAACAAAACAAAAATAAGCAATATTCCCATCGATTCCATTAAGGAAGTAGTATACCTGTAGTGATTGGATAATGGTCAGAAAAATTTTTCTTTATAGTCTTGAAATTAACTGAACTGTATGATTCATCATACAGAATATAATCTATTCTGAATGAAGGTAATGAACCGGCGTAAGTCATTCCAATACCATTACCTGATTCCTTAAAAGCATCAGATAATCCTTTTGCAAGGTGGTAATAGGTATAGGAAGAAGGGGTATCATTAAAATCACCACAAACAATAACAGGATATTTTGACTGATCTATGACCTCTTTAACAGCAATAGCCTGAGGTGTTCTTCTAACATAAGCCCGTTTGAACTTTCTGAGTATTTTCCTGGAACTTTCTGAAAAAAGTTCCTGACTATCTGGATTCTTAGGAAGTTCTTCAACATACAGATAATCCTCTCTGCTTAATTTTATACTTTCCAAATGCAAATTAAATAATCGAACTGTATCTTTGTTAATCACAATATCACTGTAAATGCAGAAATTAACCGGATTATCCTCAAAAGTTATAACTTGTTTATTTATAATCGGCCACTTTGAAAAGGTAGCAATTCCATATGGCATTTTCTTACCATCTTTTTCAACTAAGGAAATCTGATTATATTTTAAATTAGTATAATACCTGATTGAATCAGCAATGTCAATTTTTTCTTTTCTACCTGCATGAAACTCCTGAATACAAAGGATGTCAGGTTTTTCATTACCAAACAACTCTATAATTCTTTGTGCTTTATTACTTACTTTGCCTTTTTTCCAGTTATAAAGATCAAAAATCTGAACATTATAGGATAAAATCTTTATTGGATCCCTGTGTTCCAGTTCTGTATTTCTGGAATGATGTAATTGTACATAATTTGTAAGTCGGCTCCAACACAAGAGCAAGGCAATCAATGATATCAGGAATAGTTTCCTCCACAAAACCATCCATATTATTACGAAGAAAAGATTAGCAATTACAGCGTAAGGAAAAAGTAAGCCAGCAAATGCGAAAATCCAGTTATGATCAGGACGAACATAGGCCGCCATGAATCCTGTTGCCAGGATAAATAATACTCCAATATTAAAGATTAAGAGGATGACCGATATAAAACTTAACCCTCTTTTTTTCCTGATGGTTGTTAAGGTCACTTTACTAGTTATTCTGTTTTTTGCTGCTGGAGAATAATAATTCCTTTTCTTCTTTGGTTAAACTATTATATCCTGACTGACTTATTTTATCAAGTATTTTATCAATTCTTTGCTGTTTTTCTTTCTTCTGGAGATTGTAATCTTCATCTGAAACTGGTGTTTTGCCATATTGCACCTTAAACTTATGCCTTCTTGCCTCCCGGAATTTTTTAATTGAATCATTTGAAAAGATAGAAAACAACTTAGAAGGGTCAACATGTGGGAGCATTTTAATGTACATAAACCCCCAGAATGCACCTCCTAAATGAGCTATGTGGCCACCTGCATTTCCTTTACTAATAGTTAACACATCAATTAAAATGGTAATTAAAGCTATGTATTTAATTTTTACAGGCCCTAAGATAAAAAGATTGAGCGTATAATTAGGCACATAAACAGCAATAGCAACAACAATGGCAAGCACTGAAGCCGAAGCACCCAATGCAATTGCTTGTTCTTTCGCTAAATTGAATACTGGAAATGCATTGTACGATAAAATATAAAGTAATCCGCCTGCAATTCCACCAAAGATGTAAGTAGCTAACAACTGTCTTTGCGAAAGATACTCAACAAATATCACCCCAAACCAGTATAGCCATAACATATTAAAGAGAATATGCCAGAAATCAAAGTGCAGGAACATATAAGATATAATCGTCCATGGCTTACTTAAGAATACCTCAATATTTGCAGGCAAAGCAAGTGATGTTTGCAAATACTCTGTAAGCATGGTCTTAAATAATCCTGAAGTACCTGATTCAGGAGTTGAAAACAGAAAAGTAAGATTTGTAACAAGTGCAAGCAGAAACCAAACACCTATATTAATAAGTATTAACCGGGAAAGTGCTTCACGCTTGCTAAAAAAAATCTTCATTTTTTCGAATGGAGATATTTGAGGATACATAATTTACATGTTTTGATCCCAATAATTTCGTTTTACTTTACGATTCCAATAACGGATTAGAATGAAGCCAAATATCATACCACCAAGGTGTGCGAAATGAGCTACATTGTCACTTGCCCGGTTTTGTATGCCAAAAAACAGCTCCAGTCCTCCATAGAATATAACAAACCATTTAGCTTTTATGGGGAACAGGAAGTAAATATATATCAGCGTATTTGGAAACATCATACCAAATGCAAGTAAAATTCCGAATACTGCTCCTGAAGCACCTACAGTTGGAACATCCTTCTTCAGCTCAATCAGTTCATTCATATAGTTTGATGCCTGATTGATCATCTCCGGATTATGTGGATTAAGACTCCAGGCAGAAATAAAATCACTCAACTTAACCTGGAAATAAGGAAAATGATCTCCGAGGAAATTATAAAAAGCGTCGGGAGTCGGTGATGACATTATTATTGCTGCATCGTTCTGGACACTGCTGATGCTTATGTACATAATAATCATTTGTACCACTGCAGCTCCAATTCCTGTCACTAAGTAATAAATGAGGAATCTCTTTGGCCCCCATACATTTTCAATCAAATATCCGAACATCCACAAAGCAAACATATTGAAAATAATATGACTGAACTGATCAGTGCTGTGCAGGAACATGTAAGTAACTAACTGAATAGGATTAAATTTGGATGATCCGAAGTAATGCAATCCCAGGGTATCAACCAGATCTGTTCTAAATACAGTCTGAAACATAATTTGAGACAGGAAAACCAGTCCGTTAATTATTAACAGGTTTTTGACTACCGGCGGTAAAACGCTAAATCCTCTTGGTGAATATTGTTGATCGTACATTGGTTAAGTCAGGTTTTGAGCAAATCTTCTTTCAATCTCTTCTAATGAAATATTTACAATAATTGCTTTGCCACCAGGGCTAATGCCAGGAGCCCTGCAAGCAAAAAGATCGTCAACAAGGCCTTCCATTTCTTCACATGAAAGAACTCTATTGGCTTTAAGTGATAAGTTTTTAGCCATTGATCTGGCTAAATTCGTTGTTTTATCGATTTTTAAACTAGCTTTATTTAACTTATAATTTTCTATAACACCTTCAATCAATTGCTGAATGTTTTGATCCTGTATATCTGATGGGGTACCAGTCAAAATAAATGTACTCTGACCAAACGGCTCAAGTACAATTCCAAGTTTTCTAAAATCATCAGCCAATTCTTCAACAATAATAGAATCAGGAGCGGATAATTTAACAGTTTGTGGAAAAAGTTGTTGCTGAATATTCGCAGGTCGATTCTCTATTCGTTCAATAAATCTTTCATACAATATCCTTTCATGGGCTGCCTGCTGATCAATAATCATCAACCCCGACTTTATTTTTGAAATGATATATTTGTTTCTAAATTGGATGAATCCCCGCTGCTCCCGCCCTTCTGAATCAAAGTCGGAGCCTACAGTCATTGTTTGTTGTGGCTGGATATTTCCAGCTGTATCAGTATCAACTGTTTTAACCTGCGGACTTACATAAAAAGAAGATAACCCTAAGTCAGGAGATTCTTTTTTAACAAAAGGGTTATAATCGGGATTTACTTTAATTCCCGGCACCATTACAGGTTTATCTTTCGGGAAAAAAAAATTATATTCTGGCTTTGTGTCAAAATCAATTGTTGGAAAGAGGCTGTATTTTCCAATAGCCTGTTTCACTGCTGATTTTAAAATCCCATAAATTGCATGATGGTTTTGAAAATTGACTTCAGTCTTGGTTGGGTGAATGTTGATATCAATATCCTCAGGGTTTACTTCAAGATAAAGAAAGTAAGAAGGATAATGCTCTTCAGGAATTAATGTGCTGAACACTTCCTCCACCGCATGATTTAAGTATGGATGTTTGATGAATCTATTGTTTGCAAAAAAATATTGCTCTCCCCTGGTTTTTCGTGCACTTTCGGGTTTACCAATAAAGCCTGAAATTTTGACAACTTCAGTTTCAGTTTCAACAGGAACTAGTTTTTCCTGATAGTTACTTCCAAACAAATTAATAATTCGTTGCTTTAAGTTACTGTCCGGTAACTGTATTTGTAGTTTTCCATTATTTACCAGAGTAAAAGAAACATGAGGATTCACCAGTGCAACTCTTTGAAGTTCTTCAATAATAAGCCTCATTTCGTGCGAATCTGACTTAAGAAACTGGCGTCTTGCAGGAACATTAAAGAACAGATTCTTTATTTGAATTGATGTACCTGATTCCATTGCGCAAGGTTGTTGCGATTTTACAACCGACCCTTCAATAATAACATGTGAACCAAGCTGATCTTCCTTTTTTTTACTCTTAAGTTCAACCTGTGCAATTGCAGCAATAGATGCAAGTGCTTCACCCCTGAATCCAAAAGTCTTCAATTTAAAAAGATCATCTGCATTATTAATCTTGGAAGTTGCATGTCTTTCAAAACTCATTCGTGCATCAGTAACTGACATACCACATCCATTGTCAATCACCTGAATCAAAGTTTTACCCGAATCTTTAATAACTAACTGAATATTATCAGCGCCTGAGTCAATAGAATTTTCAAGCATTTCTTTAACAGCGGAAGCAGGTCTCTGAATTACTTCACCAGCTGCAATCTGGTTGGCGACTGAATCGGGCAGTAGTTTAATAATATCTGCCATTTATCTTAAAAAGATGTAGTAAATCAATAACGCTGCCAAAGCAAAATAAATCAAGAGTGTAAACCTTGATATGTTGCCGGTTTTCCTTTCTTTTATCCTCCAGGAAGATTTTAATTGCTCTCTGAAATCAGGGCTCAAACCACTTTCGGTTTTTTCTCCTGCATACTTCTTTTTTAAGTTCTCTAACCTTTCTTTCTTTTCATCATAATAGAGAGGCTTATAATCAAAAGGTTTGGGCTTTCTGGTATTAAATCCTATAATTTTCATCTCACTTCTCCTTACTTCTCTTAGTTTCCACATTCAAATCCTGAATGCAGACAATTCATTAATGAACAAAAATAATCAATTAATTCTTCATTTACCAGTCAATCTTGCAATGGAATCTCTGAGATAAGTGACTATTTCATGAAGATATTAATAATCAAAAACCCTACCATTATATTTTACAAAGAATAAAAAAGCCTCCTGATTCATCAGAAGGCTTTAAAAAAAAGTTATCGGAAAATTATCCTTTAATGAGTGATGGAACCCTGCGACTAATAAGATAGAAGCTTCCAAAAATGATAGCATTATAGAAAAGGTCACCCAATACTGCAGTGTTGAAGAATGGAACTCCTGCTACATAGGCTTGTAATAAGCCGGCAAAATCCCTGCTGTATGGCATTAAGCCTGTATACCATGAAGCAAAATTTGTAATTAAAAAGAAGATTATTGAAGAGCTGAGTGATGCAATTAGAACATTGCCCGCTTTAACCTTATTGCGAAGCATCATTCCAATACCAGCTGCAATTATCATTCCTGCGTAAACGGCAATCATAGTGCCATGAAAACCAATGATAAGGTCACTCAAAAGCATCGCAATAACCGGAAGAATAAAAGCCAGAGATTTTCTGTTAATGTATACTCCGCCAAAAATTGCGATTGCTGCAACGGGAGTGAAGTTTGGCCAATGCGGAACAAGTCGCATTACTACAGCAAACAAGATAGCAGAAATTACAAAGATCATTCTGGAATTAAAGAATCTATTTTCCATGTTATTGGTAGTTTTTTATTTGTGCCGACAAAAATAAAAAGAATTAAGAACAGAAGCGGTAAAAATTTAACTTTTTAGTTCTTTCCTGTTATTAAGAACCTGTAATTAACACCCGGCAAAATTAAATGTTTGAAAGCCAACAAAAAGCCGGTGAACTTGTTTCTCGCTCAAATGTGAATTATTATAACAAAATTATGGAAGATATTCTTGCTGCAAGACTTCAGATGACTGTATCCTTTGTATTTCATATAGTCTTTGCGTGTATCGGAATGACCATGCCATGGTTAATGGTTGTGGCTGAATGGAAGTGGCTGAAAACAGGGAAACAAGTATACCTGGATCTTGCCAAGATCTGGTCGAAAGGTGTTGCAATACTTTTTGCAGTTGGTGCTGTATCCGGGACAGTACTATCTTTTGAACTTGGTCTTTTGTGGCCAGGTTTTATGAAGCATGCTGGTGCCATTATTGGTATGCCTTTTTCATGGGAAGGTACTGCTTTCTTTTTGGAAGCCATAGCATTAGGATTCTTTTTATATGGTTGGAAAAGAGTGAATAAATGGGTTCACCTAACGTCAGGAATAATTGTTGGTGTTGCTGGTGTAATCTCTGGTATTTTCGTTGTTTCAGCAAATAGCTGGATGAATAATCCTTCAGGATTTGATTGGGTTAATGGTCAAGCCATCAACATAGATCCTTTTGCAGCTATGTTCAACCGTGGTTGGTTTCATCAGGCACTGCATATGACTGTTGCAGCTTTTGTTTCCACCAGCTTTGCAGTTGCAGGTATACACGCTTATCTTTTATTGAAACACAGAGGCCACCCATTACATGCAAAAGCGGTCACCATCGCACTAAGTTTTGCTGCTGTTAGTGCTATCATTCAACCTTTTAGTGGTGATATCTCAGCAAAACATGTAGCAAAATATCAACCACCTAAACTCGCTGCTATGGAAGGGCTTTATAAAACCTCCAAACCTGCAGACCTTGTGATTGGGGGTATTCCTAATGAAGACGAACAACGTGTGGATTATGCAATCAAAATACCAAAAGCATTAAGTTTTCTTGCCCATGGCGACTTTAATTCAGAAGTCGCAGGACTTGACCAGGTGCCGTTAGATGAAAGGCCACCTGTATTGATAGTACATATAGCTTTTCAGGTAATGGTTGGACTGGGAATACTTATGGCATTAACCGGATTTCTATTTCTTCTTTTCTCCTGGAAATGGAAAAAGATTCTTGACAGAAAATGGTGGCTTATTCTTTTAACGATATTAACACCAGCCGGTTTTCTTGCAGTAGAAGCAGGTTGGATTGTAACAGAAGTTGGTCGTCAACCATGGATAATCTGGCAGATTATGCGTACCAAAGATGCTCTTTCTCCCATGCCGGGCTTACAATGGTCATTGTATTCAATTACGCTGATTTACCTTGCCTTAACTTTTGTCGTTATTTGGCTTATGAGAAGACAGATTATGGTACTTCATGAAAAACATTTAACACCTGAGAACAATGACTGAAATTATAATAATTGTATTAAGTATTTCACTTTTGTTATACGTACTTTTAGGTGGTGCTGATTTTGGAGCAGGAATCATTGAAGTTTTTACAGGTAAAAGGGGAATGGATGTTATTTCAAAAGCAATAGCCCCAATATGGGAAGCAAACCATGTGTGGGTCATTCTGGCAGTTGTAATACTTTTTAATGGATTTCCAACTGTCTATACTTCTATAAGTACTTTTCTTCACATTCCAATTCTGATTGTATTGCTTGGCATCGTATTAAGGGGTTCGGCTTTTACTTTTAGATATTATGACGTCATTAAAGATAAATCTCAATTTTATTATACTCTGTTTTTCAGGCTATCAAGTGTAATTACCCCTTTCTTTTATGGAGTAATATTAGGAGCAATAATGTTAGGAAGGATACCTGGAACTATCGAATCAGGATCATTTTATGATGTATTTATCGCTCCCTGGTTTAACTGGTTTACCTTAATAACAGGTATTTTTATTACCTTGTTATTTGGTTGGCTTGCTGCTGTTTATACTATAGGTGAAACAAAAAATGATAGTGAGGCTATTATTTTTATAAGAATTGCCAGAATGTTTTTCATTTCACTTATAGTTTCGGGGTTTGCAGTTTTTGTAGTCGCAGAGCTATATAATGTTCATTTTTTCAATGAGTTTATAAAATCTCCCGTTAGTATTACATGCGTGGTGCTCGCAACCCTTATTATTCCATTGTTATGGCGATCAATGAGTAGGAAAATGATTACTCTATCCAGAATACTGGTCGGTTTTCAAACCGCTTGTATTATTGCAGGCTGGTACGCAATACAATTCCCAATTATGGTTTACCAGTCACTTGCGCCAGATCTAACTGTTTACAACAGCAGAGCACCTCAGAGTACCATGGAAATGCTCTTCTGGGCTCTTATAGTTGGTATTCTGATAATTTTCCCTTCAATTGGTTACCTCATGAAAGTCTTTAAATTCTCATCCCGTTAATGAGTATCTTTGCATTTTAAATATTTAATCCGAAACACATATTCAGTATGTCAAAACTGCACTTTGATGCCGTAATTTTTGATCTGGATGGCGTAATTACAAAGACAGCACTGGTACATAGTTCTGCCTGGAAAAAGATGTTCGACGACTTCCTGATTGATTATTCAAGTAAGAACAATATCCCATTTAAAGAATTTACCCATACGAATGACTATTTACCATTTGTAGATGGAAAACCCAGATATAAAGGTGTTCAGGATTTTCTTATTTCAAGGGGCATTGAGTTACCATTTGGAGATCCCACTGATGACATTAGCAGTGAAACAGTATGCGGTTTAGGAAATAGAAAAGATTTTGCCTTCAATGAAATCTTAAAGCGTGATGGTGTTGGAGTTTATGAAAGTACCGTTGAACTTATTAAACAACTGAAAGAAAATGATGTAAAAGTGGGAGTAGCTTCCTCCAGCAAGAACTGTGCACCAGTACTTCAGGCTGCCGGTCTGCTTACGTTATTTGAGACAAGGGTTGATGGTGTTGTTTCGGCAGAGCTTAAATTAAAAGGTAAACCTGAACCAGATATATTCACAACAGCAGCTGATAATCTTGGTGTATCTTATGAAAAAACAGTAATTGTAGAAGATGCAGTCTCAGGAGTTCAGGCTGGCAGAAAAGGTGATTTCGGACTTGTATTAGGTGTTGCAAGAGAAGAAAATGAAAACGAACTATTAGTGAATGGTGCTGATCTTGTCGTTTCTGATCTTTCTGAAATTTCACTTGAAGGTATAAATGATTGGTTCAGTTCAGGTATAGAGAATGATCTATGGACACTGACTTACCAGGAGTTTGAACCAAAAAAGGAACGTACGCGTGAGGCCCTGCTTTCAGTTGGAAATGGATATTTTGGAACCCGCGGCGCAATGGAAGAAACACTTGCTTCTGAATTCCATAGTCCTGGAACTTATATTGCAGGGTTGTATAACCGGCTCGAATCAAAAATAGGCGATCGAATCGTTGAAAATGAAGATTTTGTAAATGCACCTAACTGGTTACCAGTTACTTTTAGAATAGACAAAGATCCATGGTTTGATTTCACAGGAGTTAAATTCTTAGAATTTAATAAGTCACTTGACTTCAGAAATGGGGTATTTAGCCGAAGGCTGGTAATTGAAGACCAAAAAGGTAGGATAACTGCCATTGATTCCCACAGAATCGCTTCAATGCATAACCCTCATCAGGCAGCTTTACAGTATATGATCACGCCTCTGAGTTATTCAGCCAATATTACTATTCGTTCAGGAATTAATGGTGACATTATAAATGAAGGAGTTGAGAGGTATAAGCAATTAAATCAAAAGCACTTAAAACCAAGTGAAGAAGGTTTTCAAGGACCTATGGTTTATGTTACGGTTGAAACTACACAATCAAATGTTACTATTGCTGAAGCGGTTTCTCACCGTATCTTCCTTGAAGAACATGAACTAGTGCTTGAGCCAAGAACTGATATTTCTCCTGCTAAAGCTTTCCAGGAATTTTCTTATAGTGTCATTCAGGGGCAAACTATAATTATTGAGAAATCTGCTTCTATTTATACTTCCAAAACTGACGATGTTGAAAATCCACTGAAAGAAGCAATTAAACTCGTTACTATTCCTCAACGGTTTCATGAAATTGTAGTTTCCAGTGAGGAAGCCTGGAAAACTTTATGGAATAAGATTGATGTTCAAGTTGATGGGAGCAGGATGGATCAAAAACTTTTGAGATTGCATCTTTATCACATGATGGTATCTGCTTCAATTCATAATAAAGATATTGATGCAAGTTTTACAGCCAGAGGACTTCATGGTGAAGCTTACCGCGGGCATATTTTTTGGGATGAATTATTTATTCTTCCTTTCTACAATATACATTTGCCTGAAGCAGCCAAAGCAACCCTCTTATATAGGTATAAAAGATTGGCGAAAGCAAGGGAATATGCTATTCAGCATGGATATGAGGGTGCTATGTTTCCATGGCAGAGTGGGAGTGATGGCAGGGAAGAAACGCAGGTTGTCCATCTAAATCCGTTAACCGGACATTGGGGAGATGATTACAGTTCTTTACAAAGACATGTTTCATTGGCTGTTGCATACAATGTTTGGCAATACTATAATACAACCGGTGATAAGGATTTCCTCAAAGCATTTGGAGCTGAATTATTTCTTGATATTTGCCGTTTTTGGGCCAGCAAAAGTGTATACAATGAAACCACCGGCAGATATTCTATACCTGGTGTTATGGGTCCTGATGAATTCCATGAACAGTATCATGATTCAGAGGAAGGTGGGTTGAGAGATAATGCATATACCAACATACTGGTGGCATGGTGTTTCAAAAAAGCATCTCAGATTTTTGAGATACTTGGAGATCATTCAAAATCAGTCAAGGATAAATTAAAACTATCAGATAAAGAACTAAGCAGGTGGAATGAGATTTCAAATAAGCTGAACCTGATTATTTCTTCTGACGGAATTATAGCTCAGTACGATGGATATTTTGACCTAAAAGAACTCGATTGGGAATTCTATAAAAATAAGTATGGCAATATTTATCGGCTGGACAGAATTTTAAAAGCTGAAGGAAAATCGCCCGATGAGTATAAAGTAGCTAAACAAGCAGATACTCTGATGATTTTTTATATTCTTGATGAACAAGAAGTTAGAGAGCTTATTGAAAGTATGGGTTATCAATTGAGGCCTGATTTTTTGAAACGTAACATGGACTATTATTTAGCCCGTACTTCTCATGGATCAACACTCAGCAGAGTGGTGCATGCACAACTTGCTAACATGATGGGAGATACTGAGTTAAGCCGGATTTTATATCAGGATGCCCTTAGCAGTGACTTTAATGATATTCAGGGAGGAACAACTGCTGAAGGAATTCATCTGGGGGTAATGGCAGGCACAATACTTATTGCTATTCAATCATATGCAGGTTTAAATATTACCGGTGATATAGTTAGAATTAAACCAAATTTGCCTAAAACCTGGAATAGTATCAGGTTTAATTTCTCTTTCAGAGGTAAAGATTTTCAAGCTTTCATTTCACATGAGCAGGTTGATATTATACTGCTCAAAGGCGGAAGCACTGAAATTGAAGTAATGGGAAAACGATTATTGCTAACTGAAAATGAACCGGTTAAAATGTAGATTCACTACTTGATACTCATTTCAAATTACTCATTATATGCTCAACGAAGTACTTTTATTGAATAAGGGCCATGAACAAGCTGCCCAAAGAATACTTGACAGAATCCTGCCTGAGTATAAACGTAAATACATAATCGCTATTTCAGGTGAAGTTGAAACCGGAAAATGTGAAGTAGCTCATATGCTTGGCCGCTTACTAAAAAAAACATCTATCAAAGCTAAAATGCTTTATCTGGATAGTTATTATAAGATCCCACCATTAGAAAGAACAGCATGGAGAAAAGCTCATGGAATTGAATCTATCGGATATCAAGAACTTGATTGGCTTACCATAAATAATAATATTGAAGCATTCCTTAATGACCAGACAGCCACAATGCCTTGCGTGGATTTATTTACCGGTCAAGTTGATAAACTTATAACAGATTTTAAAGATATTGATCTTCTGATTGTTGCAGGACTTTACGCTATGCAGATAGATAAAGCTGATTTAAGGGTATTCATTGAGATGACCTATAAGGAAACAATGCCTGAGCAAATTCTGTCTGGTAAAGAAGAACTTGATGAATATCGAATGAAAGTGCTTGAACAGGAACATAAAGTTGTACAATCACTCAAAAGCAAGACTGATTTTTACCTGGACTTTGATACAAGTCTTGAAATCTTCCATCTGTAAGGGATGGTAGTATTTGATTTTGTGAAAAATTGATTAATTTTATTTATTCAACAACCTGGAAATATCCAGGTGGGGAAAATATTAGGTAACTTATTAAATTTCAATACAATATGTTAGGTGATGTATTACTAATTACAGAAAAACATGAAGCAGCTGCAAAAGCAATCCTTCCTTATATCCTCGATAAGAGAAAAGATAAATTTACTATTGCTGTTTCAGGTGAATCAGGCTCAGGTAAATCAGAACTTTCACACGTAATTGCCCGGATGTTAAGAAAAGAAGGAATAATCTGCAAGCCGATACACATCGACAACTATTACCTTACTCATCCGCTTGAAAGAACCGAATGGAGAAAACAAAATGGTATTGAAACTGCTGTGGGTTATACTGAATACGACTGGGATACCATTTACCGCAATTTGGAAGATTTCAGAAATAACCGTACCTCTACAATGCCATGCGTAGACCTTGTGACTGAGCAGGTTGACCAGTTAACTACTGATTTTAACGGGGTTGATATGCTAATAATCGACGGACTTTATGCTATTAAAACCGAGAACGTTGATTTGAAGATATTCATAGAACTTACATACCATGAAACAAAAAAAGCTCAGGTTGTAAGAGGAAAAGAACCACAAAATGAATATAGAATGAGGGTTCTTGAAAGAGAACATCAGGTAGTTCAATCACTTAAAGACAGAGCTGACCTTTTAGTTGGCATGGACTATTTAGTTCGTAAAGCCAGACAGTAAATAAACTTAATCATTGAATCAAAGATCTGTTAATGTCAAAAAATCTACCTGTTGATTGGTCAAAAAATCTGACCATTTATGAAGTAAATCTCAGACAATATACCAAGTCAGGTTCGTTCAAGGACTTTGAAATTCACTTGCCACGCCTACAGCAATTAGGTATAGGCATAATATGGTTTATGCCAGTTCAGCCCATTGGTATAAAGGAAAGAAAAGGAAATCTCGGTAGTTATTACAGTATAAGCGATTATAAAGCTGTTGATCCTGTTTATGGGTCAATGGAGGAGTTTATTGCACTTGTTGAGAAGATACATTCCATGGGAATGTATGTTATCCTTGATTGGGTTGCTAACCATACCGCATGGGATAATATTCTTACCGTTGATCACCCTGAATACTACGTTCTTGATGAAAACGGAAATTTCAAACCACCTTTTAAAGAATGGGCAGATGTTATCAAATTAGATTACAATAAAAGGGAATTAAGGGAATACATGGTTAACTGTATGAAGTTTTGGGTTGAAACGACAGGGATTGATGGATTCAGGTGTGATATGGCGAATCTGGTACCAACTGACTTCTGGCAATATGCTCATAAAGAATTATTCAAGGTTAAGCCATTATTTATGCTTGCAGAAGCTGAGCAGCAAGAATTGTTATATGGTGCGTTCGATGCAATATATAACTGGAATCTTTTTCATACTTTCGATCACATCGCAAAGGGTGAGAAGTCAGTTTGGGATTTAACTTCAATGATTGATAAGGAAATTTTCCAGTTTCCGGAACATGCTTACCAAATGATGTTCATTTCCAATCATGATGAAAATTCATGGAATGGGTCTGAACTTGAAAGATTGGGTCACGGGCTTGAAGCTTTTGCTGTTTTATATTTTACTCTAACCGGCATACCATTGATATATTCCGGGCAAGAAGCCGGTAATCCGAAAAGAATAAGTTTTTTTGAAAAAGATGAAATAGAGTGGAAAGAGGATAAGATGTTCCCTTTATACTCTAAACTTATTTCCTTTAAAAAAGAAACGGAAGCATTATGGAGCGGCCCATATGGAGGCGAATTGATACTTTTGGATACACAAAATGGTTATAATACAATTTCTTATATACGGCAGAAAGGCGAATCAAGAGTTTTTGCAGTAATAAATCTCTCAGGTTATCATCAATTTGCCCATATACATGATAATCGGATTGAGGGTTATTATAATGATCTCTTTAATGATGACAAGTACACCATTTTTGATGATTATTATTTTACATTGGGTCCATGGGAATATAAAATATTAAAGGGGATATAAATTTTTATCCCCTTTAATATTGGTAAATTCCCTATGGCATTATTTGTTCCATTACTCATAGGGCAGTTATAAATAACAGCGATAAACTAAGTAGTGTTTTCTTAAATTTTAATTTTCACTATGTCATCTTTGTCTTTTACAAAGATGACTGAAATTGCACCTGCAATCATAAATACACCTGCAGCTACAAGTGCATAAACAGCATGACCATGGTAAAAGTACTTTACAATTGGTCCACCAAAAATACCATTAACAATTTGTGGGAAAGTAATAAAGAAGTTGAAAATACCCATGTAAACTCCCATCTTTTTTGCCGGTATAGAACCAGCTAAAATAGCATAAGGCATAGCTAGTATGCTTGCCCATGCAATACCAACCCCAATCATACTGAAATTCAACAGCCATCTTAAATCAGGTGATTGTATGAATAGGATAGAAATTAAACCTAAGCCACCTATTATTAAACAGATTGAATGGGTCAATCTTCTACCAACTTTAGCAGCAATCACTGGCAGTAGCATAGCAAATATTGCAGCAACCAGATTATAAACTCCAAAAATAACGCCAACATAATCAGCGGCTGTATTGTAGGCTTCTGATTTATTGTCAGTTGCCGGAAGTCCCCAAACATGTTGAGCAAGAGCAGGAGTTGTAAAAACCCACATTGAAAAAAGAGCAAACCATGAAAAGAACTGAACCAGTCCAAGTTGCCTCATTGTTAACGGCATCTTTGCAAAGTCACGGAAGATATCAAGAATACTTGCTTTCTTTTCCACGCTTTTTTCTTTTTGCTTTTCATCCACCTCTTCAAATTCAGCAATTTGTTGAGGAGGGTATTCTTTGGTTGTAATTACTGTCCAAAGAATTGCACCAACAAGTACACAAGCACCAGTAACAAAAGAAGCTATAACACTAGGGGGTACTATACCTTCAGGAGCAGTGTTGGCTAATCCAAACCAATTTGTAAGCACATAAGGTAACCAAGAACCAAGAACAGCACCGGTACCAATTAGCAAGGTTTGAACTGAAAATCCAAGTGTTCGTTGGTCAGTTGGTAATTTATCGGCAACTAACGCTCTGAATGGTTCCATTGCAACGTTAAAGGATGCATCCATGATCATAAGCATGCCTGCACCAACCCATAAAGCCGGAAGATAAGCCGCAAACATGGGTGATTGAGGCATTAGGATAAGACCTATTGCAGCTAAAATTGCACCGGTTAAGAAATATGGTTTCCTTCTGCCAAGTTTGTTCCACGTTTGATCACTGTAATGTCCAATTATAGGTTGAATGATCATACCGGTCAAAGGAGCTACTAACCAGAAAAAGGATAAATCTTCGACTTTTGATCCAAAGATTTGTAGGACACGGCTGGCATTAGCGTTCTGAAGTGCGAATCCAAACTGGATACCCATGAATCCAACACTCATATTGAAGATCTGCCAAAACGACAGGCGAGGTTTCATTTTCATAATCTGTGCTTTCTCAAAATTTGTTTGGTAAATTTACGGAAAAAGAACTCGATCGAACCATCACTATATTCTTTTGAAAACAAATAAATGATTTTGTAAATTTGCCCCGTGCTACACTAGCGGAAGTAGCTCAGTTGGTAGAGCATCAGCTTCCCAAGCTGAGGGTCGCGGGTTCGAATCCCGTTTTCCGCTCACTTAATACTATAGAAGGCTGTCTCAGAAGGACAGCCTTTCTTTTTTGCATTAATCCTATTTATAGCCACTGTTGAAGCTAAGTTCCGGCTTACCTCACTTAGTAGGCACCAAATACCCACATACTATCCACTCTGTAGGCACTCTATTATTTTAATAAGGTGGGTAGTAGGTTGCTGGTTGTTGGCTAATAAGTGAGGTAAGGCGGATCTTAGCTCCAACCTCTTAAAATAAGATGGCTTTTTTTTATTACTACGGAATATAAGGGAGTTTACATTAAGTCGTATTATATGCCTTTTGCATACCTTTTTCATACAACTTTTAAACGTAATTAATCGTTAACAGAACGTTTAAATAACGTTTAAAAGATGTTTAAAATACAATTTTAGCCGGGGTTATACTTGAAGAAAATATAAGAGGCTGTCTTATGTGTGACAGCCTCTTTGAAATAGTTTAGATAAATGATTATAATCATAATTTCCTGACAATTAACTGCGCATTTTCATATTTAATAACCTGCACAGCTTCACCTTTATTTATATACCCCGTTTGGGCTACTGCATCATATACATCATCAAATATTTCTACTTTGCCTGCTGGTCTTAAAACCGTATGCGCTACACCTGTTTTGCCTATCAACTCATTATATTTCATATCTGCGGCGATATAACCCATATTTGACTGTTGGGTTGATGAGAGTGCAAGTTCACCAAAAATTGTCTTTTTCTGAAGCAATTTACTTGTAGTATAAAACGAAAGAATTATAGAAAGGAATGTAGCTATTACAACTATACCTAATGATTCTAATACACGAGTCATTGGCAGTCCCTGGAACTCAAACCCAATATTTCCAATAAGACTTAAAGTTAATCCTACTACAGTTAAAGCTATACCCGAAATACCTGCAACACCAAAACCCGGAATTGCAAATAGTTCAAGGGCTATTAGAATGATACCGACAATGAACATTAAAATTTCCCAATGAGCGGCTAAGCCTTCCAGATATAAAGGTGCGAAGTAGAGTAGGGCAGCTGTAACAGAAACTATAAGTGCAAAACCAATTCCCGGACTTTGTAATTCAAAATATAATCCCCCTATTATGAGCATTATAAGAATTCCGCTAATGAAAGGTTTGGTAAGAAAACCTATAATTTTATCAGCCGCGGTCAGTTCTTGTTTCACAATTTTTGCATCTTCCAGATCAGTAAGTTTTAAAATATCATATATGCTCGAAGCTTCGCCTTCACAAAAACCATATTTGATAGCTTCCGAAGAAGTAAATGTAACAACCTGTATACTGTCAGAAATTCCTGGAACAACTATCTTTGGGTCCACCATTGCTTCGGCTATATTCTGATTTCTTCCGGTTGCCTCGGCAGTCGAACGCATCATACTGCGCATGTACGACTGATATTTATCAGGAACTACCTTACCTTCCTGGTCAACTACTGTAGCTGCTCCAATGTTGGCACCTTTTCTCATGTATATACTATCACAAGCAATGGATATTAAAGCTCCTGCAGAGGCTGCATTATTATCAATAAAAACCCAGACAGGAATGGGTGATTGAAGCAGAGCAGTACGAATTGAATCAGCTGATTCAAGCATGCCCCCATATGTGTTCAAATGAATAAGTATAATATCAGCTTTCAATTCCCGGGCTTCAGATAAAGCCTTTTTTGTTAGCCTCCATACTGGTGGAGCTATCTCATCCATTATATCAAACTGATATACAAGCTTTTTACTCCCATCAACTTTCGTAAGGCTGTCTTTAACCTTTAAAACGGTTTTATCATTTTGGGCGTCAAGTTTAAATGAAAATAAAAGGAAAAACAAAATGGTAACACTTATTTTGTAACTGTATACAGCTAATCGGAAAATGTCTGGCATGATTGCTTTTTTGTGCTAATTTACACAAAATATCTTTGAATGATTTTGAGCATTTGTTTATGAACAGCAGTATTCCCACAAACCAGTTCTTTGCCAAAAACATAATCATCACCACCTTTATAATCAGTCACAATACCTCCTGCCTGTTTAATAATCAAAACACCAGCAGCTACATCCCAGGGATGAAGACCATATTCATAAAATCCTTCAAATCGGCCAGCTGCTGTATAAGCCATATCTGCCGCAGCTGAACCGAGCCTTCTTAATCCAGCGGTGGCTTTCATCATATCACGGAAGACTTCAATATAAGCATCCATTTTGCCATAGTCATAGTATGGGAAGCCTGTGGCCAGTAATGAGGTATCAAAGTCGTTATTAGGTGAGACAGAGATCTTTTTGCCATTCAACATTGAATCACCATTTTTCCAGGCATAGAAACACTCATCAAGATTAATTTCATAAATAACTCCCACAACAATTTCCCGATTTTCCATAAGTGCGATACTAACGCAGTATACAGGTACCTGATGAATGAAGTTAGTAGTGCCATCCAATGGATCAATGATCCAGTTAAAATTCTCACCGGTAGTTGAATCGGTTTCTTCTTCAGTGATAAATCCTGCTTCAGGAAGTAATGTTCTTAATTCCTTAACTAACATTTCTTCGGCTGTCTTATCTACATAAGTGACATAGTTATGACTACCTTTTACTTCAATGTCTTGTATACCCAGCAATTTCGCCTGAAGCCTTATATAGTCGCCAGCCGATTTTGCAATATTCACCACCCGATCACATAGTCCCTTATAGTCAAAATTTTCATTGTGCATCGCTAGAATTTTGATTTGGTAATTCTTTCATGAAAGGGTAAATAAGTTGATATAGCGGCCGATCCATACCAGGGTATATATTCAACTTCAAATATGCCAGCATTTATTGCAGCATCATTTTTTAACCAACTCCTGGCATCTTCTACAGAAGTTGTGTTTAGGATAAACAACCCCCTGAATTGCTTATCATTCTTACCAAAGGGTCCTGCTATAACAAGTTGCCCTGCATCAGCCATTCGTTTAATATTATCCATGTGACCCCTGAAAAGACTATCACGTTCGGTTTTGCTGTCAGTGTTATAGGGGCCGGTTTTCAAAATAGCCAGTGTGTATGATTTCATACCATACTCATCGGCGCCGAGCGATTTAGCAAGGACTGAATCATATACAGGGGTTTCATTTTGAGCCATTCCTGCCAAAGAAATAGAAATAAATAATAAGGTTAATAATCTTCTCATTTTGTACAGTTTAAGTATTATACCACTTGAACTTCATAAACCCCCTGAGAATCAACTGTAAGGAGTTTAACTTTTTCGATATTGTTGACTCTGTTGATGTCGAAAGCAATTTTACATCTGATATAATTATCGGTGAAACCGAACATCATTCCATTTTCTACATCTGATTCCCAAAGTACTTCATGAATTGTTCCCTGATTTTCTGTATAGAATTGTTCCTTTTTTTCTTCAGATAAATCATGGAGAACTTTGCTTCTTCTTGATTTCTCCCGGTCATTTACCTGATCTTCCATAACAGCGGCTCTTGTGTTCGGACGGGAAGAATAAGTAAATACATGAAGATACGAGATGGGAAGGGCTGAAATAAAAGAAAATGTATCGTCAAAATCCTCCTTTGTCTCTCCCGGAAAACCGGTTATCACATCGGCAGCAATACAGGCATCAGGCATAAGTTCTTTGATTTTTTTTACCCGTGCCTCAAAAACCTCTCTCTTATATTTTCGTTTCATCAAATCAAGTATACGGTCGGTTCCTGATTGAAGCGGTATATGAAAATGAGGCATCAATTTTACTGATTTACTGACTTTTTCAATAATCTGGTTTTCCAATAATTCAGGTTCAATAGAGGATATTCTGATACGGTCAATGCCATCTAATTCATTCAATTCCTCAATTAAACCGTAAAATGACTCATTATGTTGTTTTCCAAAATCACCGATGTTAACACCAGTTAGAACGATCTCTCTCATTTCACTTGAGGCGATTTCATTCGCAACTGCAATAGTCTCCTTAATAGTGGCACTTCTGCTTCTGCCTCTTGCAAATGGAATTGCACAATAAGTACAGAAATAATCACAACCATCCTGTACTTTAAAGAATGAACGGGTTCTGTCGTTTAGTGAATATCCGGGTTGAAATGTCCTGGAAGTTTTTAGTTCTTTATCAGATGGTGTCACCGGCTGTTCGGTTAAATCATGACCGTAATGGTGTTCTTTAGTGTCGGTACCATCAATTATGCTGAATAAATTGTACTTTTCATTATTGCCAAGGACAATCTTTACCCCGGGCGTATTTCTTAATTCTTCAGGCTTTAATTGAGCATAACAACCAATAACAGCCACTGATGCTTCAGGATTCCTTCGCATTGCCTGTCTGATTGCAGCTTTACATTTTTTATCAGCCTGAGCTGTCACGGTACATGAATGAATGACGTATATATCGGCTTTATCTTTAAATTCAACTGTATGATATTTATCTTCCTTAAACCGTCGCGCAATGGATGAAGTCTCAGCAAAGTTGAGTTTACAGCCAAAAGTTTGAAATGCTATCTTTCTTTTTTCCATTTTGCAAAATTAAGTGTAATAATCACATAACTTTGCCTGCCGATAAAAAGCTACCTCTCTTATTTAATATACGCTATGGCTGATAAACTGATTTCCAGCATAACAGAAAGTATTGGAGTTTGGGCAGGAAAAACATTTCTTATTGTTGAAGATGTAGTTTCGAATTATTATTATCTCGAAGCAACTCTTAAAAAATCGGGAGTCAATCTCGTTTGGGCAAAATCAGGAGAAGAAGCGCTTGAGTTAATTGATAATTCCAAACCATATGACCTCGTTTTGATGGATGTACAATTGACAGGAATTGACGGCTATGAGGTGACGCGTAAGATAAAAGAAAAGAATTCCAGCATACCAATCATTGCTCAAACTGCTTATGCAATGTTAGGTGAAAAAGAGAAAAGTCAGTTTGCCGGTTGTGATGAATATCTTTCTAAACCTATCAGGCCAACTATATTATTGCAGACAATCAGTAAGCTTATATCGTAGTATTGTCGGGCCGGTTTCACGTAATACATATGAATTTCTTACAATCCAGTTTTAGTTTTGCGGGAAGAAATAAGCTGCTGTAAAATTATCCCCGTAATAATCAATACTAATCCAGCCAGGGTTGATGCGAGAATTTTTTCACCGATTATCACTGATATAAATAATAAGGAAATAAATGGAGATAGGTAAACGAGATTACTCACTTTAGCTGTATTTTCTGCATATTTCAAAGCTTTCAGCCAAAAAACAAAAGTAATTCCCATTTCAAACAACCCAATATAAACAGCTCCGAGAGCACCCTCCATTGGTGGAATGTGAATATTGCCTGTTAACAGACAATATATCAGAGTATAAAAGAAACCAAACAGAAAATTCATAAATAGCTTGAGCGTTTCTTCCCGATTATCTCTAATGTTCAAAAGCCAGAATAGTGCCCAAAAAATGGCACTGCTGAGTGCAAGTGCAACGCCAAATGGTTCCCTCAAATCAAGGCTGAAGGGTTTGCCCTGGGTTGCAATGATGATAGCACCGCTAAAACTGATTAGTAGAGCAACAACGCTAAGAAACTTAATCTTTTGCTTTAGAATTGGTACTGAAAGCAGAACTAGCATCATTGGCCAAATATAATTCAGGGCAACTGCTTCCTGTGCCCTTAAAATAGAATAAGCCTTGAATAGAATTATATAGTATGCGAATGGATTTAGAAAGCCCAATAAAGCAGAGTACCCTAACTGACTGACTGTAGTTTGTTTGAGTAGTTTAACCTGTTTATTTGAAATGATCAGGATTCCAAGAAAAATAACAGAAACAAAAGATGATAACAGAAGCATCTCAGCATAGTTAAGATGCCTCAAGGTAATTTTAAAGGCTGTACCCACTGTACTCCAAAAAAGGATAGCAGCGATTGCAAACAGGATTGATTTTTTTTGATTACTCATCCGGCAAAAGTAAGGAGAAACTAAGTCTCTTGCTTTGTAACTTAAATCTCATAATTTTGCACCTTTAAATTAAACTATACCAAACTTATATGACCAAATTAGCTGTTGTAGCTTTAGGCGGGAATGCTCTCCTGCGTAGTGATCAAAAAGGAACTATTGATGATCAGGAAATGAATGCCTATTACACGGCAGAACGTTTGCTTACCCTTATCAGGGGTAATTATAACATCGTGGTTACTCACGGAAATGGCCCTCAAGTTGGCAATATTTTACTGGCTAATACCGCAGGTAATAAGATGTATGGACTTCCTGACATGCCGTTAGACGTTGCTGTAGCTTATTCTCAGGGGTTCATTGGATATGTCATTGAACAACAACTGCGCAACGTAATGATTGCAAATGATCTCGATCGCGACATTATTTCAATTATCACACAAGTGCTTGTTGATAAGAACGATCCTGCATTTGATAATCCAACAAAACCGGTAGGTCCCTTCTACACTAAGGAAGAAGCCGATAAGATGGCCGAAGAAACTGGATCTAAGTTCGCCGCTGACCCACGTGGTAGGGGCTACCGTAAAGTAGTAGCCAGTCCTAAACCACTTGTTATCAGTAATCAGAAATCAATTGAAACCCTGGCCAGGGCTGGTCAGATAGTAATTGCTGTTGGTGGGGGAGGTATTCCTCAATTTTATGTTCAGCGAAATAAACTTCAAGGTATTGATGCAGTAATTGATAAAGATCTGGCTTCTTCACTGCTTGCAGTGCAGATTCGTGCCGATAAGTTCTTTGTACTTACTGATGTACCTAAAGTGTGTATCAATTACAATACACCTCAGGAACAATCAATCGACCGAATGACTATCTCAGAAGCTAAACGTTATCTTGAACAGGGTCAGTTTGCGGAAGGAAGTATGGCTCCAAAAGTAAGGGCTGCAATTAGTTTTGTTGAAGGAACCGGGAAAGAAGCAATTATCACTAATGCCGAAAAACTAGGCATTGACAATGGAGGTACCCGTATCGCAATAATCTAGATTAGAGGAATTTAATTAACGAAACCATTAAAAATATTAATCATGTCATTCAATCTCAGGAATCGTAATTTTTTAAAGCTTCTTGATTTCACCCCACAGGAAATCAAACACTTATTACAACTGGCAGCTGATCTTAAGCGGGCAAAATACGCCGGAACTGAACAACAGAAATTAAAGGGTAAGAACATTGCTCTTATTTTTGAAAAAGACTCAACACGTACTCGCTGTGCTTTTGAAATAGCAGCCCTTGATCAGGGTGCACATGTTACCTATTTAGGTCCTTCAGGATCACAAATTGGTAAAAAAGAGTCAATGAAGGATACTGCGCGAGTTCTTGGACGCATGTATGATGGAATTGAATATCGTGGATACGGTCAGAAAATAGTGGAAGAATTGGGTCAATATGCAGGTGTTCCTGTATGGAATGGACTAACCACTGAGTTTCACCCAACACAAATACTCGCCGACTTCCTGACAATGATGGAACATTGTGACAAACCATTGCATAATGTTGCTTTTGCCTATATGGGTGATGCTAAAAACAACATGGGCAACTCTTTAATGGTTGGTGCTGCAAAAATGGGCATGGATTTTCGTGCCGTTGCTCCAAAAGCCTGCTGGCCAAATGAAGAGCTTGTAGCCAAATGTCGTGAGATAGCAAAAGAAACAGGTGCTAAAATCACCTTGACTGAAAACGTAGAAGAAGGTGTTAAAGGAGTTGACTTCCTATACACTGACGTTTGGGTTTCAATGGGTGAGCCGGCAGAAGTATGGGCTGAAAGAATAAAGTTGTTAAGTCCTTACCAGGTTAATATGGATGTGGTTACTAAAACAGGAAACCCAAATGTTAAATTCCTTCATTGTCTTCCTGCTTTCCATAACAGGGAAACAACAATAGGAGAGGAGATATTCCAGAAATATGGACTGGAGTCTATGGAAGTATCAGAAGATGTATTCGAATCACCTATGTCAATTGTATTTGATGAAGCTGAAAACCGCCTTCACACAATTAAGGCAGTTATGGTTGCTACTCTTGGTAGTTAAGAATTTAGTTTAGAATACCAAAAAAAGGCTGTCAAGAATTGATAGCCTTTTTTTACATGTATCAAAATAAAAAAGGACAGCATTGCTCTGTCCTTCTTCTTGATTATAAATTATTCTACTGGAGGCTTTTCATAATTAGCCAAGCGTTTATTAGGTTTATTTCCCATAGTAAATTCGAGTTTTCCACCATTAACAATATCGCTGTGCCTGATGAAAAGCTTCTCATACGGCTTTCCGTTCAACATGATTTTTTGAATATAGATATTGTCAGAACTATTATTCTTGGTTGTGATTTCAAAGTATTTACCATTTTCAAGATTGACTTTGCAAGAAGGTAACTGAGGACTACCAAAACAATACACTCCATTTGCAGGATTGACAGGGTAGAATCCCATTGCACTGAAAATGTACCATGCTGACATTTGCCCGCAATCTTCATTTCCTGAGTAACCTGAAGGTTCTTCAGTAAATTGTTCTTTCATTACCTTGTTGGCATAATACTGTGTTTTCCATGGTTCCCCTGAGAAGTCATATAAATAAGTGATATGATGGCTAGGTTCATTACCATGAGCATACTGACCAATGAAACCTGACGCATTTCCATTTACATCATCAGGTATTGCATTTAAGGTAAAAAACTGATCAAGTTTGGCGTTAAAAGCTTTAACTCCCCCAAGCATATCAATAAAAGAATAAACATCTTGAGGAACGTACCATAGATACTGCCATCCATTACCTTCAGTAAAAGGATAACCTCCATTTCCTCCATATTTTAATGGAGAAAATGGCTCTATCCATTTTCCTGCATCGTCCTTTGCTCTGAAAAATCCAATAGTGGGGTCAAACAGGTTTTTGTAGTATGAAGATCTTGTATTGAAATAATTATAATCATCAGTCTTCCTGAGTGTTTTGGCCATATTTGCTGCACACCAGTCATTAAAGGCAACTTCAAGCGCAATACTTACTGACTGTGACTGTTTATTCTCAGGAATATACTTGTACTTATCAAGCAGATCAAATGCACCATGTTGATGAGGAATTCTGGAAGAGGCGTTTACAGCATCCCAGGCGAGGTTATAATCTATACCTTTTATACCTTTATTATATGCATCTACTATAACAGGAATTGAATGAGTACCAATCATACAGTATGTTTCTTTTCCCCATAACTGCCAGATTGGCAAATAACCATAATCCTGATACTGGCGTATCATTGAATTAATGAAACCGGCAGTACGCCCGGGTTGTATAATTGTATAAAGTGGATGAGCAGCACGGTATGTGTCCCATAAAGAAAAAGTGCTATAATGCTTTTTATCAGGAGCATTTTTAAGTTCACCTGTAGCATTTATATAGTTTCCATTAAGGTCGGCTAAATTATTTGGCTGGATAAACAAATGGTATAATGAAGTGTAAAAGATTGTTTTTTGTGAAGGAGAACCTTCCATATCAATTACTGATAGTTCTTTATTCCATGCGTTTTTTACTTGTGTATGAACTTTGTCAAAATCAAAGGTATTGATCTCAGCTTTTAAATTTTCACGAGCACCCTCAAAACTTACACTTGAAAGTCCTACTCTTATGATAAGAGGTTCATTACCAGACTTGAACTGTGCAATCATTTTTAAATTAGTGTGGTTCGCTATAGGTTCATTTTCATAGACTCTTCCACCGGCTTTAAGAAAATGTTTAGCAAAGGGTTGAGAAAACTCTGCCCTGAAATACACCTTTCTCTGGCTTGCCCACCCGGTTATAGTACGGTAACCTTCAATAGTATGATCATCAATGACCCTGATTTGAGCATCAATAATTTTACACACCCAATATGGCCTTGATTTATCCAATGAGTGATCGAGGTCAATTATCAAATTCCATGGTTGTTTATCTAGTGAGGAGTACCTGTGAATACCGGCATGCTCAGTTGCAGATAATTCAACTTTCATATTTGGGTCATCTAGAACAACGCTATAATAACCAGGTGAAGCAAATTCATTCTTATGATTAAATTTTGAAGAGTAACCTTTTGATTTTCCTTTAACTGGCATTGGATTCCATTCCAAATCTCCTTTGAAGGGCATAAACAGGAAGTCAAACAGGTCGGCAACTCCGGTACCACTGAGATGTGTATGACTAAATCCTACAATTGTGTCGCGCGAGTAGTCGTAACCACTACAAGGATTTTCAGGATTGTAATAGGTGTCGGGACTTAACTGGACGAGTCCAAAAGGAAAGCATGCACCGGGAAAATTACTCCCTGATAAACTTAAACTATCAACAGATCCACTTCCAATAAAAGGATTTACGAACTGAGTATAATCTTTATCAGGTTTTTGCTGAGCAAATAAAAAATTGATAAACCCTAGGGTTACAATGGAAAATAACAAGAATTTTTTCATGATACAAATAGTTGGTTGTACCATGCAAATGTAAGAGGTTATGCTAGAAAAAAGGCAAGTAAAAAGTATTATCTGAGACCCATAGCATCAATCATTCCTTCAAGGCTTGCACGCATTGACTTGTTGATATCATAGAATTTTGACTTATCAGATAAAGTCCCTTTGACTCCAAAATAAAATTTAATTTTCGGCTCAGTACCTGAGGGTCTGACTGTTATTTTGCTACCTCCTTCGAGGATGAATTGCAGAACATCTGATTCAGGTAAATCTATAGGATACTCCTTACCAGAAATAAGGTTCTTTTCGATCTGATTAAGATAGTCTTTTACGGCAAGCACTTTTAAATCGTTAATTTCTAAAGGTGGGTTAGTTCTATAATTAACCATCATCTGATGAATTTCTTCAGCACCGGCTTTACCTTTTTTAGTAACCGAAACCAGATCTTCAAGATAGAAACCAAATTTAGAGTAGATGTCAATTAGTAATTCATACAGTGATAAACCCTGATCTTTTGCCCAGGCAGCGGTTTCAGCAAGCATACAGCAAGCACTAACAGCATCTTTATCTCTCACAAAATCACCCACTAAGTAACCGTAACTTTCTTCACCACCGCCTATAAAAGTTTTCTTACCTTCATTTTCCCTGATTACTTCAGCAA
The DNA here is from genome assembly GCA_035298745.1 of Lentimicrobium sp. Taxonomy (GTDB): domain Bacteria; phylum Bacteroidota; class Bacteroidia; order Bacteroidales; family Lentimicrobiaceae; genus Lentimicrobium. The sequence continues at coordinate 61,180 of DATGXS010000073.1, read as the reverse complement.
TATATTTGAAACCGGTAAGAACATCAAAGCACTCAATATCTCTTGACCTGGCAATATCCTTTAGTAATTCAGATGTTACGATAGTTTTAGCAATATATTCTTTTCCGGTAAGTTTACCTTTTGATTCCCATTGCGTAACCAGGTAATATATCAATAAAGAAGCTGATTGGTTTCCATTTAACAGGATGTATTGACCTTTATCATCTTTAACTCCTACGCCAACTCTGTCAGCATCAGGATCAGTTGCAAGTATAAGATCAGCGTTTATTTCCCTTGCTTTGTCTAAAGCCATTGCCATTGCGGCTTTCTCTTCTGGGTTTGGTGAAATTACTGTCGGGAAATTTCCATCAGGAATCATCTGATCATCCACAAATTGGACATTTGTAAAGCCAAACGTTTTCAGAGCAGGAGGAACCATTACTGCCCCTGTTCCATGAATTGCAGTATAAACAATTTTTAATTCTTTATTTTTTGAGATAATTTCGGGATTCAACGAAAGTGATTTAACAGCTTTTATGTAGGCTTCATCCAGATCTTTACCTATAGTAGAAATATTACTTTCACCACCTGTGAATTTAATATCTTTTACGTTTTTAATCTTCTGAACTTCATTAATCACATTCTTGTCGTGAGGAGGAACAAGTTGCCCGCCATCTTCCCAATAAACCTTATAACCGTTATATTCCTTTGGGTTATGAGAAGCAGTTATTACAATACCACTCTGACATTTTAAATATCTCACAGCGAATGAAAGAACAGGGGTTGGTCTCAGACTTTCAAACAAATGAACTTTTATACCATTTGCAGCCAAAACATTAGCTGCAACACCAGCAAAATATTGTGAATTGTTTCTTGAATCAAAAGCTATAGCTATACAGACCTGAGAACGTTCAGCAAAGCTGTTTTTAAGGTAATTAGCCAATCCTTGTGTGGCAGTCCCAACAGTATATTTATTCATTCTGTTGGTCCCAACACCCATAATTCCCCGCAGACCACCAGTTCCAAATTCAAGATCCTTATAAAAACTCTCAACTAGTTCATTCTCGTCAAACTGTAGCATCTTTTGAACAGCAATGCGGGTTTCTTCATCATAATCATTCTGAAGCCATAATTTTGCTTTCTCAACAATAAATGGGTCAACTACTTTGGTGGTCATATTCACTGAGTTTTAAAATTTTCAAATTTGTGCAAGTGTATAACAGAGAACCAATTTTGTGGTTCATTTTAATATTGGGTCACAAGTATTTTTCTATATCCATCAATTATACTGAGGGTATTAAAGGTAATAATTATTCCCATTCTCAGTCCTGTAATTTTTAATCTTGATTGCATTGAAGCTAAACATATGGTTGAAATCTTCTCTTCATTTATTAAGTCAACAATAATGCTATTTTCAACGATCAATTCAATGAGGATTTCGCTTGCCTTGTAGTCTTTGTATATTACCGGAAACACAACATCCCGCTTATACATTAGCCCTTTAAGCCTGAGTTCATGTAACAGACAAGAACGGTAAACGTGCAGAGGTAATCCAGGACCAGTTATGGAGTGCACTTCTGTTACTGATTCAAAGATTTTAGTATGTGCTTTATTTAATTCAGCCCTGTTCATTCAATTGCTTAAGACACTCTTTCAAACTATCCCGCCAATAAGGAATCTTCAAACCTGTATTTCTTTTAACTAAAGCTTTGTCAAGCACACTATAAAAAGGCCTGGATGCTACAGCGCCAAAATCGTTTGTTGTGATGGGTTCTATTATTGCTTTTATTCCTTGCAATTCAACAATAGCCATAGCAAAATCGTACCAGCTGCAAACACCTTCATTTGAGTAATGGTATATACCAGGTTGTAAATCAATTTCTATGGCTTTCATTATCATTGTAACAAGATCAGCTGCCCATGTTGGTGTTCCAACCTGGTCTGCAACTATTTGCATATAGCCCTTTTCAGTGCTGTGACGAATAACTGTTTTTACAAAATTCTGTCCAAAAGCTGAATACAACCATGATGTTCTGAATATAATGGACCTTGGATTATTAGCAAGCACCAGGTCTTCACCTAATGACTTTGTTTGTGAGTAAACACCTGACGGGTTTTTAGGATGATCCTCTTTATATGGCTGTGATGCGGTTCCATCAAAGACATAATCAGTACTAATATGGACCATTCTAATACGATGCTCATCTGATAATCGTGCTAACAATGATGCACCTTCAACATTGATCTTATGAGCCAGATCACTTTCAACTTCAGCTTTATCAACAGCGGTGTATGCAGCACAATTTATCAGCCACTGAGGTTTAAGTTCAGTAAGTACCTGGTTTATTGCATGCTCGGCAGTAATATCAAGCTCAGGCAAATCAGTAAACTTAAAGTCAAATTGAGGATAATTGGCTGATAGCTGCTTCAACTGATTTCCTAATTGCCCATTTGCGCCAGTAACGAGGATTGTAGTCATGATTTTTTTGATTGTACCCCGATACAGAAATAATCAAAGCCCAGCTCTTTTAATTCCTTACGGTCATAAATATTACGACCATCAAAAATAACCGGCTTCTTTAGAAGTCTTTTAATCACATTCCAATTAGGGAACCTAAATTCAGTCCATTCAGTTATTAGAAGTAAAGCATTAGAATCCATGGCAGCTTCATAAGGATCTTTGCAATACTCAACTTTATCACCAATTCTTCTATGCGATTCTTCCATTGCAACTGGGTCATATGTTTTGATTCTGCAACCCTGTTCAATTAATTTATCAATTAAAACTAATGATGGCGCTTCTCTCATATCATCCGTCTGAGGTTTAAACGATAATCCCCACATTGCGAAAGTCAGCCCTTTCAAATCTCCATTAAAATAGTGCATCACTTTGTTGAAAAGGACAGATTTCTGGTCATCATTAACTTCTTCAACTGCTTTAAGAACACGCATTGGGTATCCGAGCTTATCAGCAGTTTTTATTATTGCTTTTACATCTTTTGGGAAACATGACCCGCCATATCCAATTCCCGGGTAAATGAACTTATTTCCAATCCGGGTATCACTTCCAATGCCTTTTCTAACCATATTAACATCAGCACCAACTATTTCACAAAGATTTGCAATATCATTCATAAAACTAATCTTTGTTGCAAGCATAGCATTAGCAGCATACTTTGTCATTTCAGCAGAAGGAACATCCATGAAAATAACAGGGTGACCATTCAGAGTAAAAGGCTTATAAAGCTTGGACATTATTTCTTCTGCAACGCCTGATTCAATGCCAACCACAATCCGGTCGGGTTTCATAAAGTCGTTTATTGCATCTCCTTCTTTAAGAAATTCAGGATTAGATGCGACATCAAACCCGATCTGTAAGTTTCTTTTATTCAGTTCTTCCTGTACAGCTTCCCTGACTTTTTTCGCCGTACCAACAGGGACAGTACTTTTTGTAACAATTAGAACATGTCGGTTCATATTTCTTCCAACAGTTCTTGCCACATCCAGAACATATTGAAGATCTGCACTTCCATCTTCATCAGGAGGTGTGCCAACAGCTATAAAAATAACGTCTGTATCATTTACACAAGAGGGGAGGTCGGTTGTAAATAAGAGTCTGCCTTTATCAACATTTCGCTCAATCATTACATCCAGCCCTGGTTCGTAAATAGGGGATATTCCTTTTTTTAAATTATCGATTTTCTTTTGATCGATATCAACACAAACTACATTAATGCCGACTTCGGCAAAGCAAGTCCCAGTGACAAGTCCAACATAACCTGTACCAACAATGGTTATTTTCATATACGGCTTTTGTATTATTACAGATAAACAGCAAATATATCAACAACAAATGAAACAAGAGATGTTCCTCCGGTGAAATTTAACTTTATTGTCAAAAGTTAAAAATGAAAACCAAGTATAAAAAAGCACGAGCAGCAATTGCATAGGTTATTATTACTTTATTTTAAACAAATGATTAAAATACTTGATTTATTATGTTTCAGGTTGTACATTTGCAGACATAAAATTTTTTACCATGCCTGCAAGGAAAAAGGAACAAATCGATCTATCTACAGAAGATAAGATAAAAACTGCTGCACGGAAAGTTTTTTCTGAAAAAGGGTATTTTGGAACAAGAACCAGGGATATAGCTGAAGAAGCCGGAATTAATCTTGCTCTGGTAAACTACTATTTTCGTAGCAAAGAAAAACTCTTTGAGCTTGTTATGCAGGAAAAAATATATCAACTATTTGGAACAATTGTGCCAATCATGATTAATTCTTCGATGTCGTTTGAGTCGAAAATTGATATTATAGTGGATAGTTACATTGATATGCTTATTGAAAACCCTGATCTTCCGATTTTTGTTTTTAATGAAATTAAAAATAATCCTCAGGGTTTTGGATTAAAACTTCAGGCCGGTCCATTAATGGAGGAATCCAGTTTCTTTAAACAATTACGCGAGCGTAATACACAGATTGATCCCATTCATTTTATACTTTCATTCATAGGAATGATGGTTTTTCCTTTTATCGCCAGGCCGGTTTTCACTGGTTTTTCAAATCGTAGTGAGGAAAGTTATAAGCGCTTATTACTTGAAAGGAAGCAGTATATTCCAATGTGGATTAATGCTATCCTAAATGCAAAAACACCCACAATTATATCCGAATAAAATTAATCATTTGATTAAATTATAGTCATCATGAACCTATTAAGAAAACGACTATTATTCTTTGGCATTTTCTGTTTTTTCATCTCACCTCTGATTGTTAGAGCCCAGGATTCAGTTTTAACTATAGAGAAATGTCAGGAACTTGCAAGGAACAATTATCCCATGATAAAAACATTGGAGTTGATACAAACAACTGGCCGTTACAATATTTCAAATATAAAGTCTGGTTATTTACCTTCAATTTCTTTTTTTGGGCAATATACAACTCAATCGGATGTCACAAAGATTCCGATTTCTATTCCAAACATGACAATTCCTGAAATTGACAAAAACCAGTACAAGGTTTATGCTGAAATTTCTCAGTTGCTTTATGACGGTGGACATACAGCCGCTCAAAAGAAAATTATGGAAGCTCAAAATGAAATTGAAGAAGATAACCTTGAAATTGAGCTTTATAAAGTAAAGGAAAGAGTAACGCAGGTTTATTTTGGGATCATTTTAACAGATGCCCAAATAGAACAGGTAACAATATTAAAATCAGATATACTGGCAGCTTTGAAAAAATCAGAAGCTGCATTTAATAATGGAATAATCTTAAAAAGTAATCTTGATGCGCTTAAAGCTGAATTATTAAAAACAGACCAAAAAATCATTGAATTAGAGTCGTCAAGAAAATCATACTTAACGATGTTGGAACTCTTAGTTGGGACGAAGATGCCTTTGAAAGTTAAACTTTCAACACCATTATCAGTAGAAATAAAAAATGAAAATAAAAGGCCGGAAAATCATTTATTTTTCTCAAGATTGGCTTTAAATAAGAGTATTTCAAGAAATCTGAACACAAAAAATTTACCAAAACTCAACTTATTCATTAACGGTGGATATGGTTCACCTGCTTTAAACATGCTAAATCCTGATCCCGATACTTATTTTGTGGCAGGTTTAAGATTTGTTTGGCCATTGACAGGGTTGTATAATCTGCAACGTGAAAAGGCAATAAACAAGCTTAATCTTACGAACATACAATATCAGCAAGAAGCATTTCTTTTGAATTCTGATATTCAGATGACCCAACAAAATAATGAGATTGAAAAATATGAGGCATTATTAAAAAGTGATGATGAAATAATTGCCTTGCGTGAGGATATAAGTAAATCTGCGCTTTTGCAACTTGAAAATGGTATAATTACCAGTTCTGAATATATAAGAGAATTGAATGCAGTTGATAATGCAAGACAGTCAAAAATTCTGCATGAGATACAGTTAATCATGTCAAAGTACAATCATCTACTTATAACAGGAAATTTATAACATAAGAACTACCTGACAATGAAAAAAACAACAATTTTAGTACTTCTGTCAACAAGTTTATTTGCATGCCGCAATGGTAATATTAATCCAGATGCAACAGGAACATTTGAAGCAGTTGAGACCATTATTTCATCAGAAGTCGCCGGCACTGTTAAGGAATTGAGTATTGAAGAAGGCAAGACTCTAAAGACTGGTGAAATAGTTGGCTACATTGATAGTATTCAGCTAGTACTTAAGCGCAAACAGATTGAATCGCAAATTATTGCAGTATTAAGTAAAACGCCGGATAAAAAAGCTCAAATTGCTGCACTTGAAGAACAGTTAAAACAGGCAAAACATGAATTAGCAAGAATAGAAAAGCTTCAGGCGGGAGGTGCTGCAACGCAAAAACAGTTGGATGATGCCAGTTCACAGGTTGCAATCATCTCAAACCAGCTTAGAGCAACACAGTCAAGTCTCAACATAACTTCCACAAGTATTGGGGAGGAATCTATTCCATTGAAAATGCAAATTGAACAACTTAATGATCAGTTGTCAAAATGCAGGCTGGTTAATCCGGTTGAGGGTACCGTGCTTTCACAATATGTAAGGAAAAATGAAATGGTAACTGTTGGGAAACCATTATATAAGATTGCAGATTTGAGTAAGCTAATTCTTAAAGTATATATAACTGGAGACCAATTGGTTTTACTTAAAATTGGTCAGAACGTCAAAGTTCTGACAGATGATGGAAAAGGCGGGTATAAGTCATATCCTGGTACAATTGATTGGATCAGCGACAGATCGGAGTTTACACCTAAAACCATTCAAACCAAGGATGAAAGGGCTAATTTGGTTTATGCAGTAAAAATAAATGTTCAAAATGATGGATATTTAAAGATTGGAATGTATGGCGAAGTTCTGTTCAATGAGTCAAAATTAAATTAATGGACACACTAGTTGTTGATAGTGTTAGTAAATGGTATGGAAAAGAGAAATTAATAGCACTCAATAAAGTCTCTTTTAACATAAATAAAGGAGAGATTTTTGGTCTTATAGGTCCGGATGGGGCAGGTAAAACCAGCTTATTCAGGGTGCTCACGACTCTTCTGTTACCCGATGAAGGAAACGCCTATGTAGCTGGATATGATGTTGTAAAGGAATACAAAAAGATCAGGAATTCTATTGGATATATGCCTGGGAAATTTTCACTATATCAAGATCTTACAGTAGAGGAGAATCTCAATTTTTTTGCAACAATCTTTAAAACCACTGTTAAAGAAAATTATCATCTGATCAAAGATATTTATATCCAATTAGAACCATTCAAAAATAGGAGAGCTGGTAAGCTATCAGGTGGAATGAAACAGAAGCTTGCTTTATGTTGCGCCCTTATTCATAAACCTACAGTACTCTTTCTTGATGAACCAACCACCGGAGTTGATCCTGTGTCGAGGAAAGAATTTTGGCAGATGCTTAAAAATCTCAAAAAGGAGGGAATCACTATTTTAGTTTCTACACCCTATATGGATGAAGCATCTATGTGCGACAGAATAGCCTTAATGCAAAAAGCGGAAATATTAGCTATTGATACCCCGACCGCAATCATTGATGCATACCCGCTGTGCTTATACAAATTTAAAGCTGACAATATTATAACTCTTTACAATGACATCAGATTGTTCTCTGATCAATTGTATGCATATCCATTCGGTGAAAGTATTCATGTCACTTTTAAAGAGTCTGAATTTCAGTTTGTTAGACTAATCGATTATTTAAAAGAGAATCACTCAGGTTTGATATATGAGAGTGAGACTGCAACAATTGAAGATTGTTTTATTCAACTTTTAAAAGGATGATGGCTGAGCAAGTTATAATTACTGAAGGATTGACAAAGAAATTCGGAAATTTTATAGCTGTTGATAACATCAGTTTCTCTGTTAACCAAGGGGAAATATTCGGTTTCCTTGGCGCTAACGGGGCTGGTAAAACTACTGCAATGCGTATGCTTTCAGGATTATCCATTCCATCCTCCGGGAGAGCAACTGTTGCGGGATTTGACGTATATAAAAAACCTGAAAAGATTAAGGAAAACATTGGCTATATGAGTCAGAAGTTTTCTCTGTATGAAGATCTTACAATTCTTGAAAACATTAAATTTTATGGAGGGATTTATAAGCTTTCAAATAGTAAGATAAAAAATAAGAGTGAAGAACTTGTTGATCGGTTAGGGTTAACAGAAAAAGCAAATACTCTTGTTTCCTCAATTCCATTAGGATGGAAACAGAAACTAGCCTTCCTGGTAGCTATTATACATGAGCCTAAAATTGTATTTCTGGATGAACCTACCGGTGGGGTCGATCCGGTGGCCAGAAGGCAATTTTGGGATTTAATTTATGAGGCGGCACTTTCAGGCATAACTGTTTTTATCACAACTCATTATATGGATGAAGCTGAGTATTGTAACAGAATTTCAATAATGGTTGATGGAAGAATTGAAGCACTAAATTCTCCGGGATCCTTGAAAAAGGAATTTAATGCAAAAAACATGGATGAGGTTTTTATAAAACTTGCAAGAGGTGCCAAGAGATTGGATGTTTAAAGCTTAAACCTTATGAAACAATTTAATGCATTCGTAAAAAAGGAATTTGCCCATGTTTTTCGTGATAGGAAAACTCTGCTCATACTCTTTGGTATGCCAGTGATGCAAATATTGATTTTTGGTTTTGCTTTGTCAAATGAAATAAAGAATACTAAAATCTTAATAATCAGTAATTCTACAGATATTTCAACTCAAAAATTAATCAATAAAATTGAGGCTAGTGCTTATTTTGAAGTGACAAAGCAAAAGATACTGCCACAAGATATTGAAGATGAGTTTAAAAAAGGGACACTTAAGGTAGCATTAATCATTCCAGATGATTTTAACCTGGCAATTTCTCATAATGGCAAGACACAATTGCAGGTTATTGCTGATGCATCTGATCCCAATACAGCAAATTTGCTGGTAAACTATTTAAATTCAATTATTTTGGATTTCCAGAGTGAGAATTTAGCTTCTAAGGCAATGTTGTACAAGATAACTCCGGAAATCAGGATGCTCTACAATCCTCAGTTAAAAAGCGCTCACAACTTTGTGCCAGGAGTGATGGCTCTGGTTTTAATGCTGGTATGTGTTTTAATGACAGCAATAACCATTGTACGTGAAAAGGAAAATGGTACTATGGAAGTGCTGCTTGTTTCTCCTTTCAGACCCTGGATGGTTTTAATCGCAAAAGCATTTCCTTATTTACTTCTTTCACTTGTTAATGTTTCTTCAATTGTATTGTTGAGCATTTTTATTCTAAGACTTCCGGTAAATGGAAGTATTTTACTTCTTTTCGCCGAAAGTACTCTCTTTATAATCACTTGTCTCACCTTAGGGATATTCATAAGCATAAAAACTAGTTCACAACAGGTTGCTATGTTTATTTCATTGGTTGGCATGCTACTTCCATCTTTATTGTTCAGTGGATTCATGTTTCCGAGAGAGAATATGCCCGTGATATTGCAGTGGGTTTCGGATTTAATACCAGCAAGGTGGTTTTTTGTAATTATTAAGTCTATAATGATCAAAGGGCTCGGTTTTGCTGCTATTTATAAAGAAACCCTGGCATTAGTAGCTATTACGGCTGTATTATTCTTTTTAAGTATCAAAAGTTTTAAACAAAGGTTGGCATGAGGACATTGTTATTTCTATTAAGAAAGGAATTCGTGCAGATTTTCAGGAATAAAACAATTCTGGGAATGATGATTGTCATGCCTGTCATGCAATTGCTGATTTTGCCATTAGCTGCAAATTATGAAGTCAAGAATATTAATCTGGTGGTAGTTGATAATGATGTGTCTACCTGGTCAAAACAATTGGTATCAACAATAACTTCTTCAGGATATTTCAGACTCGTGAATTATAATCAGTCGTATAAAAAGTCTCTAAAATATATTGAATCAGATGAAGCAGATTTAATTTTGGAAATACCAAACGGATTTGAGAAGGACTTAATAAGGGAAAATGAACTGCAGGTACTTATTGCAGTTAATGCGATCAATGGAATAAAAGCAAATATTGGAGCCTCCTATCTTAACAATATCATTAGAGAATATAATCACACTATTAGAACTAGACTACTTCCTCAAGGAGACAACAGAAATTCTTTCGCTCAGCAAGGTTCAGTTATTTCAGGGAATATAATTGAGGTTACCTACTCTAACTGGTTTAATCCAGGAATGAATTACAGAAACTTCATGGTGCCTGGTATCTTAGCTATCCTTGTAACAATGATTGGCGGTTTTATGACAGCTTTGAATATAGTGAAAGAGAAAGAAATTGGAACAATTGAGCAAATAAACGTTACTCCAATCAAAAAGCAAATTTTTATTCTGGGTAAACTCATTCCCTTCTGGATATTAGGAAATATAGTATTTTCATTGGGACTATTAGCCGCCTGGTTAATTTATGGAATTGTTCCACAAGGTAGTATTATTGTGCTGTATAGCTTTATATGGGTTTATCTGTTAGCTGTATTAGGTTTTGGGTTACTTGTTTCAACATATAGTGAAAACCAACAACAAGCAATGTTTGTTCTTTTCTTTTTTATGATGATTTTTATCCTTTTGGGAGGACTTTTCACAAGTATTGATAGTATGCCATCGTGGGCCAAAGTGATTGCTGCAATTAATCCTGTTACATACATTATCGAGGTATTTAGAATGATCGTGCTCAAAGGGAGTGGATTGCGGGATATTTTGCCTCACATTGGAATTATAGCATTAATTGCATTTGCATTGAATAGCTGGGCAATATGGAATTATAGGAAAACGAGTTAGTTTAAACATTGAGAACATTTACTTTTTTAACATTTGAAGCTTGTGAATTTCATTTAGTCAACATAAGATAGCTGCTTTGTTTTTGACTAATTTAGCATTTAGTTATAGTTAGAGGGTTTGTAAATTCTAATCTTATAATGCTATAATTTTTCAATCCATTTTAAAAAACCTTATAATGAAAAATAATGGAGAAATGTTAAAGCCGCTATTGGCAATTGTTTTTATATTGCCAATGTTTATTTTCATTAACTCATGCAGTAATAGGGAAGATAAATCAGTAAAAAATGCTGATGGAACTATTAAAGGTACAATTTCAATTTCAGGCGCATTTGCACTCTATCCAATGGCTGTTCTTTGGGCAGAAGAGTTTAAAAAATTAAATCCTGAAGTTAGAATCGATATCTCTGCCGGCGGTGCTGGAAAAGGGATGACTGATGCTTTATCCCAAATGGTTGATCTGGGTATGTTTTCGCGTGAAGTTTCTCAGGAAGAACAAGCTAAAGGTGCTTGGTTTATTGCTGTTGCAAAGGATGCTGTGGTTGCAACATATAATCCGGCTGGGTCTGCAGCACAACTTATAAAGCAAAAAGGCCTAAATAAAGAACAACTTAAAGAAATATATCTGGATCAGAAAATAAGGACCTGGGGTGAATTATATAAGACAACTGACAAAACCCGATTAAATGCATACACTCGTTCTGATGCTTGCGGAGCTGCAGAAATGTGGGGCAAGTTTTTGGGCAGTAATCAGGAATCCTTAAAAGGAGTTGGGGTCTTCGGAGACCCAGGTATAGCTGATGCTGTGAAAAACGATAAAACAGGGCTTGGATACAATAATATTAACTATGCCTATGATATGAATACCAGAAAACCATATGCCGGTCTTGCTGTTGTTCCAATAGATTTAAATAATGATGGGGTTATTACAAGTGAAGAAAATTTTTATGATTCCCTGGATGATATTATGGATGCCATTGCCACAGGCAAATATCCTTCACCTCCATCAAGGGATCTTTATTTTGTTTCAAAAGGAAAACCTAAGAATATTGCTGTATTAGCATTCCTTGAATGGATTGTTACTGACGGACAAAAATTTGTGCATAAAGCTGGATATGTCAACCTTACAGAAGAAAAAGTTAAGAATCAATTACAAAAACTTTCAGAGTAAGGATATAACCAGATTCTTCAAGGTGAAAAGACATCTGAGGAGTCGACTTCATACCACCTGGATGGTTATTGGCCTTATTATAGTAATTTTATTGCCTTTTATTTTAGGCATTGGATTATATATTAAGTCAACTACGTTACTTGAAAATCAATCAATTTTTAAATTATTGTTTTCTGGCGATTGGCGTCCGCTTGCAGGTAAATTTGGATTTTTGCCTTTTATTATAAGTTCAGTTTGGGTTACAATAATTGCCTTGCTTATTGCCGGTCCCATTTGTTTGTTAACGGCAATACATCTAACGCAATATGCACGAACATGGGTACTAAAATTAATGCATCCGGTTATTGATATCCTGGCAGGAATTCCTTCAGTAATATTTGGGGTATGGGGAATACTGGTTATCGTACCATTCATTTCTGATTATCTTGCTCCTTTTCTTGGCAAACAAACATCCGGATACAGCATACTTGCAGGTGCAATTGTTTTGGCTGTTATGATTATTCCTTTTATTTTGAATATTCTAATAGAAGTTTTTAAGACTTTACCAGATGAATTAAGGGAGGCTTCATTATCATTAGGAGCTACAAAATGGCAGACTATAAAGTTAGTACTACTCAAAAAAGCATTTCCAGGAATAATTTCAGCATTAGGTCTTGGTGTATCCAGAGCCTTTGGTGAAACTATAGCTGTATTAATGGTTGTTGGCAATGTTACTAATATTCCAAAGGGACTGTTTCAACCTGGTTATCCTTTACCGGCTTTAATAGCTAATAACTATGGGGAGATGCTTTCCATTCCTTTGTATGATTCAGCACTGATGCTTGCAGCACTTGTTTTATTTGTAGTGGTTATGTTATTTAATATGGGCTCAAGATTTGCTATTGCCAAGATAGAAGAGAGGGAGTGATGAGAAAGATCAGATACTTTGAAGAAAAGTTGTTTAGAGTTTTGATGTTCATTTCAACGAATATTATTGTTATTGCATTAACGCTCATCATATTCAGTATTCTTTATAAAGGATTGCCTTCTTTGTCATGGGAAATGATAAGCCAAATACCAAAAGGTGGATTTTATTTTGGTAAAGAAGGTGGCATTCTTAATGCAATAATAGGGTCACTTTATCTTGGAATAGCCTCAACAACGTTAGCCTTTTTGATTGGTCTGCCCGTTGCATTAATGATGAATGTTCATTTGACCAATCACAGAAAACTTGTAAACGGTATCAGATTTTTTCTTGATCTTTTATGGGGTGTGCCATCAATTGTTTATGGAGCGTTTGGTTTTAGTGTAATGATCTACTTCGGACTAAAAACTTCACTTTTAGCTGGTATCTTTACTGTTACTTTATTTATTATTCCAATAATGGTAAGGGCAATGGATGAAGTTCTTAAAACCATTCCCAGAGGTTTAATGGAAGCTGCTTTGTCGTTGGGTTCAACACCTTCAGAGATATCTTACAGGATTTACGTAAGGCAAGTGGTTTCAGGACTTATCACAGCCGTACTTTTATCATTTGGAAGAGCGATTGGAGATGCAGCTTCTGTGTTATTCACAACAGGTTATACAGATCAGATTCCTACTGCTTTAAATCAACCTACAGCAACTCTTCCACTCGCAATATTTTTTCAGCTAAGTTCACCAATACCAGAAGTTCAGAACAGAGCTTATGCGTCAGCAGTGGTTTTAACTGTTATAATACTTACAATAAGTATTTTATCAAGGTTTTTCTCAAAGAGATACCTGAAGAATAAGATAAAACAATAATAATGGAGGCGAAAAACAAAATAAGAATTTGTGATTTAAATCTGTCTATTGGCAAACAACAGATATTAAAGAACATCAATATACAGATTCCTGAGAAAAAAATCACTGTAATACTTGGACCTTCAGGGTGTGGTAAAACAACATTATTAAAAAGTTTAAACAGACTCACTGATTTATATCCTGAAATGATGGTATCAGGGTCTATAATGATTGGTGAAGATGATATTTTGCATACAAACGAGGACATCACCATTTTAAGACAAAGGATGGGGCTGCTTTCTCAGCGTCCTTATCCTCTGCCCATGAATATATATAATAATGTTGCTTTTGGATTGAGAATCAGTGGAAGGAAGAAAAAGAAATATCTTGACAAAAGAGTAGAACACTATTTGAAACAAGCAAATTTATGGGAAGAGGTTAAAGACAGACTCAAAGACCCTGCCTCAGCATTATCAATTGGCCAACAACAGAGGTTATGTTTAGCAAGAGGACTGGCAGTTGATCCCGATATAATTCTTGCGGATGAGCCTACTTCAGCTCTTGATCCCATTTCAAGTGAAGCAATAGAAAAAAAGTTTGTTGAATTAAAGCAACAATATACAATTGTGATGGTAACTCATGTTCTTCGTCAAGCGAGAAGAATTGCAGATTATGTCGTCTTCATGTATCTGGGCGAAGTTATTGAGCAAGGAACTGCAGAGCAAGTATTTGAAAACCCTCAAAATGAAATAACCAAACAATATTTGAAAGGTTCATTCAATTAATGCCTGGTTTAGACAAGTTCTACATATTGTTCAGTAAAGTTTATTATTAAAAAAATGGCTGTCATAAATGACAGCCATTATAATTTTTACTTAACTATTATGCTTACCGATTGATGAAAAGCAGTTCTCTATATTTTGGAAGTGGCCACATTTCGTCATCAATTAGTAGTTCAAGTTTATCAACATGATATTTTATTTCATCGAAAAATGGAAAAACCCTGTCACGATAAGCTATGGCTTTTTGTTCCATTAATTCTTGCTTATTGATCTCTTTGCGTGTTTCTACCATTTTGCTGACCATATTCTTGATACTGATAATATTATCAGAGATTTCACGAATTGTATCTGTTTGTGTTTTTGACAAAGACTGGAAAGTTTTTGTATCCAACACCTCTTTTAATCCTTTAACATTCTCAATTAATTGATTCTGATACCTGATTGCAATAGGAATTATGTGATTGACTGCCAGGTCGCCAATTACACGAGATTCAATTTGAACTTTCCTTACATAATTTTCAAGCTGTATATCATATCGGGCATAAATCTCCCTTTCGGTAAGAACATTGTTTTCTTCAAAAACACTTATAGCTTGCTTACTGATTAGATTTTTAAGAGCACGGGGCGTATCCGGCACATTTGATAATCCTCTTCTTGCAGCTTCTTCCACCCATTCCTGACTATAGCTATTACCTTCAAATAGTACTTTCTTCGACTCTTTTATATACCTTGAAAGAATTTGGAACATAGCATCTTCCCTTGAAATATTTTGCGCCACTAATCTGTCAGTTTCAGCTCTAAAAAGTTTCAATTGATTAGCGACAATGGTATTAAGGGCAATCATAGGAACTGCGCAGTTTGCTGATGAACCTACTGCACGAAATTCAAATTTATTACCGGTAAAAGCAAATGGTGATGTGCGGTTTCTATCGGTATTGTCAGGAAGGATTTCAGGAATAATTGGAATATCATAAGGTTTATGTGCTTTACTTTTTCCTGAATGTTTGGTTTCTGATTCAAGTTGTTGTAAGGCTTCGGTTAATCTGCTGCCAATAAAAACAGAGATAATAGCTGGGGGAGCTTCATGACCACCAAGTCGTAGGTCATTACCGGCTGATGCTATGTAAGCTCTTAATATATCTGCATGAGAATCGACAGCTTTGATAATGTTAACAAGAAATACAAGGAATTTTAGATTGTCCTCAGGCGTTTTACCAGGTTTTAAAAGGTTCTCACCTGTATTAGTCATCATTGACCAGTTATTGTGTTTACCTGAACCATTTATATTAGCATAGGGCTTTTCGTGAAGGAGTACTGTTAAACCATGCCTTTTGCTTATTTTGTCAAGTAAAAGCATAAGTAACTGATTGTGGTCAATAGCAACATTAACTTCTTCAAATGCAGGTGCACATTCAAACTGAGCCGGGGCAACTTCATTATGCCTTGTTCTCACTGGTATTCCGAGGCGTAATGCCTCATATTCGAATTCCCTCATGAAGTCCATTACTCTCTCAGGAATTACACCGAAATAATGGTCTGATAACTGCTGATCTTTAGCACTTGCATGGCCAAATAAGGTCCTGCCTGTGAGTGATAGGTCAGGACGGGCTGAATATAGCGCTGTGTCAACAAGAAAATACTCTTGTTCCCAGCCCAAAGTAGCCTGAACCCTGTTAATATTTTTATCGAAATAATGGCAAACTTCAGTGGCTTCAAGCTCAAGGGCGCTAAGTGCTTTTATGAGTGGAAGTTTATAATCAAGAGATTCACCTGTGTATGAGATAAATATTGTTGGTATGCAAAGGGTACCTTCCAGGATAAATGCAGGTGAAGTAGGATCCCACGCTGAATATCCTCTTGCTTCAAAGGTATTTCTTATACCTCCATGTGGAAAACTGGATGCATCGGGTTCTTGCTGAACTAATTCATTACCTGTGAAATTCTCAATTGCCTTTCCATCTTCAAGCAATGTTATAAATGCATCATGCTTTTCAGCAGTTGCACCAGTTAAAGGATGAAACCAATGTGAAAAATGAGTCGCACCTTTTGAAATAGCCCATGATTTCATTCCTGAAGCTATCTGATCAGCTATTTTGCGATCAATTTTAATACCTTGTTCTATTGCCGACTGTACAGCTTTATATGCCTCCCGTGACAGGTAGTCACTCATCGCTGCTTTGTTAAAAGTCAATTCTCCAAAATAAGCTGAAGGTCGGGAAGGTATCGAAGGCAATTGACGCCTTGAACGGAGCATTGATAACTCCAGTGCTTTAAACCGAATATTTGACATGTCTTGAATTTTCAGGTTTTAAGTTTCGAGAACAAAGATAGGTATATAAATGTTTCAATAATTTAGCGGTGAAATACAATCAAATCATTAAAGACCTGATATATAACGTAGTAGTTATCTTATTTGGAATATGTTCTAAATTCCTTGATTTAAGGAAACAGAATCTCTAGCGTATTCGTCAATTTCAAAAAGGTCCGCCTTTAATAACTTACAAAGAGATAATTAGAGTTCAATTGCAAGAATTTATAAGCAATCTACGTAATAGTGAATAACAATGATAGAAAAATTGATCCCTTAGAATGAATGCGAGTCCGTAAGATATAAAGCAAATGAATGTAAATTAGGGAAACAATAATTGATAATTCTATAATCTGTTTGAATTTCATCCCGAGCACCAATATAAACAGTTTTCATTCCTAGTTTTCGTCCAAACAGCATATCAGATTTTGAATCACCAACCATTATAGATTTCCTGAATGAGATTTCCTTAAATTCCCGTTTAGCGAGAATACCCATTCCAACCGATGGTTTTCGGGTAAAATGATGCTCAGAATGAAGAAATGGTGAATAATAAACCTTGTCAATTCTGCCTCCGGATTTTTGAATTGAATCGATCATATCATGATGTATTGATTCAACTTCCTCTCTGGTCATCAGTCCTTTACCAATCCCTTGTTGATTACTTACAATAATTATTCTGCCAAAAATATGATTGAAAATGGCAAGAGCTTCCAAAGTGCCATCAATAAATTTAAAGTTTTTGAAGCTTCTAACATAATCACCGGGCAGGCGCTCATTAACAACGCCATCACGGTCAAGGAATAATGTCCAACTGTTATCAATCTTTAAAGGCATTGAATTCTATTTGTGCACGTTTATAGTCTTCTGGTACTCCAATGTCTAAAAAATAGTCATCAAATTCCTGGCCTAAAAAATAACCAATACTTAAATCAGTTTGCAGAAAGTTAGTCTCAAATGAGAATTTTGCCGGAAGATTGAGTTTTTTAAAATATCTTGTTGAGATAATATATGTTCCACCGTTTATTAATCCGGGCTGAACATGTTTTGATTTTTCGTTAAACCGAACTACTCTTCCTGAAGAATCACACTCAACTTCTCCATACCTTGATGCATCATCAACCTTTCTTAAGGCCATTGAAACATCGGCTAATGTTTCAACATGAAATTGAAAAAAATTCTGAAGATTAATTGGAAAAAAAGTATCTCCATTCATTACTATAAAATGAGGACTCTGCACTTTAGTGGAGGCCAATTTAATAGCACCTCCAGTACCCAGAGGTTCATCTTCAACGATATATTCAATTAGCAAATTCTTGTAGCCTGATCCAAAATACTCTTGAATATAGCTGCTTAAATATCCTGTTGAAAGAATAATTCTCTTAAAACCAGATTTTTCAATGTAATTTAATAAATACTCTAAGAATGGTTTTCCATTAATGGGAGCCATGGCTTTGGGTAGGTTTTTAACTTCATTTTGAAGTCGTGTTCCTAAGCCACCGGCTAAAATGACAATGTCAGGGTATGTTATAAACATTAGTTTTGCGGAAAAATAGTACTTTCAACTATTTCACATATAATATGCCCTATTGTTATATGAGATTCTTGAATTCGAGGTGTATCAGAAGAAGGGATATTTATAAGAATATCACATGTTTCCTTCATTAGTCCACCTGATTCACCAGTCAGTCCAATTACAGTCATTCCTATTCTATGTGCTTCAACAATAGCACGAATTATATTTTTTGAATTACCAGAAGTCGACAGCGCAACAAGAATATCACCTTTAATTCCTTTACCCTTTATTAGACGGGCATATATTTCATCAAAAGAGTAATCATTAGCAACTGCAGTTAAATAACTGGTATTAACATGAAGTGCTTCTGAATCAAGTGGAGGGCGGTCATAATAAAATCGACCTGAAAATTCTGCAGCCAGATGTTGAGCATCAGCTGCACTTCCACCATTACCGCAGAAATATACTCTATTACCTCTAATAAATGCTTCAGTTATTTCTTGAGCAGCTGTTTCAATTCTAGAAATAAGAGTTCCATTAGAAATTATTTCATTTTTAACAGAGATAGAAGCTGCAAGTACTGACTTTATTTTTTCTTGCATTATAAAGTTTTTAAAGTGCAAAGTTAAGTATTATTGAGAAATTCATCTACTTCTCTGCTAAAGAGCTTAAGTGTTAAAAGAAGAGAGAGTGGGTTAACAGATTTTAGAATGACCAGGTTGTTAACCCTTTATTAGTGAATTCATATCGCTTTGACTCCCCACCATATTGTTTAAGAGATTCAATAACACGTGACCTATTATCACCCGGGCAATAAAAGATCATAAAGCCACCACCACCTGCGCCACTAATTTTGCCTCCAGTAGCACCATTTTCTTTTGCAGTATTATAAATCTCATCCAACAATGGATTAGATATTTCATCAGCCATTTGTTTTTTAAACATCCATCCAAAGTCCAGAATTTCACCTACTTTATTGAGATTACCTTTGAGAAGTGCTTCTTTCATCATCACTGATTGTTTTTTCAGTTGATGCATAGCTTCAATTGATTTTTCGTTCTTGTTAATAACATTTGCTGATTGAGCTTCAATAATTTTGGAGGATAATCTACTGGTTTGAGTGTAAAATAATACCAAATTATGAGAAAGTTCATTTAAATAGATATCTTTAATCCTAAGTGGATTGACTATGACTTTATCATTAGCAGAAAATTCCATAAAATTGACGCCACCAAATGTTGCAGCATACTGATCTTGTTTACCACCAGCCATAGCAAGATCGATTCTTTCGATATCATAAGCAAGTTTTGCCAAGTCATATTCACCTAGTGGCAATTTAAGCCATTCTGCGAATGCACCTAAAATAGCTACAACCAAAGTTGAAGATGTTCCAAGTCCAGATCCAGCAGGCGCATCAACCCATGTAGAAAGAGAGAAGGAGAGGGGTTTTTTACTAAAATCCTTCACTATTCTATTGTATATCCCCCGGTGAAGATTTAAGATTCCATTAATCGGAAGAAAATCAGTTGCCTGAAATTCAAGGTACTCATTTTTATCAATTGAATGGAGAACTATTTTACCATCATTCCGTGGAATTATGGTAGCATAAGCATAAAGGCTAATAGTTGCATTCAAAATAGCTCCACCAAAAAGGTCAGAATATGGGGCTACATCAGTTCCACCGCCTGCAAGACCGAGCCTTAATGGAGCTTTACTTCTAATGTACATAGTTATTTTGTTGCTATTATAACAGCTTTTTGAGTGAAAACACCAATATCTGTAACGACATGAATTGTGTATATTCCACTTTCTAATCCTGTAAAATCGCAAAAATACCCATTTTCTTTCTTAATTAACCGATAATGCCCTTCATTTAATACAATTGTACCATCAAAGTTAATGACTCTAATACTTTTAAACTCAGCAGGAATACCACCATGGCTTATACTTATAACTCCTTCTGTCGGATTAGGGTATAGTTGTATTACATCAGAATTTTTTACTTGAGGTTGAATTGGTAATATGTACAAAGAATCACTAAATATAACCTGATTGCAATAATTCTTTGCAATCATGCAGACGAGATATTTTCCAGGTTGACCGTAATAATGAGCGGGATTATCTATATCAGTTATGAAACCATCACCAAAATCCCAAAGTAGGTCTACTTTGTCGGATAAAACATTTGAAACAAAATATGCAAAATTTCCTTCTGTTCTTGAAGTAAATGTGCCATATATTGTTTCTTCACAAACTACGATAGTATCACAATATGTATCTGTTCCACAGTTGTTTGAAATAGAAAGACAGACATTATAAGTACCTGGTTGTGTATAAATGAATGATGGGGATTTTAAGTCAGAGAAATATCCATTTCCAAAACTCCACCAATACTCACCATTATCAACTGAATCTGCAATAAAATGAACTGCATTGTTATAATTGATATACTTAAACGAAGCTATAGGAGCATCACAAGGTGTGTTATATCGAATAACCAATGAAGGCCAAAGGTCTGGATTTGAATGGTCACTTGAAGCTAGAATCATACTTCTGTAAATGGTTTCATCAACTAGACTTAATCTAAAACCAAAACTAGAATCTGGGTGAGCATACATATCCAATACTAATTGTGTAACATCTATGTTTGGATAATCTTGATTAGAAGTAATTGAAGCCGGCAAGAATACTGCATTATCTGAATTTACTGCAGGTTGAACATGCCATGAAACTCCTTTCTCAGTCCAATGTTCAATAATTCTTTCCAACTTGCATACATTATCACCTCCGTGTCCAACATGATGTGAAGTAGGATCATAATACAAATTTAAAAAAGCTTGAAAATCAGAAATTGAATCAGGCAATTGTGGAAGATTAAATTGAATAAAACTTCTGCCAATTCCTTCAGTTCCATCATAAGTCCATGCTGCGGCTATGATACTTTGGGTTGAGTCAAGTCTTTCATAATAGCTGTTTACGTATGCATCTTTGCCTTCTAATGGGCCAGGTTTTAAAATAACTTCAACCTGAGCGATACTTGGAGAAAAAGTAAAAACACTTAAAATTAATAATGCAAAGTGCAAATGGAAGTACTTTCTCATAACTTAACTGTCTTTGGTTTAGAATAAGACTGCTAAGATAAGCGTTTTAAAATAAAAAACAAATAATTATATCACAAATCCAAACTGAAAGAAATTTACTATTCTAAATTAAACAATGATTTCAAGTTATTCAGAAAATGATTCCAACTATATTTTTCTTTTAATAGTGTAACATTATGAACAAATTCTTTTTCCTTATTATTTTCATAGAATTGAAGAATGGCATCTGTAACTTCATGACTATCTGGATTAACAACATAACCAACTTCATTATTTGGTACAAATTCTTCCAAACCTCCAACTCTTGTAATTATCATTGGTTTATTGAAGTTATACGCAATTTGAGTGACACCACTTTGAGTTGCACTTTTATATGGTTGAACCACAATATCGGAGGCACAAAAATACTTATATACTTCACTATCAGGGATAAAGTTATTCGACATAAAAATGAGATCTTCTATCTTCCTTGACTTTATTAAATCAAAATATGGGGATGAATCTGTGTAGAACTCACCAGCAACTATTAATCTTATTTTTTTCTCTCTAATTCTAACATCATCCATTGCATTTAGAAGTATATCAAGACCTTTGTAATCTCTGATAAAACCAAAGAACAAGATGTAATTATATGCTTTATCTAAGTTTAGTAGTTTTAAAGCTTCCTCCTTGCTTACAGAATTACCAAAATTGTCATAAATTGGGTGTGGACTAAAGATTCGGGGTTTTACTTTGTCAAATTGAGAGATGTCATCAAGAACTTTTCTAGACATCGTTACAAAACCATCTATACTTTTTGCAAAATATTTTGCTAATAACTTATCTCCAATTCTGCTCTCATGAGGAATAATATTATCAATTATAGTAATAATGCGGGTTACATGGTTTCTCTTAACTATTCTTGCTATAGAACCAAAACATGGAGCCATAAATGGAATCCAAAATTTTATAATTATAAGAGTCGGTTTTAGTTTTCTTAATTCATTTCCAACTTTTATCCAATTAAGTGGATTTATGGAGTTAATTTTGATTTTTATAGGAGTCTTTCCAGTATATTTCTCGGTTGTATATTGAGTTTTACCTGGAAATAAAAATGATGGATATTGAAGAGAGAAAGTATATAACTCTGTGTCCCATCCGTCCTTCAAGAATTCATCTGCTAATCTTTCATTAAAATTAGATAATCCCCCCCTCAACGGATATGCTGAGCCTATAATTATTACTTTTCTGCTCATTATATTTCTTCCTCCACTAGGTAATTATTCCGGTCACTGGAATTACGGCTAATTAATTCTCCTAAGAATCCTCCCATAAATACCTGAGTTCCTAACACCATTGCTAACAAGCCTAAATAGAAAAGCGGCCTCTCAGTCATTTTATATTCTTCAAGGAAAATCTTAGCATAAGCTAAGTATCCTGCAATTATAAATCCAATAAAGAATAACAAACTTCCAATAGTTCCAAATAGATGCATAGGCTTACGTCCAAATTTGGAAACAAACATAATCGATATAAGATCAAGAAAGCCGTTTATAAATCTTTCCCAACCGAATTTTGTAATACCGTATTGTCTTTTTCGATGTACAACAACTTTTTCACCAATTTTTTTGAAACCTGCCCATTTGGCAATCACAGGTATATATCGGTGCATTTCTCCATATACCTCAATCGCTTTTACTACTTCTCTCCGATATGCCTTCAATCCACAATTCATGTCATGAAGTTTAACACCAGACATTCTACGGGTAACAGAATTATATACTTTAGATGGAATATTTTTGGTCAGCTTTGAATCATATCTTTTCTTTTTCCAACCAGAAACAAGGTCATAGTTTTCATTTGTAATCATTCTGAATAACTCCGGTATCTCATCAGGACTATCCTGGAGGTCAGCATCCATAGTAATTATAACATCTCCCTCAGCTTTTTCAAATCCTTTATTTAATGCCGCTGATTTACCATAGTTTCTTCTGAACTTAATACCTCTGATAAATTGATTTGTGGAAATTAAGTTTTTAACTACTTGCCATGAATTATCGCTACTGCCATCATCAATCAATATAATCTCATAGGAAAAGTGATGCTCATCCATGACTTTTTTGATCCAAGCGCAGAGTTCTGGCAGTGATTCTTCCTCATTATATAGAGGTATTACTACCGAAATTTGAAATGATTTTCTATTTTGCTCACTCATTTATTCAGAAAAAGTAGCTTTAAAACTATCATCTTGCTTTTTAAGGATTAAGGCACAGAATAGAGAAATTATTGTCCCTATTAAAACCATTGAAAATAGCTGAATAAGGATACCAACATATTTTAATGAACCAGTCATAAATTTTTCCTGCATTTGAACCTGCTGATCGATCATTTCATCAGATAATCCTTTACTCATTAGCTTTTCCTGAGCCATCTGCATCATCCTTTCTGGTATTTGTGGATCAATGAAGGTTGTCAAAACATAGTAGTAGATAATAGAGATAATTGCATAAATCAGTATAATGAGAAAGCCAATACTAAAAGCTTTCCCAAATGATATAAAGCCACCATTGATTTTATCTCTAAAGTTAATTATGGCCAAAACAATACCAACAATGACAATTCCCCATGAAAGTAGTCCTAACCATGTTATGAACATTAAGTCAAGTGCATAAAGAAACAGTGAATATAGCACTGTAATAGAACTAATAATCAATCCATATTTTACTGCATAACTCAATGAGGAGGCTTTAATTTCAGAAATAAAAGGAGTGGTTTCTTCTGTATTTTCCATGGCTAAAGGTGATTTGTTTCAGCAAATGTATTCAATTATATCCTAATGATAAAAAAATAAGGTGTCTTTTGTAAACTACCCACTATTTTGTATCTTTGCAGCGGGTAAGTCTTATACGACCAGCTCCCACCGAACTCCCCCAGGTCAGGAATGAAGCAAGGGTAAGTGGTTGTAGCGGTGCGATATAAGTAGCTTACCCTTTTTTATTTGAACAAATCGACGTAAATTGCGTCAATTCCAATAAGATTAAGAATTCCATTAAGATTAAGCAGTTTATGTTGTTAAAGATCTATCCTGAAAATCCAAACGAACGGCATATTCGAATAGTAGTTGAATGCCTTATGGATGGCGGTATTGTTATATACCCGACTGATACAGTCTACGGTTTAGGATGTGATATCTTTAAATCAAAAGCAATTGAAAGAATAGCATTGATCAAGGGAATAAAAGCCGAAAAAGCAAATTTTTCATTTATCTGTAATGATCTTAGTCAGTTATCAGATTACTCTAAGCCCATCCCAAATAACATATTTAAGATGATGAAAAGTAATTTGCCCGGACCATTTACATTTATTCTCAATGCCAGTAATAATGTTCCAAAACTAATCCAGAGTAAAAAGAAGACTGTTGGTATCCGTATTCCAAATAATAATATTCCATTAGAAATTGTAAAAGAACTTGGAAATCCAATAATGTCAACTTCAATTCATGATGAAGATGAAATAATTGAGTACACTACTGATCCTGAACTGATTTATGAGAAGTATAATAAATTAGTGGATATTGTAATAGATGGTGGTTATGGTGATAATGAACCTTCAACCGTTATTGATTGCACTTCTGAAGAACCTCATTTAATCAGAGAGGGTAAAGGAATCATGATACTATGATAAAATTAAGGAATTTATTTGAAGTGCCTCTTATTAGCCATTCAAAAGAGGTCTTTGAAGTGCTGGTTGATGGAAATACACTGATTGAAAGAATAATTTCAGTTGGACATAAATCACCTGAAGATCAGTGGTATGATCAAGAAAATGATGAATGGGTAGTGCTATTGGAAGGAGAAGCCAGGATATTTTTTGAAGAGACAGGTGAGCTTATGATGAAGAAAGGAGACTACATTCTTATCAAGGCACATGAAAAACACCGAATAAACTACACAAGCACCGATCCGCCATGTATTTGGTTGGCCGTTCATGGCAATTTAGATATGAAAGTGTGAATACAGCAGGTTTTTTATAAAAATAAGTTGCTGATAATTTGAATGTTATGTTTATGGTAGAAAAAATATTCCGAAATTATTTGGATGTAAGGTAAAAAACAGTACTTTTGCAGTCCCTTTAGCGATTCTGTAGCTCAGCAGGTAGAGCACATCCCTTTTAAGGATGGGGTCCTGGGTTCGAATCCCAGCAGGATCACTGGCTAATAGAAACCACTTGTAGTACTTACAAGTGGTTTTTTATTTATAAATTTGAGACTTCAAAATTTATAAAAATGGCCAACTGGTTAAAGATTTCAGCTTTGATATTTTTTGCAGTTTACAGCGTACAGTCGTTCGCACAAATAGTTAGTTTTCCGGTAAACTCAGATCAAATTGATCCATCAAGTGATGGTTTTTTTTATTGTCTTCCCAGAAACACAATTAAGGTTGATGTGCAATTGAAGAAAACGGAGAGGTTTAAAGGAAAATATAGTGACTATGCTACAAAAATGCTTGGTGTAACTGAATTTATTAACAAAGATGCAACTTCATATACTTTAAGTCAATTAACAATTTCAACTGTTTCGGAGGTAGATTCAAATCAGATATATTATGCGCAATTACCTGCTAAGTTAAAAGATGACAAAGCGTTTGTTATAAATTTAACTCAAGGTGGATATATATCTTCGTTTAGCTCTTTAAAAGATAAAGAGCCCAAAAGCAAAAATTTAAGCCTTAATGATCAAAAAAATCCGTTTAGGGATTTGCTAAAACCTGTATTAATTGAAAAAGTTGATACAATAATTAGAAGAGTTAGTATTGATACTTCAATTTTTGAAGAGAAAGTGCTAAAACGTAGCATTTCTGAAAAAAGCAATGAACAACAAGCTCGTGAAATAGCTGATCTTATTTACCGAATTGAGGATAGTAAATTTAGCCTGATCACAGGATATCAGGAAGTTAACTATTCAAAGGAAAGTATTCAGTTTATGCTCGATAAATTGAATGCAATGGAGAAAGAATATATTGCCTTCTTTAAGGGTTCAGTGATAGAATCAGTAGATAATTATTCTTTCTTTTATACGCCAAATGATAAACCTGAAGAGAATTTAGTCACCATTTTCAGATTTTCATCCACCGATGGAATAACTGATAAAAAAAGTCTTTCAGGTGATGAGATTACCCTGGCAGTTTCTCCTACAAATTCATATGAAGATGCCCGAAAATTTGAAGAAAAAAGAGCAATTGCAAAACGAAAGGCAAAGGGCATCTACTATCGCGTTCCCGAAGCAGTAGATGTTAAGGTCAAATTAGGAAATACTATTTTGACCACTGAGCAGGTTTACATTTATCAAATGGGCTTTATAACATTCTTGCCGTATAATAATCTATCTAATGCTGCCTTTGATATAAATGGTTCTCTGAAAACGATTATTATCGAGTAAGATATACTTTGCTGCCGACTATTAAAATTTAGAATCAATTGAAGATACCCTGAGGTGGATAAATAGAAAAATAATCATAGAATCCGGGATAAATAAAATGTCAAACTTCGTTCGAGAAAGAATTAAAAGCATCATTTTCTACCCAGGGTATGAATGGAAAGTAATTGCAGCAGAAAAAAGATCCTTGAAAGAAGATTTTTTTGCTTATTCTTTAACCCTCATCATACTTGGTGGTGCATCGAAAGCACTAGGAAGTTTCTTCTTTGTTAGGAACGTTCTGGATATTGACGCATATCGTTTTTCGTTTCCGCTTAGTCAGGCATTCTCGTTTATTCTTATTCAGATAGTCACTGTGCTTATCCTTACTTTTTTCATTCATGGGGTTGCCCTGAAGTTTGCTTCCGTAAAGGACTTTGTCAAAAGTGGAAAATTGGTAATCTACGGATTGACGCCGCTTTTTTTATGTTATATCATTGCTAATCTGGATTCAAGTATGATCCTGGCATTGATTCCAGCTTTTTATTCACTGTTCTTATTTGCTAAAGGATTACCTGTAATGATAAATACGCGCAATGATAAGGTACCAACATTCACCTTCTTAATTGCGCTTATGGCTTTGGGAATTAATTATATCTTAGAAGTAGGATTCTCTATATTAATTCATTTAATTTTCCCCGATATTTCTTTAATTAAGGGTCTCTAAATAAGCTTTCCGCATTAAAACCAAATCATTAAGCAACTTATCAAGCTCTTTTAATGGTAACATATTTGCTGCATCTGATTTAGCTATTGAAAGGTCCGGGTGTGTTTCAATGAATATTCCATCGCATCCAGCAGCGATTCCAGATCTTCCTATGGTAGAAATCATAGAAGGTAACCCACCACTCACTCCGTTTGGCTGATTAGGTTGTTGTAATGAATGTGTTATATCGAGAACTACTGGAACATCTAATGCCTGCATTATTGGAATAGATCTCATGTCGACCACAAGATCATGATATCCGAACATAGTACCACGGTCGGTCAGGATGACTTTTGTATTACCTGTTTCATAAATCTTTTCAACTGCATATTTCATTGATTCAGCTGAAAGGAACTGCCCTTTTTTTATGTTAATCCATTTGCCTGTTTTTCCAGCAGCTTCAAGAAGATCAGTCTGTCTGCATAAAAATGCAGGTATTTGAAGAATATCTACATAATTTGACGCCATATCGGCTTCAATTGCTGAATGGATATCTGTAACAACCGGAATATTAAGTTTCTCCCGGATTTCTAGAAGGCACTTCAATGCAATCTCATCTCCTATACCGGTAAAAGATGAAGCTTTTGACCGGTTTGCTTTTTTATAAGAAGCTTTGAAAATAAAAGGTATCTCTAATTTAGTTGTAATGTTTAATATATGCTCAGCTATCTCAAGCGGCATGGTTGTATTTTCCACAACGCATGGTCCTGCCATCAGAAAAAAATTAGATGATGGTATCAGATTGTTAATTGCAGG
Source organism: Lentimicrobium sp. (assembly GCA_035298745.1). Taxonomy (GTDB): domain Bacteria; phylum Bacteroidota; class Bacteroidia; order Bacteroidales; family Lentimicrobiaceae; genus Lentimicrobium. The sequence goes on along the minus strand of DATGXS010000073.1, from coordinate 32,838 downwards.
TGTTTTTATCACTTTTTCTTTCTTTAATAATTATACTTTGATTGCCATAGTTTTCTCAACCGCTGCCTTATTTCATCCTCCCTTGGATTAGTTCCGGGATTATAAAGTAAAGTTTTTTTAATTTTATCAGGCATAAATTCCATTTCAACAAAATTCCCTTCAAAACTGTGAGCATATTTATATTCTGCACCATAACCAATGTTTTTCATCAAATTAGTTGGTGCGTTTCTAATGGATAGAGGCACAGGCAGATCTCCTGTTTTTCTTACCAGTGCAAGAGCATCTTCAATAGCCATATATGTTGCATTGCTTTTAGGAGAGCAGGCCAAATATATCGCACATTGTGAGAGAGTTATCCTGCATTCAGGATAACCTGTCTTATGCACTGCATCGAAACATGCATTAGCCAATAAAATAGCGTTTGGATTAGCATTTCCAATATCTTCTGATGCCAGGATCAGCATTCGACGAGCAATAAACAATGGATCTTCTCCAGCTTCAATCATTCTTGCTAAGTAATAAACGGCTGCGTTTGGATCACTCCCTCTCATCGATTTTATGAAAGCGGAAATTATATCATAGTGCATTTCCCCTTTCTTATCATACATTGAAAGGTTTTGTTGAATTATAGAGACGGCTGTTTTATTATCAACCTCTATGATTGAGTTCTCTTTACCAGAAATAGTTGCGATTATTTCAAGTGCATTTATCATTTTTCGTGCGTCACCGCCTGAAATTCTCATTAAAGAGTCAGTCTCTTTTATTACTAGTTTAATTTTAAAAACCTCTTCTAGTTTTTTAACGGCCCCGTCAATAATTAAGTTTAACTCCTGCTCATTAAGTGATTTAAGTATATAAACCTGGCAACGGGAAAGCAGGGGAGATATGACTTCGAAAGAAGGGTTTTCTGTAGTTGCACCAATCAGCGTAATTATTCCTTTTTCTACCGCACCAAGGAGCGAATCTTGCTGTGATTTGCTGAAACGGTGGATTTCATCAATAAACAAAATAGCGTTTGAGTGACTATTTTTGGCAATTTCAATTACTTCACGAACATCTTTGACACCAGAATTAATTGCACTTAAAGTATAAAATGGCCTATTGAGTTTCTTTGCAATCAAGAACGCTAATGTGGTCTTTCCAACGCCAGGAGGACCCCAAAATATCATTGAAGGAATATTTCCACTTTCGATTGATTTGAAGAGAACCGCATCAGATCCTATTAGATGAGTCTGTCCGATGTAGGAATCAAATGACTCTGGACGCATCAATTCTGCTAATGGGGGCAAGGTTGTCATCATATAATATTAGTCTTGACAAAGATAACAGTATTTTGAGGGCCTTTTTTTTAACAAAAAGGAAAAATGGCCATTAATCTGACGATTTTTTAAGCCGTTTTTAATACCGGAAATTAAAAAAAAATTCACAATGCCAGTAAATACCTGAATGTTAATGTGTTAAAAGATTAAAAAAAAATTAAAAAAACTTGCATAGTGCTTAAAAGTTTCTCTATCTTTGCCTTGTTTTAAAACTAAACACATCAAAACATGAAAACATTAGCTCAGATTTTAGTTATCGCAGGTTTAGCTTCATTCGTAGCTTGCGGACCAAGTGCAGAACAGAAAGCAGAACAAGCTCGTTTAGATTCAATCAGAATTGCTGATTCAATCGCTATGGTACAGCAGGCTGAACAAGCAAAACAGGATTCAATCAATGCAGCAATGGCAGCTGATACAACAGCTCCAGCTACAGAAACTCCTGCAACCAAGTAAGACTAAATTACTGTTCAAAATCATAAAAAAGAGGTGTTCGCACCTCTTTTTTTGTTATTTATAAACATGCACTTATTTCAGGAGGTAAAAATGAAATTAAAAACATCTTTTATAGCCATTTTAATAACCGTTAGCATGTTCTCTTGTTCTTATCCCGATGACCAAAAATCCCAAAAATTTAAAGAAGACTCTGTGTTAAAAGCAGATTCAGTTGCCGCTCAAATTAAGCAACAAAAAATTATAGATTCAATTAATGCAGTAACAAGAGAACAACAGATTATAGCTGATTCTATACAAAGGCAAATAACAGAATAAATACATGAGCGATATTCCATCAGATTTTAGGATTACTACTTTCCATGAATTTAAACTTGATAAGGGAATTTTGGAAGGTATTGAATCCATGGGATTTGATCAGCCAACGCCCATTCAAGAGCAGATAATACCACTTATTCTTGAAGGAAACGATGTTATAGGATGTGCTCAAACAGGCACAGGTAAAACTGCAGCTTATTTATTACCAATTTTACACCATATCATCCATAACCCAGTTGTAGGAATTAATACTATCATTATTGCACCTACAAGAGAACTTGCTCTTCAGATAGCACGACAAATTGAAGGTTTGGGTTATTTTCTGAATATTAGCTCCCTCGCTCTATATGGTGGAACAGGTGGAATGGAATGGGAACAACAGAAAAAAGCGCTTCAACAAGGAGTTGACATTGTTGTCGCTACTCCAGGTAAGTTAATGTCGTTTCTTAACATGGATCTTGCTCCAGTTTCCAATTTGCAGCATCTCGTTCTTGATGAAGCTGACCGCATGCTTGATATGGGTTTCAATGAAGATATTATGAAGATAATAAGTTATCTGCCTGAAGAAAGAAGTACATATCTTTTCTCTGCTACCATGCCATCTAAAATCCGGGATTTAGGCAGAAAAATATCAAAAAATGCCATTGAAATCAATATTGCTTTATCAAAGCCGGCTGAAGGTATACTTCAAGTTGCTTACATGGTATACGACAATCAAAAGACTCCGCTTTTAGCATCATTAATAAAAGGACGCGACCTCTCAAGTGTTTTAATTTTTGCCTCTACTAAAGTCAAAGTGAAAAATATTGCTCGTGAATTAGAAAAACAGGGATTTCAGGTAGCTGATATTCATTCCGATCTTGAACAATCAGAGCGTGAAAAGGTACTTTTAAAATTCAGTAACCATCAACTTCAAATTCTTGTTGCTACCGATGTTCTTTCACGAGGAATTGATATAGAGAACATCGACTTAGTCGTTAACTACGATGTTCCAAATGAAGCTGAAGACTATGTCCATAGAGTAGGAAGAACTGCAAGAGCAGAAAAAACCGGAATAGCAATTACATTTATTAATGAGGAAGAACAGTCCGAATTCACAAGAATCGAAAAATTGATCGATACTCAGATAAGAAAACTCCAACCCCCGGAATATATAGGATCAGGCCCGCTTTTCAGTGATAAATCAGATGGAAAAAGAAAGGGAATTTTTAAAAAGAAATTCAGGAAATGATTGGGTAAATTATTTTAGGAGGGCATTGAAAAGTGTTTAAATAGTGCCTTTATACTTCTAATGATGGATCAATTTCAGTCGCATATTGAAATACACCACCTTCAAGAATAAATAGATCTTTGATTTTCAGCTTATCCTTAAGGTAAATATATACCAGTTCACTCTTCACCCCATAAATGCAGTAGATAACTACCATTTTCTCCTTTTCCACTTTGTCGAGCATTGAAGGTAATTGCATTTGAGGCATAGATACAGCACCTGGAATATGAGCAATGTCATACTTTTCTTGTTCCCGTGTATCAATAATTTGCATTGGTTCACCAGAGTCGATCTTCTTTTTGAGGTCTAGTGGTGTAATAAATTTCATTTTCTTAGTTTTCGATTAACAGGTTGTCCAATTGATCAGATTCTATTATTTTGTATCCTACTGATTTTTTTGCTAATGAAATCATTGCTTTTGCAACGGTCGACGCGTGAATTCCTCTATACTTCTTAAGGGATCCAATCATTAACGGATTTGCCAAACTAAATATTTTCTTTACAATTTCTTCTCCAAATCTATATTCAGGTCTGATTCCTAAAAGCATACTTGGCCTGATAATAGTAAGGTTATTAAAATGGAAAGTCCTAATGGATTCTTCCATTTGACCTTTTGTTTTCAGGTAAAAATTGTGTGAATTACGATTAGCACCAATTGAAGAAATGACAACAAAAGATTTAACTTTATTATGCGATGCAATTTTTGCAACTCGTTCGACCATATCATGGTCTATTCTATAAAAATTGTTCTTACTTCCAGCTTTCTTGATAGTTGTTCCGAGGCAACAAAATAAATGATCACCGGTCAATTCATTTGAGAAACTCTCCAACTTATCAGTATCAAAAACTATCTGCTTTATCTTGGTATTATTAATCATTAATTCCTTTCTAACAAAGAGTCTCACTTCGCCATAATCAATATCATTTATCAGGTGTTCAACAACAAACCGGCCTGTTAATCCACTCGCTCCAAAAACTATAGCAGTTAATTTTATATCATTCATTGAATCTCTTATTATGTTTCTTAATTGACCTTGCCTCTTTTCATGGAAAAAAATATGCCAAAAAAGCATAGAATTGCGAAAGTTAAGAAACTAAAGTGAATTGAAGAGATTAATCCATCTATATTAGTCAATTCTCTTTGTCCATTTCCCATGATCAGAGCAAAAACCATTAGAGTTATTCCCATACTCATGGTTTGGCCAACAAGTCTCATGGTCCCAAGTGTTGCTGACGCCATTCCGTATTCATGTGACTTAACTGAACTCATCACGGCATTTGTATTTGGTGATGAAAATAAAGCAAAGCCAAAACCAAGTATCATCAACATTGAAATAATGAATAGAAGCCCACTGTCTTTATCAAGAAAAATGAAAGCGGTAAGACCGATAGTTGTTACAATCATCCCTAATGAAGAAACGATTGAAGGTTGAATTTTATCGCTTAACTTCCCTGCAACAGGCGATAAAATAGTCATCATTATTGGTTGTGCCATCAGTATTAATCCAGATACCCGAGGTGACAAATCTTTTACTTGCTGAAGATAGAAGCTTAGAAGAAACACGAGAGCAAACGTAGCACTGTAATTAATGAATGCTGCGATATTTGAAAAAATAAAAACCTTATTGCTTTTAAAATGAGCTATATTTAATAATGGTTCTTTGGCCCTTTCTTCAATGAACACAAAAAACACAAGTCCGATAATGCCCATTACTACAAGTAATATTCCATGGAAATTTGGCAAACTCGGGAAACCATAAATTATAACAGCTAAACTCAGTGCATAAATGATACTTCCTGGTAAATCAAAAGGTAATTGACGGTTGGAGCCTTTGTCAGTTGGGAGTTTTGTTATAGCAATAGGAATAATAATGGCACCAAGCAAAGCGGTGAAATAAAAGATGCTTCTCCAACCAAGATACATAGTGAGAAAACCACCCACTGTAGGCCCCAGGCTCAATCCTAAATATACACTTGCTACATTTATACCCAATACTTTCCCTCTCACACTCTTATCAAAAGATGAAGTAAGGATTGCTAATGCTGTAGCATAAATCAGAGCACCCCCAACTCCATTAAGAAACCTGGATGTAATTAACATCCAGGAGTTTACTGACAAACCTGTAATTAGAGAAGAAATGACGAAAATAATTATACCTGCCATAAAAAATTTTTTACGTCCATTCCTGTCAGCAAGTTTCCCAAACGGTAAAAGAAAAAGAGCCGCTGCCAGAAGATAGGAAGTAGCTACCCAACCAAGTGCTATAGTATTCATTGAAAGTTCTTTACCCATTGATGGAAGAGCAATATTGATTGCTGACCCCATAAATGGTGTAAGGAACGAACTTAAGGTAGTAACAAACAGTATTGACTTGTTTTTGAGCATATTGTTCTGTAAATTACACTATGAAAGGCATGAACATTAAATCTCCATGCTTGTTTCCTGCTTAGTAAAGTTTGAGCGTCTTAATTACAAAAGTAAAAAAATTCAGCTATGCCCCCCTCGGCCATCTGAAAGAAGCTATCACATGGCATTATCATTACAGAAACCATTAAAAACTCCATTAAATGTCAAATTATTACTTTGAAACCAAGGTTAATTATTCTGTCGAAGAATCGGTAGAAAAAATTACAGAATTCCTTAAACCTTATGGATTTGGGATACTTACACATATTGATGTCCAGAAAACACTCAAAGAAAAGATTGGTGCGCAAGTACTGCCTTATAGAATATTAGGTGCGTGTAATCCTAATTTTGCAAAGCATGCAATCAGTACTGAAGCAAATATTGGATTGATGCTACCATGTAATATTGTTGTCCAGGAAAAAGCAGACGGAACAACAATGGTAGCAACGATAAATCCTCAGGAAACAATTAAAAGTATTGGTAATCAAGAGCTTAATCCAATTGCAGACAATGTCAGTGAGGTTATGAAATCACTTATCGATTCATTGAAGGAAGTGCATGTTTAAGCCCCTAAAATTCTAATTTAAATGATAAATTAAATGTTCTTCCTGGTGACCAATAGCCGGTAAATGAATCAAGTTCATGGGTTATACCATCTTCACCCCGCATAATTGACTCAGTATTCATGATATTATATGCACTAATTCCTGCAGTGGCTTTTAATTGTGCAATCCTGAAATCATGAAAGATATGCAAGTCAATTACACTATATCCTGGTATTCGATATGGCTGATTACGGTCCAGAGGATTATTCCTCCCTGCAGGATCGAAGTTGGCGTAAATTTTATCGAAATACAAAAAATTGCCATTAATAGTAAAAATACCTGGAATCCTTAATTCACCATATATTCCTGTTTGCAATTGAGGAGCATCACCAACCCACAGGTTTTTTGAATAAACCTTTGTTGAATCTATCAATACCTGATTATTATCATAAAGTTCTGCATCAACATCATTGGTCCATTTCCAGCTACCATATGAAAATGTGAGACCAAGGTCAAGATTATGAAATACGGCAGTAGATGCTTCAAATTCAATTCCTTTATGAAGTGCATCAAGGCCTCGAATAAGGGCTCTCGTTTGTTGGTCATTTTCTAATTGTATGTTTTCTCTTGATAGCAGAGATTTATCTGCCCAAAGTGTGTAATACAGATTTAAATTCACATCGGTCTGTTTTTTCTTGTATCCATACCCGAGTTCAATGGCACTTATTTTCTCATTAGACAAATTTTCAACAACAGCATTACTGAAGTTTGCAAATACAAATTTGAAATATGGGGCCTTTGAATAATAACCGGTATTAATATAGAAATTGTGGTAAGGATTCATATTATAATTTACTCCTGCCTTTAAGTCAAATCCACCCTTTCTCACAAGTTCACTCTGAGTATTATCAATATAATTTATTCGGTCTGTTCTTTTAAACCAGTGCTGAGAGACAGTTGATGCCGCGAAGAGAGTTATGTTGCTCAGTTTGTATTCAAATTGAAGGAAATAACTACCAATATCAATCTTAGAATCATTATCCACATTGATAATATCACCTACACCTTTAATTTGTTGCCTGCCAGCAATTCCTGCCATTGACCAATAATAATTGTCAATCCAGTATTGCCCACCCAATAAATCGCTTATTTCTTCCCTGAGATTTGACTTAAAATACCTGAAATGTACTCCTGTTATCATCCTTAAACGGCTTGTCAAATTATAATTTAGATTTTCCAGAATTCCATACCAAATATGGTCAGCCAAATACTCAGTCTGAATTATTTTTGAAAAGCCCTTCACATACTGTCCGTTTTGTAATACAGCTGAATCAGGATTTTGAGTATTTATCTGGTAAATTGCATCCCAGTCTATTTGGTTATTTTTCCTGATTGAAAAGGCCGATTGAGCCATAAATGACTCAATAAAATTACCACCCCCATTTCCAAATGAAAGATAAGCAGAAGTTGACAGAAGACCTTTATCAAATGACAAGTAGTGGTTTAATGCCAGTTGGGGTTTATGATAGAAATTTTCAGCTAAACTATTAATCTTCCCATTATAAATCCCCCAATCAGGATTATATTTATTCCCATATAATTTGTACTGCTGATAAGTCAAGCCATATGTTCTTTGTCCATGCCGTTCAGGAGCTCCAAGTCCGGTAAAAACCAGCGATTGTCTCTCACTAATCTGTTTGCTTATAGTTAGAAACCATGCCCAGGAGTTAACGGCAGTAGCATCAACATATCCCGGACCTTCAGTATGCGACCCCAGAAAAGTAACAGCATATCCATTATTCAATTTACCTGTAGATAATGACAGACTGGTCTTCCTGTTTCCATAATCGCTCATTGAAAATCGTATTTTACCACCTTTCTCAGCTTCTGTTGATTTTGTAATAATGTTAATGGTTCCCCCAACTGAATTTAAAGCTACCCGCGATGCCCCCAATCCGCGTTGCACCTGAATAGTTTGGGTTGCGTCTCCCAATCCTGCCCAATTTGACCAATACACCAGACCATTTTCAACACTACTAACAGGAACGCCATTTAGTAATAATGCAATATTTTCTTGCTGGAAGCCCCTGATACTAATTCTGGCATCCCCTGTTCCTCCTCCCAATTTTGTGGCATAAACCCCTGGTGTCATTTTCATTAGTTCAGGATAATCCTGGTTGCCCATTTGCTGTTCAATAACTGAAGTTTTAATATTCGTCATTGCTATCGGGGTTTCTCTGTCCTTCGCATAATCTGAAAGTATATTTACTTCATCAAGGCCAGTAACGGCAGGTTTTAATTCAATGCGTATAAAATTGCCTGAATGGTTTACATTGTAAACTGATTTATAGGTCTCATACCCAATGAAAGAAGCTTGCAGAAGGTGAGCACCCGGTGATAATTTGAGTGTAAAATTTCCCGCATCATCTGTTATTGTTCCTTGTTGTAAGGAATCAATAACAATATTTACACTCGGAAGGGTAAAACCTGTTTTACTATCAAGTACTTGTCCTCTAAGAACAAATTGAGCATTTGCAGAAATACAAACTGTAAAAAAGATAAATAAGATTAAGAACTTCCTGATCATGACATCCGTATGGTTAGATATATGAATTAATAAGGAATGCCTCAGGACAGAAATACAAATATAATAAAGCAGGCCCAATGAGCCAACCAGTTATATTAGAATGTCTTCTTCCATCCAGACTTTACTGTCGGTACCGGAAATTAACCGGTTCAGTCTCTTGTAAATTACAAGGAGTCGCGGACTATACCGCCGATCGGGAATTTCACCCTGCCCTGAAGAATTCGTTTGGCAAAAATATTTCATTTTCTCAACATACATAGTATATTTTTAAATATTTTTTAGGCACAGTCTTACAAACAGATCGTTAAAACATAGAAATTGCTTAAATTGCATCACTTAATGAGGCTCATATGCCTTAAGATTAGCCAAAATGAATATAAGGTATAACGGAGATAATATTATTGAATACCTGATTGCACTGTTTGACGCTCCTGAATCACCTGATCTTGAGTCAGTCAAAGCTGTAATTGATACTTCTCCATTTCCTCTTATTATAATAGACTTTACTCGTAACACTTTTATTATTAGAAATAAAGCACATATTGATTTACATAATAATCTTGTGAAGAACCAGTCTTTGCAAGATATGCCATTTCTAATTGACAGTAAAGTCCCATACAGTGTATATAAGGATAACATTGAAAAAGCTACAGTTCCATTCATTGAAGAGCATATCTATTATGACATTAATGGTCAAAAACTGGTCTTTGAGTTATATGGTTATCCAATAATTGATAAAAAAGAAGGAAAGCATTTCGTTATACTTCATTATAATAATAAAACTAAAGAATATAATATACTAAGGGAAAATGAAGATTATCAAAAGAGTCTTCAGGGGCTTTATAATAGTCTTCCCGGTATGTTTTTCAGATGCCTGAATGAAACAAATTGGACAGTTGAATTTGCAAGTGAAGGATGTAAAGAATTAACCGGCTATTCACCGAAGGAAATCATTAATAACAATAAACTAAAATATAGTGATCTCATACATCCCGAAGATAAGCAAATGGTTTGGGATACTATTCAGGAGGCTGTTCGTAAAAGAAGATATTATGATATCAAATATCGGATAATCACAAAGAAAGGTCCTGCGAAATGGGTTTCAGAAAAAGGAAAAGCCAATTACGATAAGTTCGATAATGTCGTCAATATCGAAGGTTTTATACTTGATATTTCTGAAGGTAAATCAGCTGAAATCAAGCTTAAGAAAGAATTGGCAATTAGCGAAGCTATTGCCAAAATCAGCATGGAGTTACTTAAAGATACCGTTACTCCAATACAGGTTTCAAGCCTTGTTCAGGATTACATAAAAGTATTCTCACAAAGCAGCTTTACTTTAATATATACGCCTGACGAAAATGGTAAATCTTATACTCTATACAATCATCAGCATGATGATCATATCCTTACAATTCATACAGAAAATTTGAATAGTAATGAAAAGGAGCTTTTTTGCCATTTAATGGAAACCAATGATCCTTATGTACAAAATGAACCATCTTTAATTTTTTTACCAGGTTTTGCTGAAGAAGAAATAAACGTAAAGTCTTTTGCCAGTATTCCGGCATTTATGAACAACAAACTTTCAGGACTTCTTATAATGGGAAATTCTGAAAATAATTATAACGAAGAAGATATTGCAGTAGGTCAACGCTTTATCAACATGTTTGCACTCGGATTATTCCGACTCAAAGCTGAAGAATCACTTCAGGAAGCAAAAAGCAGGGCCGAGGAATCAGATAGATTGAAAAGTCTGTTTCTCTCTAACATGTCACATGAGATCAGAACTCCTATGAATGCCATCGTTGGTTTTGCTGAAATGCTTCAGGATACTGACCTAAACCGCGAACAAAAGAACAAATTCCTTGAGGTAATCATTAAAAGCGGTGATAATCTTTTAAGACTTATTAATGATATTATTGACATTTCAAAGATAGAAGCGGGTCAATTGAAATTTGATTTAACTGATTGCCTAGTCAATGAAATGATTGCTGATCTTGAAACTTATTTCAAGCAAGAAATGATAAGGCAAAAGAAACAGCATCTCAATCTCTTCGTGCAGATAGGCCATCCCGAAAGCGATTTCGCTCTTAATACTGATTGCTTCAGGTTAAAACAAATAATGAATAATCTGATTGGCAACGCTATAAAATTCACTGATGAAGGTTTTATTGAATTTGGATACAAGATAAATCAGGGATTAATTGAATTTTTTGTAAGAGATTCAGGTATAGGAATTGCGCCTGATAAGCAAAAACTTATTTTTGAAAGATTCGGTCAGGTTCAGGAAGCTATTTCCAGGAATCTGTCAGGAACCGGCCTGGGGCTAACAATATCAAAAAACCTGGTAGAATTACTGGGTGGGACCATTTGGGTTGATTCATTCCCGGGTGAGGGGTCAACTTTTTATTTCACTCTGCCACTTAGAATAAGTAACAAACAAACACTTACAAAATCGTGTGAGAGCACTCATGAAACAAAACCAGTGCTTGACTTAACCGGTAGAACAATACTGGTTGTGGAAGATGTGGATACCAATTATTTTTACATGAGTTCATTATTACAGAAGCTTAATTGTAAAATAATCCGTGCAAATAATGGAGCAAAAGCAGTTGAACTATGTAAGAATGAACCTGGTATTGATTTAGTGCTTATGGATATTGAACTTCCAATTCTCGATGGATATAAAGCTACAGCAGAAATAAAAAAAATCAGACCTGAACTACCTGTTATTGCTCAAACAGCTTTTGCTATGATGGGAGAGCGTGAACGCAGTAAAGAAGCAGGTTGCAACGACTACCTTGCAAAACCTATCAGAAAAGAAGAACTGATCTCCACACTTAGAAAATACCTTTAATTTTTTCCGATTATAGTAAGCTCATTTATATCGGGGATCGGGCTTTGGGGGTAGTTTTGCCATTTTTAGTGCTTCAACTGAGGGATAACCGAAATCATCCACAACTTTCCCAAGTATAAGATAAACTCCACGGCCACGAGTAGGAAATTGCCTTAGAGTATCAGGAAAAAGTACAACATCAAAAAACTCACCTTCATTGTCAATGAAAGTAACAAACTGCATAATCTCATTCCTGATGGTCCGCACATATTTTATTGTTACGAGCGCACCGGCCATTCTCACTTGTTTACCAACAGTAGATTTTAACGATCCAGCCATTATTTCGCCTCTGAAAGAAGTCTTCAACATATCGAAATAGCTCATAGTAACAGGAAAATCAAGTAGTTCAATTTCGTCATATGCATCTTCAATATAATTATGCTCCAAAGGTGGCAATTCAAAATTCCTGACTCCCTGTTTGAATAAAACAGGTACAGTAACTTTCTTAGTATTGCCCAGCATCATGTGCGATTGCCACAATAATTGCTGTTTACTCAATCCGGTAAATCGCAAAGCCCCTGCACGAATTAGCAATATTGTTTGCTCAAGGCCCGGATTTACGCGTTGAATGAAATCGTCCGGGCCAAGGTAGGGACCATTATTTTCACGTTCCTGAATTATTCTGTGAGCCATACTGCTTTCAAGGCCGGCAATATGAACAAATCCAATAAAGATTGTATCATTAATAATGGTGTTCATATAACTCCCGCGGTTAATACATGGCAACTCAAGCTTTGCGCCCCAGCGTTTTGCCTCATTAAAGTAAACCCAGCTTTGATAATACCCGCCAAAATTATTGGCAACAGCAACCATAAATTCCTTCGGAAAATAAGCTTTCAGGTAAAGGCTCTGATAACTTTCAACAGCAAACGATGCAGAATGTGCTTTTGAAAACGAATACCCGGCAAAAGATTCAATTTGTCGCCAAACTTCTTTGGTAACATCCTCAGGGTGTCCCTGCGCACGGCAACTGTCAAAAAATTTATCCACTATTTTCTGAAACTCAACCCTCGACCTGTATTTTCCACTCATGGCACGCCTGAGTACATCTGCATCGGCGAGGTCCAGACCGGCGTAATGGTGACAAATCTTTAACACATCCTCCTGGTAAACCATCACCCCGTAAGTTTCACTCAACTGTTCTTTCATAACAGGGTGAATATACTGAAAACCACCAGGATTATGGAAACGGACAATATACTCACGCATCATACCTGAACGGGCAACACCCGGTCTGATAATTGAGCTTGCTGCAACAAGAGTTATATAATCGTCGCAGCGCAGTTTGGTAATTAATCCCCGCATACCAGGACTTTCAATATAGAAACACCCGGTTGTTTCTCCACTGCTAAGCAGCCTTTTTACTTTTGGGTCTTTCTTGAATTTTTGTACCTGGTGTATGTCAATAGTTATACCCCGATTACCTTTAACAATCTCCACACCTTCATGAATATGGCCAATGCCACGCTGACTCAGAATATCAAGTTTTTCAAAACCAATATCTTCAGCCACATACATATCCCATTGCGTTACTGGCATCGATTTAGGAGGCAGGTCGAGTGCCGTATAACAGGTTATGGGTTCTTCTGAAATAAGCACCCCACCGGCATGTATGCTCCGGATATTTGGGAAATCAGTCATTTTTACACCAATTTCCATTATCTTACGGGTAATATGGTCCTGATCTTCAAGCTTTGGGGTATCTTCAACCAACTTATCAAGCTCAGCCTTTGGCAACCCGACTACTTTACCCAACTCACGCAGAATTGATTTTCCTTTAAAAGTTGATGTAGCACCCAGCAAAGCCGTATGTTCCCTGCCATAACGCTTGAAAATATAATCAAGTACTTCATCACGCTCTTTCCATGAATAGTCAATATCAAAATCAGGCGGACTGCTTCGCTTAGGATTCAGGAATCGTTCAAAGTAAAGATTAAGCTCAATTGGGTCAACATCAGTGATTCGCAGACAATAAGCAACGATACTATTTGCTCCGCTTCCACGGCCCACATGATAAAAACCCCGCGACATTGAATACCTGATAATATCCCAGGTTATCAAAAAGTAAGCGCAAAAGCCCAGTCTGTCAATAATATCAAGTTCATGGCGTACCCTTTTCCTTGCCTCTTTATTATTATTGCCATATCTGTATATCAACCCATCACCGGCTAATTTTTCAAGCAGAAGCCTGTCATCATAAGCACTTCCCGTAAAGGTTTTTTTATTCTTGATACTCTTGAAATCAAAAGCAATGTTGCACCTTCCGGTAATGCGTTCAGTATTTCTTATGAGTTCAGGGTAATGCCCGAACATTTTCAATAGTTCTTTATGACTTTTAAGCATACGGTCAGATCCTGCTACCATATCAGCTGTAAGTTTACTTAACAGGATATTATTGTCGATTGCCCTCAGATACCGATGCATTTCGTAGTCTGATTCATTGATAAAACATACTGGTGTATGGATTATGTATTTAGAAGGGAATTTAAGATAATCAGACAAAGGCAGTTTAGTAATATCAGCAGGTGTTACACCTATATATTCATTCTCGCCAAGTTCATGAGTTTTCCGGTTATTCCAGGGGTAAACAACTGTTACATTGCGAAAGGGTGGGGCAGGGAAGGGCAGAGCCATATGTTGAAGGTTACTGCGGCTCATCAGGTCATTTATCTCCTTGAAACCTTCGTTATTTTCAGCAATGCAGGTGTACAAAAACCGGTTTCCATCATGGAATTCCATTCCGGCCAATGGTTTGATGCCTTCCTTGTTGCATGCTTTTACAAAGTCAATAATACCCGTACTATTATTAATGTCAGTAAGCAATGCCACCTCAGCACCTGCTTCCCTGGCAATAACCGGCAGTTTGTCGACCGGAATTGTGCCATAACGCAGACTATAATATGAATTGAAGGTAAGGTGCATAATTGTGATGGTTAATTGCAGTGACAAGGCATTCTCTGTTTCTACGATGTACTATGGGCAATGGGTCAACATCTATTCAGCTTTAAACATATTGGTCTGCTCCTCATCTTCATTTCTGCCAAGGGTTGATCCATGTGTTATTGCTTTCACCCCAAACCGGTTGCGAATACGATCCATGGCCTGGTAAAGGCTAATGGTTTCAGGTTGGTCATCAAACATATTGATCTGCTGTACGCCGCTTACCAGGTGGCTGAATTTTATGCCAATCAGTCTAATGAGCATACGCCGCTGGTACAATCGTGTAAACAGACTACGAACTGTTGGTAGCAGCACGTGATCGAAAGCCGTATAAGGTATACGGTGCTGTAAGGTATGTGTATCAAAATTGGCATAACGCACTTTTACAGTCACGCATGAAGTAAGCTTCTTCTTGCTCCTTAACTGAAATGCGAGTTTCTCAACCATCTTTAGTAACAGGTCGTTGATCATTGGAATATTGATAGTATCCTGTTCAAAGGTGGTTTCTGAACTAATTGATTTCCTTTCGGAATAGGGTTCAACAGGAGTATTATCAATGCCATTTGCCTTCTTCCAAATCATAATGCCATTTTTTCCCATCACACGTTCAACCATTTCCAGTGGCATAAAGCGTAATGTTTCTATATAGGCAATTCCCATTGAACGAAGTAATTTGTATGTTTGGTCACCAATACCGGGTATTTTGCTGATAGAGAGCGGATCAAGAAACGCATTAATCCCTGACGCCTCAATATGCAGTTCACCGTTTGGCTTGGCTTGTCCTGTAGCAATCTTTGATACCGTTTTATTGACTGAAAGTCCGAATGAAATGGGCAATCCCGATTCTCTGATAATACGTTCTCTTAATTCATGTGACCATCTGAGCGAACCAAAGAAACGATCCATCCCCGTGATATCTATATAGTGTTCGTCAATTGACGCCTTCTCGTACATGGGTGATTCTTCAGCGATAATATCCGTAACCATCCTTGAATAACGGGTATATTGTTCCATATCACCACGTATTACAATAGCATCGGGACAAAGCGCACGTGCCATCCTCATTGGCATGGCTGAGTGAACACCAAAAGTCCGGGCTTCATAACTACATCCTGCTACAACGCCACGATCAGACATGCCGCCCACAATTACCGGCCGACCCAATAACTTACTGTTATTTAACCGCTCAACCGCCACAAAGAATGTATCCAGATCAAGATGAAGTATGGTTCTGTTTTCTAAATTGGGCAGCATAATTTTTTTCCTCTCCTTTGTTAAACCGTTCGTTTCTTGTTGTATCTTTGATTAGAAATTAATCAATTTAACGACTACAATATAATCATTTTAATCATAACGTACAACAAATGAGCAATATTTTCAGTTCAAACATAAAATTATTGCGGAAGAGAAGAGGACGTACCCAGGACGATGTAGCGGTAGCATTAAATATGAAACGTTCAACCCTCAGCGGATATGAAAACGAAATTTCACAACCGTCAATTGATGCCCTGATTGCTTTTTCAAAGTATTATGGTGTTTCTATTGACACCCTCCTGAAGATTGATCTGACAAAACTGGGCGAAAGTGAGCTTTCGCAACTTGAACGCGGTTATGATGTTTTCATTACCGGAAGTAAGTTAAGAGTTTTGGCTACTACAATCGATACTTCGAATAATGAGAATATTGAACTTGTTAACCACAAAGCATCGGCAGGTTACCGCACGGGCTTTGCTGATCCGGAGTATATCAAGATACTGCCAACTTTCCATATGCCCTTTCTTTCTAAAGAGAAGAAATACCGTACTTTTCAGATCAGTGGCGATTCAATGAACCCTATTCCTGATGGAGCATGGGTAACCGGTGAATTTGTCCAAAACTGGAACCTCATTCGCGATGATATGCCTTATATAGTTCTCACGCTGAATGATGGCATTCTTTTTAAAATGGTCCATAACGATATCAAAACCCGCGGCAAATTAAAGCTCATCTCCCTGAATCCTTTCTACGAACCGTATGAAATTGACATCAAAGATGTAAGGGAAGTATGGAAGTTCGTCCATTATATTGCCAATGAAATGCCCGAGCCCAATGTGAGGAACGAAGAGCTTGCCGCAACGGTTGCTTCCCTAAAAAGAGATATGGAGAAATTGAAAAAGCAGATGAACCCCACTCAGGGGAGGCTGTTTGAATAAGTTCAGAGTTCATTATCAAACTCAGTTTGAAGCTTTTATTAATTTTTTATATTGTATGCTTCCTTGATTTTTTATTTCAATCAAATACACTCCATCGTTTAAGAACGAAATGTCAATCATGCCTTCAGAAATAATTGGGCCGGTTTCCATTACCAATAATCCAAAAGCGTTATAAATACTTAATTTCTGAATATTAATTTGTTTTTTCAATTTAAAAAAGCTTTTTACTGGATTCGGAAATATTAAGTTATTTTCTTGATCTTTAATTACAATTCGTTCTATACTTGTGCCCACTGAATAATAAATTGTTTCAACTGTTAGTCCACCCTCGTATGTCCACATTATTAAAGAATCAGGATTTCCTGACCAAGGATTAACTATTGTCTGGATAGAATTTCCTGTTGGTGGTTCAACATATATTGGGTTTTCTCCTGATTTATATAGTATTAAATCAAAGCAACCAGCACACCCATTTGTTAAATCTAATGAGATGCTATCCACATGATTATCAAAATTCTCAAAAGATGTTTTAAATGTCCCTCCAAAACCCAGATGTCCATTGTACCAATGAATCCACGAAACATCTAACTCACAATTAATATTATCAACTGACCAGGTTGTGTCGCCTTTAAAATCTTCTGTAAACATCACTTGTATATTGGGTGCAGTTTGACTAAAAAGAGTTATAGAATTAAGAAAAACAGCAAAAGTCAAAATAATATTATATCTCCTCATCTGGACGTTATTGATTATTGTTGTTTACTATCTTTTTGTTATTAATGATCAGGAAGTATAGCGAATGTTCCACATCCGGATAGCATCATTACAGCGATATATGATAATGCTCCAAGCGCTCTATCATTTGCCGGTTTGTCTTAGCGCTGCTTCCGGATAACGGGCTCCCTTTACCTCAATCGCTGATAGTCCTCGAGCAATTTCCTCTAATTCTTTAGACGTAAGTGTGATATTAACTGCTCCCAGGTTTTCTTTAAGACGATGGAGCTTTGTCGTTCCCGGAATAGGGACAATCCAGCTTTTTTGTGCCAGGAGCCACGCTAGTGCAATCTGGGCAGCTGTTGCTGACTTTTCTTTCGCCAATCTTTCCAGGATGTCAATAAAAGCTTGGTTTGCTTTCCGGTTTTCTTCAGTAAAGCGGGGAAGGTTGTTACGAAAATCCCTGCTGTCAATGCTGGTACTGGCAGTAATAGTACCGGTTAAAAAGCCTCTGCCCAAAGGACTGAAAGGAACCAGGCCAATACCGAGTTCTTCCAACGTGGGGATGATTTCCATTTCAGGATCTCTTGTCCATAGGGAATACTCACTTTGCAATGCCGCAACCGGATGCACAGCATGTGCTTTGCGGATAGTTGTTGCACCGGCTTCCGAAAGACCCCAGTGTTTAACTTTCCCTTCCTGTATCAAATCCTTAACTGCACCTGCTACTTCTTCAATGGGTATGTTTGGATCGACACGGTGTTGATAGAATAAGTCGATCACATCAGTCTTTAAGCGTTTTAATGATGCTTCTGCCACTTTTTTGATATGCTCGGGGCGACTGTTTAATTCTGACCACTTACCGTCGGCGGAAGCCTTGAATCCGAATTTAGTAGCAATAACAACCTGGTTACGAACAGGAGCAAGGGCTTCACCTACTAACTCTTCGTTTGTAAACGGACCATAAACCTCAGCCGTATCAAAGAATGTAACACCTTCATCAACAGCATTTCTGATCAATGCTATCATTTCATTCCTGTCGGGAAGTGGAGTGTAGCCATGGCTCATGCCCATGCAGCCAAGTCCCAAGGCTGAGACTTCCAGACCGCTATTACCTAATTTTCTTTTTTGCATTGAATGAACCTTAGTGTGAACTGTCATGATATTTTCGCAAATGTCTTTTTCTTAGCGAAGCTTGTCATGATTTTTTTAAACTTAATATATGCTTTTTAATCTTCTTGATTGCCCAATCATAATGACTTGAAGTGGAACCAACACTGTAACTACCTAAACTGGTGGTTCCTGTCCATGGGAAATATTGTTTGGTAAATAAATCTTCGTTTGAAAATGAATCAACTAGTTTCATTGTTTCCGAATGACTATTTTCCAAAAGTGATTTGGCCTGGTCCAGTGGAGTATTTTGATGTTTTTTCCACAATTCAATATTCATTAGCGGATAGTTTTTCCAGTTGTATGGTTCTGGTAGAAAATTAATCCTATTACCTGATTGGTTGGCTTTGACCCATTTTGTAAATAACTGGTGCCATTCGTACAAATGCACCAAAACATCCCGAATGTTCTTGTCCCTGTCCTCAAAGACGAAAGATTGTTCCTGCTGTTCTTTGGTCAATGAATTAATCAAAGCAAATAATTCCTTGAAATTATGCTGGCAAGCTTCTTTCAATTGTTCTTTTGTGGTAGGTCTTGACATATTGAAATACGTAACGTTACTTAATCACTCACAAAAATAGATATTCTTTTCTCGTCGCGACCAGTAAGTAAAAGGTTGATTATTCATTTATTAAATAATCCACTAGTTTAATTAATAAATAGAACGCAGATTGCTCAGATTACGCTGATTTACGCAGATTTATTGATTTGCTGCTACGGCTTATGATGTGATATGTGAAAGATGTCATTCAAAACCGTAAAAAATTCCATATGTTGCAGCGTCTCGAAAACGAGTCAGAAATCTCGCTTGAAATATGATATTTTCTCCAACCCTTATTCGTTTTTTTTAATATATATCTACTGAAAGCCCCATAAGAATAAATTGACAGTTTATAAGTGTCCTCTTGATTATTAACTTTATAGAGTTGTAAATCTGGATATTCTTCAATTGAATTCTGGAATCTTCCTTTGTTCTGTTTGTATTCTACTTCTGAAAGAAAAATAACCCTGCTGAATTTTGGTTGTATACTTTGTAAGTCAGGGTTATCTGTTACAATCAAAATTGTTTTGGTTGTGGAAGAAGCAAAATTTATGTGGGGTGGCTTAAAATTGAATAATGTATCACGATCAAATTCTTCATTTACTAATGCTTCATAAATCACTGTTTTGTCAGTTCGTGGTACTGAAATTCTTGGATTTAAATCTATATTATCTGTAATACTGTCACCATCAGTGTCTGTATTATTCAAGTTTGTGCAGAATTTTGTTTCTATAATATCTGATAATCCATCACCATCAGTATCCTTTCGCAAGGTATTTAAATCAAGAGTTACCTTAAGTCTGTCTTTAATTAATTTATAAGTGGGTCTATAATCTAAAGAATAGAATGGGGTTAACTGACGAAGAAGACAAGCTTCCATCTCTAGCTCATTCTCAGATTTTATTAAAGGAATTGCTGAATACCACTTTAAACATATAGGTTGACGTTGAACAATCCCCGTGTATAAATATTCCCAGGAGTTGCCATCATCAGAAGAATAAGCAACCCATAGGCCAGGTTCTTGCGATAAATAAGAATCAAAAAGGTCACTCTCAAAAATAAAAGCCCTGATTGGCCCCTTTTTATCATATTTCAAAATACTGCCTCTTTCAATCTTTCCTATATACTGAGGCTTCGGAATAATAATTGGACCTTTGTTTGACGGATTGAAAATGACATTTTTTACAGAATCCTGGTATTTGGTGTAATATAATGAATCAGAATAAGGTGTAAAATGGTGAAGTTTTTCTCTTGAAATATATGGGCTTTTAAAATTCAAAATTTTCCATCTGCTCAAAGGTTTAAATTGTCGGTGGTGCCAATCTTTATAATAGTCCGTTTCTTCCTGGCTTTTGTATTTCTCATCCTGACCGAATAGTAAAACCGGCAGAAGCAAGATTAATACAATGCTTAACTGTTTCTGGCTTTTCATCAAAGTCTGCTATCTGATATAAAACCAGCGATGTCCCAGGTCTAAATTGATTGTCCCGTCAAGTCCTATGATTTCTTCAATTAATATCTTCTTAGTTCCTGATTCAATTATGCTTGATACCAGATTACCAGGCATTTCATTTCCTATGACTGTGGATTGTATGACGTCTGAGCTGTCATGCGGAAAATAAGTAAGAATGAATGAAGTAATTCTTTTGTCACTTGCAACTGCCTGCATTGATTTTGTAAGAATCGTAAGTTTATGACATTCTGCAAGTTGAGCATATGTGATTGTATCCACAAGGACATTACAGAGTCTTATCTCTTTATTCTCAGGAGTTAATTTACATGTTTTGTGGGTTAATGTCCCTGGAGTGCTTGTGACAGATATTTGTCCATAACAAACTGTAATTGATAAGATGAGTAACGTCTGAATCAGAGTCTTTTTAACCATTTTTTTATTGCGTTTTTTTATTGTCAATCACTCTCTATTAAGTTCTTTTGCAATGCAAATTGTTAATGCGAAAATTATGAAGGTTAGAATCTGTTTTGTGTTAATAGCAAAGCTAGGAAGTTACTTTCAAATAAAAAAACAATTGTTGATAAATTAAATTTAGCCAACTGAGATATGGCTGCAAAAAAGCTATATCAGCACCATATTTGCTTCGTTAGGGTTCTGTATCTGATTTATTCAACCTGTTAAAGCAAGATCCTTAGCAGTAACGGCGCTGATATACCATTGTTGGTGATCCATCTCAGGCAAAGCGTAACGACCATAGCAAATTAACTCTTGCCCGTGAATTTCCAAACTACCCTGAAGGTATAACTATTGAAATTTTCTCGTGTGAAGGGATAGTTATCAGCGACGGGTTGAGGGGCATTAGTATAGTCGAAGGCTATGACCAATGGAATTTTCGTTAAGTTGTCGAATGGGATCTGAAGCCCGTATCCAAAAGGAAACGCAACATTGGCTTCTGATGAATTTACTAATCGTTCATTGTAAAATCCGATTCTGGCTGAAAGTATGTCAAGAAAGGTATAATCCGCTCCCGCATTAATGCTTCGATACTTATTGGTGTTAAGTCCGAATTTGTAATCCGCTGCAAGCTGAAATGTAAGGGTATTGAGTTTTTTGATCAGATTGTCTTTAAACAAAATTGTTTTGTATTCCGATCCCAGGCGGGCAATTACAGGCAAGGTCTCATCCAGCACATAATTCCCATCCTGATCTTTAACTTTGGCGAAGTTAAAATTAGAGACTGCAGCAGCTAGCTTAAGCGTTTGGAAATCTTTACCGCCTAATTCAAACTTCTTGATAGCGCCCAGATCAAAATAGATGCAATTGTCCTGCATCTGACCAAAAACATACTTAAAGTGGTTGATATTCAAACCAAAGTACCAATTCTTAATTGGCTCAGAGGAAAGGTTTAGTGTAAGGTTGGTGAAATAGTATTTAAAATCAACCGGTATTTCTGCCCATGGACCGTCACTCAAGTCAAAATGATGATAAAGAGCGGAAACGTTCAGATACTTATGAACCCGCAGTCCGGCTCCAAATGATTGATAGTATGCTTCCTGTGCAACATAATAAGGAGATGCATAAGAACCTGCAACCTCCACACCATTTATTGTCGCTGTTGTGGCAGGGTTCATATAAATTCCACTAAGGTCACCATCCACTGCAGTGTAAGCCTTACCCATGGCTTCGGACTTAGTATTAGGGATTCTTCCGAAGAAATATTCACTTCCGAACCCAAGATATTGAGCAAATGAACAGTTAGGAAGAATGATTACTGAAAGAATAATAAATGTGAGTAATTTTCTTCGCATATGAGATGAGTTTCATTTTTATGCGAAGGTATTAATATTCCTTTCGTGCTATATAGCGTTTTCCAACTTTCTTCGGACAGCTGCTCATGCAATTTCCGGCCTGAAATTACATAGGAGTAAGTCAGGTAAGTAGGTTGCAAAAAAAAACCTGCGTAGTAGCAGGTTTTTGTTGATTACTTTACAACTAACTCTTTGAGTCCAATCATGTGGCCAATAGGAATATCAGGCATGCAAATTTCTCCACCTAAATTCACCTGGTCAAAATAGTTGTACCAACCGGATTGCTCAATTATTAGCTCGAATTGCTTTGCGAAATTCCTGTCGGGGAATTTCCAAACGCCGAAATAATCGTACTTACTTCGATTTGAGATATCATCACTGTTGATACCCCATGAAACAATTTCAACTCCTGCTTCTAACAGTCCGGTAATCCCTTTTCCAAGTTCAGACATATAAGCTGCCCTGTTTTCTGTACTTAAATCAAACCATTCCTGTTTTGCTTTCCAGCATTCAATAAATAAATACATAGTCTGTTTTTTATGGTTCATCTGCATCTAAAATTATAATGTTATAAATAACCGTACAATCCCTCTTTTATGTGATTTTTGGTTCGATGTTCCGCTTATCATAAAAGCACTTAAATTTTTCCCATAAACGACCTTTAAACGTTCTTCAAACGACATCAAAGCGATTTTCAGTTGTTTGTGAAACGCATTCAGGTTGGCTGGTCGAGGTTTTTCGGACGAATTTAACCGGCTTCTGTATCAGGTAAAAGCCATAATGTCTGCTTTGGGGTCCAAAAGGATCCACTTGACCCCATTTGACGCTTCATGTCAGTTCAATTGGCAGTAAATTAACCTGACAAAACATGACAACATGGGTCAAATGGTGTCAAATTAAGTATTTTATAAATTTAGTATAAATATTGCTTTGTTGAAGGTATAATCAAACTAAAACACATACAACCATGGCTAGAAGAAAATTAAACGGTGAAATCTACGGAATCATCGGTGCGACTGTTAGTTATAACTATAAAGGAAGATCATGTATCAGATTGAGGTGCGTGGAGAGGAAGGATAAGTCCCCGCTGATTAAACAGGCAAGACTTGATTTCAGGGTTGTGATGGGATTGATTAAAAAGATGAAACTCATAATTGATGAAGGTTTCAGGTTTCATACAAAAGACAGGTCAGCCTATCATTCTGCCCTTTCTGTGAACCTCAATAATTACCGTGAAGCCGCCAGGTTAAATAAACTTGATACTCTGTCCTGGTTCTCATTGTCGGGAGGTAAACTCAGCAGTGCTATAATTACTTCTGCAATATTAACACCTGAAAAGGCTGTGGAAATCACCTGGAGTGGGGTAGAGCCAGGCAGGGTTTGTTGCGACAATGATATCGTGACAGCGGTGCTTTACCTGAATATCCAAAAACGGGTTGTCAAATGCGATGATTCAGTCACCCGTCAGGCAGGAAAAGTGACAATTAACCCCGGTTACCTTAAACAGGATGAGAAAATTGATGTATTCCTGTCATTCCGTTCCAATTCTATAAGATATTATAATACTGATAAATATGCTTCAAATAGTTTGTGGGTGAAGCAGTTAGTGACTAGCTAGTGACTAGTGACCAGTGACTAGTGACCAGGATGGGTTCCATTGAACTTTGAACAAAAAATGCGGGTTGAGGGGCAGCGGTGAGGTGTTAAGAAAAAACATACTTTTACAGTCATTTTCAACCTAAAACCATCATCAGTGAAAACAAGGATTCTGCTGCTCACACTGCTTATAAACAGTTGTATACTTACCATTTCGAGAGCTCAAACCGATCAGGTTACAAGGAAAATAATTGAGATGGGTAAAACCGATAACCAGACGATGGATCATCTGGATGTGTTATGCAACAGGATTGGAGGTCGTTTAGCAGGATCGGATGCCTATAATAACGCAGTTGAATGGGCTGCAGCTGAAATGCGCAGTTGGGGAATGGAAGTAAGGGTGGAAGAAGCGGGTAGCGTTCCGGTTGGATTTAACAGGGGACCCTGGTTTGGCAGGCTGCTTGGCGAAAACGGCATGGTGCTTCATTTTGCTACACCTAGTTATACATCGGGAACCAAAGGTGTTCAAACAGGACCTGTTCTGATAGAACCTAAATCGCAGGAAGAGTTTGACAGGATGAAGGGACTGTTAAAGGGAGCATGGGTATTGATAGGGGGCAGCAATAACGGTTACCCTATTGATATTTCGGCAAAAGCTGATAAAAAAAGAGACAGCATCATTGAGGAGAACAATAAGATTGCCACACAGAACAGAGAAATTGAAGCAGCCAACTGGAGGGGTGAACCTAAAAAAGAGTTGATTAAACTGAAAGAAGAACCTGCGCTTTTTTATCGCCAGATGCGGGAAGCAGGTATTCTGGGAATTATCCAGTCGGCGAAAGTTCCTATTCAGGCCATGTACGACAGGAAAAATATGGAGTCAATGACTTTTGAGAACCTGCCAACAGTGCCTGATATTAAACTTGATGAACATCAGTACGAGATTATCAAACAGATGGTTGTCGAGCGCAGGAATTTTCTGCTCGAGTTTGACATCAGGAATCACTTTAAACCGGGTCCGGTTAAATTTCATAATGTGATTGGTGTCATAAAAGGATCAAAATATCCTGATGAATATGTAATTATGGGATCACATCTTGATGCGTATGATGTTGCTACCGGGGGTGTTGATGATGGATCGGGGATTGCACCAACAATGGAAGCTGCCAGGTTAATAATGGCAGCCGGCGGAAAACCAAAGCGTACTATTCTGGTGTGCTTGTTTGCTGCTGAAGAGTTTGGTCTTGTTGGCTCACACTCTTGGGTTGATCATAACAAGGATAAATTAGCCTCTGTTTCAAACATGTTTAACAGGGATTATGGTCCACTTGCCCCAACCAGCCTCAGTGTTTCTGAAGCTCAATGGGATGATTTCACTAAAATCTGTGAACCATTAAAAACACTGAATCCCCAAATCCCTTTTGAATTAAAGAAACGAGAAGCGCGTCCGCGACCAAAAACAGCAGGCGGCTCTGATCATGCTCCATTTGCTGTTGAAGGGGTTCCAACCATAAGCTTTGGTATTGAAGATGTGGCCGGCTATAACTTTAACTATGGTGAAATTTGGCACACCGAGCGGGACTTATATAATAAAAGCATCCCCGATTACCAGAACCATGCAGCAGTGTGCACTGCAGTTGTTGTATATGGTGTAGCTAATCTGGATCATTTATTGTCGAGAGAAGGTTTTTTTACTGAAGAGAAAGCAATTCAGTAAATCAGGTTTTGAGTTAAAGCATCAACAAATAGCCGGTAGTATTTTTTTAATGGTGATATCAGGCATCAATTTTAATGGTAACAAAAATGAATTGGTCAGATCTTAAAATGCTGCTGGATGAAAAGACAGCCTTTTATAACCGTACGGCCTTTATTGAAACTGATCCCATCAGTGTGCCACACCGATATGCAAGGAAGGAAGACCGTGAAATTGCCGGTTTCCTGGTGGCAACTATTTCCTGGGGCAACAGGATCAGTATTTTAAAAAACGGCCATAAGTTGATGCAACTGATGGATGATCAGCCGTATTTGTTCATCAGGGACTCGGGCGATAGGGATCTTAAACAATTCAAATCGTTTGTTCACAGAACTTTCAATGAAAGTGATATCTTGTTTTTTATTGAAACCCTGCGTGATATATATGTTAATCATGATGGATTAGAAGCAGCTTTTGCTGACGGGTTCAAAGGTGGTGAGAGTACAATCTATCCCGCCATCATACATTTCAGGAAGCAGTTTCTTTCACTGCCACACTTAAAGAGGACTGAAAAGCATATTGCTGATCCCTCCATGGGAAGCACTGCCAAGAGAATAAACATGTTTTTGCGGTGGATGGTACGACAGGATAATAAAGGAGTTGATTTTGGAATATGGAACCGAATCTTACCTTCTCAGCTCTGTTGTCCGCTTGATGTTCATTCAGGCAGAACAGCCCGTGAACTTGGTTTATTATCAAGAAAGCAAAATGACTGGAAATCAGTAATTGAATTAACTGAAAGACTCAAAGAATTTGATCCTGAAGATCCGGTAAAATACGATTTCGCTTTGTTTGGAATGGGGATAGATAAATCATCCCTAAAATGACGTCAAGGAAGAGGGGGCACTGCAACTCCGCCCTAAAGGACGGAGTTACCTGGCTCTGGTATACTGCACCGGCCATTCTACTTTTTCATCGAGGTCTCTGGCTGCGTGCAACGCAAAATATGGATTTCTTAACATCTCACGCCCAAACAATATCAAATCAGCTTGTTTATTTTGAAGTATTTCCTCAGCCTGCTGTGCTGATGTGATAAGTCCCACAGTGCCGGAAAGGATTCCGGTTTTCCTCACTTCTTCAGCAAAAGGAACCTGATACCCAGGACCAACCTTTATTTTTTGGCTCATGATATTACCACCTGATGAGCAATCAACTAAATCAACTCGTTCATTTTTTAATACTGCAGCAAGCTTAACCGTTTGTTCAATATCCCAACCTTCTTCATACCAGTCGGTCGCTGATAGCCTCACAAACAGGGGCAGTTCAGCCGGCCAAACTGACTGAACAGCGCTGATAACTTCAAGAAGTAACCGTATCCTGTTTTCAAAAGATCCGCCATATCCATCAAATCTATGATTAGTTAGTGGTGACAGGAATTCATGTATCAGATAACCATGTGCAGCATGTATTTCAAGCACTTTGAAACCAGCTTTCAGGGCTCTTTCAGCTGCAGCCCTGAAATCGCTTACAATTTTATTGATACCACTCTTATCAAGTTCTTCAGGCGCAATTTCATTTTCGGCAAATGCGATAGGGGACGGAGCAACGGTAGGCCAACCTCCATTAGAGTTATCTAACTGAATACCACCTTTCCACGGTGAACTATGTGAAGCTTTTCTTCCTGCATGCGCAATTTGAATTCCCGCCACACAGTCATTGGCATGAATGAAATCTACAATCCTCTTAAGTGGTGCAATATGTCCATCCTCCCATATTCCGAGATCACCGGGTGATATTCTTCCTTCCGGTGAAACCGATGTCGCTTCCACTATGATCAGTCCGGCACCTCCAACAGCCCTGCTGCCAAGATGAACCAGGTGCCAGTCGTTGGCATAACCATTTTCAGACGAATACTGGCACATTGGCGAAACGGCAATGCGGTTTTTAAAAGTGACTTCCTTTATTTTAAGGGGTTCGAATAATTTTGCCATAAAGAATTGCAGGTTATTATACTTTCAAAGATAGAAAGATTACAAGAACAGCTCAAAAGTGCTTTTGTTAGTGCAATAAATTGAATTTATTTTCATTATCCAATTAACTTAGTGCACACTTCAATCTTTAAACCTGATGATCCAGTCAATACTTCTTATCCGGATCAAACAAACCGGCAGAATAATAAACGATCTTGGATTGCTGCGTTTTCTCTTTGTCGCTTTTCTGCTCACAAATATAATTTTCCTGGCATACATGGCTACAAATAATCATGATGGCAGTATAATTATCTCATTATTAGCCGCGCTTTCCATTTTCCTTCTGCATATTAATAGATCAGATACAAAATTTCTCAAAACGCAGGTTGACAAGTATACTTTTCTTCAAATCACTGAATACCTCATTTGTTTATTGCCTGTTCTTCTCGGATTAACAGTACATTGGGAGCCTGTTATACTTCTTTTACTGGTAAGTTCAATTGTCATTATTACACTTATAGCAAGACCATTCAGGCTGAAAACTATAAATTTTTTCATCCAAAAGCATATACCTGACAGTAATTATGAATGGAAAGCAGGTATCAGGAAAAATTTCTATTGGCTCATTCTTACCTGGGTATCATCAATAACGACTTGCTTCTGGCTTGGAAGTATTCCGGTTGCTATATTGATATTTGGTTTGATAACCGTTGGATTTACCGGGAAAAATGAACCCTTGCAATATATTCTTTCATTTGAGAAACCACCGCTGCTTTTTGTAAAACATAAAATAAGTGCTCAACTAATCCTTTACACAATTCCGTTAATACCTCTCATTTCTTTATTTCTGTTATTGCATACCGGGTACTGGTATCTTGCTGTTTTACCTTATCTTATCATTCTGTTCATTCACACGTATGCAATATTATGCAAGTACAGTTTTTACACCCCAAATACCAGGTCGGGCGGGCAGCCGTTTAACATGCTGGGAATTATCAGTGTTCTTTTACCCTTTCTTCTGCCTCTGGTGATTATACTTACAATAAGATTTTACTTCCGTTCAATACAAAATTTAAAACAATACCTGTATGATTATCATTAACAATCTCAATGTTTCTTATGAGAAAGAGACACCTGTTCTTTCGTCGGTTGATCTTTCATTTCAGAATAATAGCATACATGGTATTGTTGGATTGAATGGAGCAGGCAAGACTACCCTGTTAAATACAATTTATGGGATAAAGAAAAATGATAGTGGTGAAATTTTATTAAACGGGCAGAAAATTAACCGTAAATACATCTCGTACCTTGAAACTGAAAATTATTTCTATCCAAATATAACCGGTGAAGAACATTTAAAGATTTTTAAAAGTGATGGTTTTAACATCGCCCAGTGGAATGAGCTCTTTAAGCTGCCCCTGAAGGACCTGATCGATACCTATTCCACAGGAATGAAAAAGAAATTGGCTATTCTGTCTGTAATTAAACAGAATAAAGAGGTTATGATACTTGATGAGCCATTTAATGGACTTGATCTTGAAACAGTGAGAATATTGAGATCAATACTGTTAAATCTCAAAGAATCCAGGATTATAATCGTAACGTCTCATGTGCTTGAAACCCTGACTAATTTATGTGACGTTATAAGTTATCTGGAAGATGGTAAAGTGCTTTTTACAAAGACAGTAACTGAATTTCCTGATTTTCAGAATGAAATATACAGGCGCATTGAAGAAAGAAATAAAGAAGCTATAGAAAAATTGACCTATTAATTTACTTTGGTGATGATGTTTTAAATTTGTTTTGGATAGTTAAATGTAAATTTTATATTTGTGGTATAAATTGCTTAAATTAGTCAACCACAAACTTACTAACCATGAAAAAGATCTTAACCATTTTTGTAATTTTCATTTTATCTGCAGGAACCATTAAGGCTCAGGAAGATGCATTTACCCTTCCAAAAGTATACTTAGGTCTAGGCACTGGAATTAATGCATATACCGGCCTGTTAGGTGTAGCAGCCAATGTTAGGGTTTTAGATAAAACTTTCATTGAAGGTGGTCTTGGTCTGGGGGGCTGGGGATATAAGTATAGCTTTGGATTAAGATATGATTTCAAAACTGAAAGAACTTTTGGTTTAGGAATTAATTATACTGGTGCTACAGGTCTTGATAATTTAGAGATGGACCTTGAAACCATTGATGGTACTGAGAAAAAGACCAGTTTAGAGTGCTTAAGCGGTGGAACAATAGATCTTAAAGGAAGGTTTAGTTTCAAAGCCGGTCAAAAGAACAGGTTTTATCTCGATTTAGGCTATGCTTTCCCGCTTGAGGAAAGATATTGGAAGGTAAAAAATGGAGTTATACTTTCAGATGTATCAGAAGCAGCATTAGATATTACTCAACCAGGAGGTTTCATGATTGGTCTGGGATTCTTATTTGGACTAGCTAACGAAAGATATTAATAAAGCAATTTCCAAAGTTCTAATCATATTCTACAAATTGAGGCTGTCACATTGTGATAGCCTCATTTTTTTTCTTAATTTTTGGTTGATTCTAAAATTTATTGAAGATCTGTTTTCTTTAACCTCCATTTAGCATCCTTTCAGCCTTCATTCAACATTCATTCAAGAATGCTTAATAGGATGGATGATAAACGGAGGTTAAAAGGATGTTGAATGGAGGTTAAACGGAAGTTGAGTTATAGGGATCTTCATGATATCTAAGTCAGATGTCTATAACAGAGGCTGTTACATAATTAAGGTGAGGATCAATTTGAAGCAGAAAATGGTAAATCATCAGTACTTAACTTAACTGCCTTATTCGGTTTATTATTCATGATAATATCCATTTCTCCACCTTTCATTAAATCAGAATGGGTTAGGTATAGTTTTGTGTAAGCTTTACCATTCAATTTCGATTCAAGCTTATATCTGTTTTCAGCATTATTGTTTTTCGCACTAATGGTAAATCTTTTGTTATCTGACAGATGTAAGGTTATTTTGTTGAACAGGGGAGCCCCGAGAACATATTCACCAGTTCCGGGACAAACAGGATAAAAGCCCATAGCTGAGAACACATACCATGCTGAAGTTTGACCATTATCTTCATCACCACACAATCCGTCAGGAAGTGATGTGTAAAGCCTGTTCATCGCTTCACGCACCCAATATTGTGTTTTCCAAGGCTGTTCAGCATAATTAAACAAATAGATTCCATGCTGAATGGGTTGGTTACCATGAGCGTATTGTCCCATATCTGCAATCAGCATTTCGGTAATTTCATGTATCTGATAACCATAATAAGAGAAATCAAAGAGGGGAGGAGCTGTGAATAAAGAATCAAGCTTTGAAGCAAACATTTGTTTACCTCCCATCAGTTTTTGCAAGCCCTTAATATCATGGAATACACACCAGGTATAATGCCATGAACATCCTTCAGTAAATGCATCACCCCATTTCTCGGGAACAAAGGGAGTTTGAAATGATCCATCCTTATTCCTGCCCTGCATGAACCGGGTACCAGGATTAAACACATTACGGTAATTCTGTGAACGCTTCGAAAAAATGTCAATTTCACTCTTTGGTCGGCCAAGTGCCTGAGCAAGTTTCATTATGGAAAAATCATCATAAGCATATTCAAGAGTTCTTGCAACGTTTTCATTTATATCAACATCGTAAGGGATGTATCCAAGTGAGTTGTAATATTCCACTCCAAGCCTCCCAACTGAGGATAATGGTCCCTGATTTTCTGAATTCTTTAAAATCGCTTCATACAATGTGTTAATATCATACCCCCGAATTCCTTTGAGATAAGAATCAGCGATAATTGCTGCAGAATTTGATCCTATCATACAATCACGATGACCCGGACTCGCCCATTCAGGAAGCCAGCCACTTTCTTTGTAGGTGTTGGATAAACCTTCCATCATAAGACTGTTAAGCTCAGGATTTAAAATAGTACTCAATGGAAAAGCAGCCCTGAAAGTATCCCAAAATCCATTGTCGGTGAATAACGGTCCGGGCAATACTTCGCCATTAAACGGACTGTAATGTACCATTTGGTTATCTTTATTGTACTCATAAAATTTCCTTGGAAATAGGAAAGTACGGTAAAGCGCTGTGTAGAAAGTTGTTAACTGATCCTTTGTGCCACCTTCTATTTCAATCTTACCAAGCTCTTTATTCCATATTTCAGTTGCTTTCGCGAGTGTTTGTTCAAAAGTATCTTTGCCGACCTCTCTTTGCAGATTTAACTCTGCCTGCTCCAAACTAATAAACGATGATGCAACCTGAATATTAATAACTTTCTGGGAAGAAATAATGAATTCAAGAATCATTCCGGCTTTTTTGGCTTGTATTTCTGACCCTTTGGAAATGACAGTGTCGTTCCAAACAGAAGTACTAATAGCAGGACTATTAAAGTGGATTACGAAATAATTCCTGAAGTTAGCAGGAACACCGCCACTATTGTAACTGCTATAGCCAACTATTTTATTTTCGGATGGAATGTATTTCAAAGATGATCCTTTATGAAACCCATCAATCACAATCAGTGCTGTATCA
The DNA here is from genome assembly GCA_035298745.1 of Lentimicrobium sp. GTDB lineage: Bacteria > Bacteroidota > Bacteroidia > Bacteroidales > Lentimicrobiaceae > Lentimicrobium. The sequence continues at coordinate 405 of DATGXS010000073.1, read as the reverse complement.
TTATCACCGAACGTAAACCTTATCTGAGCAGCTCTTTCAGTAGCAGTGATTTCAGTAGTTACATCATAATCAGCCAGATAAACACTGTAATAATTGGGTTTTGAAATTTCAGATTTATGCGAAAACCAGGAGGCTCTTTTTAATGGATCAATAACCGGTTTGCCGACCATTGGCATTAAAGAAAAACATCCATAATCGTTTATCCATGGGCTTGGCTGATGGGTTTGCTTGAACCCGGTGATTTTCTTGGCCTGATATGTATATTGCCAGCCATCACCATTCTTAGCAGTTTGTGGTGTCCAGTAATTCATTCCAAATGGCAATCCGATTGCAGGATAAGTGTTTCCGTTTGAAAGACTAAAATCGCTGAAAGTCCCTATCAATGGGTTAACATAATCAACCGGT